>JBDRNF010000207.1:0-3006 GCA_043811435.1 Pseudomonadota bacterium
ACGTGCCCTCCGGGTAACGCCCCTCCATGTTGAGCAGGTCGCGCGATTCGCCAAGCACGAAGCGGCCGGAGAGCCGGCGCGGCGATTCGATTGCCTGCTGCACGTTCAGCCCGAAATCAATCATGGCGAAGTTGGCCTGGAGCTGGATCTGCAGCTGGCTGGCGGCGATGGCCGCATCCACCGCCGAGCCTCCCGCTTTCAGGATTTCGACCCCGCTTCGGATGCAAGGGCGTGCGGACACGCAACCATGCCGCGCTGCGCGAGCGTCGGCGGGCGGCCTGTGTGCATTTCGACCATGGCCTTTTCTTTAGTGAAGTCTTGTAGCGCCGTGCCTGTCGAATTTGCAACACCGGGCCGGGCAGCAATGCCCGGTCCGGTGTTGAAGGTGTTGTACGGAAGCTCTACTTCTTCTTCGCCGGCGCAGCCGGTTTCGCTGCCTTTACCGGTTTGGCCCTTTTCTGCGGCCAGTAGTGGTTGGCGGCGAAAGAGTAAGGCGGGGTCATGAAGCGCTTGGCCGGCACCACCTTCGACGCGTATGCACGCTGCGAATCGTAGACCTTTTTGAACACGGGATTCTTGGCCGACTCCTCCGCGGCGATCTCGTCCCACGCCTTCAGGAACGCGGTCAGGATCTCGGGCGGCGTGCGCATGACCTGCGTGCCGTATTTGGTGCGCATCTCATCCAGCGCATCGGCGTTCTGCTTCTGCCACTTTACCCACCAGCGCACATAGTTATCGTTTACGGCGGAGCGGATCGCCTCCTGTTGTTGCGCCGGCAGGCTCTTCCACACGTCGGCGTTGATGAGCAGCTCGGCGACCACGGTCGGCTCGTGCATGCCCGGCATGTAGTAGTACTTGTATATCTGATGCAGCCCCAGCTTCATGTCCTCGGCGGGGGCCACCCACTCGGCGCAGTCGATCACGCCGCGCTGTGCCGCGGCCGCGATCTCGCCGCCCGGCATGTTGACCGTGGCCATGCCCATACGTTTGAAGATATCGCCGACGATCCCCGTTTCACGGCATTTCAGACCCTTGAAGTCCTTCAGGTCCTTTATCGGCCGCTTGAACCAGCCGAAGGCCTGCGGGCTGGACGGCATGCTCGGGAACGCGACCACGTTCATCTTGAGTGTATTCTGGTAGAAGTCCCAGTACATATCCATCCCACCGCCTTCGTACATCCAGCCGAGGAAGTCCATGTGGTCCATGCCGAAAGGCCCGGCCGGCGTGGACGCAAACAGCGTCGCGGCCGAGTTCTTGCCCTGCCAGTAGTAGGTCACCCCATGCCCGCCGTCGAGGACCTTCTTGTTGATGGCGTCCAGCAACTCGAACGGCGGCACCACCTGTCCGCCCGCCATGGCCTCGATCTTCAGGGCGCCGCCGGTGAGCCTGTCCACGCGCTCGGCCAGTCCCTTGAAGTTTTCCTGAAGCGTTGAGGCCGCCGGCCAGCACGACTGCATTTTGAGCACCCGGGCCGCCGGCTGCTGCGCCCACACCAGTCCGCTGACCCCGAGGCACAGGGATGCCACCGTTGCAAACGCAAGAGTTTTCAAAGTCGATATTCGCATTGCCTTCTCCTTTCAGTTAAAAAAATGGATGACCCCGATTGTGTAAAACCCATGCACCGCTACTTCTTGGTCGTGCTTTTTTCTACCTCCGTTTCCTCCTCTTTCAGCGCTTCGCTCTGGTACTCCTCTTCGAGCGCGTCATTCTTCGGCGTTTCGCTTTCGTATTCCTCTTCGAGTGTATATTCCCCCTGCGCTTTTTCGGTGGCGGCGTCCTCCGCACTCGAAGGCGCCATGCGTTCGATCGTAGCCCGCTCGGTCAACGTTGTAGGGAGCCACAACGAGATGCTGGGGACGAACAATACGATCAGGATGCAGATAGACTGGATCCACATGAAGTCGAACATCCCCTTGTAAATGGTGATCAGACTCCATTGCGGCACCACCTGCTTCAGGTAGTAGGCCGACATCGCGACCGGCGGCGACAGGAACGCCGTCTGCATCGTGACCGCCACCAGCGCGCCGAACCAGATCAGGTCGAAATTGAGCGCCTGCACCACCGGGGCGAAGATCGGCAGGAACACCAGTATGATGGCGGGCCACTCGAACGGCCAGCCGAGCAGGAAAATCAGCACCAGAACAAGCAGCAGCAGCACCATCGGCGGCAGCGGCAGGGCCAAGAGCGATCGCGTCATCCAGTCGGCTGTCCCCAGCCGCGAGAACACCGCGCCGAAAATATTCGATGTCACCGCCAGGAACATCACCATGCTCGTGGTATTCATGGTGCTGACGCAGGCGTTTTTGAGCCCGGCAATAGTGAACTTGCGATAGGCGAGCGAGAGCAACAATGCGCCGAAACAACCGACGGAGGCGGCTTCGGTCGGCGTGGCCATCCCCATCAGGATCGACCCCAGGGTGCAGGTGATCAGCATGCCGAGCGGAACCATGCCGAAGAACATCTCCTTGATCACGATTGCCCAGGACGCGGGCCGCTCGTCCGGCGGCACCGGCGGACCGAGCTTGGGGTTCAGGAAGCTGCGCACCATGGTGTAGGCGATGTACATGCCCGCGAGCAGGAATCCCGGGCCGAAAGCCGCGGCGTACAGGTCCGCAACCGACACGCCGAGCACCGGACCCATGACGATCAGCATGATTGAGGGGGGGACCAGGATCCCGAGCGTACCGCCGGCGGCGATCGAACCCGCAGACATGCGCGAGTCATAGCCGGCCTTGATCATGATCGGCGCGGCCATGATGCCGAGCACCGTGACCGCCGCGCCGACAATCCCGGTGGCCATCGCGAACACCGTCGCGGTCAGGATCACCCCGATGTAAAGCGCCCCGCGCACCGGCGCGAGCAGGTCGCGAAACGCGCGGAACAGCCTCTCCATCAGCCCCGCCTGCTCGGTGATATAGCCCATTAAGATGAACAGGGGCACCGCCGCCAGCTCCTCCATTTTCATCATGCCGATGGTCTGCAGATAGGCGAGGTCGAACACCATCT
>JBDRNF010000208.1:0-10059 GCA_043811435.1 Pseudomonadota bacterium
AGCGCGTGCGCACCGCGACGGTGTTCGCGCGGATCATGCCCGACCAGAAGCTGCTCATTGTCGAGGCGCTCAAGGCCAACCGCGACATCGTCGCCATGACCGGCGACGGCGTCAACGACGCGCCGTCGCTCAAGGCGGCGCATATCGGCATCGCGATGGGCGGCCGCGGCACCGATGTGGCGCGCGAGGCGTCCGCCATCGTGCTGCTCGACGATGATTTCGGCTCGATCGTGCACGCGGTGCGGCTCGGCCGCCGGATCTACGACAACCTTCGCAAGGCGATGGGATTCATCTTCGCCGTGCATGTGCCGATCGCGGGATTGGCGCTGCTGCCGCTGCTGTTCGGCCTGCCGATCATCTTCGGGCCGATCCACATCGCGTTCCTGGAGATGATCATCGATCCCGTGTGCTCGCTGGTGTTCGAGGCCGAAACGGAAGAGGACGACGTCATGAGCCGTCCGCCGCGTCCGCCCGATCAGCCGCTGTTCACGGGCACCTTGATCGGGTGGAGCCTGGTGCAGGGAACGCTCGCCTTCGCAATGGTTGCCGCCGTCTACCTCACCGCGCTCGGTCGCGGCATGCCGGAGGCGGAGGTGCGGGCGCTGACGTTCTTCTCACTGGTGCTGGTCATTGTCAGCCTGATCTTCGTCAATCGCTCGTTCAGCGCGTCGCTGGTCGCGGCGCTGCGGCGGCCGAATGCCGCGCTCGCATGGGTGATGCTGGTCGTCCCGGTCATGCTGGGTCTGACGCTGCTTTTCCCTGCCGCCAGCGCGCTGTTCCGCTTCGGACCGTTGCATCTCGATGATCTCGCCTTGACGCTGGCGGCGGGGATCGTCGTCCTCGTATCGCTGGAAGCCCTGAAGTTCATCGGGCGCGGGCGCTCCAGCATGGCGGTGCACTGACCATGGCGATCGAAAACACGGACCATGCCATCGAGCTGCGCGTCGACGAGGTCGCGCAGCTCTTTCATACCCTGGACCCGTCGCCGTTTCGGGAGCGCGACCTCGATCGCGAGGCGGAAGAATTCATCGTCGGTTGGGCGCGCGAATTGCGCGCCGACCAGCCCATCAGGATTATCATCCATTTCCCGGAAAGCGAGCGTCAGAACAAGGCGGCGCAGGATCTCGCCGAGGCGATCCGCGGATATTTTGCTCACCGCGCGACGGTGTTGCAGGGCGACCTCACCGAGCTGTTCCGGGTTGGCCGCCGTTCCCTCGGCATCGGGATGATCGTGCTGATCGCATGCTTTGCCATCGCGCGCTTCGCAGCCGGATTCGTCGAGGGGACACTCAGCCGCCTGGTCGAGGAAAGTTTCCTGATCCTGGGCTGGGTCGCGAACTGGCGCCCGCTCGAAATCTTTCTGTACGACTGGTGGCCGATTGCCCGCCGGCGCGATCTGTATCGCCGCCTTGCCGGCGCATCGGTCGAGGTCCGGTCGTTTCCCGCCGCCTGAACCGGCGCGGATGCCGCCTCGCGATGCGGCTATTGCCGTAGCGATACGCAGGGCGCATTATTCGCCGAAATCCAGGGATAAAATTCCGGAGCAGGGAATAATGGCGGGAGGCAAATCGCACTACGAGGTCATCGTCGTTGGCGCGGGTGTGGCAGGAATCTATCAGATCAAGCGCCTCGCCGACCTCGGCGTCGATGCCCTGGTGCTCGACGCCGCCCCCGGCCTCGGCGGCACCTGGTACTGGAACCGCTATCCGGGAGCCCGCTTCGATTCGGAGAGCTACACCTACGGCTATTCCTTCTCGAAGGAATTGCTCGACGAGTGGCACTGGAAGGAGAGGTTCTCGGGCCAGCCGGAGAATCTGCGCTATCTCAATTACGTCGCCGACAAGTTCGATCTGCGCAAGCACATGCAGTTCAACTGCAAGGTCGAGGCGGCGGAGTTCGATGAGGCGCATGATTTGTGGCGGCTCCGGATCGATGACGGTCGCGAACTGACCTGCCGTTTCGTCATCATGGCGGTCGGGCTGCTCTCGGCGCCGACGCTGCCGCGCCTTTCGGGAATGGACAGTTTCAAGGGCCGCTCGTTCCATACGTTCCACTGGCCACACCAGCCGGTCGAACTGGCCGGCAAGAAGGTCGCCATCATCGGCACCGGCGCCACCGCCATTCAGATCATCGGCGAGATCGCCGACAAGGTCGGCGAACTCACGGTGTTCCAGCGGCGGCCGAACTGGAGCGCGCCGCTCAACAACAGCCCGATCTCGGACAAGGAGATGGCCGACATCCGCGCGCGCTACGACGAGATTTTCGCCACCTGCGGCCGCACCCCCGGCGGCTTCGTGCACGAGCCCGACCGCCGCGGCTTCTTCGAGGTGACGCGGGAGGAACGGCTGGCGCTGTGGGATCGGCTCTACGACGAGCCCGGCTTCGGCATCTGGCTGAGCAACTTTCGCGAGATCTTCACCGACGCGGCGGCCAATGCCGAATTCTCCGGCTACATCGCCGACCGGATTCGCCGCCGCGTCCACGATCCCGCGGTCGCGGAAAAACTGATCCCGAGGGATCACGGTTTCGGCGTGCAGCGGGTGCCGCTGGAGACCAATTACTTCGAGGCCTACAACCGCCCCAACGTGCATCTCGTCGATATCAGCGAGACGCCGATCGAAGGGATCACCGAGACGGGCCTGCGCACCAGCGCGCGCGATTACGAGTTCGATATCATCGTCTACTCCACCGGCTTCGACGCCATCACCGGTGCCTACGACCAGATCGACATAAGCGGCGTCGGCGGCGAAAAATTGTCGGAGAAGTGGAAGGACGGCCCGTCGACCTTCCTCGGCATGCTGGTGCACGGCTTTCCGAACCTGCTGATGCCGACCGGGCCGCAGAGCGGCTCGGCGTCGACCAATTTTCCGCGCGGCATCGAGACCGGCGTCAACTGGTGCACCGCGCTGCTGGAGCACATGTGGGCGCGCGGCTACACGCGGGCCGATCCCACGCGCGCGGCGCAGGAGCGCTGGACCGGCTACGTCGCCAAGATGTACGCGGTCATGCTGCTGCGTAACGCCAAGGGCTGGTTCACCGGCTACAATTCCAACGTGCCCGGCCACGAGGCAGGCAAGGTCCGGCACGTCGTATTCAATGGCGGCACCCCGAAATACGTCGCGGCGATCAACGACGTTAGTATGAAGGGCTATGAGGGGATTGTTTTTGCGGATGCGCGGGCGTCGGTGGTCACGTCATCGGCCGCAAGCGTGGAAGCCAAAGCAGTCTGACTGAGACCGCAGAGCGCTTTCTTCTCCCTCCTCCCGCGTAGCGGTGGGGAGGGTGGCCGGCCGAAGGCCGGTCGGTTGGGGGGTGCCTCAGCAAACTCGCTGGCAGAAGAATGCGCCGATAGACCCCCCACCCCCGACCCCTCGAGAGCGAGCTTCGCTCGTCTCGACCCCACCACGCGCAAGAGCGCGTGGGAGGAGGGGGGTGAAGAGCATCGCAAGGTGACGCTCATTGAATGCGGCAGCGGCGTGGCGGCTCAACCATCAAAGGCAATTTCGACCGTGCCGACATCGACGAACCACGCGCGCACGTTCTGGCCGGCGCGTATCGGCAGCATCCCCGTCATCGAGCCCGTGCTGATGGTTTCACCGACGCGAAGCCCGTCGCCCCAGTGCCGGCGCTCCTCGGCAAGCCACAGCAGGGGAAGCAGGGGGTCGCCCATCACATCGCTGCCGCTGCCCTCCCGGCGCAGGGTGCCATCGACTTCCAGCCGGACCCGAATCGAGGCAAGGCCGTCGCGCCAGTTTGCGATCCGCTCGCCAAAGACATAACGCCCCGAAGCGCTGCCGTCGGCGAGGATCGCCGGCAGCGGCGGCAGCGCGCCCCGCCGGTAGCGGCATTCCGCGACTTCGATGCCGGCATGGACATCGGCGATGGCGTCGATCACGTCGGGCAGCGTCCAGGCTTGGTCCCGCGGCGGCAGATCGCGCGCCAGCGTGACGAAGAATTCGCATTCGACCAGCGGGTCGAGCAATTCGGCGGCCTTGAAGCGCGCGGGAGATTGGCACTCGAAACGGCGGAACGTTCGGCCATAGATCGGGCCGCCCAGTCCAAGCTTGCTGCGGACCGCGTCTGTCGTGCCCGCGATCTTCCAGCCCAGCGGTGGCCAGCCGAGCCGTTCCGCCACGGTCTGGTTCACCTGATAGGCGCTCGCGACGGTCTCCGGCACCAGATCGTCGGGCAGGGAGGATACCTGGCGGGCATCGCGGCGCGCCTCGACGAGCAGATCGGCCAACGCTTCTTGTTTCGCGGAAATCTTCATCATGTGCGATGCGGTCACCGTCCCTGGAACATGGCGGGCCGCCGCTCGATAAAGGACTGAATGCCCTCGCGTGCGTCGGCGCTGTTGAGGACCCGCTCGCGGATCGCGGGGATGAAGGCAATGGCCGCGGCCTCGCCGCTTTCGATATATTTTGCCGCGGCTTCCTTGGTAACCTGAGTGCCGAGCGGCGCGTTGCGGCAAATGCGCTCCGCCAATTCCATCGCGCGCTCGATCTGCTGGCCGGCCGGCACAACCTCCTGCACCAGGCCGATCTCGCGGGCGCGCAACGCGTCGAATTCGTCGCACAGCAACAAATGATACATCGCATCGCCCCAGCCGGCGCGGGACAGGAAGCGGAAATGCGCGCCGCCCAAAGGCGCGATCCCGCGCTTGGCTTCCATCTGGCAGAACCGGCTGTCGTCGTTGGCAACCACGATATCGCCGGCCAGCATCAGCTCGATACCGATGGTGAATACGATGCCTTGCACCGCGGTGACAATCGGCTTCCTGCAGCGCTTGCTGAGGCCGAATACGTCGACATTGCCTTCCTTGAAACTACGCTTCTCGGCGCCGGGGCCGAAGAATTTCGGCATGTCGAGGCCAGCAGTGAAATCCTTGCCCTCGGCACAGATGACGCCGGCCCAAAGCGTTTCGTTGTCATGCAGTTCGGTCAGTGCGTCCGACAACTGTTCCATCATCTGTGGCGAGAACGCGTTCTTCTTGGCCGGATTGTCGATGATGATCCTGAATACGTGGCCATGGGTCTCCGTTCGGATTCTGCCCTCGGTCGTCATGTCGTGCCTCCACTATCTGTCATACTTGGTGGCAAGCGACGTGCGGATCGCCGCCGCGCGCTCGGGCGGAAAGGTTGAAGCGCCCTGGTCGAGAAGGTCGAGGAACGACAGCACGCCGCCGCGCGAGCCCCAGCAACCCTCATCGATGATGCGAAAGTTGATCCACCAGGTCGGCGAAGGCGCTTTCATTCCGCAGGCTTCGGTCAGCGCGGCAAAGATGTTGCGGATGACCGCGGCGCGATCGTCGCGCGTCCAGCAACAGTCCATCACCACCACATCCAGCACCATGACGTCGCTCGGTCTGTCCGAGAGCAATTCTCCGCCATGGGCGATCATGTCGAGCGGTCGCTCGATAAAGTGAACTTGATAGCCGCGGCGCACCTCCGGCGCCAGACGACCGACCTCCGGCACCAGCACCGCGTCCGTCAGCGTCTTGGCCAATACCCGCCGCTGATCGATGCTGAGCCGCCCTTGCGGCGTCATCACATGAATGAAGGTCATTTTGGGCTACCTTTCCGGGCGTGCTTCGTTTTTATGACAGATGACATAATCCACAGGGCGCTGGTTATGTCAATCGTCATACCCTAGAATGTCGGCCGAAATCCCGGAGGCTGCGATGACATCGGATACCAGAACGAAGATGGTGGCAGGGGCGGCCGACCTGATGAGCCGGCGCGGCGTCAACGCCACCAGCCTGCGGGACGTCGTCCGCCATACCGGCACCCCGCGGGGTTCGCTCAGCCATCATTTTCCGCGCGGCAAGCAGCAACTGATCGAGGATGCGATCGTCTTTGCCGGCGCACAGGTCTCCGGGCCGCTGGAACATCTGACGCGCGAGCGCGGCGCCATCGCGGGCCTGCGTACTTTCATCGCATTGTGGCGGCAGACGCTGGAGAAGAGCCGGTTTCAGGCCGGCTGCCCGGTTCTGGCGGTCGCCGTCGAGCAGTTCGTCAATGATGCGACGGAACGCGACGGCAAGCCCGATGAGGCCGCGCAACGCGATCTGCTCGATCTCGCTGACGGCGTATTTGCCGACTGGCAGCGCATCATGGTCAATGCCCTGCGAAGCGAAGGCGTCACGCCTGTCCGGGCGCGGCGGCTCGCGGCGCTGGTGATCGCTTCCGTCGAGGGCACGGTCGCGATGTGCCGGGCCGCGCGCAGCGCGCAGCCACTCGAGGATGTCAGGCAGGAACTGGAGCTGGTGCTGTCCGCGGCGATATCGGGCTGAGCGGCGCCCTTACCCCTCTGCCACCGCGTCGCCCCACGCGTGCGCGCTTTCCGTCGCGCCTGAGTTGGTGTCGCCGTCGCGCAGCACCACGCTCGGGCAGGCGAATTTCATCGGGAAGGTCTGCACCCGCGCTTCCTCGTAATCGAAGCCCGCACGCAAGGCGTCGCGCACCGGCTGCGGCAGCCTGACGTCGCCGATCACGACGGCGCCCTCGCTGGCGTCGATGCGCGGGGTGTGGATCGCTGCATCCAGGTCCATGCCGTAATCCATCACGAAGGACAGCAGCTGCGTCACCGCCGGCATGATCCGCCGTCCGCCGGAAGCGCCGAGCGCGATCCTGCGGCCGTCGGCGGCTTCGGCGATGACCGGCGTGTAGTTGGTCAGGCAGCGCTTGCCGGGCGCCAGCGCATTCGGCCCGCCGGGGGTCGGGTCGAACCACATGATGCCGTTGTTCATGGTGATGCCGCTCTGCGCCGTGACGAATTTCGAGCCGAAGGTCGACAGCAGGGTCTGCGTCACCGCCGCCATGTTGCCCTCGCGGTCGACCGCCGAGAAATGCGTGGTGCAGGCCGGCGCCAGGTGCTCGGCGCCGAGCGCACGCCGGCCGTCGGCGTCGCCCATGTCCTGCAGGCGTTCGCGGTAGGCCGATTGCAGCGCCAGCGCATATTCCATGTAGGTCGTTGCATCCGGTCCGCCGCGGCCGGGCTGCAGTTTCTGCTGCAGCAGCCGCAAAGTGTGCGCCAGCGTCGGGCCGCAGGTCAGTTCCGGCGTGGCGTAGACATTGCCGCCGCGATAGGGAATCGCCAGCGCTTCGCGGCCATGGGCGCGGAAGGCGGCGAGGTCTTCGACATCAAGGGCGCCGCCGGCGGCCTGGATATCGGACGCGAGGCTGCGGGCGAGATCGCCCTGGTAGAAATCGCGCGGGCCTTCGGCGGCGAGGTAGGACAGCGTCGCCTTCAGCCGGTCCTGCGGCAGCCGCACGCTGGATTGGATTCCCCACGGCGCGTTCGGCGGCAGGCCGTCCTTGAGATAGGCGGCGGCGCTGGCCGGATAACGCCTGAGGTCGGCGGCCGAACTCGCGATCATCAGCGTGGTCCACCAGTCCACCAGAAGCCCTTCGCCGGCGAGCTGGATGCTGGGGCCGAGCAGTTCCTGCCACGGCATTTTGGCGTGGCGGCGATGGGCTTCCTCCATGCCCGCGACCACGCCGGGCACCGCGACCGAGCCCGGACCATGCAAATTGCGGTCGTCCTTGACCCGCGGCCAGGGGAAGATGTCGGAGGCCGCCCCGGCGCCGGACAGCGGATAGTCCTCGACCCGCAGGCTGTTGGGCGCGCACATGCCGTAGTCGATCACCTCGTAACGGCTTTCGCGGGCGCGGTAGAGCACCATCGCCCCGCCGCCGCCGATGCCGCTCATCCAGGGCTCCAGCACCCCCAGCGCGAAGGTGGTCGCGATCACGGCGTCGACGCAGTCGCCGCCATCCGCCAGCACGGCGGCGCCGACTTCGGCCGCCTTGCGCGATTGCGAGGCGACGATGCCGCCTTTGGAGGTGACGGCGGGTTTGCGGATCTGCTGGGCATTGGAGAACTGGTCGTGCATCGGGGTTGCCTTGTTGTTCTTGTCGGGATCGGGTCGGGTTGGCGTGCTGCGGCAACAATGGCACATTGCGAACGATCAAGACAAACAGGCAGGGAGACAAAAATGGCCGGGGTGAAGCAGACCAGGGACGGCGCCGTCGGGGTGTTGACCCTCAACGAGCCGGCCAGCCTGAACGCCATGACGCCGGACCTGCTCGGGGACCTCGCGAGCGCGATCAGCGAGATGACCGCCGACCCGGACGTGCGGGCGCTGGTGCTGACCGGGGAGGGCCGCGGCTTCTGTTCCGGCCAGAACCTCAAGGCCTCGGAGGCGCTCGGCAGCGACATCGTCGCCGGCGTGATGAAATTCTACTGGCCGGCGTTCCGGGCGCTGCGCGAGTGCCGGGTTCCGGTCGTGGTCGCGGTCAACGGCGTCGCGGCCGGCGGCGGCTTCAGCCTGGCGATGGCGGGCGACGTCATCGTCGCCGCGCGTTCGGCGAGCTTCATCCAGGTGTTCAGCCGGATCGGCCTCGTGCCCGATCTCGGCTCGACCTGGCTTCTGCCGCGCCTGATCGGCCGCCAGCGCGCACTTGAGCTGATGCTGCTGAACGAACCGCTCTCCGCCGAGCGCGCGCATGAATGGGGACTGGTGCGGCAGGTCGTCGACGACGGGCAATTGATGGGCGCGGCGATGCAACTGGCGCAGCGTCTCGCGGCCGGGCCGACCCGCGCGCTGGTCGCGACGCGGGCGTTGCTGGAGGAGAGCGAGCACGCGAGCTATGCCGCCCAATTCCAGCGCGAGATCGAGGTGCAGGCCGAAGTACGCCGCAGCGAGGACGCACTGGAAGGGCGCAACGCATTCGTGGAAAAGCGCGTAGCGAAATTCAGCGGGCGGTAGTCGGGATGCTGCCTTCGACGCGTTCTATGCCTCACGCGGCGGGATGCGTCGGGCCTGAAACCCGGTCTTGCTCTGCTCGAAACCTGCTTCCTGATAAAACCTCAGCGTCGCCGGATTTGTCGAGCCCGTCAGCAGCATGACCTTGTAGCAGTCGTGATCCCACGCGGCTGAAATCGCCGCTTTCAGGATCACCTTGCCATATCCCTGCTGGCGATGCCGCGCATCCGTCACGACGTTTTCGATGAGGCCATAGGGCGTGCCGCCTCGCGTCAGGTTGGGAACGACAATCAGCGTGCACGTCGTGACGACGGCGTCATCTCGAAGGCCCAGAAAAATGGCGCTTCCCGGGTAGCGCAGGAATTGCGTCAGTATGTTGCTCGCGACGGCCGGCGAAGCGGTCTCGTCATCGGGGTGTAGCTGCTTGTAAAGCGCCAGCAGTGACGGCAGGTCATTCTGACTGGCGTTTCTGATCGTCAATTCGTGCGACATTTCCTTAACCCGTCATCGGCGTCCAGCGGTCTCTTGAAGCAAACCCCACGCCGATCACGGCATGGTCGGCGAGATCGTGATCGAGTGAGGACGGATAGGGCGGTACGAAGCCGCGGACCCGCGAGATCGTTCACAAAACCTCATACACGCATGCGTATCGGCAACAGCTACAGGCGGTCCGACCAGTCCTTGATCAGTTCCAGGATTTCCGCGAACGAGGGCCTGTCCCTGTAGTAAAGCGCACTACTGCGCGCGTAAGTCGTCTCATAGGTGGCGCGCGTTTTCGTGTCGTTCAGGAGGAAGGCTTCGTTTTCAGTAATGTTCTGATTATCGGCTTTTGGGAAGTGGTTCCTCTTGTGCTCCCGGTACGCGTCCGATCCCACAAAGGCTTGCACGCCGGACTGCTTGAGGAGGCTATGCACGTCATAATAATGGCGCATGAAATCGGTTGGTAGTTCGCCAGTCTGCTGCTGCTTGCGAAATTTGGTTGAGATGGTTTGCAGTTTCTCGACCAACGTATACCCCGGATCATAGCAGGCGACAGCCTTGGCCCGGTTGTCGATGACGTGCACTCTTTCGGCCGCATGATCGTACGCCCAGGAAGTGATATCCTTTGCTACGTTCGGCGTTACGTTGGCGAATCCCGCTTCCAATAGAATGCCTTCCCGAAGATCGTCGATCGGCTCGGCAATGGTCTCATAACGGAGCCTGATGCTGATCAAACAGGGGAGGTTCTGTTTTCTAATTGTTTGTGGGAGGATTGTTTGCTTGGGTGGAATAAGAACCTATAATATTTTAGC
>JBDRNF010000209.1:0-2267 GCA_043811435.1 Pseudomonadota bacterium
TCAATTGTTTTTGTGTGTTGCGCCCCCCCGTCCCCAGACCCCCTAACTTTTTGGTTTTGGGGCCCCTGTGTGCGCGGGCACGACGAGATACCTTCTCAACTTCACGCCGCCTCGCGCTGCTTCTCCCAGACGAAGTCCGGATAGTACTGCTGCATCATGCGATCGACATAAGCCGTCAGGTTGCCGAAATGCTCGGTCCGCTCGCGCAAGGGCGAGTTGAAGTAAGGGGTCAGGATCCCGGCCAGCGCACCGAAGGCGGTGGCATCGGTGCCGCAGGGCGCGTCCCCCATCAGATAGGGCTTGTCCCCGAGCTGGACCGACAGCGCAAACAGCGAACGCACCGCAAGGTCGATGTCCTCGTCCGGCGCGTGGCGGCCGAGGCCGCTCAGCAAATAGTTCTCGGCGACACGGAATTGCGCGTCTTCGCGAATCCGTTCGCGCTGGTGTTCCGGCACGGTATCGAAGAAGTGCGCAGGCCCCCTGGCGAAATTCTCGGGCTCGACCCAGCGCGCGCCGACCAGCGCCCAGTAGACATGATGCTCGATCATCCGCTCGAACGCCCAGGCCTGCGCACGCGCCTGCAAACTCAGCGGCGCGTCAAAATCAAAGCCGTATTTGCCTTCAATATGCGCGCGAATGAAGGTGGAATCGGCAATGGTCTCCGCGTCGTCGTCGATATAGGGCAGCTGGCCCTTGGGAGAGGCCGGCGGCATGGCTTTTCGCTTGCGGTAGTCGAGCCCGGCCATCTTCAGCTGGACCTCGGTCTTGGTCACGAACGGGCTGATTTCCGGCAGGCCGAAACCGGCGCCAAAGCCATAGAGGGTGATCATGTCGAAGCTCCCGATTTCCTGAGCAGTCGCTTCAAGCTATCGACCCCCTGCTGCCACCGTGGTGTCAGCAGCGGCAACATCGTGGTGCAGAGATCAAGACCGTACAGAATCATCATGGACAAAATCCTCTTTGTTGCAGTGTTGTCCCGGTATACTGACCCCCTGCTGCCAACCTGCTGTCAGCATCGAACGCCGCATCAGAAAAGAGATTCGTCATGAGACGCGCGGACCGGCTGTTCCAGATCATTCAGGTGCTCCGGCGCAACCGGAAACCGTTGACGGCGGACGCCATCGCGGCCGAGCTGGAGACCTCGAAGCGCACGGTTTACCGCGACATCGCGACCCTGATCGAACAGCGGGTGCCGATCCGCGGCGAGGCCGGCATGGGCTACATCCTGGAGAAGGGATTCGACATGCCGCCGTTGATGCTGACGCCCGACGAAATCGAGGCGGCCGTGCTCGGCGCATCTTGGGTGGTCGGCCATGCCGATCCCGCGCTGGCCAGAGCCGCCGCGGACCTGATGGCCAAGATCGCCGACACCGTGCCGGAACGCCTCCGGCCCTTCGTGCTCGAGCCCGCCAGCCGCGCCCGCTCGGCCTGGAACAGGCAGCCCGACCGCATCGACATGTCGCGGACGCGGGCGCATATCCACGAAGGCAAGAAGATCGCACTGTGCTATCGCGACGAACACGGCCGCGACAGCGAACGCATCATCTGGCCGATCGCGATCGGCTATCTCGAAGCCGTGCGGCTGTTGGCGGCGTGGTGCGAGTTGCGCAAGGATTTTCGCAGCTTTCGAACCGACCGTGTCGTCGACGCGGTCTACCTCGACGAGAAATATCCGGAGCGGCGCGACGCCCTGCGGGCGAAATGGCGGCAGAGCCTGGTCTGGGAGCCGCCGAGCGACGCCTGATACGGATCGCAACCGGCTGGCCGCCTCCTCCATTTCGCGCTAGACGAGGCCATGGAGAACAGCGATCCCGCCTCGAACGCCGAAAGCCCCTGCCAGGCCTGCGGCGCGTGCTGTTCGTATTCGTCGAACTGGCCCCGCTTCACCATCGAGGACGATGCGGCGCTCGATCTCATTCCGGAAAAATTCGTCAACGACCGATTGTCGGGCATGCGCTGCGACGGCGATCGCTGTTCCGCGCTGTCCGGCAGGATCGGGATCGCGACCGCGTGCGGCATCTACACAATACGGCCCGAAGTCTGCCGCACCTGCATGCCGGGCGATGCCGAATGCGACATGGCGCGAAAGAGGCATGGGCTGGCGTTGCTCACCGTCGTCCCTGCGAACGCAGGGACCCATACCGCGTGATCTATCGAGAGGGCACAGGCGTGAGACGCCTCGCTACGCAACCAGCGACCGGGATTATGGGTCCCTGCGTTCGCAGGGACGACGATCGGGGGGTGCTGTCGTCCCTGCGTTCGCCGGG
>JBDRNF010000210.1:0-13306 GCA_043811435.1 Pseudomonadota bacterium
GCCGATCACGAACACATCGAGCCGGTCCGGACCCCATGACACCACCCGCGGATCACCCAGGCACACCCCGCCCATGCGTTCATAGCCGGTGAGCGACGGACCCCAGGCCGAGCCGTTCCACCACTTGTGATAGAGCGCGCGGTCGCTCCCCAGCACGAACGCGTCGATCCGGTTCGCACCCCATGACACGACCGGAGACGAACTCGAACGCGCTCCGCCGGCGGCCGTTCCGATGGAACTCCGCGGACCGTCGAGGCAGGCCTGCATGCGGGTGACCTGCCCTGCGCTGAACATGAACATCGCGGGATCATCGACATAGTCCATGTAGTTCATGAACATGTCGCCGTTAGGTCCATTGCTGCAGGAGACGCGCGGGAATGTCGGCGTGCCGGTGTTGGGTCCTCCCTGATTGGGCGTATCCGCCACATTGTCCGTGCCCGAACAGCCCGTGCCGTCATCGCCCCAGATGTGGTTCAAATTCAACCAATGCCCGATCTCATGAGTCGTGGTACGGCCGAGATGGAACGGCGGAGCGGCGGTGCCGACGGTGCCGAATGCGGAGTGAAGAATGACCACGCCATCGTTCGCGGGTGGCCCGCCGGGGAACTGGGCGTAGCCGAGCAACCCGCCCGAGAGCTGGCAGACCCATATGTTGAGATACCGGTCCGCGGGCCATGCATTGGTGCCGCCGGTCGCCTGAGACTTGACCGCATCGTTGGATCCGAACGAAGCAACGGTTGTCTGGCGGCGGGTGATACCGCTGGTGGGAGCGCCGTTCGGATCGACATTGGCGAGGAAGAACTCAATCCTTGAGTCCGCCGTCAAGGGCAGGAACACGGCAGGCGTGTTGTTGACGTCCGGATTGGTGCGACGGAAATCGCGATTGAGCACATCGATCTGGCTGGCGATCTGCGCGTCCGAGATATTTTGCGCCGCCGTGTTCCACACCACGTGGACGACCACCGGGATGCGGGTAACGCCCGGCCGCTCGGTCGGGACCAAGCCTTCCCGGAAAAGGCGGGCTTGATTTTCGATTTCATTCCGGGCTCGGGCGTAGGATGGGTCGAGTGACAGCAGCCGGCGGTGCACCTCCATGGTTCCGCAGGTTCGCGAACGCGGCGTGTCGCCTTCTCCACCTCCGCCACCGCCACCGCCACCGTTCCCGCCGCGACCACCAAAACCGCCACCGCCCATCCCGCCTCCGGGCATATCGTCGTTCGCGTCGTCGTCGCGGGCGTCCATTCGACCTGCGGGCATGACGCCGTCATGGTCGTCATCGTTCGCGTGCATGCCAGCCGCCGATACGTTGTCGCCGTCAGTCTCGCTGCCGGGCATGAGGTGAAGGGTATCCGCCTCCCCGGCCTCGCCGGGCATTGAATTGGACGCCGTACATCCGCAGTCTGCGCTTCCGCTGCTGATCCCGCGACGTGATGATTTCTTGGATTTATGGTTCGACATTGCAGACCTCCTGTGAATTTGACCGATATTGTGAGCGGTCCTCGGACGGCCAACCGCCATCCAGGTTCTTCTTCAGGGCCTTGTCAGTGAAACTCATGCCTCCCGCAGTCATTCAGAATGGAGCGGGTCGATCGACGTCGAATAGCAAGTTGTTTGCAGCCGAACTTATATCTGAGGTAGCATGCGAAAGCAGGTGAACTGGTTCACACTCCGCGGAGATTTTTCGTAAAGATCCTTATGCGGTGAACATCACTTCATCAAACATTCGTGTAGACGTCGTCCTGCAGAATTCCGGATACACCCTGCAGGCTTCAGCCAAGGGCGATTACGGCAGCAATGCTTCCACTCCGCTCGCGCAGCCGGGATCACCGATCCGCGAGGCCGCGCGCAACAGGTTAATTTAACCTCCGGTTAACGTGAATTTTTTGTCGTTTTAAGTCAGCTCTTAATGATTTGGCGGCAGAGATAGACAATGCAAAAGCCCGCGCGTGCAGCGGGCAGGATTTGTGTTGTTTGATGAGTAAACCCGCAGAAAAGCCCGAAGTCGTGCAGCTTCCGGCCGAAGCCCCTGTCGTGGTGCCGGTCAGTAGCCGCCGCGTTGCCGCACAGCGGGTGCGCGAGGCGCGTGACAGGTTAACGTCGACCAGCGGAACCCGCCCTGCTTTCGACCGCGAACTGCTTCGGCAATATGCCCACACCCGTATCTCGGCGTCCTACGTCGTGATGTTGCTGGTGGCGGTGACCGGCCTGCTGTTCGGTTTCTGGCTGGAGCCAATTTCGGCCGCGGCGTGGACCTGCGGCATGTTCTGCATTCAGGCCGTCATCATCCGCAATTGCCGCAAGTTCCTTGCCGAGCAAGCCTCGCTCGCCGCCACGAAAAAATGGCGGACGCGGTTCGTGCTGCTCGACCTGCTCTACGGCCTGTGCTGGACCGCGATCCTGCTTCACCCGACAACCGCCAGCGTGGTCTCCAACACGCTGATGATGTTCCTGATGCTGCTGGTCATCGCGGTATCGAGCATGCTCGCGGCCAGCCTGCCGATCGCGGCACTGGTCGCCACCGCGCCGGTGACGGCGGCGATCGCCGTGAATTTCGTGCTGGGCGGCACCTTCGACAATTACGTGCTGGCGTTGCTAGCGCTCGCCGCCCAGGGCTATTTCGCGCTGCTCGCCCATCGCCTGCATTCGACCACGCTGGCGACGCTGGAGGCGCGCGCCGAGAAGGATGCGCTGATCGGCGAACTCGAGCAGGCCAAGGCGATCTCCGACGAGGCGCGGCATCGCGCCGAATCCGCCAACGTCGCGAAGTCGCGGTTTCTCGCGCAAATGAGCCACGAGCTGCGAACCCCGCTGAACGCCATCCTCGGATTCTCCGAGGTGATGAAGAGCGAGATTTTCGGCGCGCACGCCGTACCGGTCTACAAGGAATATTCCGCCGACATCCACAATTCCGGCGTCCACCTGCTGAATCTGATCAACGAGATCCTCGACCTGTCGCGGATCGAGGCCGGTCGCTACGAACTCAACGAAGAGGCGGTGTCGCTGGTGCATGTGGTGGCCGACTGCCATCATCTCCTTAAGCTGCGCGCCTCCAGCCGCGGCATCACCATCCACGAGGTGTTCGAGCACGGCATGCCGCGGATCTGGGGCGACGAGCGCGCCACCCGCCAGATCGTGCTCAATCTGTTGTCGAACTCCATAAAATTCACGCCGCAGGGCGGCGAGATCTGGCTGAAGGTCGGATGGACTGCATCCGGCGGCCAATATCTCAGCGTCAAGGACACCGGCTCCGGCATCGCCGAGGATGAAATCCCGATCGTGCTGGCGTCGTTCGGCCAGGGCTCCAACTCGATCAAGTCGGCCGAACAGGGCGCCGGCCTCGGCCTGCCGATTGCCAAAAGCCTGATCGACATGCACGGCGGCACCTTCACGCTGAAATCGAAACTGCGGATCGGCACCGAAGTCATCGTCACCTTCCCGCCGGAGCGCGTGATGTCGGCGCTGGCGCCGATGGCCGAGGAGGCGCCTCCGCTGCAGCCCGAGAGCACCGTGACCGCCGAGGACAAGCGGCGGATCCGCAACAAACCCATCATGAGCGCCGGAACCGGGCTGTGACCGGAGTGCTTGCGCAACCTGCCGAAACCGCATCACTATTGCAGAATGAGCAAAGAAACGCCGTGCATCGCAGTCTGTATCATGGACCCCAAAACCAGCCTTTGCCTGGGCTGCGGACGTACCCTGCCGGAGATCGCGCGCTGGCACCGGATGGACACAGCCGAGCGGCAAGCGGTGATGTCGCAGCTTGCCGCGCGCATGGCCGACGCCGGCCTCGCGCAACCCGAGATGGCGAAGCCGGGCTGACGAGCGGCCGGACATACGCCTTCCTCCGCATTTCTCCCCCTTGCACGGGAGGCACGCCGTGAGTCGCTTTATTCTGGTTCTCATCACGCTGGCGGTGACGGCTACGGCCGTGATCGCCTATCGGGATCCCGAGCAGGTGGCCCGCGCTACCGACAGCCTCTCCAACATGCTGCGCAATCGAACGGTATCGCCTGATCACGCCGTCCAGATCCCGCGCCGTCGGGGCGGTGAATTCGCCCTGCGCGCCAAAATCAACGGCGTCAGCGCGCCGATGGTGATCGACACCGGCGCGACCTCGGTGGTGCTGACATGGGAAACCGCCAAGGCGATCGGACTGCCGCTTGAAATGCTCGAATACGATGTCGACGTCGAAACCGCCAACGGCCATACCAAGGCGGCGCGGTTGACGCTGGACCGTCTGGCCATCGGCAGGCTGGTCGAACGTTCGGTGCCGGCGCTGGTGGTCCCGCGCGGGCGGATGAAGACCAACCTGCTCGGCATGAGTTTTCTGGACCGGCTGGAAAGCTGGGGCGTTCAGGCCGACAGACTGAAGCTGCACGGTTATCCCGACGTCTCAAGCCGCAATCGACGCGACCGCACGGCTGTCAACTAGCGCAATCGCATCGCGCAGCACATCGACGCCGGCCCCCGGCCTCACGCCGTTCTCGGCGAGATGTCGGCGGAACGCACGCGCGCCGGGCACGGCGAAAAACGCGCCGACGAAATGCCGCGTCATCGAGTGCAGCCGCGTGCCCTGCGCGAGCTGATCCTCGATATAGGGCACCATCGCCTCGAACACGTCCTTCATCGTCGCGTGCGGCGCAGCCTCGCCGAACAGTTCGGGATCGGCCGCCAGCAATCGCCACGGGTCGTGATAGGCCGCGCGCCCCAGCATCACGCCGTCGACATGCGCCAGGTGCGCCCTAGCCGCGGCGAGATCGGCGATGCCGCCATTGATGATGACGGGCAGTTCCGGCATCGCTGCCTTCAGCCGATACACCCTGTCGTAATCGAGCGGCGGGATGTCGCGGTTTTCCTTCGGCGACAATCCGTTAAGCCAGGCCTTGCGGGCATGCACGATTAGCGCATCGGTGCCGGCGGCGACGACGCTGCGCGCCAGCGCATCGAGCGCGGCTTCCGGATCCTGATCGTCGATGCCGAGCCGGCATTTGACGGTGACGGGAATGCCGACCGCGCGCTTCATGGCGGCAACACCTTCGGCGACCAGCGCCGGCTCCGCCATCAGGCAGGCGCCGAAGCGGCCGTCCTTCACCCGGTCCGACGGACAGCCGACATTCAGATTGATCTCGTCGTAGCCGAACTCCTCGCCGATCTTCGCGGCCGTGGCGAGATCGCGCGGGTCCGAACCGCCGAGCTGCAGCGCGACCGGATGTTCGCTGGCATCGAAGCCGAGCAGCCGCGCGCGGTCGCCATGGATGACGGCGCCTGATGTCAGCATCTCCGTGTAAAGCCTGGTACGCCGCGTCATCAGCCGGTGAAACACGCGGCAATGCCGGTCGGTCCAGTCCATCATAGGGGCCACGGCAAATCTATGTGATTGATTTATCTGCATTTTCCGAGTACATTCAAGTCGTTAGGTCGCGTCGTGTGCACCCTATTCTACGCCATAGCGCGACGTTTTTTCCGGCTTTTCGACGCCTCAGTGCACACGGAGCGCACACGCGTGGCAACTATCACCAGACTGAAATCAGGCTCCTGGAGAGTCCAAGTCCGACGAAAGGGGAAATATGTCAACGAGACATTTCTCCGCCGAAAGGACGCGGAGGAATGGGGCATCGATATCGAGCGGCGGATTGACCGGCAAGAACCGACAACGACGCACAAATCCCGCGACGTCCAACTCTTCGGCGATCTCGTCGCGCTTCATCGCCAAGACTTGAAAGAGGTTGGGAAGGACATTGGTCGTTCCAAGACTGCCAGCCTCATCTTCCTGGACGAAAGACTTGGACATCTTCGTCTTCCAGAGCTTGATCGCGAGCGCTTCATCAAATTCGGAAAAGAGCGCGCGCTGGAGGGAGCCGGCCCCGTGACGGTCGGCATCGATCTTGGATATATCAAGACGATTCTGTCTCACGCCGCCGCGGTGCACGGCGTCATTGCGTCAACTGAACCAATCGATCTCGCTCGGATTGCCCTTGGACGTCTCGGGCTCGTCGGAAAAGGCGATGAGCGTGATCGGCGTCCCACGCAAGACGAACTCGATCGTATTATCTCATCATTGGAAGCAAATATTCGGCAACAGACTCCGGTTGGTCGTGTCATCCGATTTGCGGTTGCAACGGCAATGCGGCAAGACGAAATTGCAAGAGTTGAATGGCGCGACTTCGACGCCAGCAATCGAATGCTCCTCATTCGAAATCGGAAGGATCCCCGAAAGAAGAAGGGCAACGACCAGCGAATTCCTCTGTTGGATGTATCAGGCTATGACGCATGCAAGATCATTGAGGAGCAAGGGCGTTTCTCGAATATTCGTGAAGGCCGAATTTTTCCTTACAACGGACGATCCATTGGAACAGCATTTCGTCGCCAGTGTCGGAAATTGAAGATCGATGACCTTCACTTTCACGATTTGCGTCACGAAGGCACGAGCCGCCTTTTCGAGGCTGGGTTTTCCATTGAACAGGTCGCACTTGTCACCGGGCACAAGGATTGGAAAATGCTACGCCGCTACACTCACCTGAAGCCAGAAGCACTCCACTCAATCCGTTCGATGCGGGTTGCCTGACAGCCATCCTGATCGAATCAACGCATAGTCGGTATGGTCGGTGATCGAGCTCACCTTCATCAGACCGGCAGCAAATAAGCGGCTATCGCTAGTAGAAATGAAACAGCAGGGTTTGTCGGAATGCAATCCGGCGCTCGCGTTAAGGTACTGAAAACGCTGGAGCGGATAAAGGGAGTCGCCCCTTTGTATTCAGCTTGGAAGTCTCCGGATTTCCGCAATGTTTTCAAAAGCCATTCTGACATCTCTCAGCTTTCCGGGCGGTTGAGTTCGCTACAGAATTTCTTTTTGTCAGAATGGGAGTTGCTCCCCGCGTTCGACCTTTCCACCAATAATTGACCGGCCATTTGCCGGTGCTTCAAAAGCCGGCCATGCCTGCCCGGCCCAATGGCCGTCCGCAATCCGCACGCACCCGCGAGGCCATCGCCCTGCTCCGATCGTCGAGAATCAACCTGACGGACTCGATTCCAGAATAATTTCAAGCATTGAACTTTCACCTTCGAGCCGTCACCATTTTGCCATTGAAGAAGCAGCGATTCTCATGATGACCAACGCGACCCTGTCGGAAACTTTGCTGTGGCACGCACGCGCGGGACAAGCCCGCCGGATTGCGAGCATGTTGTCTCCACAAGATGCTGAGCTCGTTGAAGCCTACGCCAGAGAATGCGAAGACCGTGCCCGTGCAGCCTCTATCGATGGTGTTAAAGCCAATGACCGTCGATTGATCGAGGCCCCTCACATGGCCGATCGAACCGTTGTATCGCCGGCCAGAGGTCGTCTGCCGAAACAAGCCGCTTAGCCTAGCCCCCCGAAGGCAAAGGTCACACGTTCGAACCGTGTCGGGTGCGCCATTCAGAATAAAGCTGCGAACTCATATGTGCTTGCGATCACTCTGTAATCAGATTCACCCGCTTGTCGCGCTGCTATTGTAAGCACCGTTCGCGGCAATAGTTTTATCGCTGACGGCTCTCGTACGTTTCGCGAGGACCTATCGCTGCTTCTTGCGGAGGCTTTGGACGTCCCGGGCTGCGTTGCGACGAGCAGCGTCAACCCTTCGAACATTCTTTGTGTCATCGCAGCGCAAAGGTCTGCATCCGCGCGCAGGCAGTCACGCTAACCTTTCGAGAGTTTGGGTCGGCTGACGCTATTGCGACGTTTCAGCCCTGCAACGCTCTCAGATCGCCAGGTAGCCGCCATCAACCGGCAGCATCACGCCTGTAACATATGAGGACAGGGTCGAGACGAGGAACACGACGGGACCGACCAGCTCATCGGCCTCCCCGAAACGATTGAGCGGGATATGCTCCAAATAACGAGCCGCCACGCCAGCATTGTTGCGCGTCGGCTCCGTCATGGGCGTGATGATGATGCCCGGGGCGATGCCATTAACACGGATGCCATACTGCGCCAGTTCGGCCGCCATCGTCTTCGTCATCAACAGGACGCCGCCCTTCGACAGGCCATAGCCGATGCCGCCAGTGGTCGCGTTGAAGCTCGCGATCGAGCCGATATTGACAATGCGTCCCCGCGTTTCGCGCAGTTGCGGCAATAGCGCCTTGACCATCTGGGCCGAGCCCAGCGCATTGACGGAGAACTGGTCCTTGACCGAGTCGAGGAAGATGTCCTCCTCAATTCCAACGCGGCGAACGATTCCGGCATTGTTGACGAGGATCGACGCCGGGCCGAGTTCGCGCGCGATCGCCGCAGCGCCTCGCTCGCATCCCTCCATATCAGCCACATTCAGATGAAGGGCTGATGCTTCGCCGCCATTCTCCGTAATGGAGTCCGCAACTGCTCGCGCGCCTTGCTCATCGCGATCCGCCACCGCGATTCGTGCACCATATCGGGCCAGGCCGCGCGCGATCGCCGCGCCATTTCCCTGTGCGGCCCCCGTCACGACCGCGACGTTTCCCTTCAGCAGATTAGGATACAATATGTTTCCTATCGTCGGCGTCACATCCAAATTTGCATCTTGAGCCAAAGTCTCGTCCTCCAATTCAACAGAGTCGCATCACGCGTTCGTTCGGGGTTGCATCTGGCTGCTCGGCGTCGTGCTGGCGTCACGCGCGATCACGCCAGCAAAGGTCCCTGATGCGAGCTCGGGCGGTCGGCAGCAACGGCGTCGGACAACCGAAGCCAGACATATTGTCCTTTACGACCGACGAGCGGCTTTCGATGGGGAGAAGGTTCGGCGTGAGCACGTGCATATTGCTCTCCATATTATAACAGGGCAGATGAGACGATATCAGTCTTCGTTACTCATATCGTCCCTATGAGAGAAATGTTCCCAATATGCCGAAAGCCGGACGACAAGCTGCGCCCTCCCCACTTGCCCTTGAGATGTTCCTGCCTTACCGGCTCTGTCGTCGCGGAAGTCGTCAGCCGGTTGTTCGCAGCCCGCTACGAACCGCGCTTCGGCTTGATGATTCCCGAATGGCGTATCCTCGCCGTCATCGGCGAAAGCGGCGCCCAGACGACGCAGCAGGTGATCGACCGCACACGCATGGACCGCGTGCGCGTCAGCCGCGCAGTGAACCGCCTGTCCGACAAGCGCCTCTGGCGCGGTCGATGCAGTCGGCGCTGTCCGAGGCACTGACCGCGGCGGAACGCAAGCAGCTTCATCCTCGACAAGCTGGGAGCTTGTGCCCAGCAACTCGAGGAATTGGCGGGTAAGGCCGACTGACCCGACGCCGCCCCTGAGCGGCGGCGGGCAAGAGTGCCTCGCGTTCGAATTCAGCCGACTTGACGTCGCTTTGCCCTCAAGCGCGCGCCACATTTCGAGGTCGCGCCCGGCTGTCGCGATCTGCGGCCGGCCGAGGCCGCGCGCTTCGTCAAACCCGCGAGCATAGTCAAACACGAACGACTGGAAATCGATCAAGTGTTGCTGCTGCAACGTGGTCATGCTGCTCCCCGGCCTACTGCACACGATCCGCGGTCGTTTGATTTGCTCCAGGTTCGGTCTGAACTTTCACACCGGCCTTGGTATCCGCCCCAAGAAATGCCTGCGCGACAGCGGGATTACGAAGCAATTCCCGTCCGGTGCCTTCCAGTTCGAAACGTCCAAGCGCCATCACACAGGCGCGATCCGAGATCCGCAAAGCGGCCCGTGCATTCTGCTCCACCAGCAGAATGCCGAGACCGAAATCGTCGCGCAACGACCGGATGAGCCGGAAAATCTCCGCCACCACCAAAGGCGCCAGTCCCATCGATGGCTCATCCAGCATCAGAAGACGAGGTTTGGCCATCAACGCGCGACCGATTGCGAGCATCTGCTGCTCGCCGCCCGACATAGTGCCCGCCGCCTGGTGACGGCGCTCGACGAGACGCGGAAACATCCCGAAGATTTCCGGCAATCTCTTTTCGATCTCGTCGTTGCGCGTGCCATAGGCACCGAGCCGAAGATTGTCCTCAACCGAGAGCTCGGCAAAGACGCGGCGTCCTTCCGGGACATGCCGCAATCCCGCGCGCGCAATAGCGGCGGCACGACGGCCGCCAAGATTTTCGCCATCAAACAGGATGCTGCCGCTGCGCATCGGGATGACGCCGGAAATTGCATTCAAAAGCGTTGACTTGCCCGCGCCGTTGGCGCCGACCAACCCGACGATCTCGCCTTTCGCGACACTGAGCGACAGGCCCTTCAGCACCGTTAGCGAACCGTATCCGGCGACGAGATTATCCAATCGCAAAAGACCGTTCATGCGAAGACCTCATCATCCGCGCTCACATCGGCGCCGAGATAGGCCGCCACAACTTCGGGGTTGGCCATGATCTGCGTCGGACTGCCAACCGCAAGCCGGCGGCCGAAATTCACCACCACAACCTGGGTTGCCGTCGACATCACCAGAGGCATGTCGTGCTCGACGAGCAGCACCGCGACGCCGTCGGTGGCGATCTCGATGAGCAACTCGCCGATCTCGACGGTCTCGGCAGGATTGAGACCTGCCGCAGGCTCGTCGAGCATCAGAATCTTCGGTCCCTGCGCGATCGCCCGCGCGATCTCGACACGCCTCTGAATGCCGTACGGCAGATCGACGGCGCGGCGGTCCCACCAGATTTCCGGCACCGCGGCCTTACGCAGCGCCGCAGCGGCGCGTTCGGCCATCTCCGAATTCTCCCTGGCGACCACCCACGGCATGAAGATCGTCGTCAGCAGTCCATGACTGCCGAAGCGATAGGCGCCGGCCATGACGTTTCCTAGCGCATCGAGGCCGTGGATCATTTGCGGCGTCTGATAGGTTCGCGCCACACCGAGACATGCGCGGCGGAACATAGGCAGCGCAGTAATGTCGGTCTCGCAGAGCATGACCCGGCCGCCATTGGGCGCGAAGATCCCGGCAATGAGGTTGATGATCGTTGATTTTCCAGCACCGTTGGGGCCAATCAACGCCGTAACGACGGCCGGCGGCAGATCGAACGAGACGTCTTCGACCGCATTTAGCCCGCCAAACGACTTCGAGATCCCGTGAAGCGAAAGCGTCGCGGTCACAACACCGCCCTCCGCCTGGTGAACAGCCGGGCCACGGTTTCTGCCAGACCGTCGGGCGCGAACATCATGACAGCGACCATCATCAATCCATAGATCAGTAATTTGGCGTGATCGAAACCTTCAAGAAGATTCGGCAGGACCACGATTGCCAGAGCACCGAACAGAGCACCCCAGATCGTGGTTAGCGATCCCACGATCACCATCATCAGAAGTTCCATCGACAGGCTGATGTTGAAAGATGTCGCGTTGAAAGAGCGCAGAAACAGCCCGAACAGAGCTCCGGACAGGCCGGCGAAACCTGCAGCGATCGCGAACACCACCGCCTTCGTCCGGGCCACATCGATGCCGGTGCAGCTTGCAACGATCTCCGACGTCTTCACAGCCTTCAACGCCCGGCCGAAGCGTCCGTCGACCGGCATCAGGGCCATGGCGGTGCAGAGTACGAGGCAAGCCCCGGACAGCCAGAAGATTACCCGGCCATGCTCGAAGCCGAACCATCGCAAGGCCGGCAGACCGTTGATACCGGGATCGATGCCGCCGGTGATGCCGGTCCATTGCGTGGCAACGACATAGAAGACGGCCCCGAGAGCAAGCGTGGCGAGCGCCAGATTATGGCCTGCGAGCCGCAGGATCGGACGTGCGATGACAAAGCCGAGCAGCGCCGGAACCAATGCCGCAAGCGCGAGCGCCCCGACGATCGGCAGGCCCAGGCGCTGGAGCGCGAGCGCGGCAGTATAGGCGCCGATGCCGAAGAAGGCGCCCTGCCCAATCGACAACTGGCCGGCGAACCCCATCAGAAGCGTCAGGCCAATCGCCGCAATCGCGAAGATCATCGAGAGAATGACAGTGCTGCGATAAAATTGGCTCTTGAGAACGAACTCAAGGACAACGAGCACCGCAATAAGCGCGAGCAGACGCAGGAGATCGCGCCGCAGGCCGGAATTGGGAGCGGACATGATCTCAGACCCGGTTCACGGAAGCTCCGCCGAACAATCCCGTCGGGCGCAGCAGAAGAACAAAAAGCAGCACGATGAACGCAACGCCGTCCTTGTAACCGGACGAGACATAGCCGGCGGTCATGGCCTCAACCATGCCGATGACCAGCCCGCCCACGACTGCGCCCAGCGGATTGCCGAGCCCGCCTGCGACCGCGGCTGCAAAGCCCTTCAGCCCCAGAAAGATGCCGTTCTCGTAGAATGCCGCAGAGATCGGCGTCACCAGCGCGCCGGCAAGACCACCGAGTGCGGCCGCAAGGGCGAAGGCCGTCGCAGCCGCGCGCCGCGGTTCGATCCCACACAGCGCGGCAGCCCGCGGCTCCTGGCTGGCCGCCCGCATCGCCTTGCCGAAGGTGGTGCGCGCGAACAAGAACCACAAGCCGATGCTGACACAGACCAATGTAAGGGCGATCCAGACGCCTTGGCTGATGACATAGATGTCTCCGATCAGGATCATCGGAAACAGGCCGAAATCCTGAACGAAAGCGACTTCGCGACCGAACACCAGCGCGGCCGCACCCCGCAGAGCGAGGCCGGTGCCGATCGTTAGCATCACAAGTGTGAGCTCGTCGGCGCTGCGGGCATGATCCAACAAGACCACCTGCATCGCGACACCGACAAGTGTTGTGCAGAGGATCGTCACGATAACGGCGAGCCAAAGGGGAAGACCCGCTGTTGCAATAGCGCCCGCGAGCCCCAAGCTGCCGAGCATGAGGAATTCGCCATTGGCGAAATTCACGACGCGCGTTGCGTTGAACACGATCGTGAAACCGAGGGCCGCCATGGCGTAGATGCAACCGACGATGCCACCACTGATCAATATCTGCAAGAAGTCGCTCATGGGACGATCCCCTCCCGATTTGGAGTCACTCGGCGATCGTGAATTTTCCAGCCTTGATCTGAACCATCACGACGGGCCTCGACCCCTCTGTCTGTCCGCCGGGGTTTGCGGCCGAAAAATTCATTTCGCCATTGCAGCCCGGGAAACTGATGCCCGAATGGATCGCATCCACGAGAGATTCTCGATCCGCCTTGCCGGCCTTCTTCAGCGCCAGCTCGATCAGCGTCATGGCGTCGTAGGGATGGCCGACAAAGGTCGTGGCCGGAGCCTTGAAGCGCGCGCGATAGTTAGCGGCGACCTTGCTGATGACCGGACGCAGCGGATCGTCTTGCGCGAGATCGTCAGGCAAAAGCAGGCGCATCGTCGAGACGTAGGTGTTCTCCGCCGTGGCGCCGGCCTGCTCGAGCAGCTGCGTGCTGGCG
>JBDRNF010000211.1:0-45875 GCA_043811435.1 Pseudomonadota bacterium
ATGGCCCCGAGTTCATCGCCAAGGCCTTGCGTGAATGGATCACCACCGTCGGCGCCAGTACCGCCTACATCATGCCCGGCAGCCCCTGGGAGAATGGTTATTGTGAGAGCTTCAACTCGAAGCTCCGCGACGAGCTCCTCAATGGAGAAATCTTCTACTCGCTGAAGGAAGCTCAGATTGTCATCGAAGGATGGCGGCAACACTACAACACGGTGCGACCGCATTCATCACTGGGCTACAAACCGCCCGCGCCAGAAGCAATCCTATGGCCGGCTGCGCAACCCGGACCAGCTTCGCCGGCCACGCCCGCCGTAGCGCCAAGACCCGTCATGCACTAACGTTGAACCCGGACCACCTGATGGGGGCCGGCCATAATCAGCCCGGCATTGCCGGAAAGCGCGGCGACCAATGCCGCCAGCTACACCACGTGGTGGGACACCATCATCCGACGCCGTCGCTCGCTGAGCAGTTCGAGATCCTCGCTGCTTGATGAACCCACAGTCAGGCCAATCATTTCCTTTCCATGAGTTTGCGACAGAACCACCCGCGCGGCCTCGTCAGGTTTCCGATCAATGCTGCGCGCCGGCCGCACCATCGTGGACAAATGCGGGACATGGCCTCAGTACGATTGAAATCGGAGTTTACGACAGAATTAGGAACGTTCGTTACGGTTTTCCCTTCAGCCCATATGTGATGAACTTCATGTAGGTGTCGGTGACCCAGCCGGGGATCGGCTTGGTCCCGTCCGCGTCCTTGGCGTAGCGCAAAGCGAGGTAGGAGCGCGCGGCCAGGAGCATGTAGACGATCACCTCCAGCTCGGGCTGATCGTAACCGGGATATTCGCCGCGCATCCAGTCGCGCTGCAGATTGGCCAGATAGCCCGCGACGACGAGCTGGAAATGCGCCTCGTGGCCCTTCGGCGCCAGTTGCTCGGCCTCATTCAGTATCCGCAGGAAGTCGGGATTCTGGACGATGAAATCGAAGAAGGCCATGAAGCCTTTCCGTTCCCGTTCCGAAACGTCGACGACGCCGCGCGTGCGCTCCTTGATGAAGGCCAGCATCTCGGCGCCAAGCTTGGGCAGCAACTGGTCGAAGAGATCCTGCCGGTTTTCGAAATAGCTGTAGAAGGTGCCTTGCGCGACGTCGGCGCGCTCGGTGATGCGCGAAATACTGGCATCGACATAGCCGTGCTCGCCGACAATCTCGGATGCGGCGTGCAGCAGCGCGTTGAATTTGGCTTCCGCGTTTTCCTCGCGCCGGGGTTTCTGGCCACGCGCCCGCCTTACCGGCACTTGCTGTTGCTTTTCGTTCATTTTCTCCTCGGCTCCGGATCGGGAGGCACTCTTAGCAGATCCTGCTGATTCGCGGCGATTTCGGCCGATGCGCCTCATGCCGGGCGTGGGCAGAGTGCGAAGGCGGAAAGAACCTGCTCTACGCCCTTGCCCGGCAGGCCGAAAGCGAAGTCCTCGATCATGTCGTAGGCTTTCTCCGGCACATCCTGTTCGGCGCCGATGCGGCGCACGAGCTGCGAGACGGTGGCGCGGTCGAAGTTGAAATTTTCCGTCGTCATGACCTGCTCGATGCCGATGCGCTCACCGCCGGCAAGTTCGGCTTCGATGGTGCAGCACAAGCGCGCGACGCCTTCGTCGGGCACCAGCTCGACGCGCGACACCAAGGCGTTGACGGCGCCATCATCATACGTCGTCATCATCTTCAGCGTCGGCTCCCCGCGCACCAGTGTCAGGGCGATGCAGAAGGGGATGCTCATCAGCGTGCCCGAGACGGTGTTAAACGGGCCGATGGAATCCATGCCGGCATAGCCGGTTTCCAGCGGATTCATCCGAACCTTGATCCAGGCGAAATCCCGTTGGCCGGCTTTCTCCTTCAGCGCCAGCGCGGCAATGACCGGCGTCTGGTTGAAGGCGCAAACCGGATAGGGCTTGAACGTCACGCGCCGGATCGCCCATTCCCGCCCAAGCCGGCCGGCCAGGTCCTCTACGTCGCAATCCACCCCCGCGAAGGCGCGGATGAAGCCGAAGCGGCCCTCGAGCGAATGGGGTGCCGAGACGGCGCCGTTGGCGGCCAGCAGCGTGGCGGTCAGTCCGGTCGATCCGGCGACGCCGACCTGATAGCGCCACTCGTCCGTGCCCTCCGAGAAGCTTTGCAGGATGCCGCCGGTGAACGACGCGGCGCAGTCTATCGCGGCCGCCGTCTTTTCGGCGTCGAGCGCTATCAGCCGTGCGGAAGCCGCCGCGGCCGCAATCGTGCCATAGAGCGCAGAGGAACGCAGGCCGCGCGGCGTGGTGATCGGCGAAAAGGCCTTTTCCAGGAGGCCGCCGGCTTCATAGCCGGCGACGAGCGCGGGGACGAGCCGCTCGACGGGCAGCTTCCTGGCTTCCAGCAGCGCGGTCAGCAAGGGTATCATGATGGCGCCTAGATGGGCAGCGCCACAGGTATCTTCCTGCGCCCGGCCGTGGAACAGCGCCGAGTTCGCGATGGCGGCGGCGTTGACGGCGGTCTTGCGGCCGTCGCCCAGCAGTGTCGCGCCGTCCGGCCGCTCGCCGTCGAAACCCAGCGCGGCCGCGCGCGCAACGCCCGCATAGGGCGTCGAGTGGCAACCCAGTCCGATGCCGTAGCCGTTGAGCAGGCACACGCGCGCCTTCTCGACCATTTCGGCCGGCAGGTTTTCCATCGACAGGCCACTGACAAAGGCGCCTATGCGCTGCGAGAGGGTTGCGTTCGTCATGACGTCGCCTCGTTCTTGTTGCCGCCGGCGACCTCGTCGCGCAGCACGCGTTTCAGCACTTTTCCGGAGGGGTTCCTGGGCAGGACGTCGCGGAAGAAGACCTGGCTCGGGATCTTGAAGCTCGCCAGCGCCGCGCGGCAGCGCGATTGGACGTCCTCGGCGGACAGCTGCTGTCCCTGCCGCACGACGATGATCGCCGCCGGCCGCTCGCCCCATTTCGGGTCGGGCATGCCAATGACGGCGCATTCGGCTACTTCCGGCATCGCGTAGATGATCCGCTCGATCTCGGAGGAGGCGATGTTCTCGCCGCCGGAGATGATCATGTCCTTCTTGCGGTCGGTGATGAACAGGAAGCCGTCCTCGTCCAGATAGCCGACATCGCCGCTGCGGAACCAGTCGTCATGAAAACTCTGCTGGGTTTTCTTGGGATCGCGCCAATAGCCTTTCGTCACCTTCGGGCCGCGCAGGCAGATTTCGCCTTCCGCTCCCGGTGGCAGCACCCGGCCCTCGTCGTCGCGGATGGTGATCTCGACATGGGCAAGCGCGCGTCCGGTCGAGCCGATCTTCTCGATCTCCTTGCCCGCCTCCATCAGCGTATCGCCCGAGCAAGTCTCGGTCAGGCCGAACCCATCGATGAAACGCGCCGCCTTGAACAGGCGCGTGAAATCGCGGATGCGGTTTTCCGGCGTCTTCTCGCCGCCGGCAATGCACCATTTGAACGAGGAAAGGTCGTAGGCCTCCGCTCCCGTCAGCGCCAGCATGCGGCCCACCATCATCGGCGCGAACCAGGCGCAGGTGACGTGTTCGGCCTCGATGATGGCCAGCGTCTGCGTCTCGTCGAACTGGCGCTGCACGATCAGCGTGCCGCCCACCCACAATATGGCGATGCCGGGCAGGTCGAACGCGCCGACATGGTAGAGCGGCCCGACCGCCAGCAGCCTGTCGGCTTCCGTCATCCCCAGCGCAATGACATGATCCATGCACTTCCAGTAGAAATTCTCGTAGCTGTGCATCACGCCTTTCGGGCGATCGGTGGTGCCGGAGGTGTACATCAGCCGGAACAGGTCTTCGGGCCTGCGCGGATGCGCGGCGGGTGCCGGCAGGTCGGGCGCGGCAAGCTGGCCGGAACAGGCCTGCGCCGCCGCGTCGACCAATACGACATTGCCTATGCCTGCCACCGTCTCGGCGAACTCTTCGTCGGCGAACAAGATTTTCGCGCCGGCATGGGTAACGATATAGCTGCACTCATCGTGCGAAAGCCGGTAGTTCACCGGCAGGAACACCGCCCCCAGATGGCTGGCGGCGAAGGCGATCTCGAGAAAGGCGGCACTGTTCTTCATGAACACCGCCACGATGTCGCCGGGTCCGACGTCCCTGGACGCCAGGAAAGCCGCCATGCGTGCGATCCGCCGGTCGAGTTGGTCGTAGCTGATGCGATCGCCGCCGTAGACCAGCGCCAGCTTGTTCGGCTGGCGCAGTGCATGGAAGTGAATGAACGCGCTTAGATTGACCACAGGTTCCTCCCCGGAAGGCGGCCTTGAAAGTTCCGCTAATACGATCGCACCATGCCGAGTTGATGCACCGCAAGGTAGTTGAGGATCATTTCTTCCGAGACGGGGGCGAAGCGAAAAAGCCGGCAGTCGCGCCACAGCCGCTCGACATGGAACTCCCTGGCATAACCCATGCCGCCCATGGTCTGCATGGCGCGCTCGGTGGCCGTCGAGCACGCCTGTGCGGCGATCAGCTTGGCGATATTGGACTGGACGCCGAATGGCTTGCCCTGATCGAACAGGGTCGCCGCCTGCCGGTTCATCAGCCGGGCGCATTCGGTCTCGGCATAGGCCTGCGCCAGCGGAAACTGCAAGCCCTGATAGGCGGCGATAGGCTTGCCGCCGAACAGCTTGCGTTCGCGCGCATAGTCGGTCGCCAGGCCGATTGCGAGGTCGACCGTGCCGACGAGGCCGGCAGTGGTGGCGATGCGCTCGGCGTTGAGGATGTCGAGAAGCTCCGGCCAACCCTTGTGCAGTGTGCCGATCACCTCGTCGCCTTCGATGCGCACGTCCTCGAAGAAGACGGTCGAGGAGGCCAGCGTGTTCGTGCCCAGCTTGTCGATCTTGGCGTGGCTGATTCCGGCGCGGTCGGTGTCGATCAGGAAGATGGAGATGCCGTCCGAGCGGCGCTCGGCCTCGCCGTATTTCATGGTGCGCGCCACGACCAGCATCTTGCCGCTTTCGGGCACGTTGGTAATCCAGATCTTCTGCCCGTTGAGCCGGAAGCCGTCGCCGTCGGAAGCAGCATAGGCGCGCATCTCCAGCGTGTTCGAGCCGGCGTCCGGCTCGGTCAGCGCCATGCAGAACTGCAGCTCGCCCGAAATCAGCTTCGGCAGAAGTTGCGATTTCATCGTATCGGAGCCGTATTTGGTGATGGCCACGCCACCGAAGATCGGATTGCACATGAACAGCTGGCCGACCGTCGAGCCGGCTCCGCCGGCGGCCAGCGCCTCGATGATCAGCGCCATGTCGAGCATCCCGCGCCCGGAGCCGCCATATTCCTCGGGCAGGGCCACGCCGCACAGGCCCGCATCGCAGATCGCTTTCCAGGCTTCGGCCGGGTATGCCTTGCGGACATCCAGGTCGCGCCAGTACTCAAGGCCGAAATCGGCGCCCACCCGGCGGGCGGTCTCGACGATCATGTTCTGGTCTTCGGTGAGCTCGACTGTCATCGTATTTCCTGAATCAGACTTGGCGCAGAAGCCGCATCGGGGTTTCGAGATAGGCTTTCAGGCTGGACAGGAACGCCAATCCTTCCACGCCGGTGTGAACGCGATGGTCGGCGGACAGGACGACGCCCATTTCGCGACGGAGTACGGGCTTGCCGTCGCCATCCGGGCGGAACAGGTCGCGCACGCTGCCGACGCCGAGGATGGCCGACTGGCCGGGATTGATGATCGAGGTGACCCAGGTCACGTCATGCATGCCGGCATTGGAGACGGCTATGGCGCCACCCGCCATGTCAGCGGCTCCCAATCCGCCGGAACGCGCGCGCTCCACCAGCACCCGTGCGTCCGCGGCCACGGCGTCTAGGGGACGGGAACCGGCATTGCGGACCACCGGCACGAACAGCCCCCGTTCGGTTTCGACCGCCATCGACACGTCCGTGTCATCGAAGGCGATCAATTCGCCATCCGCCCAGACCCTGTTGATGTTCGGATTGTCGCGCAGCGCCCGGCCAGCCGCCGCGAGCACGAAATGGTTGAGTGTCAGGCGCGGCGACGCCGCGGCGGCGTTCAGCGCCTCCCGAAACGCCAGCAGCCCCGTAACCTCGATCTCGGTCGACAGGTAGAAATGCGGGACGCCCTGCTTCACCTCGGTCAGCCGCCGCGCCATCGCCGCCTGGGTGGCGGAAGGTTTCGAGCGGGTGATGCCGGCCGGTCTAGCCGGTGCCGGCACCTGCCGAGCGCCTATCGCCTGCTCCACATCGATCGCCTTGATGCGCCCTCGCGGTCCGCTTCCGACGACGTCGTGAAGGTCGACGGCATGCGTTTGCGCGACACGCCGCGCCAGCGGCGTCGCGACGACGCGTTCCGCGTTGCGGCTTGGCGGGCTTGTCGTCGCGGGTGCATCGGCGGTGTCCGGCCGCACAGCGGGATGCGCCGCGGCCGGAACGGCTGCTGCCTGGCGTGGAGCGGTTACGGTCTCGTCGGTTCCGGCCAGCCGCCCGACCACCGCGCCCACCGGCACCGTCTCGCCTTCGGCGGCAAGCTGCGCCTCAACAACGCCGTTGGCCTCGGCCTCCACTTCGGTGGCGATCTTGTCGGTTTCGACGACGTAGAGCAGTTGACCTTTTGCCACCGCTTCGCCCGGTTTGACCTTCCATTCCAGAAGCACGCCTTCCGTCATCGTCAGGCCAAGCTTGGGCATCAGGAGGTCGATCGGCATTTTGGTACCTACCTGCCTTCGAATGTCGGTTGCCGCTTCTCAAGGAAAGCGCTGCAACCTTCATGGGCATCCCGCGTATCGAGCACGAGGCCGATCATCGCCTGTTCATGCGCCAGTGCCGCTGGCAGCGGCATGTCGGCGCCGTTGGCCAGCGTGCGCTTGAGCAGTTTCAGCACCAGCGGCGATTTTTGGGCGATGCGCTCGGCGAGCGCCATCGTCTCCTCGAGCAGGCGTTCCTTCTCGACCACGCGGTTGACCAGGCCAAGACCAAGCGCCTCGGCGGCGGTGATGCGGTCGCCGGTGAACATCAGTTCCTTCGCCTTGCAGGGCGAGAGCTGCCGGATGAGGCGCTGCGAACCGCCCGCGCCGGGGAAAAGGCCGAGCGTGATCTCCGGCAGACCGAGCTTGGCATGGTCGGCGGCAAGACGGATGTCGGTGGCAAGCAGCAGTTCGGTGCCGCCGCCGAGCGCCCAGCCATTGATTGCGCAGATCGTCGGCTTGTCGCAAGTCTCGATGCGGCGGAACACCCGGTGCACGATCTCGGCGAATTCGAGATAGTGGACCAGCCCTTGCCGGGAATTGAGGTCGGCTATGTCGCCGCCGGCGACGAAAGCCTTGTCCCCCGCGCCGGTGAAGACGATGACGCGCACCGACGGATCATTCTCCAGCGCGGTCAATTCCTTTTCCATCGTCAGCAATGTTTCGACGTCGAGCGCATTCAGCGCCTGCGGCCGGTTGATGGTAAGCGTTCCCACCGGTCCCTTCTTGCTGCGCAGTATCGTGGGTTCGGGCATTGGCGGGCTCCTAGGCGAGACAGGCCTGGACGGCCGCCTGGATCGCGGCGGCGTCGGGGATGAAGCGGCTCTCCAGCGAGCGGGCAAAGGGAACCGGCATGAAGGGCGCGCCGACGCGCCCGACCGGCGCATCGAGATCGTCGAAGCCTTCCTCGCCGATCACGGCGGCGATTTCCGCGCCGATGCCGAAGCTGCGCACCGCCTCATGCGCCACGACTGCGCGATGGGTTCTGGCGACCGAGGCGAGGACCGTTTCCTTGTCCCATGGCTGCAGCGAGCGAAGGTCGATGACCTCAGCCGAGCAGCCCCGGCCTGCCAGTTCGTCGGCGGCCTTCAGGCAATTGAACAGGGTCGCACCATAGGTCACCAGGGTCACGTCGCTTCCTTCACGCGCCACGCGTGCCCGTCCGATCGTCGCCTTGGCGGGTTCGTCCGGCAGGTCGCCGGCCATTGCGTAAAGCGCCTTGTTTTCCACGAAGACCACCGGGTCCGGGTCGTCGATGGCTGCCCTCAACAGACTGTAGGCATCCTCGACCGTCGCCGGGCACAGAACCTTGAGGCCGGGGACATGGGCGAACCATGCTTCAAGACATTGCGAATGCTGCGGCCCGGCATTCAGCCCACCGCCATGCGGCAGCCGCACCACCATCGGCACGCTGCTCTGTCCGCCGAACATGAAGCGCGACTTGGCCGCCTGGTTGACGAGCGCGTCCATGGCCAGCGTGACGAAGTCCATGAACATGATCTCGACCACCGGCTTCAGCCCGCTCAGCGCAGCGCCCACCGCCGCACCGACGATGGTGCTTTCGCTGATCGGCGTGTCGCGCACGCGCATGGGGCCGAACTGGTCGAGCAGGCCGCGCGTTGCCTTGAACGAGCCGCCGGCATCCGCGATGTCCTCGCCCATCAGGATCACGGACGGATCGGCCGCCATCGCATCGGAGAGCGCCTTGTTGATGGCGCGGACATAGCGGGTGCCGGCCATTTCAGTGCACTCCCGGCGATGCGCATGCATCCGCCAGCGGTGTGTAGACGTCCGCCAGCGTGGCGTCGAAATCGGGCAGCGGGTCGGCGCGCGCCGCATCGACCGCGGCTGCCACCCGCGCTTCGGCTTCGGAGGCCATGGCGTCCAGTTCGGAGGCCGCAACGCCCAGCTCGACCAGCCGTGCGCGGCCGCGCACGATGGGATCACCCGCGGTCATGGCGGACATCTCGTCGGCGTCGCGGTATTTCTGCGGGTCGCCCTCGAAATGGCCGCGAAACCGCGTGGTCATGCATTCCAGCACGACCGGACCGGCCGCGCGGGCGTGGTCGGCAACCTCGCGCGCGGCATCCGCCGTCGCCTCGGCATCGTTGCCGTCGACAAGGATGTGCCTGATGCCGAAGGCTCCGGCGAGAGCGGCCAGTTTGCCCCTGAACTGTCGCGCCGTCGGCGAGAATTCGGACCAGCCATTGTTTTCGCAGACAAAGACGAGGGGCAGCGACCACAGCGCCGCCATGTTCAAGGCTTCGTGCAGCGCCCCTTCCGCCATCGCGCCATCGCCGAAGAAGGCGACCGCGATGCCGCCGGTCCGCCGCGTCTGGTGCGACAGCGCGCTGCCCAGCGCCAGCGGCACGCTGGCTCCGACAATGCCGTTGGCGCCCAGAATGCCGAGGCTCATATCCGCCACATGCATGGAGCCGGAGCGGCCCTTGCACTGGCCGCCTTCGCGCCCCATCAATTCCTTGAAGAAGCCGCCGAGGTCGATGCCGCGCGCGATCACATGGCCGTGGCCGCGATGGGTGGTGGCCAGCGTGTCGCCGGCGGCCAGCGCCGAGCAGACGCCCGCCGCCACCGCCTCCTGGCCGAGCGACAAATGGATGAAGCCGGGGATCTCGCTGTCGGCGAACAGTTTCGACAGGGCCGTTTCCGTCGCCCGTATCAGCAACATGGTGCGGTGAAGGTCGAGCAGCCGCGAATTGCCTCCGATATCCGCCCTCGGCTCCGGACGTTTCATGGGGCGGCGTCCTGGTGCAGCGAGGGCAGGCCGCCATAGGTCGCCCAGGTCGAGCCGGCCAGCCAGCCGCAATCGACCGGCAGGTCTATGCCGGAAATGGCTGAGGCCGCGGGTGACAGCAGGAAGGCGACAGCCTGCCCGATCTCGGAAGGCTGGACCAGCCGTCCGAGCGGCGCGTTGCCGACAAGCCGCGAGACGTCGCGCCGTCCGGCGTCGATCTCGGCCTGAAGGCCCGGCGTTGCCGTGTAGCCGGGCGAGACCGAGTTGACGCGCACGCCGTCGCGGCCCCAGGCCGAGGCGAGGCAGGCGGTCATGGAAATGACGGCGGCCTTGGCCGGGGCGTAGGAATGCAGCGGCATCGAGCGCGATCCGGCGACGGAGGCGATGTTGACGATGGCCCCGCCCGAACCGCGCGCGGCCATGCGGCGGCCAAAGGCCAGGCAGGTCACATAGGTACCGCGCTGGTCGATGTGGACGACACGGTCCCACAGATCGAGGCCGAGTTCCTCGGGCCGCAGCGGCGGCTGGATGACGCCCGCGCTGGTCACCAGGCCAGCAACCGCGCCGAAGCGCGCTTCGATGGCCGTCGCGGCGGCATCGACCGCGGCGGCGTCGCCGACATCGATGGCGACAAAATCGCCGCCGACCTCGGCCGCCACCTGGTGGCCAGCCGCCTCGTTGACGTCGGCTACGATGACATGGGAGCCGGCGGCGGCGAAGACAACACAGCATGCGGCGCCTATGCCGCTGGCGCCACCGGTGACCACGATGACGGGGCGGCTCACGACTGGTTTTCCGTGATGACGGCGGGAACGGTCGCCGAAGGCCAGGATGCGGACGTCGCGGGCTCGAAAAGATGCATGGCTTCCTCCCGGTCGATATTTTTGAATATTGAACCGATAATCAATAATTTGCGGTTTGGTGTCAACCCTGATTTCGCCACCGCCGCGCCGGCCTTCTGGCTAGAGACCAGAATCCGACGATTTTGCATGAAAAATTGCGAGTTTGCGAGGCTTGAGGATCGTTCCAGTATCGACAGGCGCTGGAACAGACAGCGGGACTGATCCGGATTTCAGTCAAATATTGATTTTTGAATCATCCGTCAATTTTGATTGACAGAAGGCCGATGGGGGATATTGTTGCGACATCCATGGCCGCTGAGGAGGAGCGTCCTATGAAGCTTCATCCGCCCATGACAGATTTCCGGTTTGGCCGCGCTTCCCGCGCCAGTGCGGCTTGCCGCCCGGATCGATGGAGCGCGGGACGCAGCGGCTGGAGGGGCCTAGGCCCGTTCCAAACGGCCCCTTTTGCAAGGGCGCCTTTGCCGGCCGCCCATGGCTTTCAGCCCCTGTTTCCGTGCCGAAGCGCGGCTCGTGGCGGAGCGCCAGAACGTTTCCTTATACCGGCCAAGCCAACACAGTCTTTGATCTGGGCGGTTTTCTTCGCGAGACTTTTTGCCAACCGGATAACGGCTCGCGGCAGGCGCCTTGGACAAATCCGGGCGAGACAAATCCGGGAAAGCAGGAGGGGAAGCGTGGCCATGGCATTGGCTCTTATCGGCGGGACGCCGACGGCGATTTCCAGTTCCGGCCCGAGGCATTCGGCAACCCCGACACGGACAGGCAGGCGATGAGCGAACTCAAGGGCGGCAGTCAGATGGAAGCCACGGTCAAGGCCGGATCCGATGGCGATGGCTCCTCGTCCTTCTTCAAGGGCGTTGTCTTCGACCAGCAGATGATCGTGCTGGTGTTGTTCGTGGTCATTTTCATCGCCTTCAGCATTGCGTTGAATGGCTTTTTCACCGTCGGCAATTTGTTGACGCTGATGCGCACGGTTTCGGTTCTCGGCATCCTCGGCCTGGGCATGGCCGTCGTCGTGATCGGGCGCGGCATCGATCTCTCCATGATCGCCTCGCTTGCGGTGCCTTCCGCCGTGGTGCTCATGCTGGCCTCCAAGGATTACGGCATCGCCTCCTCACTTCTGTGCGGCGTTGCGCTGGCGGTGGCCATCGGCCTGCTGAACGGCTTCCTGGTTGCGTATGCCGAAATTCCGTCGCTGTTCACGACGCTGGCGGTCGGTATCGGCATCGCCGGCATCGGCCAGAGCGGCCTGTTCGAATATGAGATCGTGCCGTGGCCGACGCAGCTCACAAGCATCAGCTGGATCGGCCAGGGCTCCTTGTTCGGCATCCCCTATTCGGTGCTGGCTTTCGTGGTGGCGGCCATTTTCGTCGGCATCTTCATGCGCAAGACGCGGCTCGGCGCCTTCATCTACGCTAGCGGCGACAACCCGAACACCGCTCGCATCGCCGGCATCCCTGTCCGCCCGATCCTCGTCCTGCAATATATCATCGCCAGTCTGGTGGCGATGTTCGCGGGGCTGGTCCTTGCCGCCTCTTCCGCCGGCATGGACACGCGCATCTTCAACCTGACCTGGATCTACGACGTCATCCTTGTCGTCGTGCTCGGCGGCATCGGTCTCTCCGGCGGTCGCGGCGGCGTCCTCAATGTCGTGATCGGCACGCTACTGATCGGCACCATCGTCAACGGCATGACCATCATGAACGTGTCGTTCGAAATGCAGAACCTCATCAAGGGCATGGTTCTGCTCGCGGCCCTGTCCATCGACAGCATCGTCAACCCCCGCAACGAAGAGACTGCTCAGCAGGGAGATATCTGAAGCGCGTCGGGTGACGCATTCGGCAGGAAACATTATCAATCAGGAGGAGACTATGATCGCACTGAAGAAAATCGGGCTGGCCATCACGATGGCCGCCATCATGCTGACCGGCGTGACGCACGCCCAGAACAGCATGAACGACCCGGCACGCGCTGCCTACTACGAGAACCTGAAAGGCAAGCGCGTCGTCTTCGTCCCGGTGTTCATGGGACTGGACCTGACCGAAGGCTGGTCCAAGATGATGGGACGGCAGGCCGATGCGCTGGGCTACAAATACGAGGTCCGCAACTCCAACTTCAACACCGCCGCCGGCGCGCAGACGCTGACCTCGCTGATCACCGAGAAGCCTGATGTCATCGTGGTGCAGAACCCCGATGTGCAGTCCTATGCAAAGCTGCTCGCAAAAGCCGAACAGGCCGGCATCCACGTCATCCAGCTCAACATGAAGACCAACGCCCTGACCACGGGCTTCGTCGGCGCCGATGTCGAGCAGCTTGGCGAATTGCAGGCCAAGGAAGTCGTCGCCCATTGCGGCACCGGCACCTCAGGCAAGGTCCTGGTGCTGGCTGGCCCGCCCTCCAGCCCGTTCTCCGCCTATATGCTGAAGGGCTATGAGAACATCCTCAACAAATCGCCGGAAGCCAAGGTCGTTTCGGTTCAGTCGACCGGCGACTATGAGTCCGCCAAGGCCAAGTCGATCACCCAGGTCGTGCTGCAGCAGCATCCCGATCTGTGCGGCGTGCTCGGCGTCTGGGACAACACCGATGTCGGCACAGCCGCCGCGATCAAGGAAGCGGGCAAGAGCGACCAGGTCTTCGTGTCCTCGTCCGGGGGCGGCGGCGAACTGGCCTGCAAGGGTATTCGGGAAGGCATGTGGCAGCACTATGTCAGCTATGACGTGCCCGGCCAGGCGCGCGATCTCAACAACCTGATCCTGGCCGCCCTGCAGGACAAGAACCCTGTCGGCACCACCAAGACCATCCTCTACACGCCGCTGGTGATCTACAACAAGGACAACCTCAAGAACCAGTTCTGCTGGACCTTGGATACGATCCGCTAGGTGCCCCCAGGCGAGGGGCGCCGGTGGCGCCCTTCGCCGAAAAACACCTGAACTGGTCTTTCGTTCACGCAAAGCAGACGGCGTTTTCCCTCCATGTCCAACACCCTTACCAAATTGCGATACCGCTTCTGGCCCGACCATGTGCTGGGTGAACTTCTGCAGAAGCAGTGGATGGAGACGGCGGTGCCGTTGCTGTTACTTCTGCTGACGATCGCCTTCTTCAGCTCCCGCATCGACAGCTTCATTTCGCCGGCCAATCTGTCCGACACTTTGCGGCAGGCCAGCGAGTTGGGGTTCGTCGTGCTCGGCATGTCGCTGGTGCTGATCGTCGGCGGCATCGACCTTTCCGTCGCCTCGGTCTTTGCCCTGTGCAACCTGACCGCGCTCTATTGCATCAATGTGCTCGGCCTGCCGGCCCCCGCCGCCATCGTCATCACGCTGCTGCTGGGCGCCGTGCTCGGCGCCGTCAACGGCGTGCTGATCGGCTATATGAGGATGCGCGCCTTCCTCACCACGATGGTGACGCTGATCGTCTACAAGGCCATCCACGACCTGTTGAACTTCAAGCTCGCGGTGGCGATCTCCTCGGTGGTGCCAGACGTTCCCGCCTGGGACTTTCTCGGCGGCGGCGACTTTCTTTCGATACCGGCCGTGGTCTGGGTCTTCGCCGCCATCGCCATCGCCAGTCACATCTTCCTCACCCGTCTGCGCCCCGGCTGGTATGTCATGGCCATCGGCGGCAACCGCCGCTCCGCCTACAATATCGGGTTGCCGGTCAACCGCGTCGTGGCCATGTCCTATGTGGCGTCGGGCGTATTCGCGGCCATCTCGGCCATCTTCTATGCCTCGCGCCTAGCCAGCCCTGGAGCCGACACCGGCAAGGGCCTCGAAATCACCGTGCTCACCGCCGCGATCCTGGGCGGTATCCGCCTCGGCGGCGGCAAGGGCTCGGTCACCAAGGCCGTGCTCGGCACGCTCATCATCCTCATCATCACCAATGGGCTGCTCAGGCTGGCAACGCCCGCCGGCTCCTCGCGTGTCATCCTGGCGACGATCCTGCTTCTGGCCGCCATGCTCGACATCCGCTGGTTCAAGAACCGGCACAAGGCGGTGCAGGAGCTTTACGTCAGTCCATCCTATCTGGAACTGCCACCATCGCCTCCCACCGGTCCCGCTTCGCCTTTCGCCCTCAACGACAGGCTGCGCAATGTCGAAACCATCGGGCTTGGCGAGGTCGAATCGCCCGAAGACGTCATCCTCGACGAGGACGACAATCTCTATTGCGGCAGCCGCCACGGCGAGATCATCCGGTTCTTCGCCCCCGACTACACGCGCCGGGAGGTCTATGCCCGCATCGGCGGCCAGCCGCTCGGCATGGCTTTCGACGCCGGCGGCACGCTCTATGTCTGCGTCGGCGGCATGGGCCTCTACCGCGTGAAGCCGGACCGCACCGTCGAGAAGGTGACCGACGAGACCAACCGGTCGCTGTTCTCGGTGATCGACGACAGCCGCCTGCGCCTTGCCGATGACCTCGACATCGCGCCCGACGGCCGCATCTATTTCTCCGAGGCGACCATCCGCTACGAGATGCACGAATGGCCGACCGACAGCCTCGAAGGCCGCGGCAACGGCCGCATCATCTGCTACGATCCACGCACCAACAAGACGCACACCGTGCTTCGGCACCTGATCTTCCCGAACGGGGTGGTGCTGGCGTCCGACAAGGAATCCATCATCTTCGCCGAGAGCTGGAACTGCTCGATCAAGCGCCATTGGTTCGCCGGCGCGAAGCAAGGCACGACGGAGACAGTCATCGCCAGCCTGCCTGGCTATCCCGACAACATCAACATCGCTTCCAACGGCAATTACTGGCTGGCGCTGATGGGCATGCGCAGCCCGGCCTTCGATCTCGCGATGCGCAAGCCGGCCTTCCGCCGCCGCATGTCCAAGCGCCTGCCGGGCGACGAGTGGCTGGCTCCGAACATCAACACCGGCTGCATCGTCAAGTTCAACGAAAAGGGCGAGATCCTCGACGCGCTGTGGGATCTGGGCGGCGCGAACCACCCGATGATCACCTCCATGCGCGAGCACAAGGGCCATCTGTACATAGGCGGCATTTCCAACAACCGCATCGGCAGGGTCAAGCTCGAAGGCGCCGATCCCGAATTCGTATCGAGCGGGCGCTACAATGTTTGATTCGGTTTCATCTCTCATCTCATCGCTATTCAACCGCGGTTCGAGCCTTTCCGTGCCGATCCTGGACGGTGCGCTGAAGCCCAACAACATGATCGAGCAGAGCACGGTCCTCGCCGAGCGTGCGGGCCTTGAGGATATGGCGGTCGGCCCCGAAAACGCGCTCCATGTGGCCTGCGGCAAGGAGGTGTTGAAGGTATCGGATACCGGTGACTTCACCGTGGCCGCCAGTTTCGACCGCCCGGTAACGGCGCTCGCCTTCACCTCCGGCGGCGAAATTGCGGTCAGTATGGGCGATGCCGTCACGGTCGGCGGCCGCACAATCGACAGCGCTGACGGCAAGCCTTTCGTCGCGGTGAACGCGCTTTCGCCCACTGCCGATGGCGGTCTGTTGATAACGGACGGCTCCAGCGCGCGGCCTTACGCCCAATGGAGCCATGATTTGCTGGAGAGTGGGCGGACGGGCAGGCTTGTGCGCTACGACGCTGCCGCCGGCCACGCCACGACGCTCGCCTCCGGCCTTGGCTACGCCTTCGGCGCGATGATCGACAATCGCGGCCGCACACTGGTCAGCGAAAGCTGGCGTCACCGATTGAGCGTTGTCGACGGCGGCCGCACCCGCGAGGCGGTTCCGGCCCTGCCCGGCTATCCCTCAAGGCTATCGCCCACCGGGGATGGCGGCTTCTGGCTGACGCTGTTTGCCTGCCGCACGCAACTCGTCGAATTCGTGCTGCAGGAAAGCGACTACCGGCGCGAGATGATGCGGACCATCGAACCGCAATACTGGGTCGCTCCGGCGCTGAGTTCGGGCGAGGACTATATGGAGCCGCTGCAAGGCGGCAGCGTCAAGCAGATGGGCATCCTTAAGCCCTGGGCGCCGCCGCGCTCCTATGGGTTGGCGGTGCGCTTCGATGCCGATTTCATGCCGCTCTACTCGGTCCACAGCCGCACCGGCGGCCGCAATCACGGCATCGTCGCCGCGGTGCAGCGCGGCGACGACCTGTTCCTGTTGTCGAAGGGGGCGGGCCGCGTGCTGCAGCTCTCGGCCTCGGAAATCCAGTCGGCATGGGCGAAGGGGACGAACGAATGAGCCCGATCCTCGAACTGCGCCAGCTCACCAAGATCTATGCGCGCGCCGCCGCCGTCGAGAACATAGACTTCGCCCTGGAGAAGGGAGAGGTTCACGCGCTGCTCGGCGAAAACGGCGCCGGCAAATCGACCCTGACCAAGATGATCGCCGGCGTCGTCGCGCCGACATCGGGAACGATCCTGCTGGAGGGCAAAGAGGTTGTGCTGCGCACTCCATCCGATGCGCTGTCCTCCGGCATCGCCATGGTGTTCCAGGAAACCAGCCTGGTGCCGTCCATGACGGTGGCGCAAAACCTGTTCCTCGGCAGCGAAAGCTTCTTCAACCGCGTGCGCGGCATCAACATCGCGGCGCAGCAGTTCATGCAGTCGCTGAGCTTCCAGGTCGATCCGACCGTGCAGGTAGGCTCGCTGGGCGCGGCCAAGAAGCAGATGGTCGAGATCGCCCGCGCCATGCTGCTCAAGGCGCGCATTATCGTTTTCGACGAGCCGACCGCCACGCTGACGCCGGAGGAGAAGCGCCACTTCTTCGAACTGATCAATACGCTCAAGCGGCGCGGCGTCTCCGTCATCTTCATCTCGCATGCGCTGGAGGAAGCGCTGTCGATCTCCGACCGCATCACCATCCTGCGCGACGGCAGACTGGTGCTGACCGACCTGACGTCGAATTTCGACCGCGCCCGCATCGTGCAGGCGATGGTCGGCCGCACGCTGTCGCAGGAGCTCTACGGAACCCGCAAGACCACCGTCCGGCCGGCTGGCCGGCGCGTGCTCAGCGTCAGCAATTTGCGCGTCGGCAATGTGGTGAAGAACAATTCGCTCTCGGTTTTCGCCGGCCAGATCACCGGCGTTTTCGGGCTGGTCGGCTCGGGCCGCACCGAAACGTTCAAGGTTGTCGCCGGTGCGATCAAGCGCGACTACACCAATGGCGGCGAGGTGTTCCTGGAAGGCAAGCGGGTACGCTACCGCGTGCCGGCGCAAAGCGTGCGCGACGGCGTTGCCTACATTACCGAGGACCGCAAGATCGAAGGCTTCTTCGAAACCATGTCGATCAAGTCGAACATCTTCATCGGCCTGCTCGCCAAGTTGCGCGGCAAGTTCTGGCTGAAGGGCCGCGAGGTGGACACGGTGGGCGACAGATGGGTGAAGTCGCTGCAGGTGCGCGCCGTCAGCAAGGGCGCGCGGGTCATCGAACTGTCGGGCGGCAACCAGCAGAAGGCGGTGATCGCCAAATCGCTGGTGCAGGAGCCGGAGCTCATCATCTTCGACGAGCCGACGCGCGGCGTCGATGTCGGCGCCATCGCCGAAATCCACCAGATCATCAATAGGCTCGCCGACGAGGGCAAGGCGGTGGTGGTGATCTCGTCCTACCTGCCGGAGGTGATGCTGCTTTCCGACCGCTTGCTGGTGGCGCGCCAGGGCAAGGTGGTGGAGGAATTCTCGCCGATCGAGGCGACGGAGGAAAAGCTCATGTACGCGGCCGTGCACTGACATTCCGCGCCATGGGGTGAGGCCGCTTCCCCCTTCCCCGGCGCGTCGCCTCCCAAGGCAAACGAACCCCCCGGATCGGTGATCCGGGGGGTTTTGTTTTTTCACACGATCTATCTCAGACGGTGCGGCCGCCATCCACTTCCAGAACGACGCCGGTGATGAAGTCGGCGTCGTCCGATGCCAGATAGAGGCAGGCATTGGCGATGTCGCGCGGCGTCGAAAAGCGGCCGAGCGGAATGGTGGCGACGAATCTGGCGCGGTTTTCCGGCGTGTCGGGAACACCCATGAACTGCTCGATCAGGCCGGTTGCGCCCATCACCGGAGCGACGCAATTGACGCGGATGTTGTGCGGGGCAAGTTCCACCGCCATCGAACGCGACACCAAATTCACCGCGCCCTTGGTGGAATTGTACCAGGTAAGGCCGGGCCGGGGGCGGATGCCGGCCACCGAGCCTATGTTGATGATGACGCCGCCGCCCTGCTTCTGCATCAGCGGAACCGCCGCGCGCGACATGTGAAAGATCGAACGCACATTGATATCGTAGACGCGATCGAACTCTTCTTCGGTGACCTCCAGCATCGGCTTGTTGCGATGGGTCCAGCCGGCGTTGTTGACGACGATGTCGAGCTTGCCGCCGAAGGCGACGGTCGCCGCGACGGCGGCCTCGATGTCGGCCGCCTTGGTCACGTCGCCCTTGATCGCCCGCGCTGCGGCGCCGATCGATTTGGCGGTGGCTTCGGCGCCTTCGCCGTTCAGGTCCATGATGACCACCTTTGCGCCCTCGCGTGCGAAGGTCGCCGCGATTTCGGCGCCGAAGCCGGACGCAGCTCCCGTCACCAGTGCCGTCTTGCCGTTCAATCTCATTGTGCTCTCCCTACTTGCTATATCCGTCAATCGTGCCTGACGATGATGGTTTTCATGGTGGTGAATTCGTGCAGGGCAGCCAACCCCTTCTCGCGGCCATGGCCGGACTTGCGAACGCCGCCGAAGGGCAGTTCGATGCCCGAGCCGGCGCCATAGGCGTTGACGTAGACCTGGCCGGCTCGGACCTTGCGGGCGACACGCGTGGCGCGTTTGGCGTCCTGCGTCCAGACGCCGGCGATGAGGCCGAAATCCGTGCCGTTGGCGACGGCTATCGCATCGGCCTCATCCTCGAAGGGGATCACCGACAGCACCGGGCCGAACACTTCTTCCCGCGCCAGATTGTTGGAGCGCGGCACCGGCCCGTAGAGCTTCGGCGCAACGAAATAGCCAGCCTGAGGCGCGCCGTCGGCAATGCCGCCTTCGGCCAGCAGGGGAATGCCGTCGGCGGCGGCCTTGGCGCAAAAGGTTTCGACACGCTTCTTCTGGCGAGGGCTGATCAGCGCGCCGAGGTCGAGATCCATTTCCGGCGTGCCGGCGCGCAGCTTTGAGAACCGTTCGGCGACCGCCTCGACCACGCGGTCGTAGCCCTTCTTCTCCACCAGAAGGCGGGAGCCGGCGGAGCAGGTCTGGCCGGCATTCTGCACGATGGCATTGACCAGGCTGGGCAGCGCGGCTTCGAGATCGACATCGTCGAAGACGATATGCGGCGACTTTCCGCCCAGCTCCAGCGTGCAGGTTATGTGGTTCTTGGCAGCCTCCGTCTGCACCATGACACCCACCTCCGGGCTGCCGGTGAAGGACAGGAAATCCACGCCCGGATGGGAGATCAAGGCAGCGCCGGCCTCCGCGCCGAAGCCCGGCACGATGTTCAGCGTGCCTTCGGGGAAGCCCGCTTCGGCGGCCAGCTCGGCAATGCGCAGCGGCGTCAGACAGGCGTCCTCGGCGGGCTTCAGCACAGTGGCGTTGCCGGTGGCCAGTGCGGGAGCCACGGTGCGCCCGAACATTTGCGCCGGATAGTTCCACGGGATGATGTGGCCGGTCACGCCATGCGCTTCGCGCTCGGTAGCGACGAAATAGCCGCTCATGAACGGTATCGTCTCGCCGTGCAGCTTGTCCGCCGCGCCGCCGTAGAATTCGAAGTAGCGCGCGCAGGCAAGTATGTCGGCGCGGGCCTGCTTCAACGGCTTGCTGGTGTCGCGCGCCTCGATAAGGGTCAGTTCGTCGGCATGGTCGAGGATCAATCGTGCAAGCTTCGTCAGCAGGCGGCCGCGATCAACCGCCGCCAGCCGGCCCCAGGCGCCCTCATAGGCCCTGCGCGCGGCCTTCACCGCCGCATCGATATCCTCGGCGCCGCCCGCGGCGATCTGCGCGAACACCGTGCCTTGCGCCGGCGCGTAGACGTCGATGACGCGGCCCGACTTCGACGGTCGCCACCGATTGTCGATGAATACGCCTTTGCTCGGCTGCACCGGCGTCTTTGCTGTTGCATCATTCATGTCTGCAGTTCCTCACCTTTGTCCGGTCCTGCCCGGAACCGCGCCGGCAGTTTCGTGGAAAGCCAGGACGCACCTCGACGAAATGGTTGAGCCGGCCGATGGCAGCCCCCGAACGACCGACGCCATCAGAATTCGGCTTTCGCTTCCATGCGGAGGCGGCCATCGCTCTCGGTCCAGTATTCATGCGATTCGCCGGTGCCGCGGCACACCGTCAGTTCGCCGCCTTGAGTGGCCGGCGAAACACCGCAATAGCTGAAGCGGCGCGGCGTCCGGTCCGCCTGAACCGTCGCCAGGTTGAACAGCAACGTTGCCTGCATGGGACCATGGACGACCAGCCCGTCATACCCTTCGACCTCGGTGGCATAGGGATGGTCGTAGTGGATGCGGTGGCCGTTGAAGGTGATGGCGGAGTAGCGGAAGAGCAGCACCGGCGAGGTCTGGACGGTCCAGTGCCGGGTTCCCGGCCGCGGCGAGGGGGCAGGGCCGTCCACGCCGGCCTTTGCCGGCGCCGCGCTCGCGGCGTCGCGGTAGACGAGGTCCTGCCGCTCCTTGATCGCGATCCCGCGTTCGGTGCTGTATTCGTGCGTGATGGCGACGAACCAGAGCTCTCCGCTGCGTCCCTGCTTGCGCGTGATGTCGCCGATGACGGAAGTCCGCGTGACCGTGTCACCGATGCGCAACGCGTCGAAGGTCTCGACCAGCCCGCCCGCCCACATGCGGCGCGGCAGCGGGACAGGCGGCAGGTCGCGGCTCTTGGCGGGATGTCCGTCGGGGCCAAGCGCATTCATCGGCGCTATCGGCGGGCAAAGGCACCAATGCAGGCCGGGCGGCGCCCCCCCGTCTCCGGCCATGGCCAGATGCGGCGCAAAGACGGCTCTGAAGCTGGCATCCAGCCGTTCGGTAACGACATCCTGCGACCGGCTGGTGCGACCGATCCAGTCTGAAAACTGGTTAGGCAATTCATCGGACATTGCGGTGTTCTCCGGAGCTTTCAATAGGAGCGCGGCATTGCGAGCACATGCTCGGACAGGAACGACAAGATGAGATTGGTGGAGATCGGCGCGACTTGATAGAGCCGCGTTTCACGGAATTTGCGCTCGATGTCGTATTCCTCGGCGAAGCCGAAGCCGCCATGCGTCTGGATGCAGGCGTTGGCGGCCTCGTTGGAGGCATCGGCGGCCAGCATCTTGGCCATGTTGGCCTCGGCGCCGCAGTCCTTGCCCTGCTCGTAGAGGCGCGCGGCCTCCTTCACCATCAGTTCGGCCGCACGCATGTTGGCGTAGGCCCGCGCGATCGGAAACTGGATGCCCTGGTTGGCGCCGATTGGCCGGCCGAACACGTTGCGCTCGCTGGCATAGCCGGCGGCCTTCTCGATCAGCCATTTGGCGTCGCCGACGCATTCGGCCGCGATCAGGATGCGTTCGGCATTCATGCCCGACAGGATGTAGCGGAAACCCTTGCCTTCCTCTCCGATCAGGTTTTCGGTGGGCACGCGCACATTGTCGAAGAAGACCTCGGTGGTGGCGTGGTTCATCATCGTACGGATCGGCCGGATGGTCAGCCCATTGCCGATGGCCTCGCGCATGTCGAGAATGAAGACGGAGAGCCCGTCCGTGCGCTTGGCCACCTGGTCGCGCGGCATGGTGCGGGCCAGAAGCAGCATCAGGTCGGAATATTCCGCCCTGCTCGTCCATATCTTCTGGCCGTTGACGACATAGTGGTCGCCCTCGCGCCGCGCGAAGGTGCGCAACGAGGTCGTGTCGGTTCCGCTCGTCGGTTCGGTCACGCCGAACGCCTGCAGCCGCAATTCGCCGGCGGCCACCTTCGGCAAATAGCGCTGTTTCTGGGCCTCATTGCCGTGCCGCAGCACCGTTCCCATGACATACATCTGGGCGTGGCAGGCACCGCCATTGCCGCCGGAGCGCTGGATTTCCTCCAGCACGGCGGCGGCGGCCGACAGCGTCAGCCCCGCCCCGCCATAGTCCTCCGGTATCAGCGTGGCGAGATAGCCGGCCTCGGTCAGCGCATCGACGAAGGCCGCGGGATAGGCCCGCTCGGCGTCCAGCTTGCGCCAGTATTCTCCCGGAAACCGTTCACACAGCTTGCGTACCGCTTCGCGGATCTCCTTGTGGTCCTCGGCTTCGAACATCATTCATTCCGGGCGCTGGGCCCGCCTTTTTCGTTGGGGAACAGGTCGAGGGAGCGGACCGGCGCATTGTCCGGCAGCGCCAGGATGGCGGCGATCAGCGCCTCGGCGCGACTTTCCTCGATGCCGCCGCCGGCCAGCACGGCCCGCGCCTTGGCTGACACTTCCGGAGCGGTGACCGGATTTTCCGGATCGCCCTTGGCATCGCGTCGAACAGCCATGAAACGGCGGCCGTCCGCCGTCTCCACCGTCAGCTCAGCGCCCCAGGCACGTGGATAGGCGGCGTCGATTCCAGCAGCAAGGCCGACCACCACCTTCGCACGGACGGCAGCCAGCCGGGCACGGGCCGCAATGTCGAAGCTCGACTGCACCACGGCGCCGTCGGCAAGGGCGGCGGCGACGCAATGCTGGAGAGAGAACTTGGCGCTGTAAGGGTCCTGCGGCAGCGAACGGTCGCACACGTCGAGCGCCGCCTGATAGGCTCCGACCACGACATGCGCGATCTCTGAGGCGCCGATCTCGGCGCGCAAGGCCAGTGCAGCGTCGATCGCCGGATGCGTGTGGCGGCAGCAGGGCCATGGCTTGATCGAGGTGCGCGTGAGTTCCCACGGCCGATCCGGTCCGGCAGTCACGGCTTCAGGCAGCGGGTCCGGACAGAGGCCGGCGAAGAACCCCTTCTTGCCTTCGAGTATCTCGTCCGGCCCGGTGAAGCCCTGCGCCGCCATGAGCGAGGCCAGCACGCCTGATTCCGCAGCGCGGGCGGTGTGCAGGTGCTTGCTCATCGCGCCGGATTCGAGGAATTGCCACAGGCCGGAGGATTGCGTGCCGGCATTGCCCAGCGCCCATACGGCCTGATCCTCCGACAGGCCGATCAACTGCGCCACCGTCATGGCCGCGCCGAATGGCCCGCAGGTCGATGTGCTGTGCCAGACGCGGTAATGGGCCTTGCCGGCGGCCATGCCGACACGGCAGCAGGCTTCGTAGCCCGCGAGCACCGCCTCCAGGAAGGCGATGCCGCCGACGTCCTCTCGCGCCGCAATGGCAAGGGCGGCGGGTATGACGACGCAGCCCGGATGCGTGACGGAATCGCGGTGCAGATCGTCCATTTCGAGAATGTGTGAAAGGCCGCCATAGTAAAAAGCGCGGCGCGGCGTGTCGGCGGTTTCGAGCGGCGCGACCGACTTGAGGATGCGCGCCGGCTCGGTCTCCAGGGCGCCCAGCGCACAGGCCAGCGTGTCGAGCACGAAGAGCGCTGCCTGCTCGAGGTCCCGCCTGTCGCGCGGCTTGGCCCGGATGATCCGGATCATGTTTCGGGTCAGGCTCACGATTCGGCTGCTCCCGCCATTGCGTTTCGAGCATTGCCGGTTCCGCCGAACTCGGCCCGCAGCGACTGGCTGTGTTCGCCCAGCGCCGGCACCCGGCCCAGGACAGGCCGGTGCCCGTTGAAGACGACCGGCGGCGCCAGCAGTTCCACCGGCCCTGCCGGGGTCTGCACGGGGGTCGTCGTGGCGCTCCGGTGCGCCATCAGATCCGCCATGGTCGAGATGCGTCCATAGGCGATGCGCACCTTATCGAGCAGGCGGCACAGCCCGTCGACGGTGCGGCGCGCTACCGCCGCCTGCACATTGCGGTCGAGCTCGATCCTGTTCTCGACGCGCGCCGTGTTGCGGTCGAAGCGCGGATCGCCGGCTAGGGCGGGGTTCGCGAGCACATGGTCGCAGAACGATTTCCACTCGCGTTCGTTCTGGATCGCGATCAGCACGTCGCCATCGCTGGCGCTGAATACGCCGTAGGGCGCGATGGAGGGATGGGCAAGGCCGCTGCGCTTCGGCTCGCGCCCGCTATATCGGCGGCCGAGATAGGGCACGTTCAGATATTCGGCGATCGTGTCGAACAGCGATATCTGGATATGCGAGCCCTGGCCGGTCTTTTCGCGGAGCAGCAAGGCTTGCAGAATGGCCGCATAGGCTGCCTGGCCGGTGGAGATATCGCAGATCGAGATGCCGACCCGCGTCGGACCGGACAGATCCATGCCGGTCACGCCGCAGAGCCCTGCCTCGGCCTGGATCAGCAGGTCGTAGGCCTTGCGCTCCTCGTCGGGCGTACCGGCGGCGAAGCCGATGATGTCGCAGACGGTCAGCCGGCTGTGGCGCTTGCGCAGCGCGGCGCTGCCGATGCCGAGCCTCTCTGTCGCGCCAGGCGCCAGATTCTGCACGAACACATCGGCGCCGGCGATCATCTGCTCGACCAGCGCCATATCCTCGGGCTGTTTCAGGTCGACGGTGCAGGATTCCTTGCCGCGATTGTTCCAGACGAAATAGGACGATTGGCCAAGCACGAAATCGTCGTAGCCCCGGGCGAAATCGCCCTCCGGGCGCTCGAGCTTGATGACGCGGGCGCCGGCGTCCGCAAGCCGCGACGTGGCCAGCGGTGCTGCCACGGCCTGCTCCAGCGCGACAACGGTCGTTCCCTCCAGCGCGCCGCTCATGACTCATCCTTGTCTTTTCGAGATGCGGTCGCACTGTCGACGAGGTGGGCACGAAGTCAAATATGAATAAGGTATGGCGGGTATAGCGTTTTGTGCGATGCGCGTCCGCGCCGCCGATCTAAGCGCGTCGCGTCGAAACGGATTCATGCGCCGCGCTTTAGATCTCTGTTTCCATGCATGTCGTTGTCTCAGCGGAACAGGTTCGGGCGCTGGCTTTCGTCCGAGAGTTCGGCGATCCAGGCGCGATCCTTCACCAGCTGGCGCAGGATTTCCCAGGATAGCTGACCGATGGCGCGCGGGGCGTTCAGCAGGGGGCGTTCCGTGGAGTAGGCGAGATAGACTTTGCGCGTGATGCTGGGTTCGCGCAGGCGCCACATGCGGAAGACGCCCTCCTCCACCTCCCGGCTTATGGCCATCAGCGGCAGGATGCCGAAGCCGAGGCCGCGCATCACCACTTTCTTGATCTGGCCGTAGGAATCGATCTCGATAGCGGGGTTGAGTGGCATGGCCGCAGTCAGCGCCGCTTGCTCGATCAGTTCGCGCAATCCGTGGCCTGGTCCCGGTATGACCAGCGGCAAGCGCACCGCCTCTTCCATGCTTGCTACGTCGCCGGCCGGCCCGCCGCCCGTTCCGCTGGCGGCAAACAGGAATATCTCCTCAGACAGGCCGTGATGCACGGCCAGCCCGCTGGGGTCGGAGGTGGAGTAGAGCATCGCGAGGTCCACGTCGCCCCGCTTCAGCCACCCCAATATGTAGCCGCTCATCGCCTCGACGACGCGGATGCGGACCTGCGGGTAGCGCTCACGCGCCGCCTCGATCAGTGGCGCGGCGAGCAGTTCGCTGACCGTGCCAGGCATGCCGAAACGCACGTCGCCACGCGGCGCCACCGCCTCGCCGCGCACGCTGTCGGGGATTTCCGCGAACTCGGCCAATATCTGCTTGGCGTGGCGCAGCAACCGTTCGCCGGCTTCCGTCGCCGTCACGCCCTGGGCGTTGCGGTGGAGCAGGGCTACGCCCAGCTCTTCCTCCATGTGGCGAACATGCTGGCTGAGCGCGGGCTGCGCCACATGCAGCATGTTCGCCGCTTTGGAAAAAGAACCGCTTTCGACGACTTGCGTGAAATATCTCAGCTGCCGCAGATCCATGGTAGCTCCGTTCCTGAAACCCGTCATGCGGGTTTCCCGTTTCAGACGGGTACACCGAGATACGTCAAACCCGGCGCGCTCGCTACCGCCAGCAGGGCACCCCCGCGCCAAACCCGTCCGGTCCAGTCAAGGTTTCACGGCAATGTGCGTGATCGGGGCCGTCGGATGTTCGGCGTCCTCGCGCCATCGCCACGAGAACCGGCGATGACGCAGAGCCTGTTTGCGTCGGAAGCGCCGGTCTTGGCCGCTATCGGTATGGACGGCACAACCGTGAAGCGGATCAGGGCCGCGAATGCGAGCTCTTGTGTGAAAGTCGACTTCAAATCTGCTTCGCGGCGAAGCATCGAGAACCGGGCCTGGGAGCCTCAATGCGATCAGTGAACGGCGGCGTACATGATCTTCTCTTCCCGGGCCTCGGCGGCCGAAAACTCTTCCACGATCCGGCCCTGGCGCGAAACCAGTATCCGGTCGGACAAGGTCATGATTTCGGGCAGGTAGGATGAAATAACCACGACGCCCAGCCCGCTGTCGGCGAGTTCGTTGATGATCTGATGGAGATCGGCGATCGCGCCGACGTCAACGCCGCGGGTCGGCTCGTCGAAAATGACCAGCCGAGGCGCCTGGACAAGCGCCCGGGCGATCACGACCTTCTGCTGGTTGCCGCCCGACAGTTCGATGACACGGGCGTTGCCGTCGATCGCCTTTACCTTCAGCGCCTCGATCCACTTCCTCGCGGTGGAGGCTATTTCCGACCTGGTGACGATGATCGATTTGTCGAGATCGGCCGCCAACAGGTTCATGTGAATGTTTTCGGCGATGGTCATGGTTTCAAAGAAACCTTCGATTTTCCGATCCTCGGTCACGTAGGCGATCCCACGCTTCACGGCGGGCCGGGGAACCCTGAAGCGGACAGATTCGCCTTCCAGGCGAATTTCCCCACCATGAAAGAGATCCCGCTTCGCTATGCCCGCGACGATCTTTGCCGTTTCCGTGCGTCCAGATCCGACCAGTCCAAAGACCCCGGTGACCTGTCCCGCATAGATGGAGAACGAATTGTTGCGGACCATGCGGCCCATCGACAGGTTCTGGACGCTGAGCAGCTTCCTGCCGGTAGGCCGGGCAGTCCTCTCCGATTTCCTGCCGTAAAGTTCGTTCGACAGCGAACGGCCGACCATCGCCCGGATGATAAGATCGCGGTCCAGCGCCGAGGTTTTTTCGGTCAGCACGTGCTGGCCGTCGCGCATCACGGTTATGCGGTCAGAAATATCGAGCGCCTCTTCCAGCGCGTGCGAGATGAACACGATCGAAACGCCCGCCGTCTTCAGCCGGTCGAGCAACGCGAAGAAATAGTGCTTCTCCTCGGGCGTCAGCGAGGCGGTCGGTTCGTCGAATATGATGATGCGCGCCTTGAAATGGACGGCGCGCGCGATCTCGACCATCTGCTTTTGCGCGGCGCCGAGCGTCGAGACTAGGGCGGTGGGGTCGACCGGGAAATTCAGCGACTGGAAGAATTGCTGCGCGGAAATGTAGATGCCGCGCAGCCGGTTCAGAAATTTCTCCGTCCCGAGATAGAGATTCTGCGCCACGGTGAGCGTTGGAACGAGGCTTGTCTCCTGGAACACCATGGCTATTCCGCTGGCCAGCGCGGCGGCCGGGTTGGCGAAGGTCACGACCTCGCCGTCAAGCAGGATCTCGCCGCTGGTCGGCTTGACGACGCCTGCCATCATCTTGGTAAGCGTTGATTTGCCGGCGCCATTTTCCCCGAGCAGCGCATGTATCTCGCCGCGCTCGAGCGTGAAACCGACATCCTTCACGGCAGGAATGCCATGATATTCCTTGGTGATGTGCTTGAGTTCGAGAGCTGCCGTCACATCACTCACCATGGTCGTTGAGCGGGGTGGCGATGACCTCGTCGCCGCCCCGGCTGGTCAACACAAGCTCGCCATCGATCTCGGCGCAGCTGATTATGCCATGCCTGCGGCCACCGGCGCGGCAGTGCCGGCTGGCTATCGGCTCGAAATCCTCGTTGAGCTCGATCACCAATCCGTAGGAGCGGGTCGGAGCCCAGGGCTTCAGGATGCCCATCTGCTTCAGCGCGCCGCCCTGCATCGGTTCGCTGAACGATCGTCCGCTGAAAAGCGCGGGCGCGATCCAGAACTCCGGATCGACCTCGGCCATCATCGCGTGCCGGTAGGTCTTTTCGCGAAGCACGAACTCGATGAGTTGGCTGCGCGGCGCGAAAATGCAGAGCCAGGCACCGCCACCGGAACGATGGCACAGCCGCGCCGGATAGCCCGGCAAATCGTCAAGCACCGTCTCCGGCTTGCCGCTCCCTTTCAGCCCGACACGGATGATGCGGCTGTTCCAGCTTTCCGAGACCAGCGCCTGCGACCCGTCTGGCGAAATCAATATGCCATGGGGAAAGCCGAGATGGTCAGCCAGAACGGTGGCGTTGCCGGTGGCAAGGTCGAGCGACAGCGCAGTGCCCGCGTGTTTCATCTCCAGCAGATCCCGCTTCCAGTCGTCAGCCTTGTTGCTGGACGATCCGTTGCACAGGATCACGGTGTCGTTCCCGGAAAAGGCCAATCCGGTAACACAGGACAAACGACATCCACCGGCCTCGACGACTGTCTTGCCGTAATGCCGGCCACCGACGATCTGGATGCCCGCGCCGTCCAGGGCGACGGCAATCGTCCCGTCCGGCGAGGCGGCGACGGCAAGGATGGAACGGTCGAATTCCGCAAGCACGGATGGCTGATCCCAGCGTCCGCCGCCAACCTCCAGCAGCTTTGCGCCCGAGGAGAACAGAAACCTTCCGCCGACGGCCACCAGATTGTCCGGAGCCGGCACGACAGCCAGGGAACGCGCTTCGTCAAGCAGATTGTTGGGCTTGAGTGCCCCGTCCATCGGCGGCTTGGTTACCGAATCGCCCAGAAGCGGAACGTGGAGGACACCTGGCGCCGTATCGGCACCCTTGTCGAAACCATCGATCCTACCGAATGCCGAAACTATCTGGCAAACGCCGGATACGCTTCCGTCAAAACGTGAAGGACTCTAAAGCCGCCATCACGCCACCGGCGATCAATCCGGCGCCGCGACCACGCGGAAGACCACCGAAAAATCCGCAACTCTCCGCGACGAGCTGAGCGGCTGAACTGGGGAAATTTACTCCGGCACTTTTGGGGAGAATTCACGTGGCATTGACAATGCCGAAGCGAGTCAAAGCGGCCAGCAGCTGAGCCGCTGTTCTGTCAAGCAACGACAGCCGTGCGGCGCTCGTGACGCTTACTGCTCACTTCGTTCCGGCAGCTTTTCTGGCTGCTCGTCGCCGCGCTCAAGATCGCGTCCAACCCTCACTGCCAAACATGGTCGGCTGGCGAACGTGACTTGTCGTCCTGATTTCAAACGCTTCGTAAGCCTTAGCCCAACCATCGCTTTCGCCTGCGGTAATGTTTGACATTGCGGAAGCTTTTCTTCTCGCCGCCCGAATCGAGCCCCAGGTAAAATTCGCGCACGTCCTCGTTTTCAGTCATTTCCCGCGCGGAACCATCCAATACGATGCGACCGTTCTCCATCACATAGCAATGATCAGCGACGCTTAACGCCGCTCCCGCGTTCTGTTCAACGATCAGAAGCGTCAGACCCTCAGCCTTCAACATGGCCAAGGTTCCATAGATCTCCTCAACCATCATGGGGGCCAGCCCGAGCGATGGTTCGTCGATCATTAGGAACTTGGGGTCGGCCATGAGTGCGCGACCAATTACCAGCATCTGCTGCTCACCGCCCGACAGATAACCCGCCTGTCGGGAGCGCAACTGCTTAATCAAGGGGAACCGGCCGTAGACTATCTCCAGATTGCGCCGCACAACTTGGCCCGAGGCGCAGACATGGCCGCCGACAATCAGATTTTGCTCTACCGTCATATGCGGTAGAACGCGGCGCCCTTCAGCTACCAGCGCGAGCCCATCGCGCAAAAGCGATTCTGAAGAGAGGTCGTTAATTCGTTTGCCGCAGAAATCTGCCGTACCACTGGTGATCCGTCCATCCTCGGTCTTGATCGAGCCAGAGATCGCCTTGAGCGTCGTACTCTTGCCAGCGCCATTCGCCCCAAGAAGTGCCACACATTGGTGCTCGGCAACCTCGAGGTTCAATCCCTTTACGGCCAAAATGACTTCATTATACATCACCTCGAAGTTATTGAGTGCGAGCATAATTCCTCCCAGCCAGGCCTCCGCTGAAACAGGTTTGCGGGCCGTCCATTCCACGAGCGCGTTGAAATCGTTAAATGCTTCTCGATATTTTGGAAAGCGGAAAATGGGCTGTTTGACTCCATTGTTCAGGAAGACTTGGATCAGCCCCATCGTTTATCGCGATTGAATTTGTGTGGGGGCGGGCCTTGCCCCGCTTTTGCCTTCAATGCGGGCGCGCATGGCGGTGATGGCCTTGTCGAAGTCGCCGGTTGAATGAGCCAGCGCCTGCATGGCCGACGACATTTCGAGCGTCGTTGTAAGGTCACGATTCCACGACTGACGTAGCAGCCGTCGCGTCATGCGAATCGCGTGGGGCGGGTTGGCGGCGATACGCCGGGCAACCGCCCGCGCCTCATCCATCAGCTTGTCGTCGGGCACCACACGCGAAACAAGGCCGTATTCCAGAGCGGTGGCGGCGTCGATCATGTCGCCGGTCAGGGCCATTTCGCTGGCCCGCGCAAACCCAACGATGCGCGGCAGCAGCCATGCACCGCCATCTCCGGGAACAATACCGAGCTTGACGAAGCTTTCGGCAAAGCGCGCCGATTGCGCGGCAATGCGCACATCGCACATCAGCGTGAGATCGCAGCCTGCTCCAACTGCCGGACCGTTGACGGCGGCCACAACTGGAATGTCCAGCGCTTCCATCGCCAGCGGCAGGCGCTGGATACCATTGCGGTAGTTCTGCCGGGTGACGGCGGCAACCTCATCGACCAGACCTTGCCCGGGCGACATCGACTTGATGTTGCCCCCGGAAGAAAAGGCGGAGCCTGCGCCCGTCAGGATTGCGACACGCGCAAGCTGGTCGGTCTGCGCGCTGTGCAGCGCGGCAAGCAGCGCCTCGACCATAGGCAGGTCGGAAATCGCGTTGCGCGTTTCAGGCGCGTTCAGGGTGAGGGTGACGATGCCATCGGAAGCTGTTTCGGACAGGACGAGAGACATTTTTCTTCTTTCGGTTGAGTTATCTGAGAGAGAGGCCACGAGCGATTATGCCACGCAGTATTTCCCGCGTGCCACCACGCAGCGAGAAGCTGGGCGCGGCCAGGACAATGCGCCGGTGCGCGGCGTTGAAATCGGCATCTGCCATGTGCTGCGGAACAATCGCGCGGGCGATGTCCGGCACTTCCTGTTCGAACTGGGCGCCCAGATCCTTGACAATGGCGGCGGCAAGATCGGGCTGGACGCCGCGCGCTAGCATACCAGCCACGGATTGCGACATCTGGCGCAGCGCAATGAGATGGGCAACGAGTCGGCCGATGGCGGGTGCAGCCTGACCTTGCGCTACCTCGCCTCCGAGAATACGCAGCATCTCGTCGATCAGAACGAAGGAGGACAAGAAGCGGTCCGGCCCGCTGCGCTCAAATGCAAGCTCGGACATGACTTGCACCCAGCCCTGACCTTCCGTTCCCAAAAGCGCATCTTCGGGCAATTCAACATTGTCAAAATGCACCTCGTTGATATGGTGCTCCCCGGCAATGTCGAGGACGGGCTTGATCGAAATGCCCGGCAGGCTCAGATCGACAAGGAACTGGCTGAAGCCGCCGTGGCGGCTTTCAGACTCGCTGGTGCGGCAAAAGACGATCAGGTAATGGGCCTTGTGCGCATAGGTCGTCCAAAGCTTTGTGCCACTCAATATATATCCGCTACCGGCTTTTACGGCTTTGGAGCGCACGGAAGCGAGGTCGGAGCCCGTATTCGGTTCGCTCATGCCAATGCCGAAATAGCATGTGCCCGCCGCAATGCGCGGCAGGATCGTACGGCGCTGCTCCTCAGTGCCGCTGCGCAGGATAAGCGGCGCGCTTTGGCGGTCGGCGATCCAATGGGCGGCGACGGGCGCTCCTGCCGCGAGCAATTCCTCAACCACGATGTGCCGTTCGACGGCGCTGCGCTCATGACCGCCATATCTCTTTGGCCACGTCATGCCGATCCACCCGCGCGCGCCGAGTTTCTCGCTGAAAGCGGCGTCGAAACCCGACCATGAACGCGCGCGCTCGTCGGCGTTCCAGTCGGCCGGCAGTGCCTCACGAAGAAATTCGCGGACCTCGCGCCGCAGCGCGGCGTGGCTTTCGTTCAGGGGTTCAAGCGGAAAGGAAGGAGCGCTCATTTTCAATAGGCCGTTTCATGCAGGGATGTCAGGAACGGCCACAATCTGCCCTTTGGCAGAGGTGCGACAGCCGAAGCCAGCACAATGGCCCATTCGGTCTCGTTGCCGTTATCGTCCCGCCATGACCAGAGGCGGCGCGTCAGCGGGTGCAGCGGATACTCATGCGTGAAACCGATTGCGCCATGAATCTGATGCGCCGATGCGGCCACTGCGGTTGCCGCCTCGCCCGCGCGTAGCTTGGCCGCACCGGCAAGGACAACAAATTTGGCCGGGTCTTCAACAGCAAGCTGCAAGGAGTTGATTGCAATGTCGGCGGCAGTCGTTGCCGCAGCAACCTGTCCGGCCATTTGCGCAAACTGATGCTGGATAGCCTGAAATGCGCTGAGCGCACGGCCGAACTGCACGCGCTCGCCTGCATAGCGCAATGTCACATCAAGAACACGGCCCATTGCGCCAGCCATCTGATGGGCGCGCAGTGCGGCGCAAAGCGCGCGCAGCGTGACCGCATCGATGGGCGACGGAGCCTGCATGATCGGCGCGCCAAGGTCTGCCGAAGCCAGATCGTCGCGCGCTTCCCCGGCAATGTTTTCGCTATGCCTCCATTTGTTGGGCGCGGGGCGATAGAGGCAGAATTGCGCGCTGCCATTCGCTTCATGCAAGCCGATGACGGTGCGTAGGCGTCGCCCGAAAGGCACGCCGCGCAACCCCGATTCGCCAATGGCAACCGCAGCCGCCGGTCCTTCCCTCGGCTCAAGTCCGGCGCGGACCAGCAGCCAGTTTACCAGCATCGTTTCCCCGATTGGCAAGGGTACCGCCTGCGCGGCTGCGATGGCTACAGGTGCAAGCGCCTCTGCCGGCGTGAAACCGAAGCCGCCTGCATCCTCGCCGAGAAGACTCAACGGATACCCGGCTTCCTCAACCTGTTTCCACAATTCCTCCGGCCAATCACCGGCACGGGACGCCAGCGCATCATGTTGTTCAAACAGGCGTCGCGCACTTTCGACGATCAATTGCATTCACGTCGCCTCAATTCACGGCCAGCCGCCAGGGGGCACGATGTCGGTGCTGCATAGGTCATGATAGCCCTTCCGCTGTCGACGACCTCCTCGTAGTGATTCATTGATTGAAATTCCATTTCAATACCGTTACCATCGCTTCGGCTAAATGCAAGTGCCCGGGAAATATTCACCGCCATAGACGAGAAAGAGTGCGCCATGCCATCTTACAGGCCGGTCACCGCGGCCTTGCGGGCTCTTGAAGTTCTCAGTGCCGTCAACCGGACGAGGGGGCAGGCAAATGTCGGGGAACTTCATCGGCTGACCGGCATCGACAAGGCAACCATCGTGCGAATGCTCGAAACACTGACGCAGGCCGGATATGTCTTGCGCGACGAGGAGCGGTCTGTCTATCGAGCAACCGGAAAAACGCTGCAACTCAGCGCCGGTTACGACCGGCACACCGTTATAAGCGCCATAATTGCGGATGATCTGAGGGATTTTCGGCACAAAGTCGGCTGGCCCTCCGATGTGGCGGTTTTCGACCGCGATGCGATGATCGTGGTAGAAACGTCGCGGGCTGCGGAGTTATTGCAGTTTCGCCGGTCGCCGGGCTTTCGCGCGCAGGTTCTGGTAACAAGCATCGGCCTTGCCTATCTCGCCAATTGCTCGGCAGACGAGCGCGACGCTTTCATTGCGCGAGCGGCGGTGAGCCCCTCACCGGATTGTGACCTCGCGCGACGCCCGGCGGAACTGGCGAAAAGGCTGGAGCGCGTGCGGGCCGATGGCTTTGCGACGATGGAGGAGCGCTACTCCCGCGAGAATTATGATTCGCAGTTCTTCAGCATTGGGGCGCCAATCATGACTTCCGAACAAATCTTCGGGGCAATCAACATTGTCTATCTGCGCGCGGCCCTGACACCTGAATCGGCAAGGAAGTGTTTACTCGGTCCACTTCAAGATGTCGCGCGAACAATGGCAGTTAAACTCGCGAGACACGCCGAATCTTAACGATAGAAAATACTAGAATAGTACTTTTTGTGATTTTTTTTGCCGCATTTCGGTGAGATCGAATAGCTAGCGGCGGCAAATTTGAATATTGGTAAAAGGAAATTAGATATGAACATCACACCGCAATTTTCGCCGTCAACAGGCGCGGATGGCGTTGCCGTCTACGACAAGATTTACATTGACGGTGAATGGGTCACGCCGGAAGATGGTGGTGTTCTGGAAAGCATCGATCCTTCGACCGGCAAGGTCTGGGCCCGGATCGCTTATGGCGGCGTGCGCGACATAGACCGCGCCGTTGCGGCTGCCCGCGCGGCGTTCGAGGGCCCTTGGGGCAGAATGCCCGGATGGGAGCGCGCTAAATTGCTGCGCCGCTTCGCAGACCTCTATCAGGAAAGAGTGGAGCATCTCGCCGTTCTGGAAACACGAGATTCGGGACGTGCCCTGCGCGAAACGCGTGGCGATATCGGTATGCACCCGACGGCTTATCACTGGTACGCGTCGCTGTGTGACAAGATCTGGGGCCGCACCATTCCGATGGACGACAGCGTCCATGCCTTCACCTCGCGGCTGCCGATTGGCGTTGTCGGCGCAATCACGCCTTGGAATGCACCGCTGCTGACAACGAGCTGGAAGGTCGGGCCCGCACTGGCGACCGGCTGCACCATCGTCCTCAAGCCTGCCGAACAAACGCCGGTCACCTCGCTCGAACTTGCGCGCGTCGCAGAGGAAGCAGGAATTCCGCCAGGTGTGTTCAACGTAGTTCCGGGATACGGCGCAGGCGGGGCAGGCGAGCGCCTCGTTGCGCACACCGATGTGGACAAGATTTCTTTCACCGGCGAGGGCACGACCGCGCGTATCATCCTCAAGACCGGCGCCGACACGCTCAAGCGCTTCTCGTTCGAATTGGGCGGCAAGGCCCCGCACATCATCTTTGAAGACGCTGACCTTGAGAACGCAATCAATGCGGCGACAAATTCGGCATGGGCCCTTACCGGGCAAAGTTGTGCGCTGGGTTCGCGCGTGCTGGTCCAGCGTTCCGTCTATGATCATGTCGCGCAGGAATTTGCCGCCCGCGCAAGCAAGGTTCGCGTGGGTATGCCGCTCGATGCGTCCACGCATATGGGGCCGCAGGCCAGCGCCGAACAGCTGGCCAAGACGCTGTCCTACATTGACTCGGCCAAACAGGAAGGCGCGCGCCTTTTAGCCGGCGGCGAACGGATCAACGCGCCAGACTTGGAGGGCGGCTACTTCATTCGCCCGACAGCTTTTGCCGACGCCACCAACAATATGCGCTTTGCCCGTGAGGAGATTTTCGGGCCGGTCGCCGCATTGATCCCCTTCGACACGGAAGAGGAAGCAGTCGCCATCGCGAACGACACCAGCTATGGCTTGACGGCTGGCCTGTGGACGCGCGACAGCACACGCGCGCATCGCGTCTCAGCGCAGATCCGTGCTGGCATCGTATGGGTCAACACCTATCGCTACATTCGCTGGACGACACCTTATGGCGGCTTCAAGGCCAGTGGCTGGGGCCGGGAAAACGGCATCGAGTCGCTCGACAATTATCTGGAGACGCGTACCACCGTCTTCAGCACGACGGGAAACTTCCCCGACGCCTACGCTAATTGACCCATTTGGAGAAACAGGGATGATACTTCAAAACAAGCCCGCTGATGTCACTGCGGCTGCTTCGGGCAAGGCCCGCGCCGGCATGAAGCTTTTCGTTCGCGAGGACGCATCTGTCGGCGCAGTCGACATCAATGCAGAAGCGCTAGACGTGCGGGCGAAGGAAACTGAAACGAAGGCCGAAAAGATCCCAGACGGTCGTTGCTGATCTTTCACGCACAGAAGACATGACGATGCGGCCGACAAGCTAAGCGGGATTGATGTTCTGTGGGCTTATGCGGGCATGCCGGGCAAGCCGGAATCGAGAATATCGACTTCGACGCCTACAATCAGTCCGTCTCGTACAACGTTACTTCAACCGTGTGGCGGCTGGCGAAATCATCAAGCATATGTGCAAGCCGGCGGCGGTCCGGATGTTCACCGCTCCGATCCGCATCGATTTGCACGGGTAATTGAAAACATTAAGCGAAGCTGAGGCGTAGTATGGGGCCGTTATCCGGTTTAAAAGTGGTCGATCTCACATCTGTGTTAATGGGACCATTTGCGACGCAATTTATGGGGGATTTCGGCGCCGACGTTATAAAGGTGGAGCCGCTGACGGGTGACCTGATCCGCACGATTGGCCCCGGTCGCTCGCACGGCATGGGCCCGCTCTTTCTGAATGCTAATCGGTCGAAGCGCTCCATCATGATAGACCTGAAAAAGCCGGAGGGCCGTGCCCTACTGCTGGACCTGTGCCGGCAAGCCGATATTCTGGTCTACAATGTTCGCCCGGCTGCCATGATACGGCTTGGCCTGTCCTACGAGGAAGTGCGGGCGGAAAATCCGCGTATCATCTATGCGGGGCTGTATGGCTACGGGCAGGAAGGGCGCTATGCCGCCCGGCCAGCCTACGACGACCTCATTCAGGGCGGGGCGACGCTGCCGCATCTGTTCATGCTCTCCGGTTCGGATGAGCCGCGCTATGTGCCTGCGGCAATCGCTGACCGTATCGTGGGCCTGACAGCGCTTGGCGGCATTCTTGCCGCGGTCATTGAGCGCGGTCGCAGCGGGCGCGGGCAGCGCGTTGATGTGCCGATGTTTGAAACAATGGTCGGCTTCATTCTGGGCGACCATCTTGGCGGCCTGACCTTCGAGCCGCCTCTCGATGCCGGCGGCTATGTGCGCCAGCTTGCGCGCGACCGCCGCCCTTATCGCACAGCGGACGGCCACGTTTGCGCGCTGGTTTACACGGACGATCACTGGCGGCGTTTTCTTTTGGCTATTGGCCAGCCGGGCCTGATGGAGAAGGACGAACGGTTCGCCAGCTTCTCGTCCCGAATGAACAATCTTACCCATGTTTATGGCTGGCTGGCCGATGTTTTCCTGGCTCGAACTTCAGGCGAATGGATCGACCTTCTCGATACGGCCGATGTGCCGGTGATGGCCATGCACAGTTTCGAAACCGTGCTTGAAGATCCGCATCTGGCTGAAGTCGGCTTTTTTCAAAGGGTCAATCACCCGAGCGAGGGCGAAATCGTCACGATGGCGAACCCGGTGCGCATGTCCGAAACCCCGGTCGAGCCATCGCGGCTTGCGCCGCAGCCGGGCGAGCACACGGTGGAAATTCTGAAGGAGCTTGGCGTCGACAAGGCGCGCATTTCGGCACTTGTGGACAGCGGCATCGTCGGCGCGTTCGGCCCATCACGCCAGAACAAATGAATGAGGAAAGAAATGAATTTCAGTCTCTCTTCCGAACAGGAAGCAATTCGCGAGGCAATTGCGCGCATTTGCGCCGATTTCGATGATGCCTATTGGCTCAAGCGCGACCGCGAAGGTGGCTTTCCGCAAGATTTTTATGATGCGCTAGCGCGCGAAGGCTGGCTCGGCATCTGCACGGCGCCCGAACATGGCGGCTCAGGGCTTGGTATAGCCGAGGCCGCGATCATGATGCGCACGATTGCCGAATCCGGCGCGGGCCTGTCCGGCGCCTCTGCCGTTCACATCAATATCTTCGGGCTCAGGCCGGTCGAGGTATTTGGAACGGCAGAGCAGAAGGCGCGCATGATCCGCCCGATGGCGGAAGGCCTCGAAAAAGCCTGCTTCGGCGTGACCGAACCCAATACCGGCCTGAACACCACCCAGCTCAAGCTCCGCGCGGAAAAGCGCGGCGATCATTACAGCGTGACGGGCCAGAAGGTCTGGATCTCCACTGCGCAGGTGGCGGACCGCATTCTGCTTCTCGCTCGCACCACGCCGCTGGAACAGGTCAAGAAGCCAACGCAGGGCTTGAGCCTTTTCTACACGAAGTTCGACCGCGAACGCATCAAGGTGCGCGAGATCGAAAAGATGGGCCGCAAATGCGTGGACTCGAACGAACTCTTCTTTGAGGATTTGCCCATTCCGCTGGACGATCTGATTGGCGAGGAAGGCCGCGGCTTCGAATACATCCTGCACGGCATGAATCCAGAACGCATTCTCATTGCCGCCGAGGCAGTCGGGCTGGGCATGGCGGCGCTGCGCAAGGCCTCTCAATATGCGCGCGACCGCATCGTCTTTAACCGGCCCATCGGGCAAAACCAGGCGATCCAGCATCCGCTGGCAAAGTGCTGGTGCGATCTGGAAGCCGCTTGGCTGATGGTGATGGATGCGGCCTGGCAATATGACAATGGCAAGCCTGCGGGTGCAGCAGCCAATGCAGCCAAATATCTTGCCGGCGAGGCCGGGTTCCATGCCTGTCAGACAGCCGTGATGACACATGGCGGCTTCGGATACGCCAAGGAATATCACGTCGAACGATATATGCGTGAGGTCATGATCGCGCGCATTGCGCCAATTAGCCCGCAACTGGCGCTGAGCTTCATCGCCGAGCGCGTGCTGAACCTGCCGAAGTCGTACTGAAAGCAATGCACGCCACGCCTGCATCCGAGTTGGACATCAGAGCGCTCATTTCAGAGCACGTCATAAACCGGCTTGAAGCGGCTCATGCCGGCTGTTTTTTGAAGTTGAAGGGCAGCAGGTCGTCGATATCGGCGTCTCCGGAACGGTGCGGCAGTTCTGTGAGAACGTGGCGCAACCAGCTAACTGCGTCTGGCGGAGACCTTCATTTTGCGACACCGTCAAAAGCACGCGCGCCTCTACAGGCGTCGCTGCAAGCCCCGCGGCGTCGAATTCGAACGCCTAAGTTGCACCGATGAGACGCGCCTGGAGCAGATCAATCTTGGCACGGCCGTACATCTGCCGCTTGATGAGTTTTAGCTTGGTGATCTGGCCTCCAGCTTGTCCGTTCGACCATGGAGAGATAATGGCGTTGCGGACTGCGGCGAGGTCCTTTTCGACTCCGCTCGCAAAGGAGCCGACGACGCTTGACTTCGCGCCCTCGAGCCAAGCGTCCAGTTTGGCGAAAGCCTTTGATCGGATCATCTGCTGAAAGTCGTCGATCAGCGTTCGCGCGGTGACGAGGTCAGGAACATTGCTCTCGATCGTCGCGATCAGTACAGCGGTAAGCGCCACGCCGCTCCCCTCGTGCGGCGCATGAGGTTAATTTGGCAAGAGTCCGCCGATCGTTAGAGACGGAGGGTCCAAGTGGGAGCAGACGGCAAAATGGACGTCCATTTGGACATCCCGACGACTGGCTACGCGGGTCGGCTCGAGGTTCTGGAAGGTCCGACGGGACGGCGGGTTCGCTCGGAGGCCGATAAAGCTCGGATTGCGGCCGAGAGCCTGATGCCGGGGGTGCAGGTGGCGGCGGTGGCACGCAAGCATGGCGTGACCCGTTGGCAGGTTTACGATTGGCGGCGTCGCCTTCGGCAGGGACGGCTGGCGCTGCCGGAAAGCATGGCGCCGATGTTCGCGCCGCTGCTGGTGGACGAATCCTCGGCGCCCCAGCGGACGATGCGGCCCCCGAAATCGCCGCCGGCGAAGGTGGAGATCGTGATCGACGACATGGTGATCCGGACGTCGGTTGACCTTGAGCACCTGCCGCAGGTGATCCGTGCGGTGCGGGCCTCGCGATGATTGCACCGGGCGCCGATCTGAAGATCTACATGGCGACCCGTCCGGTCGACTTCCGTCGCGGCATGGACGGGCTGGCGGCGGCGGTGCAGGAGATGCTCGACCTCGATCCTTTTGCTGGCGCGGTCTTCGTCTTCCGGGCCAAAAGGGCTGACCGGATCAAGATTTTGGTCTGGGATGGCATTGGACTTGTGCTCGTTTACAAGCGGCTCGAGGGTTCGAAGTTCGTCTGGCCGCAGGTTCGCGACGGCGTGATGCGCATATCACCGGCGATGTTCGCGGCCTTATTCGAAGGGCTGGATTGGCGACTGGTTCGTCCCGAGAGGGTGCGGCGCCCGCAGCTTGCCGGATGAGTGTGGCACAGTGACTCAGGCGCGTTGACCCGGTGGCGTTATCGATGCTCATGTGCTTGATTTAGCGCATGAATCTGATGGTTCTCCAGGAAGAGAACGAGCATTTGAAGGCGCTCCTCGCCGAGGCGCAAGCAGCTTTGGCCGAATCCGAGGAGGCGCGCCGGCGCCTGGAGGTCATCGTCGGTCAACTGAACCACGAGAAGTTCGGTGCCAAGTCCGAAAAGCTTCATCCCGATCAATACCACCTGCCGCTCGAAGACGTGGCGATCGCGCAGGGCGTGCTCGATGCCGCGCAGGAAAAGGCACAGCGGATCATCCAGGGCCGTTCGGACGGCACGTCCGGTTCTGGCCGGCGCAACCGCGGTCACTTGCCGGCCCATCTGCCGCGGGTGGAGCAGGTCATCGAGCCCGAGAGCACGTTGTGCCCGTGCGGCTGCGGCGAGATGGCCAGGATCGGCGAGGACGTCAGCGAACGGCTGGACGTGATCCCGGCGCAGTTGCGCGTTCTGGTCATGCGCCGGCCGAAATACGGTAAGCGCTGTTCTCAGGCCACTGCCTTGAGTTCGGGAGCGTTGATGTAGGCCCAGGGCAACAGGTCGTCGATCTGGCTGTTGGGTGGGCGTTGACAATCCTCGAGAGTACATCTGCGAGGTAGCCGAAAGGCTCGACGCCGTTGAGTTTGCAGGTTTCTATCAGCGAGGCGACGACGGCCCAGTGTTCGGCGCCGCCGTCGGAGCCTGCGAAGAGCGCATTCTTTCGGTTGAGCGCGATCGGGCGGATTGAGCGCTCTACGGTGTTGCTGTCGATCTCGATGCGACCGTCGTCGAGGAAGCGCGACAGGCCATCCCACCGCGAGAGTGTGTAGCGGATCGCCTCGGCGAGTTTTGTCTTCTGGCTGATCAGCCCGAGTTTCTCGCGCAGCCAGGGCTCGAGATCGACGACGATCGGGAGGCTCTTTTCCTGACGCACCGCACGGCGCTGCTCGGCGGATCTTCCACGAATGTCGTCTTCAACCCTGTAAAGCTCAGCGATCCGTCTGAGCGCCTCGCTAGCGATCGGAGCCGGACCGGCAGCGGCGAGTTCGTAGAAGCGCCGGCGCACATGCGCCCAGCAGAAGGCGAGCGTGACGCCGCTCTTCTCGGCCAGCACGCGATAGCCGCCATAGCCGTCGACCTGGAGGGCACCGGTGAAGCCCGACAGATGGGCAATCGGTCGCTCGGCCTTTCGGTCCGGTGCATAGACATAGGCAACGCCCGGCGGGTCGGATCCCTGCCATGGCCGGTCGTCGCGGGCATAGGCCCAGAGCTGCCCGGTCTTGGTCTTGCCACGGCCGGGATCGAGCACTGGCGCCGTCGTCTCGTCGGCGAACAGTTTTGGCGAAGCCTTCAACTTCGCCAGCAGCCGCTCATGGACCGGACGCAGGTGCCAGGCGGCGCGGCCAACCCAGTCGGCGAGTGTGGAGCGGTCGAGATTGATGCCCTGCCGGGCGTAGATCTGCGCCTGACGATAGAGCGGCAGGTGATCGGCGTATTTGGACACCAGCACCTGGGCAACCGTCGCCTCGGTCGGCACGCCGCCTTCGATCAGCCGGGCGGGCGCGGGAGCCTGAACGACCACGTCCTCGCAAGCGCGGCAGGCATATTTGGGCCGCCGCATCACGATCACGCGCAGCTGCACTGGCACGATGTCGAGCCGCTCGCTCACATCCTCGCCGATCCGGTGCAGTCCATTGCCACAGCAGGGACAGGCGTGATCGTCGATGTCGACGATAGTCTCGATGCGAGGAAGATGCGCAGGCAGCGCGCCACGGTTCGCCCGACGCTTTCCTGCGCGCTCATTGCGTTCGCGCGGGTCGGCACGTTCGGCCGCCTCCTCGCCGGCGGCCTCGATCTGCTCGGCCTCTTCGAGCCCCAGCAGCAACTGGTCTTCCGGCAGCGTCTCGGCGCGACGGCCAAAGCGGTGACGCTGCAGTTCCCTGATGATCTGGACCAGCCGGGCGTTCTCGATGTCGCGCGCCAGGACCATCGCCTTCAGCGCATCCGGATCGTCGGGAAGCTGGTCCGCCGTCATCGCCATGAGCGGATCAGACCATATTCGCCGGCACCGGGCGACAGTGGAATCCGGGCTGATTCACTTGGTCGCGGATCAGCCCGCCTGCGAGGGAACGCGCGTCTGGCGGGCTTCATGGACCCGTCGCCAGTCGAGACCTTCGAGCAGCGCCGACAACTGCGCGGCCGTCAGTCGCATCACACCGTCCTGCACCTTCGGCCAGCGGAACTCGCCATCCTCCAGCCGCTTGTAACTCACTTGGAAATGCAGGCGGTTCATCGTCCCCGTTGCAGTTTGTGACGGTGACTCACCCCTTTCATCCGTATTCCGGGCAGCGCGGTGCCTGCGTTGGGAAGCGCGGTAACCGAGCGGGCAAGCTGTTGCTGCTGCGCTTTGACGATGGCCGGATTTGCTCTGTTCCGCCGCAATGGACCGATGCAGCAGTGCCCAGCCTTGAGGTTATCGCGGGAAACGGGCGCGCACTGTGCAGCCTCACCGACCTACTGGAACTCAGCGGTCTCGTAGAGCGCCTCATATCGCAACGCAGACGCGAAACGCCGCAAGATTGTAAAGGAATTTTTGCCGATGTTGTAAGGAAAATAACGCCGCAAAACCCATGGAGCCTTCGTTGAATGTACCAGATTTGCGGGGGATCATATGCGACTGGTCGGCAGATACACGCTTGACGGTTTAACCTTGCGCGGCATATTTATAATTACGTCAATTGAGTCGACATCGGGAGCAGCGCAGGTGTCGGACAGCGTCAAGCACAGGCAATCGAAGGCCAGCGCCTTGGCCGCGGATGGCACGCTCAATCCAGCCCCGGAAAAAATTCGCGATCAGAAATTCCGGGAGGACGGCTTCTTCGATCCACGCGACATCGTGCAGGTGAAGTACGAGATGCTGCGGCGTGTATCCGTCGACAAAATGTCGGTAACGGACGTGTCCGATGAATATGGCGTCTCCCGGCCGACCTTCTACCAGGCCAAGGCGGACTTTGAGGACGCGGGTCTGGCCGGCCTAGTACCGAGGAAGCGCGGCCCGCACGGCCCGCACAAGATCCAGAGCGAAGTGCTCGCCTTCCTCAGGGCCCAGGTGGTTCCAGGCGAGCCCATTCGGGCACGCGAACTGACGAACCGGCTCTGGACAGAGTTCGGCCTCGATGTCCATCCCAGAACAATCGAGCGTGCGCTCGGCGTAAAAAAAACGGCGTAACCATCAGTGGTGGTGCGCAATTGCATTGCGCGATGCAGTCCCGCGCCACGGAGCGATACGAAATACTGCGCGCCGCCGCGCTTGGCGCCGCGCTCCCTCTGGAGGCACGCAGTGGTCTTAGCATCCTTCTGCATCGCGGCATGTGGGCCTGGGTTAGCGCGATCTTGCGTGCGCCGGGCTGGTCCCCACCCGCGGCTTTGCCGCCTGTCGCCAGGCTGCCTATCGCAGACGAAACGTCCGAGCGACGCACAATCATCCACTTGCTTGCCGCCATCGTGATGGCGGCCCCTGAACGGAGAACAGCATGAACGAAAAGCTCAAGGTCCAATCGCATCATCTCGAGCGGAGCGCTTACCTCTACATCCGACAGTCATCGATGCGACAGGTCATGGAGAATGTCGAAAGCACCAAGCGTCAATACGATCTTCGTGGTCGCGCGATCGGGCTTGGATGGCACGACGACCAGATCACCGTCATCGACAGCGACCAGGGCGAATCCGGCGCTTCAGCGTCGTGGCGCGAAGGCTTCCAGCGCTTGGTATCCGATGTCGGCATGGGGCGCGCGGGGATCGTCATGGGCCTGGAAGTATCTCGCCTCGCCAGAAACAACGCGGACTGGCATCGGCTGCTGGAGATCTGCGCTTTGGCCGACACGCTCATTCTCGACGAAGATGGCGTCTACGATCCGGCCAACTTCAATGACCGGCTTCTGCTGGGCCTCAAGGGCACGATGAGCGAGGCCGAGTTGCACGTTATCAAAGCCCGGTTGCGCGGTGGCATTCTCAACAAAGCACGCCGCGGCGAATATCGCTGTCCCCTTCCGACCGGCTTCATCTACAATGAGGTTGGCGATGTGGTCCTTGATCCAGACGCTCAGATCCGGGAGATGATCACCCACTTCTTCGAGACGTTCTCGCGGGTCGGGTCGGCTACGCAGACCGTCAAGGCGTTTGCCAGGGAAGGTCTGCTCTTCCCATCCCGGTTCCGCAACAGCAAGCGGGTGGTCTTCCAACCGCTGACCACATCGGCGGCCTTACGCACGCTGCACAATCCTCGCTACGCGGGCGTCTATGCCTATGGTCAGCGTCTTTACCGCAGAACCGTCGACGGAAAGAAACAGTTCCGCAAGCGGGAGCCCAATGAATGGCTCGCATGCATCCCGGACGCCCATCCCGGCTATATCAGCTGGGACCAGTTCCAGCACAACCTCAAGGCGCTCGAGGCCAATGGCCAAGGCTACCAGACCGCGCGCGTCTCGCCACCGCGCGAAGGCGCGGCTTTGTTGCAGGGGCGCGTCATATGCGGGCGGTGTGGCTGTCATATGAGGGCCCGTTACGTCACCCGGCGCGGTCAGGTGGACACTTGGTACGTCTGCAGCCGGGCCTACGTCTCTCGGGGTGAGCCGCATTGCCAGTCGATCGCAGGCTGGCCCGTCGACGCGGCGATCGGTGAACTGATCGCCGCGGAAATGACGCCCGCCGCCGTGGAGTTAGCACTGGAGATCCGAAAAGAGATCGAAGCGCGCTATGACGAAGCGGACAAACTCCGGCTCCGTGCCGTCGAACGCGCCCAAATCGATGCCGATCTTGCACAGCGGCGGTTTATGCTGGTCGATCCGAACAACCGCCTGGTCGCCGACACCCTTGAACGCGAATGGAACGACAAACTGCGCATGCTGTCTGATCTACGAGAAGAAAGAGTGAGTGCTCTGCGCGAAGACCGAGCGACACTCGACGAGGCAATCCGCGATCGATTGATCGCCATGACGGCCGACTTCAAAACGGTCTGGCGCGACCCCACCTTGCCGAACCGAGAACGCAAGCGGCTCCTTGCCTATCTCGTCGAAGACGTCACATTGCTCAAGTTCCAGGCCGAGGGAGAGACCCGGATACACATCCGCTTCAGAGGCGGAAAGACCGAAACATTGATCACTCAGAACCCGAAAACCTCCGCACAGCAGGTAAAGACCCGGCCCGAGGTGGTCGAATTGGTCGACAAGCTTCTCGACGATCATATCTGGTCGCCTGTGAAGAATTCCGTTTTGTCAGGCCGCGCGCATGTGTCCGACGCTGCTCCGGAACAGGACGGCGGCGAGAATCAGCAACAAGAGCGTCCTGAACCATGCCAGGAGGAGCCTAAGGTTGTGGCCGATGGC
>JBDRNF010000212.1:0-71216 GCA_043811435.1 Pseudomonadota bacterium
ATGCCCAGACCCTTCGCGCACGCCCGCGCGAAAACGCAGGGAAATGCTGCCAAATCGTCACAACCTGGCAAAACCGGATACTTCGCAGCCCGCCGAAAACACCGCAATCTCAACCGTTTGCGAATTGATCACGGGCGACTAGCTGCCGTCCGGGTTGCTGCGAAACGTAAGCGATGCGCCGAAGCACCTTTCCCAAAATTGTCCGGTGATGATTCGATGGTGGGTCGACCGTTGGTCGGCGCGGCGCCGCCGATCTCATGCGCCAGCAATCCAGTTCACAAGGTAGGGGCAGCACAATCGCCGATCGGATCAGCTCTTCGAACACAGCCTGCTTCGACGGGAAATAGAGATAGATCGTGCCCTTGGCGATGCCCGCCCGGGTCGCGATATCCTCAAGACGCGTTGCGCTACGACCTTTCTCGGCGAAGGCGGCTCAGAGCCGCACTCAATATTGATTTAAGCCGTGTTTGGCGTTCCTCGTCGGAACGCGCCGCCCGAAATTCTTGAGCCACAGAAATGATATAGTGACTGAAAAGTCAGTCAGCAAGGCTCGAGATGGCGAGCCTCGCAGTTGTTGAGACCAGGCTCTTAAGCGACGCCCGATTCCAGCAGCGACGCGGCGTTCTTGCTGAGGAAATCGCGCACGCTGGCAGGCGCTTTCCCGGTGAGATCTTTCACCGCATTGGTGCTGACGGCCATATGGCCTTTTGCAATTGCTTCGTCGAAGGACGCGAAGGCGTCCGCCATGGTCGGCGGCAACCCATTGGCGATCATCCCGGCACGAAGGTCATCCACGCTAATCGGGACATAGGCGATCGTCTTGCCTGACAGGTCCGACAGTATCGCAGCGAGATCGGCCTGTGAGACGAGGTCCGGACCGGTGACATCATAGGCTTTTGTTTCGGTTTCGTGCATCAAAGCGGCCGCTGCCGCCCGCGCGCAATCTTCGCGGGTGACATAGCCCGCTCGGCCCTGGCCCGTAGCGGCAAACAGCTGGCCAGATTTGATGGCTTGCGGTGCGCTCATCAGGAACAGATCGGTGTAGAGGTTGTTGCGCAGGATGGTATGTGGGATGCCGCTTTCAACCAAGAGAGCCTCGGTTTCCCGGTGATCAACGGCAAATGTGATCGGCGAGTCCGGGCCAGGGTTGGTAAGCGACGTGTAGACGATGTGCTCAACCCCAGCGGCCACCGCGGCCTCGATCGCTCCGTTGTGAGCAACCAGGCGCTTTCCGGGCTCCAGGGCGTCAGTGCTGATGATCAGCAACCGTTTGGCTCCGGCGAAAGCTTTCTTGAGGCCCACCGGATTATTGAAATCGGCGCTACGCACTTCGATGTCCTGCGCGGTCAGCCGCGTCAGTTTATCCACCGACCGCGTCGTAGCGATCACCGGCCCGGCGCCGCCCTCCAGCAGCAGTTCCACAACCCGGCGGCCCAGCTGGCCCGAGGCCCCGGTGACCAAAAACGGCCCGTTCTGCATTGCTGTCATGATCTTGCTCCTTCAGCATCAGATTTGATTTGGTGTCGCATCAGCCAAAACGGAATGCGGATTCGACCGCGCCCATCACCGCATCGTTCAGCACCTTGACGCCGATATCGGCTCCGGCGGCTCCCGCCACCACATGCAGCGGCAGGAAATGCTCCTCTCGCGGGTGGGCATCGCGGGCAGCGGGCGCGCGCATCCAGTCCATCAGCGCCGCATTGCGCGCTGCCGGATCCGGGTCGGTCACCGCCCCGGTCAGCCAGTCGTCAAAGACCTGCGAAGCCGGCTCCACGTCCTGCGTCCCGCCGCGCATCCTCTTCATCAGCACGCCCATGTTGTGATAGCTCATGCCGCTGCCCAGGATCAGCACGCCCTCGTCACGCAGAGGCTCCAGAGCAGCTCCCATCGTCAGATGCGCTGCCGGGTCATAATCAGCACGCAGCGACAGTTGCACCACCGGCACGTCCGCCTCGGGAAATACCAGCTTCAGCGGGATGAATACCCCGTGATCATAGCCCCGCAAGGCGTCGCCACGCACCGAAAACCCCGCCAACCCAAGCAGCTTCGTGACCCGATCCGCCAGATCCGGTGATCCCGGCGCGGGAAAGCTCAACTGATAAGTATGTGCCGGAAATCCGTAATAATCGAACAGCAGCGGCGGCTTGGCGCCGGTCTGCACTGTGACCAGCGCTTCCTCCCAATGGCCCGAAACTACCAGTGCGGCTTTAGGCTTTTCCGGCAGGCTGGCCTGTACCCCGCGCAGAAAGCGCGCCATCCGGTCCCAGGTGTTTGGAGGATCCCAGTCCATGAAGAAACATGGTCCGCCACCATGCGGGATGAAGAAGGTGGGCATCCTGCTCACGCCAGCGCTCCTTTCGGCTGGATCGGAAGCTTGCGATAGCGGCCCCAGACAACAAACAGCGCCAGCGCCAGCAAAATGGCGTTGACCGGTCCGACCATTGCGATATCGCCCTGTGATATGTGAACGGGCACCGCCAGGATCTGAATGATGGCAAATCCCAGCGCCGCCAGTGGCGTAAGCAAAGGCTGTATGCGGGTCAAGGCAGGCACGAGAATACCAATCGCACCGGCCAGCTCCGCCGTACCGATAAACCGGACCAGCCATGACGGAACATTGCCCGGCCAGGTCAGCATCGCCGCAAGGTCGGGTAGAGGCATGGTCACCTTCATGAAGCCCGCCGCCCCGAACACCATGGCGAGCAGGATCTGGGCGGCCCACAAGTTTCTTGCCGACATCGCTTCCCTCCATAGTGCCATTTAGATACTTTCATCCTATTCGCAATCAACGACATTGAAAGTAGGCACGTGCGGATAAGTCTGTTACCAGCGCGTAACCATGAAAGGAGAAGCCGTGAACATTGATATCTCGATTGATGCCGACGGTCCCATCGCGCCCGAGCGTTGCCCCGTACGACCGCTGCTGGACCGGATGGCCGACAAGTGGAGCCTACTTGTGATCGCACGTTTGGCTGAGGCGAGCGGGAACCGACTGCGTTTCTCAAAATTGATGCGCGCTGTTGGAGGGGTATCCCAGCGCATGCTGACGACGACGCTCCGCAACCTCGAGCGCGACGGGCTTGTCAACCGTGACGTTTTCGCGGAAGTCCCCCCTCGAGTCGAGTACGAGCTGACCGAAAGAGGAAAGAGCTTTCTCATTCCCGTTCGTACGCTGATCGGCTGGCTGGAAGCCAATTGGCCCGACATACAGCGTAGTCGCGAACTCTACGACCAGAAATGATTGAAATAACGACTCTGTCAGCGTGGAATACCACGAGCATCTTATGGCTTACCTCGAAGACCCGCGATAAGGGGGGCCAATCGAGCGGGGGTATTCTCACACGTTTGACATATATTTCAAGTGACGAAGCTTTTCAGAGGCATCGTCAATCTGGGGGGGTCCGATCAGAAACGTCAAAGACTCCCTTGGTCCGGAAAGTGAGGCGTGAAATCGCCACCGGGTTCTCCACATCCTCCTGCCACGCCCGCGCAGACAAGGTCGCAGTTCGTCTTCCGATGCGTTCGACCGAGGCTTGCGCATAGCAATCGGCGGCGATGGTCGACCGCAGATAGCTGATGTTATGGCTGAGAGTTCTTGGCATGGAGGTCGCCCGCGTCTGAAAGGCGAGCAAGGTGGACGCCGAAAGTTCGCAGAGACTGGCGACGATGCCGCCGTGCAGCGCCCTGATCATCGGATTGCCAATGTGATGTTCGGCAAAGCAAAGCTTGAGGACGACGCAATCGGCGTCAATTCGTGGCTGGATGTTTAGGAACCGGGCGAAAGGTGAAATGGCCAGGCAGTCGGCCAAAGAGAGATATCCAGCCTCGGTCTGGCCGACTGTGGAAGAAATGACTGTGCTCATGATATGGGATTGATTGCAGGTCCACGCGTGCCGATCATGAACGTGGCACTTCCAAATGCGAACATCTTCCCGTGTTCCTCACCGACGACATGCCCACGCACATGAGCTACCTGTTCAGACGATCCGCCGTATTCTGCGTGGCAGATGACAGATTCTCCCCGGCGAGGCGTCGATGTGAAGTCGACGTTCAGGCCGATCGTGGCCACAGGAGCCAGTTCCTCGAGATTTGCGAGCACAACAAGTCCAAAAATGGAATCGAGAGCGGTCGTGAGTATCCCGGTCGAGAGACCCTCATCCGACGCCAACTCAAATTCACCGTTGAAGGGGATTCGGACCTCGACTCGCAGGAGGTCAAAACGAATGAACTCCAGACGAAGCGATTTAAAGAGCTTGTTGCTTGTCAAGAAGTATCTCGCGAGTCTTTCCAAGCGTTCTGATTGTTCGCCATTTGATGAATGTCCAATGAAACTGGTGTTCACTTAGCGCACCTATGTTTTCCGTAGCGCCTGCCTTACTAAAATGACGATTGATCATGTAGAAAATAGCTTAACGCTTTCGCAGGTTATTTGCATTTCACAGTACGTAAACTGAACCCGCAGGACCGTCGTAAGCCAGCGCTGAAAGATAAATGCGCACATTTTAGTTGCCAAACAGGCCGCGCCGCGGCGGCCGGCTGGCGCCAGTTTTCGCATCGTAGTTGATGCGCACTTCCGCGCCATCCGCCATAAAGTAGACGATACGGTACTCACCGTCAGTAAACGAAATGCTTTCGATGCCATAGAAACCCGGACGTCCTTCAACTTTCTCGATCACAGTCGACAGCTTGATGCTGTCCGGGGGCGGCAACTTCGATAGCGGATCTTTATCCTGAGCGGAGGCAGAAATAAGCGTTCCGAACAACAATACGGAGGCGAGAAGGGGAGAAGGGAAACGCATCGAAGACCTTCCAATTTCGGTGAGTACGGGGTCCCGGAGTCTGGGGCCCACGTGCTGGTCAACAGGAGTCTGACGCCCTCACGCTAAATGTTCGGCGGACTGGCCAGGTTCCCCGTCATATGCGAAAGCCCGGCCCGCATCAGTTCGATATGTTGTTCGCCAACACCCTGTTCCGCATTACTGCAGAGCGCGCTCACAATCGCCTCGACCCTGGGCACTAGTGCTTTGCCCCGGGGCTCCAGATAGATGCACTTGACGCGTCGGTCCACCTCGTTGCGCTTGCGGACAACCAGGTCGGCGGCCTCGAGTCGGTCAAGGATACCCACAAGTGTCATTGGTTCGCACGACAGAATATGAGCCAGCTGGGCTTGGTTGAGACCCTCGTTTTGGCCCAAAAATATCAGCACGCGCGCTTCGGCCGGCGTCAGAGCCAGTCCAGCAAACTCAAACTCGACCAAGAGTTTCTTTCGAAATGCTTTGACGAAGGCAATAGCCTCAAGGGCCAGATCGAACTTTTCAGGGAGGAAGCCGACGCCAGTATCCCTCTGTGGCGTCACCGCGCAGCTGCTCGGCGCCGGGTCGAGGACAGTCACTCTGGGACCCCATAACTCGGTTTGAGTCTGTCGAAATCCGCGTCGGATACTTCCATTCGTCCGATCAGCATACTGCAGTCGAGATGGTCGATGAGGTATGTGGCAACGGACCCTGACCACCAGCGCGCCAGGGTCCCGTGCTGGCGATGCCCGATAACGACCAGATCGGCGTTGATTTCCTTCGCGACGGCGCGAATTTCCGGGCCGGGATCGCCCATCGCAAGTCGCGTGTCGGGTTCAAATCCGATTTCCCGCAAACGCCGTTCACCCTCGGCGAGGATGTTTTTGTAGACCTCGCTCTGCTCGCCCACGATTCCGGGATAAACACCTTCGGCAAAGACAATCCCGGTGGAAATCTGCACAACCGCCAGAAGACACACCTGGGCCTCGCAAAGCCGCGCCAAGCGTGCGCCTTCGCGCAGCGCCAGTCGACCTTCGACGGACCCGTCATAGGCGAGGAGTATGCTTCGATACATGGGTACCTGCGTTGCCACGTTGCACCACAACGGAAGTTGCGCTATCTCGTTAGCATACTATCAATAAGAAAGCTATCAAGTGGGCATCGGCCAGGAATTCGCCATGGAGCTTGCACGGGTTGGCCGTCGCTGGAGAACCGGCCTCGATGCGCGCGTGAAACATCTCGGATTGACGCAAGCTCGATGGATCGCGCTGCTGCATCTGCGACGATCGGGGGCGATGTCGCAAAGGAATCTCGCCGAGCAGATCGGGGTTGAGGGACCGACCCTGGTGCGTCTTTTGGATGCGCTCGAGCAGCGCGGTCTGATCGAGCGCGTCGATTCCGATGATGACCGGCGCGTCAAGAATATCCATCTCGCGGAGAGCGCCAAGCCGCTTATCGAGGAAATCACGCGCATTTCCGATGCGTTCAGGGAAGAACTGCTCGACGGCGTTCCCGCGAATGATCTGGCGACGGCGCACCGCGTGCTGGGGCTCATCGGCGACAGGCTGGAAAGATCGTAGGATGAACATGGAAGCAAAGCCGTCGCAATTCTCCGGGGCGGAGCACTCAGCTGCTGGCCCTGTCGAGACACCACCAGCTACGAAGAAAGGCGGGCGAGGACGCAGGTTGGTTCGCACGACGGCGCTTTTCGCGGTGCTCGGCGTCGTCGCGTATTTCACCTATCCCTGGCTGGCAGCGCGGTGGACGCATGTCTTTCTCGACGATGCCCGGATCGCGGCGAATATGATCGCCGTCAGCAGCGAAGTGTCCGGCCGGATCATATCGCTTCCCGTCATAGCCGGCGACAAGGTCGTTCGTGGACAGGTTCTGGCTACCATCGATGCGGCATCCGCCTCACAGGAACTGAAAGGCCTGGAAGCACAGGTCACAGGGGTCAAATCCCAGCAGAACCAGTTGCGTGCACAGCAGGGTTTCGTTCGAGGTCAGATCGCGGCGAAGCTTCAGGCGGCACAAGCCCAGATTGCCGCGGCGCAAGCTTCGCATGCCGCAGCCGAGGCCGCGCTCGAGAACGCCAGATCCCAGTTCGCGAGGGTTGAAACCCTCACGGGACGAAATTTCATGTCGGCCCAGCAACTCGACGATGCGAATGCCCGACTGGCGGCCGCCACCCAGCAAGAACGGTTGACCGCGGCCGGAATTCTGACAGCCCGCGCCAATCTCGAAGTCGTGAAGGCCGAAGAGGCCCAGCTTGGCGTCCTCGACCAGCAGATCGCGACCCTTGATTCGCAGGTCGAGGCACTTTCCGCACAGATCGAACAGAAGCGCATCGACCTCACCCGGCGCGACATCAGGGCACAGTTTGACGGGGTAATCGATAGCACCTTTATCGATGTTGGGGAGTATATCTCGCCCGGCACGCGGCTCCTGATCTATCACGACCCGAGCACAGTCTGGGTCGACGCCAACGTCAAGGAAACGGATTTCAGGCGACTGACGGCCGGCGCGGCGGCGCAGATTTCCATCGACGCGTATCCGGACCGGGACTTTCGCGGCGAAGTCGTCCGGATCGGCGAAGCCGCCACCAGCCAGTTCGCACTGCTGCCGAGCCCCAATCCGAGCGGCAACTTTACCAAGGTCACCCAGCGCCTGCCGGTGCGGATATCCATAGAACAGCAAGATGGTCTCCTGCGCCCCGGAATGATGGTAGAAGTCAGCATCGATGTCGATTGAGGACCTTTTCGACCGCTACGGTCCGGCCTATCGCTGGCTCGCGACCGGCACTGTGATGATCTCGGCAATCGCCGTCGTTCTGTCGACGACCATCGTCAACGTCGCGATCCCCGGCGTCATGGGCGCTTTCGGCATCAGCCAGGTCGAGGCACAATGGATTTCGACCGGCTTCCTTGCAGCAATGACGGCGACCATGCTGCTTGCCGATTGGGCCAATAAGGCATTCGGTCAGCGAGCCAGCATGATAACGGCCCTCGCCTTGTTTGCCGCGGGGTCCGTTCTTGGCGGCATCGCGCCGAACGAAACCGTCCTGACCATTGCAAGGGTTATCCAGGGCGCTGCCGCCGGCATCGTTCAGCCGCTCGCCATGGTCCTTCTGTTCCAGGTCTTTCCGGCAGACCAGCGCGGCGCCGCCATGGGTATATTCGGCATCGGCGTTGTGCTCGCGCCGGCGCTCGGCCCATGGATCGGCGGGATCCTGATTGACGCTTTCAACTGGCGCTACGTCTTTTATCTCGGGATTCCGTTTGCCGGCCTCGGCATTTTCTTGTCAAATCTGTTTCTGCCCACCCGCGCCGACAAGGGTCCTCGTCCGGGATTCGACTGGTTCGGCGTGCTGCTTCTGAGCGTGTTCCTTGGTGTTCTGCTGAATGCGCTGACGAACGCTCAGCGCGAAGGCTGGACGTCCGATCCAATCCTCACGCAATTCGCGATCGCTACGATCGCGGCCTCAAGCTTTATCTGGTGGGAGATCAGGGCAGCCAAGCCCATGCTCGACATGCGGCTTTTCAAGCAGCTACCGTTCGCTTCGGCTTGCCTGGTTGGCTTTATCATGGGTGCGGGTCTGTTCGGATCGACCTATCTGGTCCCGCTGTTCGTGCAGACCATTCAGGGCTTCACCCCGACCCAGGCGGGGTTGCTTCTGATGCCGTCGGGATTTGTGTTGGTCTTTGTCTTCCCGATTGCCGGACGCATGTCTGATAAGCTCCCATCCGGCTGGTTGATCGGCTCGGGGATGGCCATTTTCGCCTATTCCTCCTACCTGACGGCCGATATCGACATCAACACCACCTTCTGGATGCTTGCATGGCTCACCGTGCTTTCGCGCATTGGCCTCGGGCTGGTGTTTCCCTCCCTAACCTCCGCATCGCTCAAAGTTCTTCCAAAAGAACTGGTCGCCCAGGGGTCAGGCGCGATCAACTTCATTCGCCAGCTTGGCGGTGCCTTCGGGGTCAACCTGTTAGCCGTATTCATGGAACGGCGCACCGTCATGCACGCTGACGCGTTCGCCGCGACCCAAACCAGCGATAACTCCGCGACGATGACGTTGCTGAGCCAGGTTGCCGCAATGGTGAAAACAGCAGGCGTCCCCGACTTCCAGCAGTTGCCGACGGCCGCGTCGTTTCTGGCGCAAACCATCATCATTCAGGCTAACACCGCCGCGTTCCGGGATGGGTTTATCGTCGTGACGATCGTCTTCCTGGTCGCTCTTGCACCGACGTGGCTGCTGCACCGCGCCGAAGCGCGGCACCGGATTCATTCCCACGCGGCGCCTGTGGGGGCCCGGGCGTGAAGGCAGCAATCGCGTGGAGTCATGGAACTACCGGACAACCAAAAGCTGGCTACTTCTAAGCCGCACCCGAGAACTACGAGAGCCTCTGGAACAACCTAGCCGGCCTTTGGAGCGCCTGGATTTCCATGATGAATGAGAAGAAGTCTCATTGCATGATATTCTTGTCGCGAATCCGCCACCTAAAACTATCGGCCGAATCCACAGGCGAACGCCTCTTTCGAAAGCTTATCGTATTTGACGCTCGCGGCAATCGACTTATATAAAGATCTGATTGATCCCCCGATATGCCGACTGTCGCTGGAGCCTTAACTTCCCCTTAGACACCCACGGACGCCACTTCCCAATTTTGTGCTTCATCGACGAATTCAGGTGGGAGTATCTGGCAACTTGTTCTCCGGCAAACTTGTCGGCAGCGAACTCGGCCATCTCCATTTATCACGGCTTCGTACGCTTACTGACCCATTCTGGCAATTTCACCGATTATTTGAAGTGCGCTCTATTGCGCAGATAAATTTCTACCGACTAATGAGAGGCGGCATTTCCCCGTCCGCCACCCGCCATGTCCATGCATCGACTTCGGGGCGCGCCGCAATGAGCACTTCGAGCGCTTCCTCGTAGGATCGGTCCACCGTTGGCGGAACAATGTAGAGCGCAACCGGACCTGGCTGACACTGCAGCATGGCTGCTGCACTCGGCCGCTCTGCAAGTAGGCCGTAGCGGAGGGTCTTTACACTTCGTGCGTTCAGCTTCGCGAGGGAATCCACCAACTTCTTTTCATAGATGGAATCGTATGGAATCCAGTTCTCCGAAACCACCATCAGCGCCATCTCTTCGATCACGGCTAGGCCAGTCGAAGTGAGCCCGAAGGTCGCGATCGCCATCAGGTGGGAAGCTTCGTCAGCGCTCCACAGCATCAATTCACTTTCGAAGCGTGCCCGCAACCTGCGCTGGAGTTCTTGATCCAGCATGAACGGGAAGTCGGGCATATGCTTGATAATCAGTCGGTAACCCGTTCGGGCCGGCGAGATGTCCTTAACCTCGCCTACCAGGACCATCAGTTTCCGAGGCCCGCTTCTTGGCGGCAATGCAGGCGCCAGCGCCACGGCCCAACGTTGCTTTATCGCCGCCTTGTCCGAAGCGCGAAACGGTTCGGGCACGAACAGCACATCGCTCAGCATGCTGCCCTTTACCGTCATCTGCAGCGCAGCCTCGATCAAATGCCAGCGAATGTTCCACCAATGGCGCTTGCCCGTCCATCGCGACGTCCAGGCTGTCAGTTCGGCCTGATGCCAGAGATAATGCAGGAGGCTGCGCAGCGACAATTTCTTCGTGTCGCCAGCCACGTTTTGCGCGCTGTTCGCCCCAGCAACCGGGGCTTGGCGGGCGCCCACCTTCGTCAGGCTGAAACCAACCTTGAGCGCTGACAGGCCGCTCTCTGGATCGACCTGAATGGCGCTGCCCATGAGGACACCGAGCCCGGACAATTCGCCGGGCGGATCATAGGAAGCGCATGCCGGATCATGTTCGCTTCCCGAAAGCGGCATCCGTTTGACCATAAATTGGTCGCCAATCTGCGCAATGTACATCGCAAGGCCGGGTTCCTTGCACATGCACAAAGGCCGGATCCGATGCCGATATGCATTGGCAAGCGCATCGTGCAAATCCGGGGCTGTTTCCTGAATTAACCGGTCAGCCAGCCTGAAACGTCGCATCGCCTCCATCGCTCCGGACGCCGCCGCATCTCCTGTCTTCATTGATTCACGGTTTCAACTGCGAAGCAAGCCTGCGGACATTCGAGGGCAAGCAATGCTTCACGGCTGATTCGACTGAGGCCGGCCTCCTCCCCTTACATGCGATTTCGGACGCGGGCGCGCTGCCGCATCGCGCGCCGGCTGGGCGTGGCTAGAGGCAGAGGGGAGGCCGGGATGCGGCGGCGGGTCGAGGCCAGGAGAGAGGCTCCCGGCGCCCGTCGCGGAGAACGACCATGACCCATATGGAAATCCACGCGCCAACGCGCATCGCGCCAAACGGCTATAAGGTCGATGTCAGCCGCGGCCAGCGCATCGGCCGCGTGTCGTCGGAATGGTTCAACCGGCCAGACGACGAACGCTTTCTCTCGCTCACCGATCTGCACAATTCGGTGAAACGGCGGTCCGAACGCAGCAAGACCCGCATCGGGGAAAGCAAAGCCATCCGCGTCGAGGCCTCTCGCGACGATCCCGAGCGGCTGAAGTTGATGCTGCCCGGTACTCACGCGCCGGTCGCGCCGACCCATTGGAGTTTTAGTCAGCTCGCCAGTCTGGTCGGCGCGCCGGCGACCTATCTGCGCCAGCTTCCGGCAGCGCTCGCAGGCATCAATCTGCAATATGGCCTTTCCACGCACCGCGCCGAGCAGGTGAAGACGCTCGAAATCGAGAACGGCCGTCTAGAGCTTCGAGCAGTGACGGGTCCGGATTACGGCAGAATTTTCGACCACGAACTCGTGGAGGCCGTACAAAAGATCGCCGGCAACGGCACCGGCGATACGCGATGGAAGGTGCCGGGCGTTCTCGATTGGTCGACCCACATCTACAACCCAAACGTCGATATCTCGAAGGACACGACGACACTTTACGCCTCCGACCGCGATATCTTTGTATTCCTTGTAGACGATCTCAACCCGATCGAAGCCGGTCGGCTGCCGAACGGTGAACCGGATCTCTACTTCCGTGGGTTCTACGCCTGGAACAGTGAAGTCGGCTCGAAAACCCTTGGAATAGCAAGCTTTTACCTGCGCGCCGTATGCTGTAATAGGAATCTCTGGGGCGTCGAGGATTTCCAGGAAATCACCATTCGCCACTCCAAATATGCAGCCTCACGCTTTGCGCTCGAAGCCGAACCGGCGCTGATCCAGTTCGCCGACTCCTCGCCCATGCCCTTCATCAACGGCATCAAGGCGGCGCGCGAGCGGATCGTCGCGCGCGACGATGACGATCGATCCACCTTCCTGCGCAAGCGTGGCTTCTCGAAGGCCCAGACCACTAAGATCATCGACGCCGTGCTCGTCGACGAAGGCCACCCGCCAGCGTCGGTCTTCGATTTCGTACAGGGCATCACACGGGTCGCTCGCGACAGGCAGCATCAGGATGTCAGGCTTGAGATGGAAGGCAAGGCAAAGAAGCTCCTCGACCTCGCGAACTGATCCTACCCAGACCGGTGATCCTCATCACACTGCCGGTTTTCGATTACCGCCGCTTCAAGGCGCCGCCCTCTTTCTAGGAGGACGGCGCCTTTCGTCATGAGGCCGCCGGCCTGCGCCAGCGCGGTTGCCGGGAGAGGCAGAGGGCGGAGGGGGGGGTTCCTGACGGGTTTGGAGGTTCGGGGAGAGGCCCCGCGCCGCCCGTCATGGAGACCCTGACCATGGCAAAGAGCGCCATTCAGAAGATCGCAATGAACCCCTCGGAGAACATCGCCTACGACAAGCTTGTGCTGTCGCAGGAGAATGTTCGCCGGTTGAAAGAGGGCGTCACCATCGAGCAGTTGGCCGAGGATATCGGTCGGCGCAAGCTCCTGCAGAGCCTGAATGTCCGTCCCGTCCTAGACGGCGACGGCGAGGAAACCGGCTCCTTCGAAGTGCCGGCGGGCGGCCGCCGCTATCTCGCGCTGGGCATTCTCGTCAAGCAGAAGCGTCTGGCGAAGAACGAGCCGATCCCCTGCATCGTCAACCGTAGCGGAACAACCTCGGCCCAAGAGGATTCGCTTGCCGAAAACGTGCATCGCGAGAACCTGCATCCGCTCGATCAGTTTCGCGCGTTCAAGGCGCTGAGAGAGCAGGGCCTTGACGTTGAGGAGATCGCCGCCCGTTTCTTCGTGTCGACGGCGACCGTCAAGCAGCGATTGAGGCTCGCCTCGGTTTCGCCAAAACTACTCGAGCTCTACGAACACGATGAAATCCGCCTCGAGCAGATCATGGCGTTCTCGATCTCCGATGACCATGCCCGCCAGGAGCAGCTCTGGGAACGCACCACCTACAACCCGAACATGCGGGAGCCCTATTACATCAGGCGCCTGCTGACGGAGACCACAGCCCGCGCCGACGATCGCCGGGCGGTCTATGTCGGCACCGAGGCCTATGAGTCTGCCGGCGGTGTCATCCTGCGCGACCTGTTCGAGCAGGATTCCGGCGGTTGGTTCCAGGACGCAGCTCTTCTCGAGCAACTGGTCTTCGAGAAGCTGAAAGTCGATGCCGAGACCGTTCGTAGCGACGGCTGGAAGTGGGTCGAGGCGGCGATCAGCTTTCCCTATGGCCACACCTCCGGCATGCGGCGTGTCTACGCCGAGCCGGCGGAGATGAGTACCGAGGAGATCGCCCGCTACGACGCGGTGAAGGCCGAGTATGATGCGCTCGACGCGAAGTATGCGGAGATGGAGGACGCCGACCAGGACATCGAGGACAAGCTCGATCAGCTCGGCGGCGAACTCGACGCATTCAGCGATCGCCCCCAGGTCTATGACCCGGCGCAGAAGGCCACCGCCGGCGCGTTTGTCACGTTGGGCGCAAACGGCCAGTTGCAGATCGAAGCCGGCTTTGTCCGCCCCGAGGACGAACCGCGGGTCGAGACGGGTGATGACGATGAAGAAGCCGAGGGCGGGGATCGCGACCCGTCGCAGTCCCACGATGACAGCGCCGTTGGGGTCGTCGTCAACGGCCGGTCCGTGAACGGCGCATCCGATACGGCCGAAGAGCCCGAGGATGAAGGCATCAAGCCGCTGCCCGAACGGCTCGTCTTCGATCTCACAGCGCAGAAGACGCTTGCGCTGCGCAATGCGCTCGCGAGTGACGTCCACATCGCCTTCGTCACGGTTCTCCATGCCCTCGTGCTGCAGGTGTTCTACCGGTTCACCAAGGGCAGCTGCCTCGAGATCAACATGGTGAGCAACAGCTTTGGCCAGGTCCAGGGTCTCGCCGAGACCGCCTGGGCGAAGGAAATCGCCGAGCGTCACGAGGCCTGGGATCGGGATATGCCGGACAGCGACAAGCTGTGGGAATTCCTGCTCGGTCTTGACGAACCGAGCCGTAAGGCGCTCTTCGCCCACTGTGCGTCACTCTCGCTCAACGCCGTAGTCGAGCCCTGGAACAAGCGGCCCGGCGCGCTAGCCCATGTCGACGCACTCGCTGCCACGCTCAGCTTCGACATAGTCGAGGCTGGCTGGTCGCCAACGGTGGACAACTATCTCGGCCGCGTCACCAAGGCCCGGATCGTCCAGGCCGTGCGAGAGGCGCGCGGTGAGGATTCCGCGCAGCTGATCGACCACATGAAGAAGGACTTGATGGCGCGTGAGGCCGCTCGCCTTCTCGAAGGATCAAGCTGGCTGCCCGAGCCGCTGCGCCTTGATGTCGACGACGCGGTTGCTGAAGCCGCCCAAGGCGTTACCGACGACGTGACGGCTCTCGACGGCGATGCCGCCGAACTGCCGGCCTTCCTCACCGACGATACCGGCACGTCTCCCGATGAACCGGTGACCGTCGCCGGCGAGGAACCCGACCACCTCCAGGCCGCCGAGTAATCGGCCTCCCGCTCCGCACCCGGCCCGGCAGCTCCGCCGGGCCTTTTTTCCGACATGGAGACATAGGCATGTCCGCACATACAATTTGCGATTGCGCCTCTCTCGGGAGCGTCATCCGCTATTCCGACGGCACTGCGAAGCCGCCCGTCCGCTTCAGAAAAAAGCTGTCTGCCTGGGAGAGCCGCAACGGCACCGGGAGACTGGTCAGGAAAGAGCCGCCGCGGTCGCGGGCGACCTACAGCTCGCCGGCCTGTTTCACCCTGCATGAAGGCGATTTCGGCCAGGGCGACATCATTGTCGTCGCGATCCGCCGCACCTGGTCCGTCGAAAGCGATCTGCGTTTCGAAATCGTCGAGCGGCCCGCGATCGGCATGATCCGCGTCCTGTAGGACATCGGCGACAGCCCGGAACTCCTGCATCTCGCCAGGGATCGCGAGGCTGCCGAAAGCTGGCTCGCCCGCAATCGGTATAGCCGAGCCTATCTCGAGGAGGTCTCCGCCGACGAGGTTGGCGCCGACGTCATTGAGGGCCGCGCGGCCGCCTGACTTCCTCACCGTATAGACTAACCGATGACAGGCCCGCGATCGCGCAAGCGCTCGCCGGGCCTGTTCCGTTTGATGGAGATCGACATGTTCGACTGGAACAGGAGCTGCTCCCACGACGAGCGGCAGAAGAGACGTTTTCACACCACAGCCAGTTCCCGGCTGAAGAAGCTTGCCGCCGAAATGGCGCTGCCGCCGTGCACCTTCGAAATACGCTCGAACAGGGCGGGCATAGCCGTATCCGGCGAAATCACCCTGCACCATGACCGGGCATACATTCAGGTCGGCCAGTTCGGGCTGTCGTCGGGCCATGGCATCCTGATCCGGACCTGCAAGGGCCGCAAAGACTATAGCGGCGGGGCCAACCACTTCGTCTCTCTCGGTATGCTCGACGATATTCCGGCTCTCGCCGCGGCAGTCCGCGCCGTCACCGGTGTGGGTCGAGAAGAAGCGATTCCGGCCAGCCGCTACGCTGCCTAAATCTGGCCGACGAGGACGACAACCGGCGCCGTCAACGCCCACGGTCATCCGCGCCACCCGCATTGCGATCACCATCCCATTCATCCCGAGCCTGGCCATCGCGCCGAGCTTATTCGTTTCAGCTAACGCCGCACGCGTCGACCTACTCTCAGGAGAACCTGCATGACCTCACCCCCACCCAGCCATGCTGCCCGCTCCGCAACAGACTACTGTGGGTGACAAACCGTCAGATCACCGACGAAGGGCTTTTGGCAGCCGACGTTTCCAGCGCTGCCCACGTGGCAACGTTGGTTCGTCGCGCCTTCCGACACGTTTTCGAGGCGACCGCACAGGCTCATCGGCAGCACCGTCCGTTCCTGCCGCAGTGGGATGCAGTTCGGTGTGGTTTGAGTCGGCGATGGCATGCGCATCGCCGTTTTCTGATGGGGTCTCGATGGCGGAACCGGTATCGCTCGCGCAGTCTACCTCTACGGCCGGATCGGGATCGCGATCGTTCCCAGCCGGCTTGGAGACCAACTCCGTAACGACCGGAGGGTCGGCCGCCAAAGCCGAAAGGTCCAGGTCGCCCCAGATCGACTGCCGTTTTGCAGGACTGCCGCGCTTCTTCTTCACTTCCACGACGAAAGGTCGTGTCGGTCGTTTCATAGACGCATTTCCCTGGTGAGAATCGATGCTATTGCCGGATCCAGCCGTCATCTACTTCGGTCACGAGCAGCGGTCCAGCGACCTCACTCTAGCCGTGATCTCCAGCCACTGGGCAGTCGTCAGCTTCCTACCTGAATAGTCCTTCGCCACATCTCGCTCCACGTCGCAAGAGGGAGAGCTTGGCCGGAAGGAGTGCGGCCTTGCCGGGGCGCAGAGAGCGCCGGCGGGTGGACGCTCTCTTCCGCAAAGGACATTTCCATGAACATTGTTTCGACCCCATCGGCCGTCTTCCGGCCGGCCGCTTCCCCTGTCGCGCCGGCTTCCCACGCCATCGACACCGCCCAGGCGATACATCAGGCGGCAGCTTCGCTCTTCCCCTTTCTCGAACAGGGCAAGCCCATCACTACCGCAGCACTGCGCACAGCGATGACGGACAGCTTCGGCGGCACCGACGCGCAAGGCTTCTGGGTCTGGAAGGACGCCTATGAGGCGCTCGAAGCCGCCCAGGTTCTGTTTCTGCACCGCTTCGGGCCGGCGATCCTGTCCCGGTCGGCCTCGCCCGAGGCGACACTGGCGATGATGAAACGCATCGCCGAGCTTGTTCCCACTCACACCCGGCGTTCCGACGAGAGCCAGGCCATGCAGCAGCTGTCGACGCCGCTGCCGCTCGCCTTCGTCACCGCCCACGCAGCCGCGCTCTCCTCTTCGGATGTCGTTCTCGAACCCTCGGCCGGCACCGGCCTTCTCGCCGTCCATGCCGAGATCGCGAAGGCTTCGCTCGTCCTCAACGAGCTTGCCACGATCCGCGCCGATTTGCTGGGCCTGCTGTTCCCGAGCGCTCCCGTCTCACGACACGACGCCGCGCATATTGACGATCATCTCGATGCCGCGATCGAGCCGTCCGTCGTGCTGATGAACCCACCCTTCACCGTGGGCGCCTATGTTGACGGCCATGTCGTCGACGCGGCATGGCGGCACCTGTCCTCCGCATTCGCCCGGCTGCGCGCCCGCGGGCGACTTGTCGCCATCACCGGCACCGGGCTCTCGCCGGAGAATCCCAAATGGCGGCCTGCCTTCGAGGGGCTGCAGCAGCAGGGCAGGATCGTCTTCACAGCCGCGATCGATGGCCGTGTTTATGCCCGCCATGGTACCACGGCCGAAACCCGCCTGACGATCATCGACAAGGTGCCCGCGGCAGACCCGTCCGGATTCGTTGCGTCGCCGGGCAAGGCTTTGGACGTTGAAACGCTGCTGTCGTGGGTATCCGCCCTTCCGCCCCGCGCACCGGGCGGCTTTCCGGACTCGATCGGTGCCCTGTCGAGCGGCATCCTGCGCCATGCCGCCATTCAGATGGCCGCGCGATCCGCGCCGGGAGCCGCACCCGTCGCAGTTGCGGCGTCCGTTGCGAAGACCACCCGGCCGGCCCGTCCGGTTGCCCGGGCGAAGCCCACCCGACCGGTCGTGCCAGACGCCACGCCTGCCGATCCGCTTGCCTATGAACTGCGCGACTGGATGCCGGAGGAGGGCGGCCGGCTCACTGACACGATCTACGAGCCCTACGCGCTCCAGTCGATCCACATCGCGCGCGCCAAACCGCATCCGACAGCCCTCGTTCAGTCAGCCGCCATGGCTGCGGTCGCGCCGCCGAAGCCGTCCTACCGGCCCCTCCTGCCGGATGCGATCGTCGACGAGGGCCCGCTGTCCGACGCCCAGATCGAAAGTGTGATCTATGCCGGTGAGGCGCATTCCGGTCACCTCTCCGGCACGTGGACGGTCGACGAAACCTGCGATGTCGTCTCGGCCGCCCCCGAAGGCGCCGAGAACGCCGTCCGCTTCCGCCGTGGATGGTTTTTGGGCGATGGAACCGGCTGCAGCAAGGGACGACAGGTCGCCGGAATCATTCTCGACAACTGGCTGCAAGGCCGCCGCCGCGCGATCTGGATTTCCAAGTCCGACAAGCTTCTGGAAGACGCCCAGCGCGACTGGTCGGCACTCGGTCAGGAGCGGCTTCTTGTCCAGCCGCTCTCCCGCTATCGGCAGGGTACGCCGATCCGCCTTGCCGAAGGCATCCTGTTCACCACCTACGCGACGTTGCGTTCTCAGGAGCGCGAAGGCAAGAAATCCCGGATCGCCCAGATCCTCGATTGGGTCGGTCAAGACGCGGGGAGCGGCGGAGCCGCGACAGGGACAAAAGAGCCTTTCGACGGCGTCATCGTCTTCGACGAAGCCCACGCCATGGCCAACGCCGCCGGAGGAAAAAGCGAGCGCGGCGACGTCGCACCCTCGCAGCAGGGCAAGGCCGGCCTGCGGCTCCAGCACGCGCTTCCCGACGCCCGCATTGTCTACGTATCGGCCACCGGAGCGACGGCGGTGGAGAATCTTGCCTACGCCCAGCGTCTCAGCATTTGGGGCAGCGAGGATTTTCCCTTCGCCAACCGCGCCGAGTTCGTCGCAGCGATCGAGGATGGCGGCGTCGCCGCCATGGAAGTGCTTGCCCGCGACCTCAAGTCGCTCGGGCTCTACACGTCGCGATCGCTCTCCTATGATGGCGTCGAATACGACCTGCTCGAGCACGAGCTGACCGAAGAGCAGATCCGCATCTACAATGCCTATGCGGACGCCTTCCAGGTCATCCATAACAACCTGACGGCTGCGCTCGAGGCTGCCAATATCACCAGTGAGACCGGCACGCTGAATCGCAACGCGAAGGCGGCAGCGCGCTCGGCCTTCGAGAGCACCAAGCAGCGCTTCTTCAGCCATCTCATCACCTCGATGATGACGCCGACGCTGATCGGCGCGATCGAGCAGGACCGCGCTGACGGACATTCTTCGGTGGTGCAGATCGTCTCGACCGGAGAGGCCCTGATGGAACGGCGACTCGCCGATATCCCGACCGAGGAATGGTCGGACCTCCACGTCGACGTGACCCCGCGCGAGTACGTGCTCGGGTATTTGATGCATTCCTTCCCGACACAGCTCTTCGAGGAATATTCCGACGCCGTAGGCAACGTCTACTCACGACCCGTGCATGACTCGGACGGCAATCCTGTCCAATGCCGGGAGGCCGTGCGCCGGCGCGACGAGATGATCGAAAAGCTGGCCTCATTGCCGGCGGTCGGCAGTGCGCTCGACCAGATCCTCCACCATTTCGGCACCGACATCGTCGCCGAGGTCACCGGCCGCTCACGTCGCATCGTCAAGAAGACCGGCCGCGACGGCATTGACCGGCTCGCCGTCGAGAACCGGCCCGGCTCGGCCAATCTAGCCGAGACCCAGAGTTTTATGGATGACGACAAAAGCGTACTGATCTTCAGCGATGCCGGCGGCACCGGCCGCTCCTACCACGCCGATCTCGGCGCGAAAAACCAGAGACTGCGCAAGCACTATCTGCTGGAAGCCGGCTGGCGCGCCGATAACGCCATCCAGGGACTCGGACGGACCCATCGCACCAACCAGGCGCAGCCGCCTCTGTTCCGGCCGATGGCCGCCAATGTGAAAGCGGGAAAGCGCTTCCTGTCGACGATTGCTCGGCGGCTCGACACACTGGGTGCGATCACGCGCGGCCAACGCCAGACCGGCGGGGCAGGGCTGTTTCGCTCCGAGGACAACCTCGAAAGCCCCTATGCCCGCGCGGCGCTCCGTCAGTTCTATTATTTGCTGCACCAGGGCAAGATCGAGGGCTGCTCGCTCACGACCTTCGAGGCGGTCACCGGTCTGTCGCTCACCACCGACGAGGGCGGGTTGCGCGACGAACTGCCGCCGATCACGACCTGGCTCAACCGCCTGCTCGCGCTACGCATCGAAACCCAGAACCTGCTGTTCGAGGTGTTCGAGCAGCTGATGACGGCGAAGGTCGAGGGCGCCATCGCCTCCGGCACCTACGACAAGGGGCTGGAGACGATCACCGCGGAGAGTATTGTCGTCACTGATCACCGGACCGTCTACACGCACCCGGTCTCGGGCGCGCAATCACATGTGCTCACCGTTTCGCGCAAGGACCGCATTCGCCCTCTCGGCTTGGTCGACGCGCTGGCCATCGCGCGCGCGGAGCCGCAATCGGTCCTGCTGGTCAACACGCGGTCGAACCGCGCGGCGATCCAGCTGCCGACAGCAAGCCTGATGCTCGACGATGGGACCATCGAGCATCGCGTACGCTTGCTGCGCCCGACCGACGAGTTGCGCTTCGGTCTCGACGCCCTTGCCGAAACCCATTGGCAGCCGGCCGACCGGAAACTGTACTGTGAACTCTGGGACGCCGAGGTGGCGGGGGTTCCGGAGTTCACCGCCAGCACCTTCCACATCGTCACCGGGCTCCTCCTGCCGATCTGGCGGCGTCTGCCTGACCATGATTGCCAAGTCTACCGCATCCAGACCGATGCAGGCGAGCGCGTCATCGGCCGTCACATCGCGCCGACCCTGGTCGCGACCATGTTGCGCAATCTCGGCATCGGCAATGTGCCGACACTGGCGCCAGAGGACGCCTGGACCGGGCTTATCGACGGACGGATCGGCTTGCAGCTTGCCGATGGCCTCGTCCTGCGCCGCAGCCGCGTCGTGAACGACTATCGGGTCGAGCTGATCGGCTTCACCGGCGCGATGGTGCCGCGCCTGAAGGCGCTGGGCCTGATCTCCGAGATCATCTCTTGGAAGCTCAGGCTGTTCATCCCGACGGGCGGGCAAGGCTCCGTCATACTTGCCTCGCTTCTCGAGCGCCACGCGCTGGTCGGCGTCACCGACCGCACGGCGGCGGCTTGAGGGGAGGCGATCATGACCGGCCCGGCCTCCGAGCTGGCACGCCGTCTCGGCGACCATGCCGAGGCGGTGTGCCGCGAATATCTCTCCAACGGTCATCGCTCCGGCAACCACTGGATCGTGGGCGATGTGCGAAACACGCGCGGTCGCTCCATGCGCGTGCGGCTGAAAGCCAACGCCAAAGGCCCAGCCGGCAAGTGGGTGGACGAGGCGACGTCCGAATTTGGCGATCTGCTCGATGTCATCCGCGAAAGCTGCGGCCTCCTCGAGTTCCGCGATGTCGCGGATGAAGCGCGACGCTTTCTGGCCATGCCGCCACCTCAGGCGCAAAGCCACGACGCGCAGCGCCAGCCTGCCGCGGCACGCGGCTCCCCTGACGCGGCGCGTCGCCTGTTCGGCATGTCGCGGCCGATCGCCGGCACGCTGGCCGAACACTATCTAATCGGCCGCGGCATCCTCTTGACCGCGCGTGAGCGAGCCCTGCGCTTCCATCCCGGCTGCTACTACCGCGATCTCGTGACCGGCGAGACGCAGACCCTGCCCGCGCTGATCGCTGCGGTCACCGGCATCGACGGGCGCATCACCGGCCTGCAGCGCACCTGGCTCGCTCCGGACGGCAACGGCAAGGCACCGATCGCCGATCCCCGACGCTCACTCGGTCATCTCCTGGGCAACGGCATCTGGCTCGGCCTTGAGCCCGGTGCGCCCGTACCGGTCATAGCCGCCGGCGAGGGTTTTGAGACAATGGCCTCGCTCCGCACGGTGATGCCGGTGCTGCCGGTGGCCGCGGCCACCTCGGCCAATCACCTCGCCGGCCTGTGCTTCCCGCCCGGCTGCCGTCGCCTCTACATCGCCGCCGACGCCGACGCCGCTGGCCGGTACGGCATCGAGCGTCTCAGCCGGCGCGCAGGGGAAGCCGGGATTCTCGCTCTGTCGCTGCAGCCGCAGCTTGGCGACTTCAACGACGATCTGCGCCATCTCGGCCCGGCCCACCTCGCCGCATGGCTCGGCGATCAGCTTGTCCCGGAGGATGCCCGCCGCTTCCTGCCTCCCGGATGACCGGCCCCTGGCCGGCAGGCGGGCAGGGCCGGCGTCACCGGAAGTCCCGCAGGTATGGCGGCATTCCCCCGGAGAGGCCGCGCCCGCGGCCTGCCTGAGAGGCGATCCCTGCCACCCCCCGGTCACGGCCGCAACGGCTGCGCCGTCCTCCGCTTCGCTCCGGCCTTCGGTGCGGCCCCGCCCGGGGCGCGGCCGGGCATCGCTGTCAGGCCGCGATAGGCGCGGCCACAACCGACGGAGACACGCCATGACCTACGAGCTTCCCTTCGACGACGCCTACGAGCCCTACCACGCCTCCTCGCCGACCGACCGCGTCATCCTCGAACTGCAGATGTACGGCCACCGTCCGCATCAGGACGAGCCCGATCCCCGGCCGTTGCCGGACGAGAGCGTGATCCGGGCCGGCCTCGCCGGGATCGTCGAGACGTTCGCCGGCATGCTTGGCGACACCAGGCTCGAACCCGACCTCGACGACCTGCTCTGGTCCTTCACCAACGTCTTCCACCGCGCGGCGGAGCGCGTCGCCCGCAACCTCGACCGCAATGAGGACGCGCAGCGTTCCAGCCAGAGCGAGCAGGACGGCTCCGAGGTGAAGTCCGTCGAGCTGGAACGGCTCACGGCCGAGGGCATCACCTATATCGAGCGCCGCAACGTCCTGGAAATCATGCGCGACGAGGCCGCCGACCTATACGAGGCGCAGACCGGATCGGCTTGGCGGCCCCGCACCGGCTCCAAGGTCAATCACCAGGCGATGACGGCAGCGGTCATCGACTCCCGCGACTTCCTCGCCGCCCGCCGCCACGCCGAGACCGAGGTGCTCGTGCCCGCCGGCACCAAGATCGCCTTCGCCGGCGGACTTGACTGCAACGAGCACGAGCGGATCTGGGATGCGCTCGACAAGGCCCGCGAGAAGCACGCGGACATGGTGCTGCTGCACGGAGGCAGCCCGCGCGGCGCCGAGCGCATCGCCGCATGCTGGGCCGAGAACCGCAAGGTTACGCAGATCGCCTTCAAGCCGGACTGGAATCGTCACGCCAAGGCCGCCCCGTTCCGGCGCAACGACCAGCTGCTGTCGGTGATGCCCTACGGGCTGATCGTCTTCCCCGGCTCGGGCATCACCGAGAACCTGGCCGACAAGGCCCGCCGCCTCGGCATCCCGGTCTGGCGCTTTACGGAGGCCAGCGCATGAGCGCCGGTTTCCTTGGCGATGCGCCGATCACGGCGCGTCGCTCCTCGACAACCGGCGCAGCGCACCATGTCGCCGCGCGCCAAAGGGAGAGGCGGGAGGGGAGAGGGGGGCGTTGCAGGAAAAGGAGAGTCACCATGGCGATGATATTCATAGGCGGATCACGCGACATATTCGAACTGCCGCAACCTGCAGTCGCGCGCATCGGCGCAATCGTGGCGGCCGAGCACGGCGTGCTGATCGGCGACGCACCCGGCGCAGATGCCGAGGCGCAGAGCCTGCTCGCCGGTTACGGCTACCAACATGTCGGCGTCTTCCATGCCGGCAAGGAACCCCGCAACAATCTCGGCGATTGGGCGACCTATCACGTACCGCCGCCCGACGGGGCTCAGGGATTTGCGTTCCATGCAGCGAAGGACCGGGGGATGGCCCGGCGCGCTGACTTCGGCCTGATGATCTGGGACGGCGCCTCGCCGGGCACCTGCCTCAACGTCCTGCGCCTAGCCGTCATCGGATCGCCATGCGTTGTTTACGACATGATGCGCGGCATGGTAGCGACCGCTCACAATACGTCAGACTGGCGTGCAATGCTGCATCATGCCGGCCCGGATGTCCGCCGGCAGGTCGAGGCGCGCATGACGCCGGACGAGCGCCTGGCGCTTCCGGTATGAGCAACCGCACTCCGGTCATCCGCGCCTCCTCGTTCACCGCCCCTTTGCAGGGCCGGCCCTGAAGCTCACCGCGGATTGTTGCAGAGGATCTTCCGGTGCTCGTCCAGTCAGCGGCGGGCGGTTGCGGGCGATGGCAGCGGGTCGCGGGTGTCCAGCCTGACCGAGCGTCCGCCGGCGCAGCGACAGAGGCCACCTGCCAGACCCGACCTCCATGCCCGTGCGCATGACGATTTACGCGGGCAGGTCACCTCGGCGCGGCACGGTTTGGGTTAGGAGCAGATATGGAGTGTTCACACGCAACCAGGCAAACTGCACTCCTGCGAGCGCCGCCGCGTGGGCTGTGGGGACTTGCGATGTCGGCCGGGGTGCCTCGCCATCGGTCACATCCGGACCAATCCCTTTTCATGGCGCCCTTGTAGAGGACCGCCTGCTTTTGCGGTCAACCCCCGTTGGGGGTACGCTCGACAAAAATTCAGGAAAATTCGATTTCAGTTTCGTTTGCGGGCCAAGCACTTTCCTTCCCGCAAGCGGGGCCCGAGAAAGTGCGGCCCGCTTTCTTCGGCAAATAGAATTTTCCAGAATTTGTGCCGAGTGACCGCAGCAGGACGGCCCTCTCCTTCGACGACATCGGGAATGGTCCCGATGCAACCGAAGGAGAAGTACCATGGCCACCACGATCGCAAACCTCACCGCCAAGGCCGACGGTTCGATGGAAGGCGTGTTCGCCACGCTGCGGGTCAACGCCCCGATCACCCTGATCCCGAACACCAACAAGTCGCGCGAGGACGCCCCCGACTACCGCATCGTCAACAAGCGCACGGGCTTCGAGATTGGAGCCGGCTGGCACCGCATCTCCCAGCGTTCGGGCGAGGAATACCTCTCGGTCAAGCTCGAGGCCCCCGAGATCGGCGTGATCTTCGGCAACCTCGCTCCCGCCCCCGGCGGCGACGAGAACAAGAAGGTGATCCTGTGGAACAACCCGCAGTGAGCCAAGATGGGCCGGCTCCGCAAGGGGCCGGCCCTCTTTGTGTTCCACACGATCAGGAGGCTTCCATGAGCCGCCACACCATCACCATCGACGGCCGCTCCGATCAGGACGCCACGATCGGCTGCGATCCGCCGCTGCGCACCTTCTTCCTACAGGCTTTCCCGGACGAGAGCGGCGACGATCTCGCTTTGTGGCTCGGCACCAGCGACCGCGAATATGAAACACTCGACGCGCTGCAAACAGCGGCGCAATCACGCGGTCTCGACTTCATGCCGCTTCCCGACGAAGTCGCCGCTCGGCTTGCCGCCGACTTCGCAGAAGCAGCCGGCCGCCCACCGCGGGACGGCTCGCTCGCCGCGTTGCTGCGACATCTGCAATCCAGGTAGCCCCACAAAAAGGCCCGCGCCGGATGCTACGGCGCGGGCTTCTTTTGTGCCGTGTCTGATCGTCACCTTCGAACTTCATTCCATTCCGGACGTGTCATGATAACCACGTTGCCGCTTCACGCGCGACAGGGCCTCGCCCGCCGCCATGGCTTCCTCCCCGGTTTGAAAAAGGTCGATGCGGATACGGCCGGGCCTGCCGATCCGTCCCCATTCGCGCACGAGGCAGATGTCGCCGAATAAGCTCGGGGTTGATGACATGCGATAGAACCGCGCCATGTTGCGCGCAGGATCGATGCGATGGAGATGGATCACGTCGTCTGTCTGCATGACGTGATCGTTGCGTCCGAGATCGACGCCGTCCAACGAGTTCTCTGAATCGGTCGGTCTCCATCGATTCAGGATGCTGATGCTTCGGCCGGAAGCGCGGCGTTGGGGCGAGCCGGCCTGCGGCCGACCGTGCTCTATTCGCGTCGCTCACGCGTCGCTCACGGAGCCCGCTGAAGCGGTCTCCGCCTCCGGTAACGATCCCATCTCGCGGGCATTGAGGACCGGATCGACCGGCCCCCGATGCCACGAGGGGCAACCCCCTCGCACACCCCGCCGGCTGCCCGCCGGATATGGGCGCATCCCCTGTTGGGGATGCGGGTCTCTATCTCTCTGACGTCCCAGTCTACTGGCCGCTCCCATCGCCTCAAGGACTGCGCGGCCCCTCCAATTTTCAGCTCCAGCCCTTACGGGCCGGATCAGAAAATCGGTTCCTCCGCTTGCCGCCTCCGGCGGTCGCTGCGCGATCCTTGACCCGATGCTCGACTTGCCCGTCGCCGGGCCTCCGTCATCAAGATGAAGGAGACCATGACATGGCACACAACACTCTCATGCTTGTCGCGCAGCTGTCGGGCTTGCGCATCCTTGTTCTCGCCAACCGCTTCGGTTGCGACACCGATCTCGCCCGAAGCGTCCACGACACGCTCGCTGCGAAGCTCGCCGAAATGATCGATGCGCAGCGCAAGATCCTCGCCGCCGACCGGGCGCGTATCGCAACGCGCGGCACCGAGGACGAAGAGGACGCCTTCTACGACCTACACCACTACCAGACGGCCTACTACGAAACGTGGCTGATTGAACCGGTCGCGCTTCTCGACGACTATCTGGTTGACGATCTCAGCCGTGAATATTTCAATTTCCACACCGGTGAATGGCGTCACCGCGACTCCGAGGTGCCGATCGCGGTGCGGGTTCCGGCCGAAAGGCTTTGCGGTCTCGCTAGGATCATCGCCGAAATCGAAGACGTCAGCGGCGCGAGCTTCAGCGTCGAGAATGTCTACTACAGTGAGGCCGAAGCCGAGGCGGCTTGGTGGGAAAGCAGCGGGGCGGACTCCGATGACATCTTTGCCATCACCGAAGCCGGCCGCTCATAAGGCCGGCAATCGAGGCGGTGCAAGCCGCCTCGATCTTCTGTTCGTCACGGCGAGGCGTGCTCGCCGTGTCGATGACCGCTTATCGGTCGATAGCGCCGGTCCTCTTTCGGCACCCAGTCAGCCCCGACGTTTCCCGTCCGTCTGCTTGGTCGCGTTCTCCACACTACTGTCCGGCGACAGTTCCTCGACCAGCATGAGAAGGTTCTGTGCCGTCGCAGCCGGCAGGTCCAGCATTCGCATCACAAGTTTGAACCTGATCTCCGCCTCCTGCTCGGTCTCGCCAAAAAACTGAGGAGCCGCCGCATAGATGGCTTCGATCGGCGAGAAGTCGAGCAACTCGGCAAGATGGAGCAGCCGGGTCACCCTGAGCTTGGCCCCCGCTCGCTCATGGCGGGCGTAAATCTCGTGATGCAGGCCAACCATCATGCCGACCTGCTCGCGGTTCAGATTCTGCGCATCGCGTCGCTCGCGCAGATAACGGCTGATTTCCTCCTCCATCTCCAGGAGGCTGCGAACGCCGCCAAATCCCGGCTTGCGATAAATCGGTTTGTCGACCTCGGAATCATTGGTTTCAACCAGGCCGTGCCTGTCGATGTATGTCTGTACGTCCTTGATGGCCATCTGTCTGGCTCGATCCGAATCTGTTGCCCCAACAACCCCGTCAAAAGAGACAGGAAACACCCCGGATTGGCTCACAGCCCCAAGAAAACAGAGCCAAAACGATGGTGTTCCTAGCAGGGATTCGGGCTCGACTTCAACTCGCCCGTCGATTTAGCCGAGAGCGCTTTCCCTTCAATAGCCGTTCGCGTCGAGATACTGCCGGATGGCCTTTTCCATGATCGCCTGCATGGACGTGTCCATGTTGAAGGAGGCCAGCTTCAGCCGCCGCTTGGTTTCCCCGTCCAGATTAACGTTCACGAAATGGCTCGCCCCTTTCATGCGCGCCCGCTTCATTTGACGCAGCGCCTTGCTCGCCTCCGACTGTACCGTACCGTCTTCTGGACTCTCTTTGCTTCTCGAGTCCGATTTCTCAGCTGGCTCGCTTCGCTGTTCCCCATTCGCCCTTGCCTGACCCTCCGATGTCGCCGCCCGCTGCCTGCGGGGCGCGGTGGCGAATTCATCGAACGACAGGGTCTCTTTGCCGGTCATGCCGCACGCCCCGCTCCCATCTTGCCCGTGAGCAGTCCGTCGACTTCCTCCACCAACACCTGCGTCTCCCGCCGCGCCTTGGCAATCGCCTCCGTCACCTCCTGCATCTGGAGTGTCCCGATGCCGTTATGAATGTCCTTGTAGACATTCCGCTCAAACACCTCGGTGCGGAACAGGTAGGTCCCAACCTTGTCCTCGATGATCGGCCTTATCTTCCGGTAGAGTTCCGTGTGTCGGACGGTCACGGTGATCCGGGTTCGCAGCACGCCATGTCGGCACTGCCGCCCGAGCGATTCATTGACGCGCACAACGTTTTCGAAGCTATCGATGGCTCCGAGCACTTCGCGTTTTGATGGCTGGATTGGCGAGATCACCAAGTCGGCCGCTCCTATCACAGGATCAACGATGGACGTATCCTCGCCCGGGGTGTCGATCAGGACATGATCGAAAGCGCCGGCACTTTCCTTCATCCATCGCTCCAGTCCTCTCGCAGTCTTGTGACTGTAGACCTCGATCCCCCCTGGCTGGGCGTCCTTCGCCTGGCAGTCCGTCCACCACTTCATCAGATTGTTGCGCGCGTCCATGTCGATCATGGCGACGCTGCCGCCACGCAAGGCATATTCGCCGGCGATGTTCATCAGCGCGGTGGTCTTCCCCGCGCCTCCCTTGCCGTTGATGGCGGCGATCACGACGGTCATCGGCAGTCTCCACAAAAAATGTGCTTCTACGGACACACGAATCCAAATCCGTGTGGACGTGGATTCACATTGACATAGAAGCACGCGAACATGGAGAAAAACAATCATATTGATATGGAAAATCCAAATTTATGAGGAATATGGCAAAAATCAATGTATTATGAGTTGGCAGGATACGGAAAAATGTGATACATTTTTCCTGACGATCGAGGGACGGGCCCTCGATCCGCGGCCTGCGGCCGCAACCACCACGATCAAGGGTGCGTTTGTCCATGGCCGGGAGCGGTTCAGAAGCTTCGAAACGGAGGAACCGGGTGGCGCATATCCGCTTCTCACCGGCCGAGCTCGATGCTCTGGAGACGGCTGCCAAGGAGGCGCGCATGACCGTTTCCGCCTTCGTCCGATCGCTCGCCATGGAAGGCGCCGGTGTACGGCCATTCCTCGGAGAGGCGGACCGTGCCGTGCTTGGCCTGCTCGCCGACGGCATGCGCGCAATCGGCGGAAACCTCAATCAGATCGCGCGTGCCATCAACACCGGAAGGGTCCAGTCGGAAGAAGAGGTCGCGGGCAGTATCAAGGATGCACATAGCGTGGCGACCGCTGTCGCTGTCGAGCTTGCCGAGATGACCAGGCGGGCGGCAGCATTTCGACGCGGAGGGGGCGCCTGATGGAGTTCTTCCCCGGCGCCTTCGAGCGGGAGTGGGAGCGCCGGCGCGCCACGCTGCTGCACGAGATGCAATTGGGTCAGGTCGACAGAAAAGACTGGGATGAGCCGCGAAGGGGAGGGGCAGCGCGGCTATCGGAAGAGGGGCTTGGCGGCTTTGGCAGGGCGCGGCGGCGGCATGGTGGCGGGAGCAGCGCGCGATGGTCGCGTGACGGGGCAGGCGCCGGCCGCTCGATGCGAACGCGCTTTTCGGCGCTGGCGCGGGGAAGCCAGCCGGCGGTGGTCAAGCTTGTCTCCTATGGCGGCGGCGCGCGCGCGGCCGCGTTGATGAACTACACGTCGCGGGGAGGAGACCTTGCCGTCGAGAACGAGCGCGGCGAGCGGGTGCGCGGCCGGGACGCGCTCTCTGAACAGTCGGCGGAGTGGGAACATCTCTTCGACAATCGCGCCGCCAGCCGAGATCTCGGCGTCTTCCATGTCTGGATAGCCGCGGCTTCATTCTCCTCCGATGTCGACCAGGACGATCAGCTGCGCGAGATCCTGCGATCGGGATTTGGCGATCGGCGGTTTGTCTATGCGGCGCACGAGCGATCGGATGGGGAGCTCTATGTGAGCGGCGTTGTCGTCCTGCGCGACGGGAGTGGAGAGCGGCTGACAGGCGACCGGAAAGCCGCGGAGATCGTGCAGCAGCGCTACGACGACACTCGCGCCGGCGGGGATGTCGAGGCACGATTCCGCTTTCATGGCCACGGCAACGGCGTCGAATGGGGCACGGCGCGTGTCCGTGAGCTAGTCGTGGCGACCGACGGGGAAGTCCGCGACGACACCGGCAAGCTGGTCGGTGATGCGACGCAGGCCGGCGATCTCGTCCAGAAGGAATGGCGCAGGGAACTGCACAGCCGCAAGGGCAGGGATGTGATGCACCTGATCGTCTCGGCGCGGGCCGGAACGAACGCGACGGCGTTTGAGGGAGCGGTCCGCGAGTTCCTGGGTGAGCAGTTCTCCGGGCATCGATACGTGTTTGCGGTTCACGATCCGGCGCTCGATCCAAAGGAGATGGCGAAGGGCGGCAAGCGCCCGCATATCCACGCGCATGCGATCGTCACCATGCGTTCGGAGACGCAAGACCGGATCGTCACCAGCCCGCAGCTGTTTCGGGAATGGCGCTCCGTGATGGCCGAGAAAGCACGTGAGCAGGGCATCGACATGGAGCTGACCGATCGTCGCGAGTTTGCCAGCGCGCCGGCTTACTCGCGCAACCAGGTCCGTCCTGTCAGTTTTCGCGACCGAACCGAGTATGAGGGCACGAGCGCTGCGGCGCACGCTCGATACCAGGCGAAGCGCTCGAACGAGATGAGGCTCGCGGCCTCTGACCGCAGCAAGCACTACGCGGCGACGGCTGCACAGGTCTGGACGGATGTCGCAAACGAAGAGCCAGGCACGCCGGAAGGCAAGTTTGCAATGCTGCAAAAGGCCTGCCTTGAGGGCGTCGCCGAGATCAATCAAAATGATATTGTTTTGGAGGGATTAAAACAACATACTATCAAAAATACAGCTAATATAATAGAGGTAAGTCAGATCGCGAATGGTGAGGATGGACAGATGCGGGAGATGACGCGTCCGGAATTCGAAGCCTACGAAAAACGCGTGGAGGCGGTTCTTTCCTCTGTGGAACAGACCCTCGACGCCTCAGAGCGAAACGAGTTCGACGAGGTCGCAGCCGCGACCCGCGAAGTGGTGGATATCCGTCGCGAGTATCTCGCGTTCACGGAACAGCAATCCGACCTGGCTCGGGAGGACTCGCAAAGGGGTGACCGAGACGAACAGCGCGACGCTCCTAACGCCCAATGGGACTCTGCGGTAGCGCGATATGGCCGGGCGGCGGTCGAGACCGCGAACGAGGTTCTCGTCGAGGTCGAGCACTATCGGGAGGGATTGTCCAGGATCGAGGCTGGTGAACTGTCCCGAACCTACGGCGCCACCTATCAGGACGGCTTGGCCCGAGAAGTGCAACGCGCCGCCGAGATGGCTGTCGATGGCGACAACCACTATGTGCGCGAGGTTGCGAAATCGGATCAGGAACTCCAACGCGCGATCGAATTGATCGAACTTGCCCAAGGCCAGGCTCGGCGAAATGCGGAGCGTGAGCAGCGTGGTGCCGACCAGACGTCTGGCGGGAGCGATGCCAAGGGCCCGGATGGAGTTCCGTCGGGAATCGTCGAGCGTGAACAGACGCGCGAGACGGACCGTGAAAACCAGGCCCTGCCGGACCAGAATGTGCATGGCGTTGACCGAGAGAATTCGCCGGCAGCTGGTCAGGAAAGTTCGCGCGACAGGGACAGACGGCCCGACGATGCCTCAAGGAGCCCGACCGACGTCGCCCGGGCTGATCCACCGCAGCAGCACGTGCCGCGACTGCGTCAGCTCGAGCTGGAGATTGAAGAGCGTCACGATCGTGATCGCGACGATCGGGAGCGGTAGGATCCGACCATGAGAGATGAACGGCGTCACACCCAGCTTCCTCCACCGGACGGTTCCGACGATCGACCGGACGGGTTCATCTCGCTCGCCATCCTGGCGTTCATCCTGGTTGCTCCGCTGATCTATTTCGCCCCTGAGCTCGGTGTGATCGAGGCTTGGCTCATCGACGTCTATCGCAGGATTGACAGTTGGGCAGCTCCAATCAGAGAATTGGTTTTCGGGTAGCGGACGGTCCGAACAAGGGCCACCCAAATGTCAATCGGCCCTATATTGCGGGTTTCAGTCAAGCCTGTTTTGTCCGTGCCGGGGTCATGCTCCCTTTCGAGGTCATGGCCTCATGATGATGTTCGGGTCGGATGCCTCAACGTGCGCAGCGCGGTCCTATGGGCCGCAGCCGATTGAACAAGGTCACCACAACCACCGTCCCGGATGGTGATTTTGATGATTAGGTCGGCTCCTTGCCCCACTGGAACGATGTTCCATCGACCCAGATGCAGTGCAGGATCACGGCCAGCTTGCGGGCGACTGCGACCTGCGCCTTCTTCATGCTATTGCGTTTGGCCAGTCGCATTCCCCAAGCCTTTAGCGCGCACCACCGCCTGGTTCGATGCAGCGGCACATTGGCCGCCTCGAAGAGATAGGTCCGCAGCAGGCGGTCGCCCCAGCGAGAGACATGGCCGATGGCATCCATCCCGCCCGACTGCTTCCACCTCGGTGTTAACCCGAGATAGGCGCCGACTGATACTGCGTTTCGGAAGCGGGAGGGATCGTCGATGGTATGGCGTAACGTCAGCGCCGTCACCACGCCGACACCGCGCAGTTTCATCAAACGCTGAGTCGTTTCGTCTGCCCGAGCCATCTGTCGAACCTGGCAGTCTACCCCATCAAGTTCGCGGCAGACATGGCCATGCACGGAGTGCAGCGGAAGCAAGACCGGCCACAGCACGTGCCCCTCTCCGCTAAGTTCGGTAATGCGGCGCTGGAACTGTGCAGCAATCGCACGGGGGAAGATCAGACCGTATTCTTTCAGCATCGATCGGACCTGGTTCTCGAGGTCACGCCGCATCGTCACGAGCCGAGCCCGTGCGATGAGCAACGAGCGGCCGTGTTGACTAGCCTCGCTCTTCACTGCCACCTCACGATACCAGCCGATCCGCATTCCCGTCGCTCTTGTTCATACGGACCGAGAGAGCGGCGTGTGCGTGCCGCGCGTCGATACAGACCCTCGCAAGCCGATCCGCTTCAACTCGTGCCAGAGCCAGCTCGACATGGCGCCGGTCTCAAAAGCCAACGCGCTCCGCTTGAGGGGCCTTCTTCGCCAGCAGTGCCGCCAGAGCGCCAGGATCTGACTTCGCCCGGCCCTCGAACATAACGCGGCCAGACATGTCAACGATGCAGACAGCGGTTTCTTTCTGGGAGACGTCGAGCCCGATATACTGACGCATTGTAATATCCTCCTTTCTCACCAGGACAAGACCGCCATCATCGGGGCGACTGGGACACGCCGGCAGCAATTACGCCATCGTGTGCAAAGTGCGCAAAGTTGACCCCGGATTGGAGTGCGCCCCCGAGGGTGGACAACTAGCTGAACCTCAAGGTTCGGCTTGCCATTTTCATGTTGCTGCCTCAACGGCCCGGCAACGAGTGAATGGTTCTTAAGGATCCGATGCCAGACCTCCGGAAAAGTTGCGCCGGCAAGCTGCGCCGCGATACATTGTTGCACAAGCTCTCTGACGGGATCGATGGACACCTCAAGCGTCTCCAAACTTTGACGGAATGCGCTTGAAAGTGACCTCCAAAAAAGAACGTGGCGCATTGATTCAGATCAAGGCGCCAGGAAAAGAGCTCTCGCGCCATAGCACGCTGCCGCGATGAGTTGGCATGCCCGCAACGCGCTCGATCTCATTGGCGATCTGCGTCAGGGCAATCGGGAAATCGTTTGTTCAGCCTATTGAATGGACTCTGGATCATCGGTGCCGACCGGCTGGTCAGCGATTTCAAGATAGGCGTCGAACAATGCCCTGCGAGGAGAAAAATGCGGCGTCTCCAATTGTTCCTGATCGAGCTTCTCCGGCGCCGCGAGCATGAATTCGGCGATGTCTGGCCGGCTTTGACGGCAAGCACATTTGAATACACGGAGAGTCTCGCGCTCAAGTCTCTCGGTTTTTGGGTTCACGGTTGGCGCCGCTCAGTCAGATCGACTGTAGGCTTTCCAGCAGCTGGAAGGTCCAATCACGATTCATTCAGCCCTAGGGCCTCTTCCAACTCAGCCCATCCTCGGTATTACCGGAAAGGTCTCCAGCAGCCAGAAACCGGAGGTCGACAGGTCACCGGTCATCACGGCAACGTCCATGGCAATCATGATTAAAAGCGCAGCAATCAAGAAAGGCACTCCGAGTGCCAACCGAATAGATCGCGAGCAATGCCAACTTTCATTGTTTGTAGCCAACGCGGCGCTAGCCGTCAGAATGGCGTTGGGATCGCTGCCCTTGAGCCTGACCCGCTGACTTCCGGGCAATTCCAGTCAAGCGGGTCCTTCGATTGGCAGTCCGGCCGCGCGCCATTCTGGCAGGCCATCTTCCAGACGCCGGACTTTAAACCCCCTGGCGCGCAGTGCGGCCACGGCCTCGAAGGACAACACGCACCATGGTCCACGGCAATAGGCGACAATTTCACGATCGGGATCGAGGTCGGCTAGTCGCTCTTCCAGTTTGCCGAGCGGAATGTTGACCGCGCCGGGCAGGTGCCCAGCGTCGAACTCGTCGGCCGGGCGGACATCGAGGACGGTGATCAGACCGTCGCGCGTCCGCTGCAAGAGTTCCTCGCGCGACACCGGTTCCATGCTGTCGCGGTCGTCAAAATAGTCCCGCCGGATGCGATCGACTTCGGCGAGATTGCGCTCCGCGATGCCGGACAGCGCCGCCAACAGCCCGAGCACACCGTCGTCCGCGATCCGGTAGAGCACGAACTTGCCGTCGCGGCGCGAGGCGACCAGCGCAGCCCTCCTGAGCTGTTGTAGGTGCTGCGAAGCGTTGGCGACCGACAACCCGACGCGCTGAGCCAGTGCCTCGACGCCGCGTTCGCCCTGGGCGAGATGTTCGAGGATTTCCAGACGGTGCTGCGACCCGAGTGCACGGGCGACGGTTGCGAACTCCGAATAGAGCGCCTGTTTGGGACCGATTGACATTTTGCACCACCTGACAATATATCACTCAAGATAGTGATTGAATGTAAATTGCCTGCACAGGCTTTGCAAGGATCTCAAGTTCAATGACCGACTTCTTGCTGGCGAACGAACCGCTGATCCGCATGGCTTTCTTTCTCGGCATCCTCCTGGTCATGGCGATCTGGGAGGTGGCCGCGCCGCGCCGGCGCCAGGAGATTCCCCGGCTCATCCGCTGGAGCAACAATCTCGGTCTCGTCGTCATCGACACGCTTCTGGTGCGCCTCACTTTCCCAATCGTGGCGGTAGGGCTGGCGGTAATAGCCGAGACGCAAGGCTGGGGCCTGTTCAATATCTTCGACGTGCCCGCCTGGCTGGCCTTCATCGCCTCGGTCCTGGCGCTCGATCTCGCCATCTATCTTCAACATGTCATGTTCCATGCCGTGCCGGCGCTGTGGCGGCTGCACCGCATGCACCACGCCGACCTTGAATTCGACGTTTCCACCGGGTTGCGTTTCCACCCGGTCGAAATCCTTCTATCAATGGGCATCAAGCTCGCCGTAGTGGTAGCGCTCGGGCCGCCCGCGGTCGCCGTGCTGGTCTTCGAGGTGCTGCTCAACGCCACCGCGATGTTCAACCACTCCAACATCCGCATCCCCACCGCAATCGACCACATCCTGCGGCTCGTCGTCGTCACGCCGGATATGCATCGGGTTCATCACTCGATTCACCCGAGTGAGACCAATTCCAACTTCGGCTTCAACCTGCCTTGGTGGGACCGACTGCTCGGCACCTACCGGCCGCAACCTCGCGATGGCCACGAGGCCATGACCATCGGCATCGAGCAGTTCCGTACCCGTCGTGACCTCTGGCTCGACCGGATGCTGGTCCAACCACTACGCGGTCCGGCCAGCGGTTATCCGATCAACCGGGGGCGAAGCGAGGACAGGCCGTGAGTGCTCAGCGTCTTCTGCCGCGCCTGCTGCTTCTCCTGGGCGTTGCCGGGGGCATCGCCTGGGCGGCCTTCAACCGCGATCGACTGGACCTCGAGACGCTCGATGTCTGGCTCTTCAGTCTCGGGCTCCTCGCGCCCTTCGCCTATCTGGGCCTCTATGCCGTGGGAACAATCGCTTTCGTACCCGGCACCCTGTTCGCGCTGGCGGGCGGAGCCCTGTTCGGCCCTGTATGGGGCTCACTCCTCAATCTTGTCGGCGCGACGCTCGGGGGAAGCCTTGCCTTCCTCATCGCCCGCTACCTTGCCGGCGGTTGGGTGGCGGCTCGGACGGGCGGGCGACTGAAGCGGCTGATCGAAGGCGTTGAGGCCGAAGGTTGGCGTTTCGTCGCATTCGTGCGGCTCGTTCCGCTCTTCCCCTTTAACCTCACCAACTATGCGCTCGGCCTGACGCGGATCACATTCGTTCCCTATGTCATTACCTCCTTTATCTGCATGGCGCCGGGTGCGGTTGCCTATACCTGGCTCGGCCATGCCGGCCGCGAGGCACTGTCGGGCGATGCCTCCGCCATCCGCTATGGCCTGCTCGCGCTGGGACTGCTCGCTGTAATCGCCTTCCTGCCGCGGCTGATGCTCCGACTGCGCGGCAACAAATTACGCTGGATTGATGTCAGCGCGCTGGCGGGCCGCCTTCGCGAGGGTGGCATCACCGTCGTCGATGTGCGCGGGCCGGACGAGTTCGATGGCGCGCTCGGCCATATCGCCTCGGCACTCAACTTGCCGCTCGGCGAATTGTCCAACCGATTGATCGAGATCAGAGCCTCGCGGGATCTTCCTGTCATTCTGGTTTGCAGAACCGACAAGCGCTCGGCGAGTGCCGCGGCATTATTGAGCGCCGAAGGTTTTCGCGACGTCAGCGTCTTGCGCGGCGGAATGGAGCAATGGAATCTCGATGGTTTGCCCGTTGACAGATGAAACGCCGAAGAACGTAGCTCGCGATATCGGCGAGTAATTCGGCAACAAACCGGGAAGGAGCAGGACAATGACGAGAATTTCAAAATCGCTGGCCGCTGCAGGGGTTACTATCGCCGCATTGCCCGATGAAGCATGGGCGCAAGCATCCCAGGACTTCGAGCGTTATGGCTGGGGACCGGGCATGATGGGATGGGGCGGCGGTTGGCCCGGAATGATCTTTGGCCCGATCTTCATGATCCTCGTGCTTGCGATTGTGATCGCAGTCGCCGTTCTCCTCGTCCGGTGGATCGGGGGGCCAGGGCAAGCCGCCGCGCCACATCAGCCGCTATCGACGAGTCCGACTCCGCTCGACATCCTCAAGGAGCGCTTCGCTCGCGGCGAAATCGACAAGGATGAGTTCGAGGAGCGCCGCCGCATTCTCGGCGAGTGAGCCCATTCGCCCAAACCCGTAGGCAACGCACGTGAAGACCCTGGTCATCCTCAACGACCCGCCCTATGGCACCGAACGCTGCTACAACGCGCTTCGTCTTGCCCACACGCTACTGACGAAGGAGGCGGAGGTCACCGTGTTCCTGATGGCCGACGCCGTGGTCGCCGCACGCAAAGGCCAGAAGACGCCGGATGGCTATTACAATATGGAGCGCATGCTGAAGCGCGTGGCCGCTGGCAAAGGCGCCCTCCTGCTTTGCGGCACCTGCATGGACGCACGCGGCATGACCGATGACGATGTCATGAACGGTGCCAGACGCAGCACCATGGAGGCCCTCGCCGACGCAACAATTTCCGCCGACAAGGTCTTGGTGTTCTGAGCCATGCGGAAGATCTATCTCGATTACAACGCCAGCATGCCAATTGCGACCGAAGTCGCCACCGCCATGCGCAACGCCATGGAAGGCGCGTTCGGCAATCCGTCGAGCCAACATTGGGCGGGACGCCGTGCAAACCAAGGCGCTCGACGCCCGATGCTTCGTAGCGCCGGGGGATCGGTAGGATTTTCGCCACCCGCGGTATGTTCTGGCGAAAGGCGGTGTCAAAGCAGGCGAGCTGCGCCAGCGCCGGGGCGCGAGCGCTGAACAGTTCGATCAGCGCTATCTCGGACGGCAGGTGCTCGGGCGCATAGGCGTTGATGCGCCGCAATTCGTCCATCAGTTCGTTTGTCACGGGTTGCGGCGCCTTGTAGTGTGCACCGCCGTTTACCACACGGTGGCCGATCGCCTTCAACGAAGCCAATCCAATGCGCTGGTCGAGCCAATCGAGAAGGAAGCTCGCGGTCGCCCGGTGATCCATCTCGCCGATCGGCTGGCTCTCCTTCTCGCCGCCGGCCATATCCATGAAGGTCAGCGTGGTCTCGCGCCCGCCGATCCGATCTATCTTGCCCTGCAGCCGCCGCACGGCGGCGACGCTCCCCTCAAACACGGCGAACTTTATGCTCGACGAACCGCCATTGATCGTTAGCACCGAAGAACCTTGCATGTTCAGATCACTAGCACAAGCGCAAAGCCGCCGCCTGGCGTCCTGAAACTCGTGGTCTGGCACTGGTGAAGACGCGCGGCTGCCAAGAGGATCCGGCCATCATAAGTGTATAGCCGCACGCCCATCTTGCGCGGTGCGGGTGCGCCATCGATCTCGATCATGCGCTGCCCGGGCGCGGCAAAGGCTTGGGCCACGAAGCCACCCCGGGCGATCTCGGTCCATACCCCTTATGTTACCTTGTCGCCGCGATAGACCGCCTTCCTGCCGTGGCCGGAGAGCGGCTTGAAAAACATGTCCTTGCGGGATTGCCAGAGCGCGTCCGCATTGTCGGGGGTGATCAGAATGGTCCGTGGAACGCCGGCAAGCCGAAAGCGCATATCTGCAGAAAAGCCGAAGGCTTCGAGCGCGGCCGGATCGGACAGAAGCGTCAGATTGCGCTTGGCCGCAAAAAGCGCGTGGTTGCGCGGATTGGCGTGACCACCACCACCCCGTCCCGATACGCCGCTCTGAGTGCTGCATGCTCCGGGCGATCCAGCGCGAAATCGACCAGGCGATTATACACGAGGTCGATCTCCTCGCCGGCGAGGCGGAGCCTGCCGCTTTCATAGTGCAGCTCGCTCGCGTCGCCAATCTCAGCATCGATGCCGTGCTTCAGCAACAACTGCCTGGCAAGAATAAATTCCGGATAGAGATACTGCTCCTCGGGCTGGTCATCAATGATCGCGATTCCTCGCGCCGCACCGGCGCCGTACTGACGTCGCCATTCGCTCTTAAACATCGCGACGACGCTGGTTTCGAAATCTTCGTCTCTGGCCCCGATCAGCCCTTGCTCGACTTCCGCGCAGCAAGCCGTCTGGGCCTTGGCCAGCAAGGCATTAAGGAACGCCCCGCCGGCGTTGGTGTTCACTTCGATCAGCTTGGGGCCGTCGTCACCGAGGTGAAAATCGTAACCCATCAGCGCGCCGGCCGGGCCGAAATCCTGCTGGGCGATTTCGGGAGCCCAGGAGAGGACTGCGTCGCGGTAGGCCGGCAATTTCGTCGCCGCCTCGATGGCATCGGCGATCCCGCGCATCTCTTCGATGACGGATTTGGAGAGGAAGACCGGGACATTGGAAAACAGATGCGGCCGGGAATTGTTGAAAGTCTCGTAGAAGCCCCCGTCGCCGGCCTCGTGATCCAACGCCGACTGCAGCGCTGCGCAGTCGAGCGTGATGCAGAAGCAGTTCCGGTTGAGCCGCTCCGTCGCGGAACGGCTGACCTCTGCCAGAGCGGGATCCTTGACGTTCATGTACTGTCCTTGCCTGCTGTTGGCGGCGTTCCTAGGAGGAGGTAGCAGCTTGCAGCATCGACCAGATTGCTGTCGAGACTGCGTGCCATCCGGCCGCCTGAAACGCGTGATCCATTTCGAGGCTTCCACGACTTCGAACCGGCAAACGAGACGTCCATCAACGTCCAAAAGATTGCCTAGCCACGTACGGCGCCCCAAGTGTTTCGACTTTGATTTGCATCAAGGTTGTGATCGTGATTGGCTGTAGATTACAAGAAATGAAACTCACGCTGATCCACTTCCGCGTCCTGCTCGCCGCGATCATCCTGATCGCCGGCAGCGCGATGGTGAGCAGTGCACCGGTTCTTGCCGGGGAAGCCTGGGGTATTGCTGTCGAACTCGGCGTTGCCGATGACAGCACGGCTTTTCTCGCCAACGGTTCAGACTCAATGACAACGCGCATTGCGGCAATAGCCCTGGACAGCCGCCACAACGGTTGCAGTCAGGACTGCGGCACGAATTGCATGTCCTCGACCGGATCGGGTTGTTGCGGAGCCGCCGTTCCCTTGACAAGTGGCTCTGAGACTCTCGATCGAGCCTCAATCGCCGCATACGGCTTGGATGCCGGGTTCTTGGGAACAGGCATCCATCCCGAGGCTCTCCTGCAACCTCCCCGTTTCTTCGCCTGACACCGCGATCCCGCGCCACCGCGGGTGCCTGAGGCTGTTCATCTGCGGCGCTCATCGACCCGCTGTCCCGCGAGCAATCCCGAAATCCAACGGTACCGGCGATCCTGGCTGCCCTTCGCACCAGAGTTCGCCAGTCCGGTCACTTCAACGACAAGGAAACAGCCATGAAAGCTTACCTCCGATCGATGACTCTTGCGGCATTCGTAGTCGCGTCCGGCGCGGCATTCGCTCAGACGGATGAGCACCACCCAGAAGCCGACGCGCCCCAAGCTCCCCTGGCGGCGCCGGCCCCGGAATCGACCCCGCCCAGCATGCCGGAGCAATGCACGGCGATGATGTCGATGATGCAGACAATGATGCCCATGATGCAGAAGATGATGCCGATGATGAAGGGCGGCATGATGCAAGGCGGGATGATGCAGGGCATGCCGATGGACACCGCCAACATGTCCGATGCCGACAAGGCATATGCGGAGGCCATGAAGAAAATGGACGGGCCGATGATGCAGGGCATCCAGGCCGCCGACCCCGATGTCGCCTTCGTCCAGGCGATGATCCCGCACCATCAAGGCGCGATCGACATGGCCCGCGCCGTTCTGCAATTCGGCAAGGATGATGTGGTCAAGGCTTGGGCCAATCAGATCATCAACGCGCAGGAATCCGAAATCGCCAAAATGCAGGAATGGCTCAAGCAGCGCGCCAAATAGGTGGAGAAGCCCAATGAAAAGACTTAGCACTCTGTCGGTCGGCATCGCGCTGGGCGTAACGCTCGCTCTTCTGAGCATGCTGTGTGCTCTGACTTTTGCGCTCTGGCCGGACGCAACACTCGACTTCTTCGGCGCTTTCTCCCACGGGCTCGACTTCGGCACGATTAAATCCGCCGCGCCGATCAGCCCCGGACGGGCTCTCTACGGCATTGTCGGTCTTGGAATCGTCGGGCTCATCGCCGGTGTCGTCTACGCATCGATCTACAACGTCGTCGCCACCGGGCGTCGGTAGAAGTAGCCCCCATGCAGCAGCTTGCCATCCGAAAACTCTCCTCAAATCACCAGTGGAAGGAGCCCACCCCATGAGCCCGCAGGCACAACATCCAGCCGGTCACCCGGCCGGGCATGAGCCGGAGCCCGAGGTCGAGCCAAGGCCTGGCGGGTTTTGGACTTCGAAGGCGGGGCTCGTTACGGTTGGCTTCCTGCTGATCGCCGCCTTTTTCCTCCTCTCCGAGCACCGGGCGCATGCCCTCGGCGTCCTTCCCTTCCTGCTGTTGGCCGCCTGTCCTCTGCTTCACATGTTTATGCACGGCGGCCATGGCGGACATGGCGGTCACGGGAAGCATACCCAGCACAACGAAATTGAGCCGGGCGCACGGAATGGTTCGAAGCGCGGAAAAGGAGCATGACCATGGTCGAACAATCCACCGCTTATGGCCTCTGGGGTCTGGTCATCGTCAATTCGGCGGTTTTTATCCTCTTCGCCTTCAGCTTTTTCAAGCCGCGGACGGGCCGCGACTGGCGCTCCTTCGGCGCGTTCAGCGCCTTCCTGGTGGCGCTGTTCGCAGAGATGTATGGTTTTCCGTTAACGATCTATCTGCTCTCGGGTTGGCTTCAATCGCGGTTTCCAGCAATTGACTGGTTCTCACATGATGCCGGCCATCTTTTGGAAATGATGTTCGGTTGGCGGCTGAACCCGCATTTCGGCCCGTTCCACATCCTCAGCTTCATTCTGATCGGCGGCGGATTCCTGTTGATCTCGGCCGCCTGGCGCGTGCTCTACGAGGCGCAGCGGCAGGGGCGCCTCGCCACGGGTGGCCCTTACGCCTATGTCCGCCACCCGCAATATGTTGGCTTTGTGCTCGTCCTGGCGGGCTTCCTCGTCCAGTGGCCGACCCTACTAACGCTTGCGATGTTCCCCATTCTTGTCGGCATGTACGTGCGGCTTTCCTTCACCGAGGAGCGTGAAGCGAGAATGGAATTTGGCGAAGCATACGACCGCTATGCGGTCAACGTGCCCGCCTACTTCCCGCATTTGAAGCGGCTGTTCGGCGCCACCGAAAAGCCCCGCACGCGATGAATTCTCCCTCCACTCGCACCCCAGGCTGGACGCCTCGGGGCGGCGGATTGGAGCCATTTGTCCCAAATGAACCCCCCATTTCCGAGATTTCGAACTCAAAACCGATGGAAACAATCATGAAACGCCGAGAATTCCTTAAGGCCGCAATCGCCGGCGCCGCGGCTTTCGCAGCGCCGCCAACCTTGCTCACGGCGGCTGTTGCCGGTCAGCGGGCAAGTCAGACGTTGCTTCGCGTCGTCCGCCGAACGATCGAGGTGAACGGCAAGGCGGCCAGCGTCTTCGGACTCCAAGGAGAAAACGGCGCTCCGGGCATCCGCTTGGGGGCCGGGGATGCCTTCAATGTCTTGCTCCGCAATGAGACCGCGGAGTCGACCATCGTCCACTGGCACGGTCTGACGCCGCCGTGGCAAAGCGACGGCGTCGGCGATGCGCCGTTGCCGCTCGTCGCCGCAGGTGCCGACCGCGCTTACGACTTCCCGGTCGGCAGGCCGGGTACCCATTGGATGCACGCCCACACGCTACAGGAGCAGGCGCTTCTCGCCGCGCCCTTAGTCGTCGCTGATCCTAACGACGACAGTGCGGACGAGCAGGAGGTTGTCGTTCTCCTTCATGACTTCTCGTTTTCGTCTCCGGAGGAACTGCTGGCCGGCCTGACAGGGGGCGCAGCCGCGCCGATGCAGCATGGCGGCATGCCTATGTCGGGGGCGACGGGCGGCACCATGGCGGGGATGAACCACGGCGGCATGGCCATGGACCTCAACGACATCGAGTATGACGCCTATCTGGCCAACGACCGGACTCTGGACGATCCGGAGATCGTGTCGGTCGATCCAGGCGGACGCGTGCGCGTGCGGATCATCAACGGCGCGACCGCGACTGCGTTCACGATCGATTTCGGCGAACTCGAAGGCGAACTGATCGCGGTCGACGGTCAGGATATCGAGCCGGTCAAGGGCAGCCGCTTCCCGATGACGATGGGACAGCGCATCGACGTCCGTGTGCAATTGCCACGCGAGGCCCGCTCGTTTCCGATCCTGGCTCTCCGCGAGGGAAGCAGGGAACGGGCCGGCGTCATCCTGCGCCCGGCAGGGGCGGCGGTGGCGAAGATCGCGACGTCCGCAGATGGCGACGCCCCGGTTCTCGATCTGGCGCTCGAGGCGCAACTGCGGGCTGTTGCGCCACTTGTATCGCGCCCGGTTCAGAAGAGGTTCGATATGGCGCTCACCGGCGGAATGGCCGCCTATCGCTGGGGCCTGACGACCAACGAGGCTATCGTCGTCGATGCGGGTGACCGGGTGGAAGTGACGCTGCGCAACATGAGCATGATGGCGCATCCAATGCACCTTCACGGCCATCACTTCCAGGTTGTCGCGATCGACGGGCAGCGCTTTGCGGGAGCGGTAAGAGACACCGTGCTCGTGCCACCGATGCGCTCGGTCACGATCGCCGTCGATGCCGACAATCCCGGCCAGTGGGCTTTCCATTGCCACCATCTCTATCACATGGCGACCGGGATGATGTCGACCTTCGGGTATCGAGCCTAGGACATTTGCGGGCCGCGGTGATTGTCCGCGGTCCGCACAACCCAAACCGCAGCACGTTGCAGCAGGAAGACATGGGAGATTGACCATGAAGAAGGCGACGCTGGAAATACACGACCTGATCGGCGTGCTGGATTTCGCGGCAGTCGAAAAACGTGTCGCCGCTTTGCCCGGCGTTGCCGGCGTTGCCATGAACGCCGGCTCGACAAGCGCAACCATTCAATTCGACGAAGCGCTGACGAATCCTGAGACTCTGGCCCGCGAGATCCAAGCCTGCGGATTTCACTGCCGAGGCGAGACCGTGCCACGGCACCTCTGCGTGCCGGGCGGCATAACCGTCCCGCCGGGGCATGCCCCGGCGCCCTCGGAACATATGCATGGACACGCGGAGCACGTCGCCGTGATCGACGCGGCGCGAGGCAAGCGGGCGGGAACGGCAGCCACCAAGCCGCCGCACGACGCAATGGCCCATGAGATGGGACACGGCGGCGGCATGGACATGCAGGACATGGTCCGCGACATGCGCAATCGCTTCCTCGTCAGCCTGGTCTTCACGCTGCCCATCTTTGCCATGGAGCCAATGGGCATGGGGGAGCCATGGCTCCTCCCGCCTTTCGGGCTCAGCGAAAACGTCGCGATGTTCTTCCTTGCGAGCGCCGCGATCCTCTATCCGGTCTGGCCATTCGTCGTCGCCGCCTGGCGCTCCTTGCGAAACGGCGTGCTCAACATGGCGGTGCTGGTGGTGCTGAGCGTCGGCACCGGCTACCTCTTCAGTGTCGGCGCGACCTTCTTTTTCGAAGGCGAGCAGTTTTATGAAGCCGCGAGCGTACTGCTCGTCTTCATCCTGCTCGGCCATTGGCTGGAAATGCGCGCGCGGGCTGGCGCGTCCGCCGCCATCCGGGCGCTGCTCGATCTCGCGCCGCCCAAGGCCAACGTCTTCCGCGATGGCAAGGAGGTCGAGGTTGCGACCGCCGACGTGGTCCTCGGCGACATCGTCGTGCTGCGGCCCGGCAACAAGCTTCCTGTCGACGGTGAAGTGATCGAGGGCGAATCGACCATCGACGAATCGATGCTCACCGGAGAATCCATGCCAGTCACCAAGAAAGTCGGCGATGCCGTCATCGGCGCCACGATCAACAAGAGCGGCACGCTGCGATATCGCTCGACCAAGGTGGGCGCCGACACGGCCTTGGCCCAGATCGTCAAGCTGGTCCAGGAAGCTCAGAATTCCAAGGCGCCGGCGCAGCTCCTTGCCGATCGCGCGTCGCAATGGCTAGTGCTGGCTGCGATAGTCATCGGCCTCGCGACCTTTGCCGTCTGGTTCTGGTGGATCGGCCAGCCGCTGCTTTTCGCGATGACGCTGACGATCACGGTTTTCGTCATCGCCTGCCCTGATGCTCTGGGGCTCGCCACGCCGATGGCGGTGATGGTCGGTACTGGTCTCGGTGCATCCAACGGGATCCTGTTCAAGAATGCGGCCGCCCTCGAAGAGGCGACAAAGCTGAACGTGATCGTCTTCGACAAGACTGGCACGCTGACCATGGGTCAACCCAAAGTCGTCGAAATCGTTGAAGCGCCCGGTGTTTCGTCCGACGAAGTTCTGCAGGTTGCGGCAGCCATCGATCAAGGGTCGGATCATCCGCTGGCCGCCGCCATAGTCGAGCGGGCCAAGGACCTGGAACTTCCCAAAGTCTCCGGCTTCCTCAACATCGAAGGTAAGGGCGCAAGCGCCGCCATCGGTGGAGTTGAGGTTTTCCTCGGCAACCGCCGCCTTATGGACGAGCAGAAGATCGACCTACTGTCGCTCGGTGACAAGGCGGAAGCGCTGAAGGGCGAAGGCCGCACCGTCATTCACGTGGCGCGTTCCGGAAAACTCCTAGGACTGATCGCCATCGCCGACGCCCCGCGCCCGACCGCCATCGCGACCATCAAGAAACTCCACGAGCAGGGCGTGCGAGTGGCAATGCTCACCGGTGACAATGCCGGCACCGCCAAGCGGATTGCCGGCGTTCTCGGCATCGATATCGTCTTGGCCGATGTTCTACCGGGCCAGAAAGCAGAAAAGATCCAGGAGCTGCAGGGACAAGGATTGAAGGTCGGTATGGTCGGCGACGGTGTCAACGACGCCCCGGCGTTGACGCAAGCCGACGTCGGCTTCGCGATCGGCGCAGGCACCGATGTGGCGATCGAGAGCGCCGATATCGTGCTGATGAAGAGCGATCCGTATGACGTGGTCGGCGCGATGACCTTGTCACGGGCCACCCTTCGCAAGATGCATCAGAACCTGTGGTGGGCGGTCGGCTACAATGTCATCGCCTTCCCGCTCGCTGCAGGTGTGTTGTATCCCTTCCTCCTGAGCCCAGAGATCGCCGCGCTGGCCATGTCGGGTAGTTCGGCGCTGGTTGCCGTCAATGCGCTTCTACTCAAACGAACCAGGCTCGAAGGCATCCGCCCGGCCGCAGCGGCTTCCGCAAGCGCTGCTCACGAGCAGCCGACCGGAGCGCCAGCATGAGCCGCGTCATAGGACCTATCGGCGCGCTTCTGAGGACTTGGAGAGCCACATGAAACGGAATTCCTCGCTTCAATTTCTCGGCGCAGCCGGCACCGTGACCGGATCGCGGTACCTGCTCGAAATGGATGGACGCCGCGTCCTCATCGATTGCGGCCTCTTCCAGGGCTACAAGCAGCTGCGTGATCGCAATCGAGCGGCCTCCCCGGCACCGCCTGAAACGATCGATACTGTCCTGCTGACCCACGCCCATCTCGATCATTCCGGCTACATTCCCGCGCTCGTGCGCGATGGCTTTCGCGGCAAGGTGATATGCACACCCGCCACCGCGGAACTCTGTTCCCTGTTGCTGCCCGACAGCGGCCACCTTCAGGAAGAAGAGGCTAGGTATGCCAAGCGGAAGGGCTTCTCAAAGCACCTCAATCCTGAGCCGCTGTACACGCTCGAAGACGCGGAGGTTTCGCTCAGGCATATCGCGACACAGGACTTCGACATGGAATTCGAAGTCGGGCGCGGCATTCGCGCTCGCTTCCTTCACGCGGGGCATCTGCTGGGCGCCGCACAGATCAGCGTCGACGCGGCGACCTGGGGCCTGCGCAAGATCCGCTGATGCGGCCGCCCTTGCCGCTGCAGGAAGCCGACATACTCGTCTGTGAATCCACCTACGGCAACCGCAAGCACCCACGTATCAATGCGGAAGCGGAGCTTGCGCCGGTGATCGGGCGTGTTGCCGGGCGGGGCGGGGTGATCGTCATCCCGGCATTCGCGGTAGGCCGCGCGCAGGGCATACTGCTACAGGTCGCGCGCCTCAAACAGCGCGGTGAAATTCCGGCCGTACCCGTCTTCCTCAACAGCCCGATGGCTATCGACGCCACAGATATCTACCACCGCTTTCATGACGAGCACCATGTCAGCGTGGAAGAATGCCGCGCGATGTATTCGATCGCGACACTGGTGCGATCGGTCGAAGAATCGAAGGCGCTAAACCTCAGACGCGGGCCGATGATCATCGTGTCGGCAAGCGGCATGCTCACGGGCGGACGCGTGCTGCACCATGTTCTGGCCTTCGGATCAGATGCACGCAATGCGATCCTGCTCTCCGGCTTCCAGGCTGGCGGCACGCGAGGTGCTGCCTTGGCGGCCGGCGCCGACCATCTGCGGATGTTTGGACGAGACGTACCGATCCGCGCGGAAGTCGTTCAGCTGGAGAGCTTTTCCGGTCACGCCGACGCCGACGAGATTCTCGACTGGATGCGGAGTGCCCGCCGCGCGCCCACAATGACTTACCTCACGCACGGCGAACCGGATTCTGCCGATACGCTGCGTGGCCGCATCAATCGCGAACTCAAATGGCAAGCGCGTGTGCCCGAGCACCTCGAGCGGATCGATCTGGAGCATCCGGCATGAGTGACGCCCATAGCCGGCTACGCCTCGTCCGTGCCGGCATCGACACCTATCAGCAACCGGTCCTCTATATGCATCGCGATTGCCATGTCTGTCGGTCCGAAGGCTTTACGGCGCTCACCCGGGTTCTGGCGCGTAGCGGCGATCGCGAACTGGTTGCCACACTCAACGTCGTTGTCGACAATCGCCTCGAACCGGACGTCGCCGCCTTGTCCGAGGCCGCGTGGACGTTCCTCCAACCGGGCCCGGAAGCCTGGGGGGTGTTCAGCCATCCCGAGCCTCCTGCATCGGCAGGGGCGCTACGCGCCAAGGTCTTCGGCCAACGACTGGATGAGGCGGATTTCGTTGCCCTCATGCGCGACACCGTCGACAACCGGTTGTCCGACATCGAACTGACGGCATTCGTTACGGCATGTGCTGGAGAACGGCTCGACGAGCAGGAAACGATCGCGCTCACTAGAGCGATGCTGGCAGTGGGCGAACGCATCGACTGGGGCAGCGGCGCGGTGTTGGACAAGCATTGTGTCGGCGGCCTCCCTGGAAACCGCACCACACCCATCGTCGTTGCGATCGTTGCCGCCGCAGGCCACCGGATTCCAAAGACGTCCTCACGTGCCATCACATCTCCTGCCGGTACCGCCGACGCGATGGAGGTGATGGCGCCGGTAGCGCTCGATCTCGATGCAATGCGGCTCGTGGTCGAGCGCGAAGGGGGCTGCATCGTCTGGGGTGGAAATGTCCGGCTGAGCCCTGCCGACGACATATTGATCCGCATCGAGCGCCCGCTCGACTTTGACAGCGACGGACAACTCGTCGCCAGCATACTTTCGAAGAAAGCCGCTGCCGGCTCCACACACGTGCTCATCGACGTTCCCATCGGACCGACCGCCAAAGTTCGTTCCGTCGCGGCGGCAGCATCTCTTGAAGAACGCCTGCGGGCGACGGCACAGGCGCTCGGACTTAACCTCTCGGTGCTGCGCACCGATGGAAGCCAACCTGTTGGCTATGGCATTGGCCCGGCTCTGGAGGCGCGAGACGTGTTGAGCGTCCTGCGCAATAGCGCAGGAGCGCCTCGCGATCTCCGCAGCCGTGCGCTCGACCTTGCTGGGGCGTTGCTTGACGCGGCACCAGGGGCCGTAATCGGCCAAGGACGAGCACTTGCCAGCTCGCTCCTCGACAGCGGCGCTGCGCTCACCAAGTTTCTCGCTATCTGCGAGGCACAGGGCGGCTTTACCGAGCCGCGAGAGGCTGCGCACAGCCGTCCGGTTTTCGCCGGCAGCACCGGCCACATACAACGCATCGACAACCGCCGGCTGGCAAAAGTCGCCAAACTCGCCGGCGCTCCAGGCAGCGCCGCCGCTGGAGTCGATTGCCGCGTTCGCATTCGCGACAGCATTCAGACCGGCGAGCCGCTGTTCCACATCCATGCCCAATCGCCGGGAGAACTGGAATACGCGCTGGCGTATGCCGCGGCACATCCCGACATATTCGAGATCGGAGCCGCGAAATGACCCGCATGCTGCTCCCTTTCCCGCTACAGCGTAGGCTGACAGAGGCGATGGCTCCGATGCTGGCCGCGCGAAATGGGCGCCTCGACTGGCGTCATTTTCCCGATGGCGAATCCCTCGTCACGATCGAAGAGGGTCTGGACGGCATCGATGTCGCTCTCGTCGCCAGCTTGCACAACCCCGACGAACTCGCCCTTCCCCTGCGCTTCGCCGCGGCGACGGCGCGCGAATTCGGCGCCCGCTCCGTCGGACTGATCGCGCCCTATCTGGCCTACATGCGCCAGGACAAGCGGTTCAACTCTGGCGAGGCCGTCAGCGCACCCTTGTTCGCGCGATTTCTCGAAGAGAGTTTCGATTGGCTGGTTACGGCGGATCCCCATCTGCACAGGAATCCGAAGCTCTCCGAACTCTACCGCATGCCGGTTCGTCGGGTGGCGACGGCACCGCTGATCGCGGATTGGCTGCGAGGCAATGTTCCAAACGCGATTCTGATAGGCCCAGACGGCGAAAGCGAACAATGGGTAGCCGACATCGCCAACCGAGCCGGTTTTCCCTACCAAATCCTGACGAAGACCCGCCGGGGTGACAGCGACGTCGAGGTGAGCCTTCCCTCGATCGATGCCGCTTTCAGCCGAATCCCCGTCATCGTTGACGACATCGCCTCGTCGGGACGGACTTCGATCGAAACGCTGGGCCACCTGAAACGGCTTGGCCTTCCTCCGGCCGTCAGCGTCATCATCCATCCCGTGTTCGCAGGTGAAGCCTACGTACAGTTGCTCGCGGCGGGAGCTGCTCGAGTGGTGAGCACGGACTCAATCCCCCACCCTTGAAATGCGATCTCGATCGCCAGCTTGCTGGCCATGGCCAGCGCCGAACTCTTCGGAGGTCCGCCGCCGACCGAAAGATCATCGCCCGAATGTTAGCTTGCCTTGCAACAACTCGAAACGGTCAAAAGGAAAGACAACCATGACAACCTTGCTCAAGACACTGGCCGCAGTAGCGGTGCTGATGACCTCCGCAATGTCCTTTGCCGAAGACGCGCATCATCCGCCGTCCGCTACTGAAGGAGCACCCGCAGTCGAGACGGTCCCGAAACAGGCCACGCCTGACGCGGTGCCAGCCCCCGGCGGGGGCATGATGGGCGGAGGCATGATGACGATGATGCAGCAGATGATGAAGAGTCATGGCCGTATGATGCAAGGCATGATGTCGGCCGATGGTATGACCGGCAGCGGCCGGATGGGACAGATGATGTCGCCTGAACACGTCGAGGGCCGAATCGCCTTCCTCCACACAGAACTTAAGGTGACGTCCGCGCAGGAGCCGCTCTGGGGGACGGTCGCCGAAGCTCTGAGAGAAGGCGCGCGTGCGTCGGGGGCTATGATGCAGCCGGCGGCGGGCCAAACGCTGCCTTCGGTTCTCGAATCACGTGAGCGGGCGCTGTCAGCCCGCCTGGAAGCGGTCCGCCGTCTGAGGGCCGCCGCCGAGCCCTTCTATGCAGCCCTCGACGAGACGCAAAAGGCGACCGCGGACAAGCTCATGGAGCCTATGGGCATGATGTGAAGGGAGCAATCGGAGGAAGGAGGCATTTCCAATGCCCGAATATCCTCTTTCGGCCGAGACGCGAACCGGGGTGGACGTGCCTCCTGATGCGGTGTTCGCCTTCCTCGACGATCATCGCAACCTCTCCGCGCACATGGAGCGGAAATCCTGGATGATGATGGGATCGAGGATGGATATCCACCTCGACGAGAGCGGGACGCGCAACGTCGGCTCCAAGTTCGGATTCACCGGAAGCATCCTCGGCATTCCGCTCTCGGTGGAGGAAATCGTGACCGAACGCGATCCGCCTCGATTGAAAGCGTGGGTCACCGTTGTCGAACCGACGCTGTGGGTGATCGGACGCTATCAAATGGGATTCGTGATCGCGCCAGAGTCCGGGTCGTCGCTACTGACGGTCTTCATCGGCTACGATCTGCCGCGAGGTCTCGGGACACGGTGGCTCGGCTGGCTTTTAGGTGGATTCTACGCGAGATGGTGCACCAACCGAATGGCGACCGATGCTGCCCGGCATTTTCGCCTCGCGGCTGGCGAGGCCAACGATCGGCACAATCGTCTTACAACATAACGGAGATGAAGCTTCTAAACGGACTGTCCATGCCGAAGACGCAGTGTCTCGCCATCATTTCGGCCGCGGTCGTCCTGCTTCAGCTGACACCCGTGACCGGCAGCGGTGCGCAGCCGCCTTCGACAGTCGAGCGCCGCCAGCAGGCGATGAAAGATATGGCCGCTGCGGCCAAGACAATCGCTGCAATGTTCAGCGGGGACGTCGCCTACGACAAGACCAGATTGCAGGAAGCCGCATCGGCTTTCGTCTTGCATGGCTCCGAGCTGAGTACGCTGTTCACCGGAAGTGCCGAGACGAAAAGCGAGGCTGACGATAGGAGAATCGCAGCCGAGCGAAAGGAGTTCAACGAGATTGCCGCACGGCTCGAAGAACTCGCTGTTGCCTTCGATCGGAAAGCTGCTCGGGCCGGTAGCGCGATCACTCCCGACATGCGCATGGGATCCAGCATTCCCGGCGGCGGCAGTCTGCTTGGGGCCAGACCGTCGAGGGGTGAGGTAAGTTTGAACGCGGTCCCCGCCGAGCATCTGTTCCACTTGATGCTCGAGACCTGCACCACCTGTCACAGCAAGTATCGGCTCAGGAAGTGGGTCGGGCGCGGATGCGCGGCGTGAGCCTACGTTCCCGACGCGTTGGCCCAATTCTGCCGTTGCGTATCGTCAGCGAAGTCTCTCCGAAATCCGTTCCATCTGTTCAATCTCTTGACGTTGTGCCTCTGTGATCTGGGTGCACAGAGCAACGAGTTCCGGATCGGCGAGGCTGGCTTCTCGGCACATCAGGATGGCACCTGAATGATGCGGGATCATGGACGCGATGAATTGGCGGTCGTCAATGAGGGCTTGGGCACGGGTAGCCCAGAATGACCCAGCCGTCAGGATTGCGAACAGGATGTAGAGTGCGATGTTCGCCCGCCTGTTCGGGAACATGCCTGGCATCGTCGCCAGCATGAAGATGCCCATCGGCGCCCACATCGTAACCGCCATGTAGAACATGTTGAGATTGTTTCTGAAGTCGCCGGTACCGTCGATCATCGTGAACATGACGACGTACATGACGGCGAGACCGAGGAGCATGTTCACCCAAAACATGAGATAGGGACGGCCGTGCTTGCCATGCTCATTGGCTTCATGCATCCGGTGGTCGTCAGTCATCCTCATTCTCCTTCCTGTTAAATCCCACGCTTGTCGGCTACGGGCCAGCCGGCCACGCCTGTCCCGGCTAGGTTCCCCCACCCAAGATGGCGTTCCAGGCGACGGCGACAAGGACCAGCCCCGCGACGACCTGGATCGCGCGCATGACGACGTCCACGGCGCCGGGCCGCGTTGCGAGAAGGCGCAAAAGCTGCTGGCGGAAGAGGACTGCCGCCAGCGCGACTGTCCCTAAAACCAGCGCCACTCCGATCATCATGACGGCCGCGAACGCCACGCCCGCCTCCGGCACGCCGCGGGAGATGGCAAAGGTCATGACGAAAAGCGTCAGCGGGCACGGGATCAGCCCCGCGGCAAGTCCTGCGGCCATGCCCTGGCCGTGGCCATGTCCGGTGCCCCGGACTCCTTGCCAGAGCAGCCAAAGGCCGATCACACCCAAGAAGCCGCGACTGAGGTCTTCGAGGAGCGGCGCGCGTCCGACGCTCCCGAGCGCCACGGAAACAAGTCGCAGCGACAGGAGCGCGATCAAGACGGACATCCCGACATGGACGAACGACAATACGAGCGATACGGCTAGCCCGCGCGGCACGTTCGCGGTCGAGCCAGTCAGGTAGGTCGCGAGCACCGCCTTGCTGTGCCCGGGCGTCAGCGCATGAACCGCGCCGAACAGGATTCCCATCGGCAGGTAGGCCGCGAGCAGCGTCCAGTCCCCAGTCTTAGCGAAGTCGCCGATGCGGTCGGCGAAGGCGAGGTAGATATCGCGCTGGATGGCCACGAGATCCTGGAATAGCCCCATCATGTCAGGACGCTGGCCTCATCGCGCATGCGGCCATGCGGCGTGGAGGTCGTCGATGGCGTAGGCATGGGAATGCTTGTTGCGGCCGTCGGCCGCCCCCTCATTCCAGTGCGGATGGCTGGCGGGCAGATCATCATGGGAATGCTCGACCACTTCCGGGTCGGTCGCCGGCCAGAGCCATGCGGCGGCGGCCACGGCAGTCCCGGCGATCAAGGCCAGGAGCGCAGACGTTGCAGGAAGCCCGAGTGCTGCACCCACCCAGCCTGCAAGCGGATAAGTGATGAGCCAGCATGCATGCGATAGAGCGAATTGGGCGGCGAACAGCGCCGGACGGTCCTCCGCGTGCGAGGAGCGCCGCAGCAGCCGTCCCGAGGGAGTCTGTGCCATCGAATAGCCCGCGCCGATGACAAACCACAGCGGCAGGAGCAAGCCATAGGAAGGGATTGCAGCCGCGGCCAGCGTGGCGATCGCCAGCGCTGACGCACCGGCGAGCATCGCCGTCCGGTCGGGGATGGTGTCGAGAAGCCGCGGCAGCACCAGTGCGACCAGCATGGAGCCGCCGCCGAATGCCGCCAAAGCTAAAGCCGTGTCGTTCTGGCGAAGGCCGAAGACGGCCTGGACATAAACGACGGTGTTGACGATCACCAGCGCACCGGCCGCCGCGACCGCCATATTAATCGCCAGCAGCCCGCGCAGGCGCGGTGTCGCGAGATAGATGCGGATGCCGCGCGTCGTGCGGTCGTAGATGCCGCGCGGCTGGGCCGGCTTCGGGCTTGGCAACGCGACCGAGACAACCAGCGCCGCCGAAACGAGGAAGCCGATGACCGTTCCAGCGAACAGGTTGTGGAACGAGATGACGGTCAGGAGTGCTGCTGCCAGCATCGGGCTGACGAGGCTTTCGAGATCGTAGGCCAACCGGGAAAGCGAGAGGGCTCGGGTGTATTCCTTCTCGTCCGGCAGCACGTCCGGGATCGTCGCCTGGAACGTCGGCGTGAAGGCGGCGGATGCCGCCTGCAGCACGAAGATCAGGATGTAGACCTGCCAGATCTCGGTGACGAAGGGCAGGAACAGCGCCACGCCCGCCCGCACGAGATCTAGCGCCACCAGCATGGCCCGGCGCGGAACGCGCTCCGCGAAGGCGGACGCGACAGGCGCGACGCCCACATAGGCGATCATCTTGATGGCGAGCGCTGTACCTAGAACGGCTCCCGCGCTATCGCCCGCAAGCTCGAACGCGAGCAGACCCAAGGCAACGGTCAGCAGCCCGGTGCCGAGCAGCGCGATTACCTGTGCGGCGAACAGGTGGCGGTAGGTGCGGTTCTTTAGCGGTGCAACCATGCGTGTTTACCCCGTCGATGAGTGCGGGCTTCACCACACGCGCGCGGAGAGCCCGGTCCAAAGGTACTGCCATATCGGCGGGTGGTACCATTGCCTCGACTGCCCGACCGCCGGAAGCGTATCGATGTGACCTGCAAGCATGTCCTCCACGACCTTCACGCAAGCGGCGCGCGAGGCCGCGGCGAGAGTGTAGGGATAGGTGATGATGCTGTCGCCCGGCTCGGGAAGGCATCTTGTCTGTTCGAGGATGGGCCCGGTATCGATCCCTTCGTCGACGATGTGTATCGTGCTGCCGAACTGATCGGGTTCTCCGCTTGCCAGGGCCCAGTATCCGCCATTCATCCCCCTATACTTAGGTGTGACGCCAGCGTGGTAGTTCACCACCGGACAGGACATCCGACTGAGAGTGGCTTTCGTTATCACGCGGCACCCTGCGAGAAAGATCAGATCGGGTTGCAAGTCCGAGACGGCACGGACGAACGCCTCGGAATTCACGGAAGGAACCTTCACGACCTCACAGGATCGGGGGATTTCGACCTCAAGCCGTTGCAGCGCTATGTAGCGCTGGATCCGCGATCGGAGTGCAAACTTTCCAATACGCACAAACACCATCGTGCCCAATTGGCCCGTGGCGTTCAACCAGCCGAGCTTCCGCGCGCGCCGCGCCAGAATATCCCACTTATTCTCGGGGTTCTCCGTAATCAGCACCAAGGCGTCGCCGAAGCGAGCGGCCAACGCGTTTGCAATAGTCCAGGGATGATCTCCCCCGGCGGTGACAAAGCATATGGTCGGAGACTTTTTCATGCGGCCGGACAAATGGTGACACTCGGCATCAGAGGTACTTCGCGATTTCCTTGAACTCGTCGACCGAGCCGCGCTTCTCGCGCGGCAGTGTTCCGATCGTCTCTTCGAGGCAATGGTCTAGGTGATCGTGAATGAGTGTGCGCTTGGCCTGCGCCACAGCCTTCTCCACCGCATGAAGCTGCTGGGCGATGTCGAGGCACGGCTTGCCGCCCTCGATCATGGCCACGACGCTGCGCAGGTGACCCTCCGCGCGCCTGAGGCGCTTGACGATGGCGGGGTGGGAAGCGTGGCGGTGGTCGGACATGGACACGTCCTATCCTCCCCCAGGGGATGGTGTCAAACCTATGCCGCGCCCTTGCCTTTACCTCGCCTTAACCGTGCGTTTATACGGGTTCTGATGATGCCGGACCGAATCGCGACCGTCAGAACCCTGCTGATCTGCCTGCTTGCGCTGGCGGTGCTGGGGTCCCGCGCGCCGGTCGCCGATCCCGCAGGCCTGGCGCAGGTCGCCTCGGTCGTGAGCAACCATTCGCATGACCATCACGGCCATTCACATGACGACGAGGACGAACCGTCCGCGACCTCCAGCCATGACCATGACGGCTTCCACGCCGGCGACCATAGCCATGACACGCCGGCTGCCGCCATGCTGATCGGCTTTCGCTTCGATTCACCGAAGGATCAGGGTCTGGGGACGCCGGACGACCGCATCGCCTCGCGGCCCACCCCGCCGGGCGACCGACCTCCCCGAGAGGCGTGACGGACTGAACCCGGCTTCGGCCATCATCCTTCACTAAAATCACGGAACGATCACATGACATCCTCACCGCCCGGGGGCGGACGGTTCGCCACGCGCGCGCCGTTCGCTCTCCCGGTGGCCATCCTGTCGGTCGTCCTGGCCATGCTCCTGTCCACCGGCCTCGCCGCGGCTCACGCCGTCGCCGAGGGGGACAAGGGCTATATCCAGGAGATCACGGGGGTCCACCTCATCCCGTTCATGTATCTCGGGGCCAAGCACATGGTCACCGGATACGACCACCTACTCTTCCTGCTGGGCGTGGTCTTCTTCCTCTACCGCCTGCAGCACATCGCGATCTATGTCAGCCTGTTCGCGATCGGCCACTCGACGACGATGATCCTCGGCGTCTGGTTCGGCTGGAACGTCAGCGCCTACCTGATCGACGCGATTATCGGCCTGTCGGTCGTCTACAAGGCGCTCGACAATCTCGGCGCCTTCCAGCGCTGGTTCGGCTTCCAGCCCAACACGAAACTGGCGACGTTGATCTTCGGCTTCTTCCACGGCCTCGGACTGGCGACGAAGATTCTGGAATATGAGATCGCGCAGGACGGGCTGCTGCCCAACCTGCTCGCCTTCAACGTCGGCGTCGAAATCGGCCAGCTGATCGCGCTCGCCATGATCCTCATCGCGATGGGGTACTGGCGCCGCACGACGAGCTTCTGGAAGCACGCCTACACCGCCAACGTCCTCATGATGACCGCCGGGTTCGTGCTGATCGGATATCAGCTCACCGGCTATTTCGTTGCCTGAACAAGGAGAACCATAAATGTACAATTCAGACACCCCGACCCGCGCCGAACTTCCGACCTCGGCACAGCTGCTGAAGTCCACCGTCATTGCGATCGTATCGGCCATCGCGATCCTTGTCGCGATCGTGCTGCCCTCCGAGTACGGCATCGATCCCACGGGCGCCGGCCGCATGCTGGGTCTCGCCGAGATGGGCGAGATCAAGACGCAGCTCGCCGAGGAAGCGGAGGCCGACCGCATTCGCGAACAGCAGAATGCTACCCCTGCCTCCCTGCCGGCCACCCCTCCCGCGGCGCCGCAGCAAGGGTCGAGCCTTCTCGACCGCATCTATGCAGAATTCCTGGTCAGCAGCGCGCACGCACAGGAGATGCGCAACGACGAGATGTCGGTGACGCTTGCACCCGGCGAGGGAGCCGAGATCAAGCTGGTGATGCTCAAGGGCGCCAAGGTGGATTTTGCCTGGGATAGCGACAGTGCGCCGATAAATTTCGATCTGCACGGCGACGGCGGCGGCGAGAACATCTCCTATGAGAAGGGCCGCGGCGTCGCCGAGGACGAGGGCGTGCTGGAGGCTGCGTTCGACGGCAATCACGGCTGGTTCTGGCGCAACCGCGCCGGCGCGCCCGTCACCGTGACGCTGAAGACCAGCGGCGCCTATTCCGACATCAAACGGGTGATGTAGGCCGACACGTCCCGACCCGCTGGCCCTACAGGTTCCGGCGGGTCGGGCTTGGCCGGGTCCTTATTATCGTCCCGTTAAAGGGGCGCCAGCCGGGTCGACCGCCCTGAATCGGGGCCCCGTCGTGCTTAAAGGGACAAGACCGGCCGCTTTGGCTCCACGAGCTTGAATGCCGTGCTGGCGACGCGCCGGCACCGAAAGCCAAATTAGTATGGCTACATCGGCTGCGGCGAAGTTCACACCTCGCCGCAGCCCATAGAAGGGGCATTCTGCGGCTCTTTGAAGGATTTGCTTAGCGGTAGCTTTAATAGACCTCCGTCGTGCCGTCGCGTTTTACCATCAGCACGTCGTACGGATCCGCATCTGCACCGGCTTCGCCCATGCCCGGTGAGCCGTAGGGCATATCGGGCACAGTTAGACCTATCGCGTTCGGCCGTTCGTCGAGCAGTCGCCGGACCTCGCGTGCGGGAACGTGTCCCTCGATCACATTGCCGCCGATCCTTGCCGTATGGCAGGACGTCTGGCCCGGCTTCAGCCCGGCCTCGACCTTGGCGGCGTTGAGGTCCGCCAGCGGCAGGTCGGTCTCCGTAACCGTGAATCCCGCCTCGCGCATGTCCTCCGCTGACGTCTGGCAGGAATCCCTCCTGGTCAACCCGCAGGTCTCGGTTGGCGTGATGGGAATTAACGCCGGGCGGACGGTCGAGACCGCCGTGGTCCCGAACATTCTCGCGCTGATGACGCGCCCGAAACGAATGGCGGTTGCTGATGCCCGCTTCCGCCAAGCCCAGCTGAAGGCTGCCGAGGCGACGCTCAGGCTCGCGGCGGACACGCGGCGCGAATGGATCGAGGCTGTCGCCGCCTGGGAAAAGGTAGCTTACCTCATGGGGCCATCCGGGTCCGGCAAGACAACGGTGCTCACGCTGCTCGGCTGTCTTGGCTCTGTACAGGACGGGTCCGTACGACTTCTCGGGCAGGAACTGAATGGCGCCAGTGAACCCACCCTGATGGCGCTCAGGCGGCGCCTCGGCTTCATCTTTCAGGCGCACAACCGGCATGAGAGCCTGACTGCCCTGCAGAACGTGATGATGGGTTTGCAGGTCCATGGTGACATTTCGCACGCCCTCGCACTCAAGGCGGCTATTGGTGATGACGTCGTCCAGGGCGCGGCCGAGCGAATCTGCGTCGAGTTGGTCCATGCGCCCAGGCGCGACCAGCCGCTTCAGGAATATCTGCTCCGGTGGCTGCAGCACGATCGATGACGGCGCTCCCGCGCGGGGTGCGACATTGCCGGAAGGCAGAACCTCGGCGTCGAGGCAGTTCGCGGCCAGGAAGCCCAAAGCGCGCCAGTCTTCCGCGAACGAATAGTGTTGCGCCGTTTCGGCACTCTTCCGCGGCATCACCGATGCCGGCACTTGACCTACCGCGTCCCCGCTGATCCGGAGGCTCCACTCGAAGCCGCCGACCTGAAAATCCGGCTCATCGGATCCCTCGGTCATGATGACATCCGCGGTCAGGAGACCATGCACGAGCCCTTGCGCAAGGATGATCCCGAGCGCCGCGACGACACGCTTGATGTTGCGCCAGAAGAGCACCCGCGATCTCGTTGCACCCAGATTGCGAAGCCAGTGCTGGCTGGAGACACGTCGGATGCGCTCGCTCAGGGGATGTCCGGCCTTCTCGAGGAGCACCCCGAAATGCTCGTCGTCCTCGACGAATTCAAGCACGTCCACGATGACATCACGGGCACCCCCATACGCCATGATGCGTTGTACCTGGCGCATCTCGTGCAGCCACAATTGCCGGAGGTGATCATCGACCTGCGCATTCGATTTGCGCCAAAGCTTCAACAGAAATTCACCTCCGGAGGCGCGGTCCTCGACCTCAAAGATCGCGGATCGGAGCGCAGCCTGGTCGCTGGCGGCGACCGCGTCACCGACGAAGTGAAACCGATCGTCAAGTGACGTCCTGCTTTGGCTTCGTTTTGAGTTCTTCATCTCCAAGGTCGCTCGACTCGCCCAATCCCCTAGACGAATACTTCATTTCGCGACCTTCAAGCCCGTCAAACGCGAGCAACAGCCCTGTTGCTCACAACCCGCCACCAGGATCCCTGTCGATCTTCAGGGCTTTCGTCGGCAGCAGCTTCGCACGGCATCGCGACTGACGTTCGAGCATCCCAGAGCAACACTGCGGCACGCTATTTTCCGGCCTGTTGGAATCTGGTTGCAAACCGTGCGCGCACCACGGTCGTGACCGCGATGCGGCTCCACGCGCTGGCGCCTGTCTTTCAAATGGCGGACTCAATGTCAACGAGCGGTCAGCCCGCGTCGGCCTCAGCGATTTCCAATTCGTCTGGAACTGTCTCGTCGAACACCCGTGCCCAAGTGGCTGTCCTTCTAGGCTGGTTCCCGACCCTGGTGGGCGTCTTGGCAAGAGCCTTCAGTTTTCGAGCGGCATTGGCGAAACGCGCATCGAGTGCGCCGCGCGCGGGCCTCGCAGAAGCCCCAGCTCGCGGCGGTGTATTCGCGGCCGCGACCATAGTTCTTTGGCCCCTGCCGCCGACGGCCTCGCGCTTCGGTGCGGCCGATGGGTTCCGAGCGGGACGCTTTGCCTTCTCCTCCGGTGGGGCGCCTTGCCCCTCCGATTTCAAGGCATCCGCACCCCGGCCAGCATAGGCCCCGATTGTTGCCGGCACTGGCCGCTGCGGCAGGAACTCGATCGCTGGCACATGCAGCGGGTTTGCCCTGGAGAACCACTCCATCGTCTTGAACGGCGCAGTCCTGAAGAACCGCAGCTTGTCGGCGAAGACCGGGTTCTGACCCTCGGCCAGGATAACCATCTTGCTCGCCGGCATCTGCCGGACTTCCTGCGGCATCATCAGGTCGCGTTCGCGCAACTGCTCGACCTTGGTCCGACGATGCAAGCCCATCAGCTCGATCGTGCGGGATTCGGTCTTGTAGCGGACCGTGCGCTTGCCAAGGCCCTTCGAGACAGCATCGGCGGTCACCTGGTCGTTGGCGCCGAACACCAGCTGGTAGCCGCAATTGCCCATGAGGGAATGGCGGGACGTCTCGCCATACATCTCGTCGAGGTTCTTCAGGTCCTGGATCACGAAAGCCATCTTGATGTTGTAGCCCGCGACGTAGGGCAGCTTCGTCGTGATCTCGCTCATTTTCTTCAACTGCCGGAATTCGTCGAGCAGGAAGTAGACCGGCACGGATCGCTCGGTATTCTCGAGCATGAGTATATCAAGCGTCTGTTGCACGAAGAGCGCGAGCAGCGGCCGCAGCAGGGTGATGTCGGTGACGTTGGGGGCAAGATAGATCGACACTGGCCGGTGCTTCAGGGCGCGTAGATCCATGTCCGTGACCGACGTTGCGGCGACCACGCGCTCATTGCGGAACGGCCTGAGCGCCTTTTGAATGTCGAGCAGCGCCGATGCGGCAGCACGCTCGGACAGGGCGATGTAGGCGTTGAAACTCTCCACCGTGAAGCGGGACAGATAGGGTTCGCGCTCCTTGATGAGGATCATCAGCGCCTGCAGATTCGCCCCGCTGTTGAAGAAGGCCGTAACCTCGCCGAGGTTGCGATGTCCCTCGTAGAAGACGCTTTCGTTAATGTAACTGATTGCGCCGGCCATCACCTGTTGGGCGGTCGCCTGCCAGATCGAATTCTCGGACTCGGTGACTTCCGGGACGAGGATCGCAGCCATGTTCTGGATGTCGGTGGTTCGGTCGCCGCGATCCGGCCGAATGAAGTCGAGCGGGTTGTAGCGATGCGTCCTGTCCGATCCCGGCGCGAACAGAAAGACCTGGTTGCCCTTCGATTTGCGATAGCCGGCAGTGCTGCGAAAGATCTCGCCCTTGAGGTCGGTGACGATCATTGAGCCTTCGTGGGTGAGCGCGTTGGGCACGACATAGCAGGCGCCCTTCCCCGAGCGCGTCGGTCCGATGATCAGGTGATGCCGATCGTCGTCGACACGAAGGATCTGCCGTCCGAAACGACCAAGTATCTTGCCTCTCTTTCGGAACCATCCGTCACGCCGCAACGACATCGCGGTCTGGAAGCGTGCATCCCCGAGGGGACTCGAATTGGGGCGCAGACCGGCATAGGCGACAACGGCGGCGACCAGGCACGCAGGCAAGAGTGCGCCGAGCGCCACGACGCGCAGGACCGAGCTATCGCCATAGGCGACCAGCTGCTGGTACGGCGCGAACGGATTTGTTGTGATGGTTGCCTGCAGAATCCGTCCGTCGCCATAGACGAGCTGCAGCGCTAGACCATAGGCCAGCAGCCAGGCAGCAAAGGCAATGGCCAGACAGAAGCCGAGATAGAAGACGCGAAGCGAGCCGGTCATGGCACATCCATCCGTTCGCGCGCGAAGAAGATTTCGGAGACGCCGCGTCGCCCTCCTTCCCTGCGCAACTGGATCACGATCGGGATGACGCTCTGGATGTAGGAGATCAGATCCGCTTTTGGGTAGGCCGCCGACAGGCCCGACTGCATGACCATCATGGCGAGCTGCTCATAGGCGCCGAGCGGCGTGTCGGCATGAACCGTCGACATGGAGCCCGGATGACCTGTGTTGATTGCGCGCAGGAAGGCGAAGGCCTCCGATCCCCGCACCTCACCGACGAACAACCGATCCGGTCGCATGCGCAGCGAGGCCTCGAGCAAGGACTGGATCGTCACGCTCGCCGTTCCCTGATCGCCGCGCGATGCGAGCAGATGCACCGCGTTCTTCTGGGGTGGAAAAAGTTCGCGCGTGTCTTCCAACGTGATGATCCGCTCATGCGGATCGACGGTCCTGAGGCAGGCGTTCAGGAAGGTCGTCTTGCCGCTCGAAGTGCCGCCGCTGATCAGGATCGACACACGATTGACGATAGCCGTCCTGATAAAGCCGTAGATGTCCCTGGCCGAGAGCTGCTCGACCAGGGCTTGGTCGGTTTCGCTCAGGCCACCGACGGCAACCGTCACCCGATCGAGCGATCCCTGGTCGCGGTAGCCTTCGAGTGTGAAGTTGCTGACGACCTGTTTGCGGATCGACAGCGTACCGCCGTCCGGTGCCGCGGGAGGCAGAACGACCTGGATGCGCTCACCAGTAGGAAGCGCTGCGCTGAGGATCGGGTTGGCCGGACTGACGAACTGGTTGGTGCTCGCCGCCACGCGCTCTCCGATGTTGACGATCTCGGCCGTCGTGAGATCGGGGACCTCGTGGAATTCCATATGTGCGGCGCCGAGCCGCTCGACGTAAACCTGGCCCGGCCGATTGACCGAGATCTCGACCACCTCCGCATCGTTCAGGAACGCCTTCAGCGGAGCGAGCGCCCGATAAAGGAAATAATGCCGGTTGGACGCGAGGTCAGTTGAGGCCACGTTCACGGCGTATTTCCTTCAACGCTTCGTCGACCGGGTCTTCATAGAGTGCGGAGAAGTCGAGGTCCTGCCGAACGAAAACGAAGATGCGCTCACCCTGGCTCACGCTGATCGTGGGCGGGATGCGCAGAGAGTCGCCGAGCGCCTGGTTGGCCATGTCCGAGAAGGTTTGCGCGAGTGTTTCCCTGGCCAGCTCTTCCGCGCGCTGCGCATCGTCGCTGTCGCCGGATGCGGTCTGGCTGCCGTAGCCCGTCAGGTAGCTGGCGCCTGCGCCGACGATTGACAGCAAAACGGCGGCGCCAAAGCGCTCGCGGAATTTCTTGTCGACTCGGCCCGTCAGTCCGGACCGGCCCAGACTGTCGGCGCCGATCGAATTCAACCGGACTGTCACGCCGTCATCGCGCAGCATACGGCTCCAGACGACGAAGATCCGCGTCTGGCCGCGCGTGATCTCCGACTGGTATTCACCGATGAGGCGCGTTCCGGTGGGGATCAGCACACGCCGTCCATCGAAGGAATAGACGTCCTGGGAGACGATCGCCCTCACCTGCCCCGGCAGATCGCTGACGATTGCCGTCTCCAGAATCCCCGGGATGAGCGTACCCTCCGGGACCAGGGCATCGATCCGCTCGATCTTCCTGGCTTTGGCGCTGCGATCGGAAAGGCTGGTCGCCGCGGCCAGAAACTTGCTGCTGCGATCCTCACCCGCGACGGAGAGCCCCTCCCCCTCCCCTCCGGTCAGAGTGCCGGGACCGCTCAAAGCCGGATTGTCGAGCAGGATCAGTTTCGACCGGAGCCTTTCCGGAAACTCTTCCGCAGCGGCCTCGGCGGCTTTGGGGGGCGGCGGGGCGGCACCGGGCACGGGCGGAGGCGGCACCTCGAACTCGGTGGTATCGACCTCTTCTGCCGGAGGCGGGGGTGGGGGTGGAGGCGGTATTTGGACCACATCCGGCGGGGGCGGCTCAGGCGCCGGTTCGCCCTCGCGCACGAAAGAGGGCGGCCGGAACGTCGTCGTGGTGAATTCCTCGTCCCCGTCGAGCATGTCGCGCACCGGCGGCTGCCGGTTGGCGAGGACCATATATGCCGCCAGGAGGCCGAGCAGGATCAGTGCGGCGCCACCGGCCAGCTGCTTGCGACGGACGGAGGTGTCGGCGACGACGGGATCGTCGTTGTCGGCCAGGGTTTCAAGTTCGGGAGAGCGTTTCATCCGTTGCCGCTCCGGCGCCGACGCTTTGCCTTGTCATCCTTGACCGGACCTAGAATGGCCGGGTCAGGCGCCCCGAAATCGGGCTTCCTCAGATTGAAGATGCAGACCCACTGATTGCCGTCGCGAAGGGTGAACTGGGTCGCTGTGCCGTCGACGACAATGTACTCCCCCTCCCTGCGGAAGTTCCGCAGCGTCTCGGAGAAATCCGAGTTGACGGCGAAGATCGCCGGCACGCGCCGGTCGAACTTGAAGAAGGTCTTGTTGCCGTCGTCGAAGACCATCAGCGGCTTCAGCCGTGCGTCACCGGAGAAGGAATAGTCGATATTGACGTTGGCCTTGTCGATCCCGGAAATGTTCGGCCAAGCGGCGCGCTGCTCCGCCTCCTTCCGCAAGGCGGCATTGAGGTTCTTCTCCGGATAATGGAAGCGGATTCCAAAAACCTTGCGGCCTGCCTCGGGCGCAAAATCATGAAGCTCGAGATAGTAGATGCGCTTGGTCGTCACGACGTTCATGTTCGTCACGACGTCCTTGGCGATCGGCTTGACGAACAGGATGTTGCCCTTCTCGGCTGGCACGACCTGCCAGCTTTCGGTGTCGCCGAGCGAGATCGTCTCGAATTTTTCCTCCTCGTCGAAGATGATCATCGTCGAGATGCCGTAGGTGGCGAAGACCTGGACGACGTTGTTTTCCTGATAGGTGACGCTGGTCACGCGCGCATCGAGAGAGCCGCCTTTCGGGGTCTGGGCCGCGTGACCTGGCCAGGACGCCACAAGCAAGAAGGCGACGGCAAAGGCGTGGCCTCTCATCGCGCGTCCCCCGGCGTGACGGTTTCCTGATCGCGGCGATAGGCATAGACCTGGAAGCCGAGCGGGTTCTCGAAGCGCCATTCGTTGCGGATGGGTGTGTCGGTGTAGCGGAAGCGCACGACGGAGATCCAATGACGGACGATCGATTCCGCGTCGCTGCGCTCGTTGGTCGAAAAGCGGACGATCGCGGTGCTGGCGTTCGGGAACGTCACCGACTTGATGTCGACCAGGACCCGCTTCAGTCTCCCATAGACCTTTGTGGGGTTCTGCGCGTTGGCGGCGCTGTAGAAGGCCTGCAGCTCGCGCGCTGCCTCGTCCGTTGACAGGAGTGCTGCGATCCCGAAATTCTCCTCGATCGCATACGGATCGTAGCCTTCCCGAGCGCGGATGTAGCGGACCACATTCGCCTGGGTGATGGCCTGCTGTTCGGTGAGATTCGCCGGCCGTGTCAGGCCCGACTTGACCTCGATGTAGCCCGTCGTCTGGTCGACGGTGACGACATAGGGCTCGAAACTCTTCAGCGGCAACATCAGCACCACGGCCAGCAAACTGAGAACGGCGATCCCGGCAAAGACGATCGAGAAGAACCACGCGACACGCGCCGACCGCTTGGCCCGCTTGATGATCTCCTGCTCCCAGATGTCGCCTTGCTGGAAGTACGAGCGCAGCGCTGTTTCGAACTTGTCGGCCATCCCTGCTCAGTTCCTGTCCTTCTCGATCGTGCATCGTCTTGCCGATCAGGGTTGCCTTGGGGTTCCGTTGGATGTGATCGCGCGCTGCATCGAGGCGCCTGCGCCATCCTGTCGCGGCGAGCGAAGTCTCGCCTGCACGCGATGGACGGCGGCCTGGGTCTGCCTCGCCGATTGACCGATCGCCTCACGGCTCCAGAAGATGCTGCGAGCCGTCAGATACCGGGAGCGCGGACCGACTGGTGTCGCCAGACCGCCAGCTATGCCCTGCGCGAGGGATTGCACCTGCAAAAGGACGAAACTGCCGGCGAGGCAAAGCATGATGAAGGCAGCGAAATCACTAAGCTTCAGCTCGCGATTGCCGGAGATGCTGTCGATGCTTGTCAGTTCCGGCTCCATCGCCGCGATCAGGAAGGCGGCGATCACGTAGACGAACAGCGGAATGATCGCATAGAGCAGCGACTGGTTCAGCCATCCCATGGCGTAGCTGCGAGTCGCATCGAAAAAGAAGCAGGCAATGAAGATCGGCGCGGTGCCCAGCAGCACCCACAGCACGACCTTGGCCAGCACGAGAATGCCCAGCGCGATGGCGACGAACAGGCCGGCAAAAACCATGATGATCATGCCGATCAAAGCGGGCAGAACCGACAGATAACCAGCCTGCTCCGAGAACGCCGCGGCGGCGGTGTTCGCGGTCTTCCAAATTTGCGATAGCCCATTCGTGGGCTCGGTCACGCCCGTTCCGGATGCCGCCAGGATAGCGCGGCCCGCCGCCTCCGGCACCGTGGTCAGCCAGTCATAGACAAGATCGTTGAAGTTCGACCATGTGCCGACCAGGATCAGGATGACGAACACGCGCACCAGCCGGCCGATGATCTCGGCGACGCTTAGACGCGACGTTCCGAGGAAGAGCTGCACACCATAGAACAGGACGGCCAGGATGAAGAGGAGACGAAGGAGCGGCTCGAGATCGCGGCTCAAAACCTCGTAGGCGCTCTGCGAGAAATTTTGCCCCGAAGCGTCGATCCGATCCAGCAGTTCGCCAATGAAGTCGTCCACCGCCCTGCCCTATTCTTCTTCCGCGGACGCCAGGTCCTGGATCGCCGCCAATGCCGCGGCCCTGTCCGCATTGACCGAAATCATTGGCCCGCATTCGTCGCCCGTGCTGGCATAGCTGGAGAGATTGGCCGGCCGCCTGCACGGCGCGGTCTTCTCGCGCGGTGTACCGCACCCACCGGCAAGCACGGCCAGAGTGAGTAAGATGATGGTCGGGGCGCATCGACGGCGTCTCATTCGTACCGCAGTGCTTTTTTTGTGTTCGACATGTCGGTCAGCTTGCGCTGGTTCTCCGCGTGCAGCGACTGCACGCCTGCGTTCAGCACGCCGATCATCTCGTTGAGCGTCAGGCCCGTCTGAACCTGCAGCTGCGTGTTCTGGTCGATCGACCCCTTGATGTCTTCCGCCTGCCCGATTTCGCCACCGGCGCTTTCGAGGGCGGAGCGGCGCGTTTCCACCGCAGCTTGAGAACCGGTGATCAACGCCGAGACGCCCATGACCGTCTTCATGAGCTCCTCGTAGGATTTGTCGCTGGCAAGCGAAGTGTTGTCCTTCCCGGACAACGAACGCACCAGTTGCAAGCCGTTGATGAAAAGGGTGGCGGCTTGCACGACCTTGGGGTCGAGAGATCCGAAATCGGCAATCCCGTTCTTCAGGATGCCGTCGAAGGAGGGTACTGACGACACGCTAAAACCGTTGCCGATCGCGATGTCCTTCAGCGGGCCGGCGTCGCTGCCGCGGTCGCCAGTCACCGCCTTCAGGGTCTCCTCGACGGTGGTGAGAATTTCCTTGTTCGTATCGAGGATCCTGCCAGTCTTCTCAGCGGTATCGCGCGCGAAGGCGTAGTTGGTCTTGTCGATGACCGGGATGTCGGCCGCGGCCGGCACAATGCCTGCGCCGACCAAAGCCAGGATTGCCAATGAACGTTTCATGTCGATCTCCATCATTGTGTCTCGAGAAGCAGCTCCGCCCGCGCATCGATGCGCAGGACGCAAGCCTTGGCTTCGGCATCCCAGACGAAGCCCTCGCGGTCGTCGCAGAAACCGGCCACCGGCCGATCATCATCGCCTTCGTTTCCGTCGTATCGGGTCGAGCGGTTCGTGCCGGACAGGTCGCCAAGCGTGATCGCATTGCTGGAATTGGCAAGGTCGGCGAAGGCCGTTCCGAGCAGGATCAGCCGGTTCACGAGCTCGATGTTGGCGTTGCGCGCCCCGGAATTGTGATCCCAGCTGTCCTGAATGGTGCCGGACCCCATGCCACCGAGTTGCGTGAGCCAGGACACGACGTCGCCGGAGCCGTCCCCGATCGCCGAGGTCAGGCCCATCGCGTTCATGGTGCTGGTTCGAGCACTCTCATAAGCGCCGCCACCGCCATAGTTCAGCGGAATGCCGGACTTGTCGGAACCGCCGAAGGCCGGAAGCCATCGTTGGGTTATGTTGGCGACATAGCCCTGCGTTTCCTTGAAGGGCGGGATGCCGCCATATTTGTTCACGTTGCCCGCGCCGGCATTGTAGGCGGCAAGCGCCAGCGAAACATTGCCGTTGTACTTTCGAAGCTGCTGCTTGTAGTAGCGCGCCCCGCCACGCAGGTTCTGTTCGATGTTGTAGGGGTCGACGCCGAGGTCGCCGGCGGTCCCCGGCATGAGCTGGGCAAGGCCGATCGCACCCGCTGGAGATTTGGCACACGGGTTGAAGCGGCTCTCCTGATAGACGAGCGCCAGGAATTGGTTCTCGTCGATCCCCTCTTCCCGCGCGATGCGGCGAACCATGCCGGCGATTGCCGGGTTGGTGTTTGCCGCGGCCAACGGATCGCCTTTCCTGGCCGGCCGATACATCGAGCAGGTCACGCTCTGATTGCTGACGTATCGGTCCTCGTCGACCTCCTCGATCTCGGTGGTCTTTTCATCACGATCCTTGCGCTCGTCCAGGACCTTCTTGTCGATGGTCGGAATGTCGGCGAGGGCCGATGAGGCAAGCAAGGTGAGTACGATGGACAGACGCGTGATCATGACGCACGCTCCCAGCCGCAGAATTCGGGCAACCAGTTCGCCGGATCGTCGCCGAGCCGCGCGCGAAGGGTTGCGCACTGCTCAATCGTCTCTTTGCGGCCGGACATCACGCGCACCAGATCCGGCATGGAGGACAGATCGAGGCGGGCGATGACGGAGTCGTTGCCGTGCTTGATGAGAAACGTCCGCCGCTCCGGCGGCGTATTGCGAATGAAGGAATACTCCTTGACCGTCAGGCCGAAGCGCTGGATGTAGCTCTCCTCGTCGGCGCGCGGATTCGGAAAGTGCAGGTTCGTCGCGGACTGCTCGATCAGCGTGTGCGACTGTGGCGCGCGTGCGATGTCGGCTGCGGATTGGGTCCCGAATCCGACGATCCCGTTGAGTTTTCGGATCGTCTTCATCTTATCGACGATGTAGTCGGAAAAGACCGGGTCCTGGAGAAGCTTCCAGCCTTCGTCCATGAAGATGAGCACCGGCTCGCCGGTGAGAAGCTCATCCAGCCGATGGTAGAGATACATCAGCGCGGGAGCGCGCATCTCCCTGTTATCCAGAATGTGCGTCATGTCGAAGCCAAAGATCCGCCGGCCGGAGAAGGACAGGACGTCCCGTGGCGCGTTGAAGAGCCACGCCTTCTCACCCTCGAACCACGGGCGCAGGCGTGACTGAAGGTCGTTCGCGCCGGAGCGCGCCCTGCCCATCAGCAGCCCGGACAGATTGGCAAGTGTCCGCTGCTCGACGGGTTCCTGGCAGATGCGCCCGATCGCACCCTCCAGCGTGTCCTCTTCTTCCTGGGAGAAACCGCTGCCGTCCGCTGGGTCGAGCATGGCCTTCAGCAGCCGATGCAGGAATTCGCGGTTTAACGCCGTGTTCTCCATCTGCAGCGGATTGAAGCCGGTTGCGACCCCGGGCTGGAGCACCTCATAGTCGCCGCCGACGGCGCGGATGAAGATCTCGGCGCCACGATCCTTGTCGAAGAACACCGCGCGGGGTTCCGGCGAAATCCGAAATGCCTGCGCAAGCAGGAAGGTCAACGCCACGGTCTTGCCCGAACCGGTCGGGCCGGTCACGAGAAAATGGCCGATGTCGCGCTGGTGGAAATTGAACCAGTACGGTGTCTGCGACGTCGTCTCGAGGATCGAGATCGGCAGGCCCCAATGCACACCGGAGGCCTTCCCGGTCGCATAATTGTGGAGTGACGAGAATCCGCAAAAGTTTGCGCTCGATAGCATGCAGGAACGCGCGATGTAGGCATGGTTGCCCGGGAGCTGCGCCCAGAACGAGGCCTCCATGTTGAGGTCCTCGCGCAGCCAGTTGATGTTCATGTCGGTCAGACATGACCCAAGCTCGGCGACCGCCTTGTCGAGACCGGCAAGGTCGCGTGACAGGCACAGAAGGCTGAAATGGTGATAGCCGAATACAGCTTCCTGGTTGAGCAGGCTGTTGAGCGCGAAGTCGATATCGGTTTCGACGGTGCTGCCCGATTCATCCGATGCCCGGATCTGGCGCTGTAGCCGCGAAATGCGTTCCTGCGCGATCGGCTTGTCGGCGAGCGTGAACGATTGCGTGCAGATGAACTCGTGGTTCATCTGCAGGAGGCCATCGAGCATCCCCGGTCCCGAAAAGGGTGGGTACTCCTTGATCGATAGCATCGCCCCGAACCGGTTCTCGGCTGCGGTTGGGCCCTGCGCCTGCAACGTCCGCTTGGAGAAGTGCAGCCGCGACGTGCCGACATAGCTGCGGATGCCCATCCGCGGCAGTCGCAGGTCGCGCGAGAGGCCACATGTGAGGATCGAGTCGAAAAACGCGCAGGGCTCTGAATAGGGTTCGCCGTCGCGATGAACGATTCCGAGCGGCCGCGCTCCATACTCCTGCAGTTCGCGGGTGACGTTGCCGACGACCTCTTCGAGCTCGTTGACCCGCTCGTGCAGCTTTTGACGCACGACTTCCGCGCCTGAAGATCGATCGAGCAGACTTGAAAACGTCTCGGCGGCACCCAGCGCGCCACGCATGCCGGAGCGAACGACCGTAAGGTAGAGCTCGTTCGTGAACATGCGCTTCTCACGCAGCGCCTCCATGTAGCGCTTGTTCAAGAAGTCGCAGAACGGATCGGAAAAGCTGCCGGCAAGCGACGGTTTGACTTGCCTGCGGATTACCGTCGACCAAAGCGAGTACCGGCTCGAGCCTAGTGCCCGGATCAGGGTGTTCTGGACGACCGCGCGCATGTTGAGCTCGGCCTGGTCCTCCGTCTGGAAGAACAATCCGTCGAGTTTGATCACCGAGAGGATCGCGCCGCTCTCGAGCCCGATCACG
>JBDRNF010000213.1:0-87186 GCA_043811435.1 Pseudomonadota bacterium
ACCCGAGCTTCCCGGCCCCGATCTACGCCACGCTGATCGAGGTGGAAGGCCAGGACGGCCTCCAGCTCATCTGGTCCCGACCGAATCGGGACTGAACCCACTAACGGCAACGGCCCTGCCAACCGGCAGGGCCGTTTCTGCGTGAGCCGAAATGGACGCACCGAAGGCCGGCTCCCTCCAACCGCTTCATCGCGCCACCCCGCTTTCGCTCGCGCCCTTCTTGTTTAGACGCGTCTCAAGCGAACTGATGCTTTCGAGCACGGCCTCGAAATTCGGCGGGTCGCCGAAGATCATGCCTTGCATGGCCCTGTAGTCGACGCGCAACTGCTCGATCATCGCATCATGCGGGGCGAGCGCGAACGAGCCGGGTGCGGCGCTCGCGAGGTCGAAGTCCGGTCGATTGAAGAACATCCGGGCATGCGCGACGCAATCCACGCCGAGCGCCGTCTCAGCGATGGCGGTTTCGCCGACCGGGTCCCCGGCGAGCAGGTGCAAGTCATAGTAATGACGGGACACGCGTTGGCCGCTCCCGCGCAGCTCGCCGCGCTTGTCGAACCAGCGCCGCAGCCCGTGGAGGATGACGACCTTGTCCCAGAAGGTGCGTTCGGGATCGACCGTGCGCACGGCTGGCACGGTCAGGTCGAGCGCCGGCAGATCATCGTCGACATAGGGTTTAATCGGCACTTCGCTGTTCGGGTCGAGCGCGGATTTCGCGCCCGATTCGATTTTGATTGCCGCCCGCACGTAATCCGATCGCGGCGTCGCCGCGGGATACCAGATCAGCAGGGTCTGTCCGTCGGGATCGGCATCGTCGGCTTCCACCCGCGCCGCGCCGGCATCGAGGCCGGCGGCCTGGAGCCGGTCTTGTAGGATCAGCGTCAACTCAGCGCGCAGCGGGCCGTTGATATAGGCTTGGCAGGCGTCCTTGATCGCATCGAGGCGCGCGCGGCGCTTGTTACCGCTCAGCGCGTTAAGCTCCTCAATCGTAGCCGGCTCGCCGATGTCGTCTCGAAACACCGTGACATCGATGTCTTCGGAGAAGCGGTTGATCAGCCCGAAACCCTTGGACAGGGAGGTTCCGCCCTTGAAGAGGAGGCGGGGTCCTCCCTCTTTCAGGCCATTGAACAAGGCATCCAGCGCCCAGCAGACCCAGAAATCCTTCTCGATATTCTGAGATGTCGTGCCGAGTCGCAGCGCGGTCGTATCGAAGGCGCTCAACATCGTGTCCGACCCGGCCGCGAGAACTTCGTCGAAAGCTGAATTCATGTCTTCGTCGCCCGGGTTGCGCCGCGCTTGGCAGTTTGTGTTTTCGGGGCGGAGAGCAGTTTCCGCTTGGGACGGGTGACGGCGGCATGATGCTGATCATTGTCACCGTCCCTCCTTTGTCGATGACGATCATGATCTGCACTCGCATGATCAGCACGATCATCATTGATGTGCCGACGACGAGCACCGGTATCACCTTCGACGAGCGGTTTGAGAAACACCCACATCCATGTCGGCAGCGCCGTCATCCCGGCAGTGAGATCGGCTTTGAGGAGCGGCCCCGACGTCGGATCTTCGAAAAGCTTGCCGAGCTTACGCTTGACCTGATCACTCTCGCCTTCACGAACCAAGAGATCGCGCAGCCAGTGAAGCGCTTGGACGAGGCGCATTGCCGGTCGCCCGGCCCAGAACAGTTTGCTGGCCGCGGTCGGACGAAAAGTGATGGTCACGTTGCCAAGCTTGATGGCGCGGCGCCGGGCGTCGGTGTGCACCACGATTTTGGCCGGGACGGCGTCGGTCAGGCCCAGATCGTTCGCCGCGGTCATGCCGTCGACAAGCATCCTGGTTTGGTCACGTCGCCCGACGGCGTCGATGACCGAGCGCGGATCGGGCGGGTTGGGTTTTTGGGTAAGCTTGTTAAAGCCAGGCTGATCGTAGAGCCCGCGATCGATGCGCCTGAGAGTTTCGGCCTTCGTCAGGCGCTGCAATGCCTTATCGATGGCGTCCCGCGAGGCGAGATCCACGAAATCACTGGGCGTCCAGACCTTACGCGGTGCGTCCGCACGGATGCGGTCGAGCATGGCTGTCTTCAGATCGAGCGGAGCGCTATTCATGTCCGAAACTTGTATACGTTTTTCGGACAGATTGCAAGTGGGATGTCCGAAATACATATACAAATTTCGGACAAACTTGGTCCAACCAGGGCGCGGCTTTTCAGAGAATTCCCCACGCCCGATACCGTCCCCTTCCGGTCGCCTCGCGCAAGCCGAGTTCGGCCACCAGGTCCTGGGCGGCGCGGGGCGTGATCTTCAGCTCCGCCGCGATCATGCCGGCGGAGGCAATGGGCCGGGCCAGCATGTAGTCGAGCAGCGCCGGCAGTTTTGAGGTGGTGCGGCGCCCGACGAGCTTGCGCGTGAGCAGGGTGCGCTGGTTAAGCCAGCGATCATGATCCTTGAGGCCGGCGTCGGCGGCCGCGGTCATCGCCTCTAATTGAGTCAGGAGCCGCGACGCCGGATCGGACGATCGACGGCGTTCCCGCGGGACGGTTTTCAGCCCGGCATGGAGGCAGGACAGATGCCAACGGGTTTTGCCGCGTGCACGCAGCACCGCGCTGGCGAGCAGTCGGCCGAGCCACGGCATGTGCTGCAGCGGTTCGATCCGGTCCCAGGCATCGGCTGTGATTGCCGCCGCCAGCGCCGGCGGCAACGTGCGAGTCCGATCGACGACACGCTGCCAGTCCTCGATCCTGGCGTCCTCATCCCAGTCGAGATCGTAGACCAGCGGATCGCGCTCGGGCTGGCGCAGGGTTTCCCCCGCGAGGGTGCGCTCGGTGCGTGCCACGGCCGCGTCGATGGCGGCGAAAGCGTCCGCGAACAGCGCGTCGGGAGCATCGGCCGGAGCAGTATCGACGAACTCTTCATCGTCGGCGAGTTCGCTATTCTCGCTTGGGACAGATCCATTCCTTTTCCGGTCGCCCTGCCCTCCCCGTCCGCGCAGGCCATCGAGGCCGGCCGGCGACAGCGCCCAATCCGGCCGGGCCTCGGCGATGCGGCGCCGCGTTCGCAGCACGGCCCGGGTCCGGGTCAGCTCGTGGGTGGGGCTGCGGATATCCATGCCGGCGTCGTGGAGAACCAGATCTTCGAGGTGGACGAGCTCACCTTCGAGCCACAGACTGGCGCAGGCGTCGGTGAAGTGGGTGCGCGCGACAAAACCATCGCGGATCGGGCTTTTGGCCAACCGCTCGTCGAGGCGGGCGAGGGCATCTTCGGCAGCGGCGAGCGGGCCGGCGAGCTGGGCCCATGGTAGCGGATCGGGGATGGCGTAGCCGTTTTGCAAGGTCTTGATAACCTTAACCGGAATCAGTGAAACGGAGGCTAACACGACGTTGGCTTCCGTCATAGCGAGGTCGGGCACACCACGTGTGTCACTATCGATAACCACCCCTTATCGATAGTGTTGGACGTCACGGCGCAAATCAGCGATTCTGGCGGTCCGAAGACCCGGAAATCGTGACCGTCAGGTCCCAGATCGATGAGAGAACGCTCCCCGTGGCCAGCGCCGTGCCCTCTTCCGGGAGAGACAATTCCTTCCACTCTCGTCGATTTCGGCGCCGACGGTTTGCCGTGGGCGTGATCGCGGTCAGGAATCGTCGAACAGGCGGTCGCAAAACGCCTTGTCGGCCGGCCGTCCCTTGGCGGCATCGCCGCGCGCCCGAAGATTTCGGGCGAAGTCGAGCCCAATATCGACAACGGACATCCCAGCCTGGTCGAGCTCGGCATCGAGATGTTCGAATCCGGGCTCCATCTCGCTGGCTTCGATCGCTGCGACCTCCGCCTCGCTCAGATCCTCGGCGCGAAGGGCGCGGCGATTGCTGGCGGCCATCTGGCTCTGGTCGGGCAGTCCGCCGGCTTCGGGCATTGGGGGAGCCCTTTGCTTGTCGGTTTCGGCCATGACGCGCCTCTCCTTTCGATCGCTGACAATAGCAGCGCTCCGGCAGCAGGTGAACCGCGCCATTTCTGCACGGAGACGCATTGAAAATCGCCTTGAAGTCGCTTATAGTCACCTTAGTCATTATAGTCATGGGAGCATGCCGTGACCGCATCCAAAAAGTCGCCCGCGCACGGTTCGGGCCATTGGACCGTGGCTGGCGCCAAGGCGCGGCTGTCCGAGGTGATCGAACGGGCTCAAACCGACCCTCAGATCATTACCCGCCACGGCAAGCCGAGCGTCGTCATCGTGTCGGCCGACGAGTGGGCGCGCAAGACGGTCCGCAAAGGGACGCTTGCCGAATTCTTGCTGGCTTCGCCGCTGCGCGACGCCGATCTCGATCTCGAGCGCGTCCGCGATCAGCCGCGTGACGTCCAGCTATGAAGGTCCTGCTCGACACCAATGTGCTCTCAGAGGTCAGGCGGCCGGCGCCGGAGCCGAGGGTGCTCGCTTGGCTTGATGCGATCGACGAGGACCGGGCCTTCATCAGCGTGGCGTCGATCGCCGAGCTGCGGCGCGGCATCGCCCTGATGGACGACGGCCGGCGTCGCGAAGCATTGGCCGCCTGGCTGGCGGTCGATCTTCCGGGGCGCTTCTCTGGACGGATTTTGCCGATCGATCCCACCGTCGCCGAGCGCTGGGGAGATGTGATGGCGCAGGCCCGCACGAGCGGTTTTGGGCTTTCGGTCATGGATGGGTTTTTCGCGGCCACGGCGATCGCCCACGGGCTCGTGCTTGCGACCCGTAACACCAAGGATTTTGCTTCCCTCGGCGTGCCCCTATTCGACCCGTGGACCGACGAAGGGGAACCGTCGTGACGATCCCCGTCCGCCTTCCGGATGCCGCTTCGCTCGAAACCGTGCTGGCCGGGCTAGATTCGGCCTCGGCTGACGCCGACCTCATCCCTGCCCTCAGCGGCGCCTTTCCGGGCTTTGCATTCAGCATCGCGCCGATCGATGACGATTACTGGCGCGATACCCGATCGGTGATTCGTCCCGACGGCACACGGTTTGGCGAATTACGGCTATGGATGACGGCCGAACTCGCCAAGGACAACGGCGATGTGACGGCGGCCTGGAAGCGCCTGAAGGAGACCGACCTCCAGATCACGGAGTGGCGCGGCACGAGCGCCTTCGTGTCCGCGCCAACGGGGCCGGGCGCGGCCGACTATGTTCAGATCGCGCTCGGTCGCGAAATCGAGTGGCGCGCCGGTCCGATCGTCAACCCGGACTATCGACCCTGGGGAGAATCGGAACTGCTCGATCCGAGCTGGCCTCGGACCGATCAGCTCCCCGACTCAGATCGCCTTGCCGGCCCGGTCTATCGCCTCCTCGGCCGCGCCGGCGGCGCAGTCATCCACGTTCGCAGTTTTCTGGATCGCTGCGGCCGCATCGAGCGGGAGAAGCGGGAGGCCAAACGGCCCGAGTTGGAGCGGCGCGTCATCCGCGAGGTCGGGCCGGGCGGAACGCGCGAGACGCCGTTCCTGGAGGCGGTCCCGGACTATTTTGATTTCGTGTCGAGAGAGCTGCGGTTCTTTCAGGATTGGGACGACTCGAGCGCCAGGCCGCAGCGCGTCTTTGCCCACTGGGCACTCGATATCCGCGATTACACCCACAAGGGCGAGCGCGAGGTCGGCTTCATTCCCCGGCCGTTGCGACCGCCGAAAGAACGTCTGCTCATGACGCCAGATGCCTCGGTCCATCTGCTGATGGACCGGATCGAGGCGGTGGACCGCGAGATCGGCTTGCCCTTCGGCTGGTTCTTCCTGATGACCCACGGTCACTGGGTCGATCCCGATGTAGGCCTGGCGATCGCGCAAGGCCTGAAGGCGCAGCGCGTGCGGCTTCCCGACCCCGACGCCCGCGTGCTGCTGCGCTGGGCGGATCGCACTTACGGTTTCTGACGGAGCGCCGCCGATGGACGACATCACCTCCCGCGCTTTGGTCTCCGATCCCGAAACTCGGCGCGCGCTGCAACTCGACACGCTCTCGGCGATCCTGCCGATGGAGCGACGCGATCGGCTCGCCGAACTCCTGACCGACGATGATGTCGCGACGCTGAAACATCTCGCCCAGGAAGGCATCGGTGAGAATACGCTGCGGGCGCTAGCGTCGGACCTTGCCTACCTCGAAGCCTGGGCCCAGGCCGCGACCGACGCCGCGTTGCCCTGGCCGGCCTCGGAAAGCCTGGCGCTGAAGTTTGTGGCGCACCACCTCTGGGACCCGGTCTGGCGCGAAACCGATCCCCAGCACGGCATGCCGGCCGACGTCGCGGCCGTGCTACGCGACAGCGAGATGCTGCGCAGCGCCGGCCCGCACGCGCCTTCGACGGTGAAACGGCGGCTTGCAAGCTGGGGCACCTTGCATCGGTGGAAAGGGCAGGAGGGTCCGTTCGCCTCGCCGAGCCTGCGCTCGGCGCTCCGGCTGGCCGTGCGAGCCAGCACGCGACCGCGTCGGCGCAAAAGCAAGCGCGCCGTGACCCGGGATGTTCTGGACCGCTTGCTCGCGACCTGCTCGTCAGATCGGCTCGCCGATACGCGCGACCTAGCCATCCTGCTCCTGGCCTTTGCCTCCGGCGGGCGCCGGCGCAGCGAGGTCGCGCGGCTGCGGGTCGAGCAGCTCAGCGACGAACCGCTCGTGCCCCTCGATCCGCTTGATCCGAAGTCGCCGACGTTGCCTTGTGTGGCCATTCAGCTCGGTCGCACCAAGACCGGCAACGCCGACGACGGGGGGAGGGTGCTGCTGGTCGGGCCGCCGGTCGTGGCGCTGCGCGAATGGCTGGAGCGGGCGGACATCAGCCAGGGGCCGATCTTCCGCGCAATCGATCGCTGGGAAGCGATCGAGGAGAGGGCGCTGACGCCGCAGTCGATCAACCTGATCGTCAAGCGGCGGTGCGTGATGGCGGGGCTCGAGGCGAGGGAGTTTTCCGCGCATGGACTGCGCGCGGGGTATTTGACCGAAGCGGCGCGACAGGGCGTCCCGTTGCCCGAGGCGATGCAACAGTCGCAGCATCGTTCGGTGCAGCAGGCGGCCAGTTATTACAATGAGGCTGAGCGGACACAGGGGGGCGCCGTCCGCCTTGGAATGTAGCCTGGGCTTTCATTAAGTTGTCCGCGTACAACTTTGCCCAGAAGTGCCGCGCCTCAACGGTAGACCCAGCCGCCGCTGGGGAACCTATGTCGCGCAGTTCTTGTCCGGGAAAAAATGTTCGTTAAGTTGTCAGCGTACAACTGCCTGGGCCTCCTTCGTGCACGGCGGCTGATCCCCGAAGGAGACAAGCCCTTAACCTTTCATTAACTCAATAATCCTTGCGGCTTCGAAAGAATCGGGCATTACTGATCATCAGCGCATTTTGAGGCCAACTGCTCAAAATTTCGCAGATGCAGAGTTCAAGAATGCCGACGTTAACCAAGCCCTTAGACGAGAATGTGCGTGATCTCCGATCGCTGATCAATGCCGACGCGGCGGAGCTTTCGGCACGATTGCGCGCTCAGCAGCTGCGAGACTTCCCGCCAGCGGCGGAGAAGACCATCCGTCGGTTCTCATCGGCGGAAGCCGCACGCTTCATAGGCATCGCTGAGGGCTATCTTCGGCAACTGGTCTCCGAAGGGAAGGGCCCCGTTGCACCGCCGAACAGCCGTCGGAGCTATTCGATTGAAGACATTGACGCGCTGCGAAGCGACCTCGATAGCGCCGGCAAAGGCGCCCGCCGATACGTTCCACACAGGCGCGACGGCGAGGCTCTGCAAGTTATCTCGGTGATGAATTTCAAGGGCGGCAGCGGCAAAACCACGACCGCCGCGCACCTCGCTCAGTATCTAGCGTTCCGCGGCTATCGCGTCCTCGCAATCGACCTCGATCCGCAAGCGAGCCTCTCAACGCTGTTCGGACACCAGCCAGAACTTGATGTCGGCGAGAACGAGACGATCTACGGCGCCATCCGCTATGATGCCGACCGCCGCGAAATGCCGGAGATCGTGCGCGGTACCTACATTCCGAACCTACACATCGTTCCGGGGCAGCTTGAACTCATGGAGTTCGAGCACGAGACGCCCAAAGCGTTGATGACGCGTCAGAGCGACGACTCAATGTTTTTCGCCAGAATTGGCGAAGCGCTGGCGCAGGTCAGCGATGCCTATGATGTCGTGGTGATCGATTGCCCCCCGCAACTCGGCTTCCTCACTCTCTCCGCGCTCTGCGCAGCGACGTCAGTCCTGATCACCGTGCATCCTCAGATGCTCGACGTGATGTCGATGTCCCAATTCCTGAACATGACCGGAAGCCTTCTCGATGTCGTCGCCAAAGCTGGCGGCGCCACACAATACGATTGGATGCGCTATCTCGTCACACGTTACGAGCCCAGTGACGGGCCGCAGACGACGATGGTTGGTCTCATGCGCTCGATCTTCGGCTCGCGCGTGCTGACCCACCCAATGGTCAAGAGCACCGCGATCGCTGATGCGGGGCTCACCAAGCAGACTCTGTACGAGGTCGAGCGACAGCAATTCACCCGCGGCACCTATGATCGGGCCACCGAAGCGCTTGACCTGGTGAACGGAGAGATCGAAGGCTTGATCAAACAGGTCTGGGCGAGGAGCTGACGATGGCGCGCAAGATCAACTTTGATCCCCCCGCGACGGAACCCACAGAGACGCACGAGGTCGCCCCGCAACGCGCGCGCCCGCTTCTCGGGCTTGAACGCACGATCAAGCAATCCGGCGCACTCGGTGCGATATCGCAATCGCTTGGCGGCATCTCGGAGAAGGTAAAGCGCGCGGAGGAAATCGAGCAGAAGCTCATCGAAGGGCAGGTGATCGTCGACCTCGATCCGGCGCTCATTGACAATTCCTTCGTGCCGGACCGCATGGAGGCAACGGAGGAGCAAAACGCTGCATTCTGCGATCTCATCCGCCAGCACGGCCAGAACGTACCAATCCTCGTACGTCCGAAGCCCGGCGGCACCGAGCGCTATGAGGTAGCATTCGGGCATCGCCGCCTGAGGGCGGCGCGTGAACTCGGAATAAAGGTGAGGGCGGTGGTTCGCTCCCTCACCGACGAGCAACTGGTCATCGCGCAGGGCCAGGAAAATAGCGGTCGCACCGATCTCACCTTTATCGAGCGCGCGCGCTTCGCAGCCCGGCTTGAGGATCGAAAATTTTCGCGCGAGATCATTATGGCATCGCTGAACGTCGACAAAGCCGCCCTCTCGCGGCTCATCGCGATCGCGACCCGGGTGCCTGCCGCGGTTATTGACGCCATCGGGCCGGCCCCGGCCTTCGGCCGTGTGCGTTGGCAGGAACTCACCGATCTCCTGGAGGAGGAGGCCAGTCGTGCTCGCGCCCTCGATATCGTCAAGGCCCCAACTTTCAACGGGTTGGACACCGACAAGCGCTTCGAGGCGCTTGCCGCTGGCCTGCGTAAAAAGACGTTGCGCGCACGGGCCGAGAATTGGGCCGCCAAGGACGGAACGCATGCTGCCAAAGTCTCTCGCGCCGGCAAGAGGCTCACTCTGACATTCGACGATCGCGTCGCACCGAAGTTCGGTGACTTCGTCAGAGAGAAGCTGCAGACCCTTTACGACGAATTCAAAGCCGGCGATCCGTCGGCATGAACCCAGCTTGCCCGGTCGGAATGAGCCGACTGGATCAAGACCACCGCAACCAAGTCGGAGAACCATAGGCAAAAGAAAAAGGCCCCCGTCACGTCGCCGTTCCGGAAGCCCCTTCTTTGTATTCGCACCCAAAGAATCACACTTCCGCGAATCGGTGTCAAGCGTTTTGGCGTCGTTTCGGCGAGCGGATTTTCTTTGCCCAACTAAGGCAAAGACATGCAATCACATCCTCCAACGACGCCCTTTGGGCGGCGAGCGCTGACGCTTGCCCACGTGGCAAGCCAAATGGGCGCAACGGCACGGCCTCCCGAAAAGGTTGTGCACAAATGGAAGATCTACCAAGCTATCTGCGCTGCGCGGCCGCGCCTTGGCGTGTCCGAGCGTTCGCTTTCCGTGTTGAATGCGCTTCTGACCTTCCATCCGGAGACGGCACTGACAGGAGAGGATGACCTGATTGTCTTTCCGTCCAACGACAAGCTCACGTTGCGCGCGCACGGCATGCCCGCTTCGACATTACGCCGCCACCTCGCCGTTCTGGTCGACGCTGGGTTGATCGTTCGGCGTGATAGCCCAAACGGCAAACGCTACGCGCGGAAGGGCAGCGCCGGCGAGATCGAGCTTGCCTTCGGCTTCGATCTGTCACCGCTCGTCGTGCGGTCAGAAGAGTTCGAGCACCTAGCGGCCGACATCGAAGCAGAGGCGCGCGCACTCAAGCTCGTACGCGAGCGCATCACGCTTTGCCGGCGCGACATCGCCAAGATGATCGCCACGGGCATCGAGGAAGGCGTCCCGACGCGCAGGGGAGGGCAGGGGCCTGCGGACTGGCAGGAAGTCCACGCCGCCTTCAGGGCGATGCTAGCCCAGATTCCGAGGACCGCCACGTGGGAGCAGCTCGAGCCGATCGCTGACGAACTGTCGCAACTGGCCGACGATGTGCTTAATCTTCTGGAAGCCCACATTAAATCTACGAATCCGAGCGCCAATGAGTCCCAATCTGAGCGCCACATACAGAGTTCAAACCCAAACCCCCCTATTGAACTTGAACCTAGCCTTCACGAAGGCAGGGCGGCGAGAGCGGAGCCAAAACCTCAACCATCGAGGGTGGCGGAAGGTTCGTATCCGTTGGGAATGGTGCTGAATGCATGCCCGGACATCGTCGATTATGCGAAGGGTGGGATTTCGAACTGGCGCGATTTCCTGGCCACCGCGGCCGTTGTGCGATCGATGCTGGGGATCAGTCCGAGCGCCTGGGAGGAGGCGCGAACCGTCCTGGGCGAAACGCCGGCGGCGGTCGTCGTCGCATGCATCCTGCAGCGTGGGACCACGATCAGGTCAGCTGGCGGCTACTTGCGCGGACTGACGCGGAAAGCGGAGGTCGGGGAATTTTCCCTTGGGCCGATCCTGATGTCGCAGATCAATTCCCGGCTCCACGAAAAGCGACGGGCTTGACGCGATGGTAACACCGGGCCTGTGCCGGATTCCGGCTCGACCTCCTCGAGGCCATTGCGGTGACGTGCCGCACCAAGTTCGAGCCCGATCGAGTGAGCGAGCCGCGACATGTGGAAGTCACGCTGCCATCCGCCAAGCACGACGGTGGCTACGACGGCCGCGCGCCTTACGACCGACATGCTCGATCATGATGCCCGCGATGTCGCCGACCTCTCTCGAGCAGGTGAAAGCGGCGATCGCAGGGTCTTCTCCCGCTCGGACCGTCGTTCCCGGCTGCGCGGCTGGATACCTATGGCCATCGAGGGCACGTCGGCCCTTGGGCGGATCGCTCAGGGGCTTTAGCGACGGCTCAGCCGGCGCAGCAGGACAGCTTGGTGACGTCCTTGCCGAACGCCAGAGCCGCGAGCTTCAAGCCCTCGACGGTGGTGAGATACGGAAAGATCGTATCCGCGAGGTCGTCGACGGTGAGGCCCTGCCGGATCGCGAGCGCGGCGGTCTGGATGCTGTCGGCGCCTTCTGGCGCGAGGATATGCGCGCCGAGCAGCCGACCGCTGGCGGCGTCGGCCACGAGCTTGATGAGCCCGCGGGTGTCGCGGGCGGCAAGTGCGCGCGGCACCTGGTCGAGACCGATCGTCGAGACGCGAACCGAATGTCCGGCGGCGCGCGCTGCGGGTTCGGTCAGCCCGACGCTCGCCACTTGCGGATCGGTGAACACGATGGCCGGCATGGCGCGGTTGTCGTACCGCAGGCTGTTGCCGTTGAGGGCATTCTTGGCCGCGAGCTTGGCGCCATAGGCGGCCATGTAGACGAACTGGTCGCGGCCGATGACATCGCCGGCGGCGTAGATGCCGGCCCCGGTGGTACGCATGCGGTCGTCGACAATGATGCCGCCTTTCGGCGAGACCGCAATCCCTTGCTCGGTGAGCCCGAGACCTTCGATGTTGGGCGTGCGCCCGGTAGCGATCAGCACCTGATCGGCGTCGATCGTGATGTTCTGGCCGTCGCGCACAGCCGTGAGCGCAACGCCCTCCCCGGTCTTGCGGAGGGCGCGGTAGGCGACGCCCGAGACGACGGTGATGCCTTCGTCCTCGAAATATCCCGTCAGCGCCGCGCCGATCTCGGGCTCGGCCTCGGGAAGCAGGCGTGACCGGCACGCGAGCGTCACCTTGACGCCGGCGCGCGCGAACATCTGGGCGAGCTCCGCCCCAACATAGCCGCCGCCGATGACGAGCAGAGATCGCGGCAGCTCCTCGAGGTCCAGCGCAGTCGTGCTAGTCAGATAAGGCACAGTCTCGATGCCAGGTATGGCGGGCACCGCTGGCCGAGCACCGGTCGCGATGATGATCTTTCCGGCCGGAATGCGTGCGCCGTCCACCTCGACGCCGCCATTTACGAGCCGCGCCGCGCCCTCGTGATAGCCGATGCCGTTATAGGCCGGCAGCAGGCCGACGTACTTGGCTTGGCGCAGTTCGGAAACGAGGGCGTCTTTTTGGCGAACGGTTCCGCGCCAGTCGCTCAGTTCGGCCTCGGCCGTGATGCCGGCAAAACGCGCTGCCACGCGAGCGTTGTGAAGCGTCTCGGCGGCGCGGATCAGGGTCTTCGACGGCACGCAGCCAATATTGACGCAGGTACCGCCGATGGTGCCGCTGCCGATGAGCGCGACCTGTGCGCCCTGTTCGGCAGCTGTGATCGAGGCCGAGAAGCCGGCCGAGCCGGCGCCGATCACGACGAGATCGTAGGCGCCACGATTACGACCACTCGCGCGGTTCGTTACTGCAGTGCTTTTGGATACGGGATCGATCGATGATCCCGGCGACGCATTGAGTCCCGCGAGGCTCGGCCCGAACAGAGCCCGACCGGCTTCCAAGCCCTCCTCGATCGACAGCCGAAATCCCGCCTCGTTCGCCGAACGCTCGTGGCGCCAGGCGGAGAGATGGTCGTCCGAACAAAAGAAGGCTGTCGTCGCGCACAGAGAGTTCGCAGCGCTGGCGCCGTCATAGTGGACACTTTGCCACATGACGGCGGTCTCCGGCTCGATGTCTGCCAGCGCTCGTCCTTGGTCCCGGGTGGCAATCCGGATCGGCGCGCCGCAATGGCGGCAGCGCGAGGCAATCGCGACGTCGCGATCGGTCATAGCCCCAATGCCGAGCGCGTCGACCGCGCACATGGCATTGAGAACGCGTCCATCCAGTGTAACCCGGTGGCCTGTTTCGCGGTCGGTGAAGGGATAGGCGCCTGTGATCTTGTTGCCGTCGAGCACGACCAAGTCGCGCCGACGCAGTTCTTCGAGGAATGGCCGCAAGGCCGTCTCACCAAGTCCTGTGCGCTCCGCAAGCATGCCTACGCTTGGGGCGCGTCGCTGTTCCACGTAGAGCTGGAGCAGCGCGACGCGAACGCGGTCCGTAGTGGGATCGTAACCGTTCCAGCGATTGAGTACATGATCGGAGCCGGCCATAGCGAGCAACGCGCCCTCGACCACAGGCGACGTGACCGCGGACCAGTCCGGAAACGTCACGCCCGGCCGCATGGTGTAGAGCGGCAGTGTCGCGGGTATAGAAGTCGCAGTCTTGTTCTGGGATGAAGAGGATGCGCAGCAGTCATTCATGGCTTTACGCCTTCCTTGTGAATCTTAGGTCTCGCGATCCGCGGCTTTTGGCCGGCGACGATGGATAGCCCACGCGACCAGACCGGCGCCTGCCAGCCATGCGCCAACAAGACCGGCCAAGGGCAGACTGACGGCGCGGCGCCGCGCAGCAGCGCCAGCCATGCCTGCGCGAATCAGGGCGCGGTCGCTCATCTCAACTGCGCTGCTGCACCGCGTGGGCGGGATAGCCAGCGTTCATGCTGGCGGCCGCGATAGCGTCCGGGTTGGTCTTCGCATCGTCGAAAGTCACGATTGCGGTCTTGGCTCGGAACGCCACATCCACCTTCGCGACGCCGGGGACCGTCGCCATCGAACTCTTCACGATATAGGGGCACGAAGCGCAGGTCATGTTGTCGACGGCGAAGGTGATGGTGCGCTCACCAGCCCAGGCAGCCGGAGCGACAATCATCGAGCCGATCAGGGCGAGCACGTTCAAATACTTGTTCATCGGTCGGGTCTCCTCTTGGTGTCAGGCACGAAGCAACAGCGGGGCGACGTAGTCGAAGGCGAAGGCGGCCACCACGAGCACGGTCGCGATCCAGAGCGCGAGTTGGACGAGGCGGTTGGGAATGGGGCGCGCGCAGGCGGCATCATCGGCGCAGGCTCGCCGAGGCTTCCAGTAGACGAGGTAGAAGCCGTAACCGAGGACGCCGGCTGTCGTCGTCACGAACAGCGGTTTGTAAGGCGCGAGCGCCGTCAGATTGCCAATCCAGGCGCCACCGATGCCGAGGCTGAACAGGATGAGCGGAATGATGCAGCAGGACGAGGCAGCGAGCGCGCCGAGAATGCCGCCGACCGCGACCAGGCGCTGTCGTCCGGCCTCGTTCGGCTTGGACGTGGTGAGGGCTGTCGTGACGCACGTATCTGCCGTTCCGGATCGCGATGCAACCATGTCCGACCTCGTTCTTCTTGCCGAAATCCTAAGCGTCCCGTACCATGCAGTCTGTAGCAACTACAGGGTCAAGATGGGATTTGGCGATGCGCGATCACGCCGTGGTGAAGGGTGTACAGCGGGCCGAGCTCGCCCAGAGGACAGGTTCGAATCTGGAGACAGTGCGCTATTACGAGAAGGTCGGCCTTCTGCCCGAGCCGCCGCGCACGGCGAGCGGCTATCGCAGCTATGACACCACGCACGAACGGCGGCTTCGCTTCGTGCTACGGGCGCGCGAGCTTGGCTTCTCGCTCGATGAAATCCGTGAACTGTTGCGCCTCGTCGACGAGCGCGACCAGCCCTGCGCCGAGGCACGCTCTGTCGCCGCCGCGCATCTCGACGACGTGCGAGCGAAGATCGCCGATCTCAAGCGCATGGAGCGGGTGCTCAGGGACGTGGTCGCGCGATGCGCCGACGGCACCTTGCCGGAATGCCCGCTGATCGAGACGCTATTCCGCGACGCGCCGGCCGCCGGCTGAGCCGAACGCTCCGACGGTGCACTCAACAGCCCGCTTGCCCAGTTGGAACGTCGCTTGCGTGAACTTCCGAAAGACCGAGAGGTCATCGCCTATCGCCGCGGTCCCTATTGCGTTCTCTCGTTCGAGGCGGTCCGGCATTGCGCATGCCCTGATGCGTGAGGCACGCCGGCACCGAGCCGGATAGATCGCGAAGCTTGCAGTTTCGACAATCCAACTCCGCTCCGCGACTTGGCCGCCAAGCATGTTGGTTTAAACCAACATGGCCGCAGGTCGCCACTGCGCATTTGGTTTCTGTTGCCTTTCATCATCATTAATAATTTCTGTCTGGCCTGTCCGGCCTGTCCGATGCGAACTGGTTTCACTTGGCGCCTTTTCTGTTTTGCGCTCGGCCGACCTGACTCTTCTGGCAGGGGATTTTGTGCTCGGTTTTGAGGATTGTCCTGAGCGCGCAGGTCCATAGCAGCTGTTGGTTCAAACCAACATCGGGGATGGAGAGACCGGGTTAATCAAGGCCGTGGCGGTTGGGCGCAGCACGGTTCGGAGGAAAATCGATGAAACGGGCGCAGATAGTTTCATCGCGGATTGGCCGATGAAGACCATCGTCATCAACAATCAAAAAGGCGGCGTCGGCAAAACGACGCTTGCTGTGCATCTGGCCTGGTTCATGGCGGAAGCTGGTCGCCGGGTTCTGATGATCGATGTTGATGCGCAGGGCAACGCGACAGACACGCTCAAGCAGCATACAGGGTCGACCTCGGCGGCCGATCTCTTCAAGCCGGCGACCCGGTTTGTCGCTGGCGAAAACAACGGCATCACGCTGGCGCCGGCCGACAGCTCCTTGACGGATATCGATCGCGGCAATGCTGCCGCCGTCATGACCCTGCAGCAGAATCTCGCCGATGCCGCCGAACGGTTCGATATCTGCGTGATCGACACCCCGCCGTCGCTTGGCCTTCGCAGCGTCGCTTGCCTGGTCGCCGCGTCGCATGTGCTGGCGCCGATTTACCTGGAAGATTATTCCGTAAAAGGCGTCAAAGGCCTGATGCAGACCGTGATCGGTGTTCAACGACGGTACGGTCGCCAGGACACGACATTCCTCGGCCTGCTGCCTTCGAACTTCAATACCAAGTCGCCGCGCCAACGAACGCATTTGGAGCAGCTATTGCGCGAAGCGGGCAAGTACGTGTTCCCAGGCCAGATTGTTGCAAGGGACGGCTATGCCGAAGCCGTAGCTGAGCGCGTGCCGGTGTGGAGCTTGAAACGCCGCTCGGCACAGGAAGCGGGTCGAGAAATCCGCGCGGTTCTCGCCAAGATCGCAGAACGGCTCGATCAGGAGACGACTAGTGACGCTCGATCTCAGCTTTAAGGAACTCGTCGACGCTGCTGCAAACCCTAACGCAGCAAGCGGGCGGCCGCTCGTGGTCGCGGTCGACTGCATTGACGAAGACCCCGATCAACCGCGCCGCAACTTTAGCGAACAGGAACTGGAGGAGCTGTCACAATCGATTGGCGAGCATGGCGTGCTGCAACCCATCATGCTTCGCCGTTCCAATGAGGATGGACGCTTCGTTATCGTCATGGGTGCGCGCCGGTACCGCGCTGCGCAGCGCGCGGGGCTACGTGAAATACCCGCATTCGTTCAAGATGTCGGTTTGCCGGATCGATACGCGCAGATGATCGAGAATATCCAGCGCGATGATTTGCGCGCACCCGAGATCGCGACGTTCATCGCGGACCGGTTGGGCGCCGGCGATACCCAAGCGGATATTTCGCGCAGGCTAGGCAAGCCAAGAGACTGGGTGTCGCGCTACGCTTCGGTTCAAAGCATGCCGGAATTTCTCCGGGCGAGACTTGAGGGCAGTTCGATTCGTGCTCTTTATGAACTCTACCAGGCCTGGCGCACGCATCCGGGCGAGATCGAACGGCTGTGTGCGACGCAGGACAGCTTCACCGACGCGCAGGCTCGGCAACTGGCCCGGGACGTACGCGCCGCGGCCGACCGCGCCAATGCCCAGGACCAATCGCCTGCTGGACCACCCCGATCCGAACGATGCGATCTCCTGCCGGAAGCAGTTCTGCCCCGCGCCGCTGCGAAAGGCCGGGAGGCAGCAACCGATCATCAACCACCAAAAACTCGCGTCGTTTCACAATCGGCAGCATCGCTGGCAATCAGAGTTCGATATCAGAACCGGACCGGACAGCTGGTTGTCGATCGACTCGCGACGCAAGGCTCCCGTCACGCTGTGGTGTTGGTCGATGGTGCGGACCACGCAGAAGAAGTTCCAGCGTCGGCTCTCACGATCGAGGAGATCCTGTCGAGATGAACTCGTTCGACACCTTCGTAGCCGCGGAGACAGACTATCGGCGTGTGCCGACGGAGCGACTTTCCCATCCGAAGGATGGCGCGTTAGCGCAGCAGCCGAAGGCCGAATGCGCTCCCCATAGCGCTGTAGTGAGGCCGCAGGCTGCTGGAAAGTCGCGGTCCACATCGCCGACGTCAGTTAGCGCGTTCGTTTTCTTTGCTGCCGGCGGATCGGTGTTCGCGATGGTTACCTCGTCAAAGGGGGACTGCGGGCAGAATTTAGCGGTGAGGGCAGGGCCCGTCGATCGCTTCGCCGTGGCGAGCCCTGAACACAAAGAGTATTGGTTTGAACCAACACCGAGGGGTACGTTTTTTTGCTTTCTAGTGCAGGATAGGCTTCGCGCCAGCGATGTATTACATCGCGATTGGGATTGGAGTGCATGGCTCTGATCTCGCTTCGCGTCTCCGACGAGGTAGCGGCGGAGTTCTCAGTTCTCGCAGCGACCCAGGGCGGCAAATCCGCGCTGCTGCGCCGTCTCATTGCTGATGCACTAGGTACACCGGCGCGGCGCATCTTGACGCTGCCGGTCGGACGACCGGCGAAGGTGACCGTGCGATTTCGCGAGAGCGAGATGCGGCAGCTCGCGGAAGTTTCACATCAGCGTGGCATGACTCGAACTGGCTGGATCGTCTCGCTGGTGCGTTCGCGATTGGGCTCGCCAGTGCAGCACTCCCCGGACGAGCATGCCGCGCTTCGCGCTATCGTTCGCGAACTCAACCGGATCGGCGGCAACATCAACCAGATTGCCCGCGCCGCAAACACCAGTGTGCTGCAGGGCAGGGCGGTTGAGCCCGATCTGTCCGCAATTCGAGAGGCCAAATTGGTCGTCGAAACAGAGCTCGCGCAGCTACGTAATGCGCTGCACGGCAACGCGGATTATTGGGATGGACGGCGATGAGTCGACGCCGCTCGCCTCGGCCGACCGATCTGGCCTCCGAACTTCCGCCGATCTCGTATGTCTGGGAAACGCCCAACCGGCGCCCACGGCGGGCCGAGTGGGATATCCCCGATCCGGCCGCTCCCGATCGCCTTACGCCGGCGATGCGTGCAAAGCTCGAACGCATCGTGCGCCGAGCACCAGAGGTGATGGTCAAGATCACCGGTCGCACAAAGGGCGTGGCGCATCTCAGGTCGCACCTGGCATACATCACGCGCAACGGTGAGCTCGATCCGGAAACAGAGCAGGGCGCGGCGCTGACGGGTCGTTCCGGATTGAAAGACCTGCAGCAACGCTGGGAGGATGATGCCGGTCTCGACGACAAGCGCCGACGCGACGGATCGCTTTCGATCAACATCATTCTGTCGATGCCGGCTGGGACCGACGCCATCGCAGTTAAGGATTCAGCCCGGGCATTTGCCATTGAGACGTTCGGCTATAATCACGACTACGTCTTCGTCCAGCACCTCGATGACAAGCATCCCCATGTTCATTTGACCGTTCGGTCGCTAGGCCATGACGGCAAGCGCCTCAACCCCCGCAAGGCGGATCTTCAGACCTGGCGCGAACGATTTGCAGGAGAACTCCGGCTTCGCGGAATCGCGGCGGAGGCAACGCCGCGGCGAACCCGCGGACGGGTTCGAAAGGCCGATCGCGGGGCGGTGCTCGCCTTGCGCAAGCGAAAGATCACGCCCGATGTCGATCGGTTCGCCCGTGAGGAGGTGCTTTCGGAGGTGAGGGGAGGCAGGACTGCCAAACCCCCTTGGGACGAACAGATTAAGTCACGTCAGGACGCGATCCGGCGGCGATACCTTGACTATGCCGCCGAGCTACAGCGCTCTGGAGTAGCAGCAGATCACGTGCTCGCACGCCAGATTCGGCAATTCGTCAAGGAGATGCCCGCCGTCGAAACCCGTCGGCATGCGTTGAAGAACGAGCTTTCGGAGCTTGCCAATAGCCGACGCCGCGGCGTGGAGCAGGGTGTCGATGCCGGCCCACGTGATGACACGCGAAGCGATGAACGGACCAGATAGCGGACCCGCAGGTTGGGCCAGATATTATCGAGCTAGGATGGATCTCCCGGGGCTATCGAAACACCCGGAATATACCCAAGTTGCTGTTCCAGGGCGGCCAAAGTCAGCCGGGCAGCATCCAGCCTCGCGGTCGCCTCGCTTAAGGTGGCCGACGCCTCGTCTGACCGCAAAACCGCTACCGAGGCACTTTCAAACAGATGTTTCAGAGCTGGCGCTTCTTCTTCGAGAAGGGCGCGACCTAAATCCGGAAGCATGTGCGTCAGTGCTTGATGCGCGGAAGCTTCCTCGCGCTCCAGATTTTCAAGCGTGGCGAAGGCCTCGCGATAGTGCCGTAACGCTTCGATAGTCTTGCTTTCAAGATCGGTGTTACCGCTCATTTGCTCTCTCCTCGAACCTATGAGCGATTTTGGCCAGCTGGAACGAACAAAGATTTAACGCTTCTACAAGCGCCGGGCCGAACCTCAAACGGTCCATCGGCTCTGACTCAGCCGAAGGGCATCAGGCGTCTTAAGCCTTGGGCGCCGCGTTCGACCAAATGAAGACTCGCCGCGGCGTCTTAGCTTTGGGCTTCGGCACAACGGGAAAAGTACCGTCAGTCCAGGATCATCGAAGGGTGGTAGGTCTTATTGCCGCGCCGGTCGAAGTCGTACTCATAGACGACGCAGGGCGCGATCGCTTGATGCTGCTGCCCGAGATGGAAAAGCAGCGCGTTCGGTGCCGCCGCGAAAATATGCGCGATGATGTCGACCTCGTTTCCCATTACCAAGCGTAGATGGTCGGCAACGACTTCCGCAAGCGCCGCGGCGTGGCCCCCGCCCAATACGCCGCTTTGGCTCGGACCCAACGCGAATTCGATCAGCCGCCCGACCTTCGGGAGCGACGCGAGGCAATAGGTGCGGGTGGCGGTCATCGCCGACCGCGCGACGCTGATGGCGACCGCGATCTCCGGTCCTCCGCCGAGCGCGTGCTCCGTGATCTGGAACGCCGGCGCGCCTTTTTCCGACCCGTCGTCAGCACGCCACAGGGCTGAACCTCCGCGGAACCCCTTCTGGACGAGTTCGACCGAAACGCCGGACTTCACGTCCAGCGCCGAGCCGGCGATGAAGGCGACCGATGCATGGGCGTCGAGGATCAGGCGCAGCTTCGGGCTCTGCACGACCTTCGCGCGCAGGAAGCTCTCGACCTGCGGACGGATGTCGCGCTGCCAGTCGAGCTCGTCGCGGAGATAGCGCTGCCGGAACGAGCCGGTCAGCATCAGCGTGTTGTCCGGGGTGGCGCCGACGATGTCCGCCGCGGGTCCGAGGAACGACCGCACGGCCACCGGCAGGTGCGGATCCGCGGCGGCGATCACCTCGGTGAGGATAGATTCGTCCTTGCAGAGCTGCCGGAACGTCTCGCGCGTGAACGAATTCAGGCCGCGCTTCTTGAGCGCACGGGCGAGTTCGTCGAGCCGGAAGTCGGAATTGGTGGGCAGCGTGGTGACGACCCCGACCGTCTTGGCGCGCAGGACGATCTGCTCCTTCAGCTCCTCAAGCGAGCGGTACCCTTCGAAGATGCGGAAGGGGGTCAGGACCTCGCGGAGGGCTTCGTCGTCGGCGAGACTGAGATGCTCGCGCCACAGCTTGCGGACCTTGCCCATCCTGCTGCTGTCGGTCTTCGTCCCGTCGAACAGCTTCTCGACCAGCAGCGACCGGTCGTTGCCGGAGACGAGATCGCCGAGCGGATCGGCGTCTTTGATGCGGTAAGTGGTGAGGAAGGAGAAGCAGGCGCCGCTGCCGGCCTTCTTCCGCGCTTCGGCGAGGCGCTGGAGGATGGAGAACGTCTTCGCGCCGATGAAGGCCGGATCGACGAGGTCTGCGTAACCGAAGCGGCCGCCGGTCTCGACGTGCCATTTCACCTGATGGTAGTCCGCCGTGATGCGTTCGGGCCCCGACCGCGCGACGGCAGGATCGTAGCGGACAACGACGTCGTCGAAGGCCTTGGGGCCGTCGGCCTCGAAGGCCACCTCGACGATGCACGAGGTTTCGTCGAGCAGGTTGAGCGCGTTCTCCCAGAACACGCGCGCCTGGTAGTTGTCGCCATGCCATCTCGGCAGCACCGCATCGGCCATGGTCTCGCTCCGGGTTCAGGACAGCGGAAACTTCGGGCCGAACAGCGCGCGCCAGGCCTTCAGCGAGTCGCCCTGGCGCCCCTTGCGGGCGAGATCGATCGCGTATGCGGCCTCCTGTTCGGCCGCGCGCAGCAGGTCGCGCGCACGCTCCTTGCGCGCCCGGTCCATGCCGTCGCTGATCGGCGGCCCGAGCCCCGCTGGGTCCCCCCAAGTATCGAAGATCCGGTCGGCCAACGTGGCGAAGAAGCCCTGGATCTCCCGGTCGAAGCTGCCGCCGAAGCCGCCGTGCAGCACCTGCAGCGCCATGACCTCTATCAAGAAGGACGGCTTGACCGGCTTCTCGCCGTGCTTTGGATTGTTGTTCCAGTATTTGACCATGCGGACGAGCCCCTTCCATTCGCTGGAATAGGCCTGATGGGCAGCCGTTGCCTTCTCGGCATGCGTCTTCGGGTTGGTCTTGATCCACTTGCCGAGATCCTTGTCGGGGATCTCATAGTCGGCGCCGGCAACGAAGGCAGGCACCGCGTCCACGCTCATGACCCGGTAGTCGGTGTTGTCGTCGGCATCAACCTGCACGCCGAAGTCGATGTTGATCGACCGGCCCTGCTTCTTGACGGCCTTCGCGCCGTACTTGTCGACCAAGGCGTCGTAGAAGTCGTCGAGCACCACCGACGGCGCCTTGGCGCGGTAGTCGTGCTTGTCCGGGTTCAACACGAAGAAGATGTCGACGTCCTTGAGCGGCTTGGTCTTGGTCCAGCGCGCGTAGGAGCCCGTGAGGAAGTCGTTGACGATCGAGAACTTGGTGTCGAGGTACTCACGCACTTCCTGCTCGCGCCAGCGCGCGTTGTCCTCCTCCCGCTGGTTCAGTTCGAGCTTGCTCTTGAACTTGCGGAAGGCTTCGTTCGTAGTCAGCATCAGGGTCTCCTCAGGTAGGACGTGCTGCCGCTGAGGCTGCCGTGGCCGATGGTGGTGCCGAGGCTCTGGCGGACCATGCCGTCGGTGGAGCGCGCTGCTCCTGTGCTCCAGCCGGTGATGTCGTGCCGGCCCGGCTTGGTTTTCAGGCGCAGATCGTATTTCGCCTCGCTCGGCGCCAGGCCGGCCTTTCGGATCGCGTATTTCAGCTGTTCGGTGTCGGTCCAGAAGCTGCCGTCACCGCCGGTCCAGCTGTAGGAAATCTCGATGTTCCATTGGAAGATCAGTTCACCCGTGCGCGGGTGGAAGATGTCGAGCTTGATGCATTCAAGGTCGCCCGACTGAAGCCAGCCGTTGACCCCGCGCATGTGCAGGTCCCAGTCCTGAACAAACGCAGCGGGGTCGAGCCCGCTGAGCCGGATAATGTCTTTCAGGCTCTTGAGGATGTTGTCGGCCACGTAGGTGACCGAGTGCGTGTGGGAATAGACGGAAACGGCGACGGCGGTCATGGCTCGAGCAATCCCTTGAGGTCCGGCACAAGCGCAACCTGCGCCGATGCAGTGTCCGGCTGATCCTGGTCGGCGGCGACGGCGGCATCGAGTTCGCGCGCAGTGATGCGCGCGCTGTGCTGCTTGAGCGCGCGCTGGACCCAAGCGAGATCATCGGCGTGGCAGGGCAGCGACACGGCCCAATCGCCCTTCAACGGGTCGTATCCGAGGGCTGCTTCATTGGCGTCCGAACCGTCGACCGCGTCGTCGTCGAAAAGGCAGTAAACCCGCGTTCGCGGACCGTCGCACGTTGCGACGATGGCGTGGTCCTTCGGAGCGTGGTCCGAGATGATGCTCGATGCGACACCGGCGATGCTCAGCAACTCCTTTCGCGCCGGATGGCCGGCACCGGGCGCGAGCACGTCGACGACCGCATTCCACGTCGCCGAGACATCGCGGGCAGGTGTGCTGATGAAGGTGCGCCGGTAGACCGTGCTCATCTCAGCGCTCCGCTGCCGCGCGGGCGGCTTTCGCGGCCTTCGCAGCCGCCAGGATCTGCGCGATGGTGACCTTCTCGGGATTGAGCGCGGTGTCGATGTCGGTCGCGATCGCACTTGCGACCATCTTGCGGATGGCGCGTCCATCAAGCCCGACGCAGGCCGCCGCGCATTCCGCGAATCCCTGCTTATCGACCAGCTTGCCGATGGCGGAGTAGGTCACGCCGAGTCCCGTCAAGCAATCCTTGAGGATCTGAGCGCAAGCATCCTTGTCGGGGAGCGGGATCTCGAGGATGAGGTCGCAGCGCGACGTGAACGCGCTGTCGACCGCGCGCGGGAAGTTGCTCGTCGCGACGAACAGGAGCCTTGGGTACTTCTCGGCAAGCTGGTCGAGCTGCACGAGGACCGCGTCGGTGGCGCGGTGGACGTCAACCGGATTGGCATCCATGCTGAGCTTGGTGCGGTCTACGGCGAGCGTCTCGACCTCGTCAAGCAATACAACGACCGGACCCGCTGCCGCAGCCTCGGCAATGGCTTGGCTGAAAAGCTCGGTGACGGCGCGCTGGCTCTTGCCCAACGACGAGCTGGCCAACTGGTGGGGCTCGACCTCCATCAGGCGAAATTTTTCCTGGGGGAATGCCTTGGCTACGCGGTGGGCCAGACCGCGGGCCAGCGAGGTCTTGCCTGTGCCCGGCGGTCCGACCAGCAGGATGACGCCATGAAGCGGGATCACGGTGCGTGACACCTTGCCGCGCATGGAGAAATTCATCGCAGCTTGCGCCAACAGCTTCTGCTTGATCGCAGGCTCCAGGACGATCGACGTCCAGAGTGCGCCGAGCGCGTCGTCCGGAAGGGGACGAATGCTCTGGATGCCCTTCGGCAGCTCGATTTCAGCGGAAAGAGCCTTGAGTTGCGCCGTCACGTCCACCTCCGGGTGCTGTTGCGGCGGGTTCTCGCAGGCGAGATCGCCAAGTTTGGTTTCGCCAGGCCGGCGGGTATCCGTCCACGTTTCGTAGGGGGGCATGACCTGATTTTACCTTTGCCAACAAATTTGTTGGTAACCTTAACCGAACGAAAACCGATTCGCAACGCTTGCCAACAAATTTGTTGGCATGTATCGTCGCGGTGGCGACGCCCGATCCCCGGGCGCGCGTAAAGCTCAAGAAAATCAGTCAGTTAAATGGCAACGACCTACAGGTTCAATCCTGGGTTTCAGTCGGACGAGGAGTCCGTCCAGAACTTCATCGTGCGAAAAGCCGATCTCAGCCTGGTTCTCTCGCCCCTGCGTGAAGACGCTGCGATTCCACCCCGCATCCTGATCGTGGCGCCCCGCGGCGCCGGCAAGACGACCCTGTGCCGGCGAGTGCTGGCTGAGGTGCATCGGGACTCGACGTTGAGCTCGAGATGGCATCCCGTCTTCTTCGGCGAGGAAAGCTACGCGATCACGACGCCTGGCGAGTTTTTCCTCGAATGCCTGTTCCATATCCAGGACCGGTCGGACGATCCCGCGATCAAGGAGGCATACGCAAGCGCGCTGTCCCATCCGGGCGAGAAGGAACTGGTCGATCTCGCCCTGAAGACGTTGTGGGGCTACTCGAAGCGCATCGGGAAGCGCCTCCTGATCATCGTCGAGAACTTCCAGACGATCCTCGACGATCAGATCGGCTCGGGCGCGAAGGATCTTCTCAGACGCCTCTCGGACGCCGACCTCTTCGGCGTGCTCGCGACTTCCGTGTCCCAGCTGGCCACGAAGGAGAATGTCGCTCTCCCACCCGATTTCCTGCGGCTCGACCTGAAGCCGCTGTCGCGCGACGAATGCCGCGCCCTCTGGAATTCGCTCAGTGGTCAGGACATCAAGCTCGACCGCATCCGGCCGATCGAGATATTGACCGGCGGAAGTCCGCGAATGATCCACATCCTTGCGGAGTTCATGCGGTCGCCGTCGCTCCACAATCTGATGGAGAACCTCAATTTCCTGATCGATCAGAACACCGAATATTTCAAGAGTCAGCTCGACAGTCTTCCGCCGACCGAACGCAAGATATTCGCATCGCTGCTGGAGGCCTGGGACCCGGCCACCGCCAAGCAGGTCGCCGATGCCGCACGGGTGACGACCAATACCGCGTCGGCGATGCTCTCGAGGCTCGCGGAACGCGGCTCCGTCATCAAAAGCGCCGGATCTGGCAAACAGGCGCTCTACTCCGCATCCGAGCGTCTGTTCAACATCTACTATCTGATGCGTCGTCGCAGCCACCCTTCGAGTCGCGTCCGCGCGCTGGTCTCGTTCATGACCGACTACTACGACCGCGACGAACTCATCGACACCGCCACCACCCTCGCGCGCGAAGCCTGTTCGGTCCGTCCCGACAATCGCATGGACTACCACGCCTTCTACGACGCGATCCTGGCGCGCGCCACGACGCCGGTGCGCACCAGCATCCTCGAACGGACGCCTCCCGACTTCCTGACTTCGTTCACTGCACACCAGAAGGCGATGACGGAAAGCGCCCGGGCGCAAGCGGAAATGCCGGCGGAGTCCAAAGGCAAGGATCAGGCTCTGGCAGGACTCCTCGCCGAAGCGGACCGATCGGAGGAAGCCGGCGACCGCGAGAAGGCCATCAGGCTTTATTCTCGGGCCACGGAACTCCATCCGCGTAGCGCCGTGCCGTGGATGCGCCTTGCGGTCCTCTATCTCAGCGAAGACCGCACCGAAGACGCGATAGGAGCGGCCGGTGAAGTGATCAGCTTGCGCCCGAAGAATCCGTGGGGACATGCGATCCAGGGCTTGGCGCACGCCGTCGACCACGAAATCGATCTAGCCGAGGCGGCGTTCGAGTCGGCGCTTCGGGCCGACCCGGACTACGGTCTTGCGCTATCCGAGCTGGCCGAGATCAAGGAAGCGAAAGGACAGCGCAAGGAAGCGATCGAACTGTTCGAGCGGGCTTCGCGCCTCGACGCGCTTACCGACGGCGCCCGCGCCGGTTACGCCCGCGTTTTGCAGGACGAAGATCGGGCGGCAGAGGCGGAGGAATTGCTCCGCGCGGGCATCGACGAGGACGACCAGAACGAAAGCCGCCGGGCTTTGGTCGAACTGCTCAGCCAGACCGGGCGTCAGCAGGAAGGCATCGACCTGCTGCGACGCGTCGCTGAGAGTTCGCAGGACTGGCGTCACTGGGCCGACTTGGGTTCGTTCGTCCTTTCGCGTGACGGCGGCGACAATCAGGCCGCCGACGCCTTGGCGAAATCCATCGCGCTCGGCGCCGCGGCCCCAGAGGTCTTCGTGACCTACGCACAAGCGCTGCAACAGAGCGGAGAACCCAAATCCCGCATCCTGGAGGTGGCCAGAGATCTGACCGAGCGCCTCACCGACGATCACGATGCCTGGATATACGCGAGCCTGCTCGCGAAGGCGGCCGACAACACATCAATGGCCGAAACATACGTCCGCAAGGCGCTGGATATCGTCGAGGATACGCGCGGATGGCTGACGCTGGCAATTCTTCTCCAATCGCAACCGAAGCGGGATTCCGAGACGGAGGATGCCCTACGGAAAGCCGTCGCGCTTGCCCATGAATTGGGATCCTGCTCTTCGGTAAAATCTCTTGCCGAATTTCTCGTCCACCGCGGCGAAGAGGCGGCAGCTCAAGAGGCGATGGCCAAATGGTTCGCGGGCGACAAGCCCTGCTACTGCTGCGCCGTGCTTGAAGGCGACATAGCGGCGCGGAGCGGCAATGCCGACAGCGCAAGCCGCGCCTACCGATGCGCGCTCGAACAGCGAGGCGACGGCGTCCACGCGTTGACAGGTCTGTCCCGCTTCGTGCATCGCGACGAAGGCGAGGAGCTCATCGCGCGCGCGATGGCCTCCGATCCATCCGACCACCGCAGCCTGCTCGCGCGCGCCCGCCTACGTCAGGACAACCCCGAGAGCCAGATCGCGGACGCGTCGGAAGCGATTCGCCTATCGTCTTCCTTCGCAGAGGCGCATCTCTTCCTCGCGCGGATCCTGCTCGGTCGCGACGAGGCGCCGCGGGCGCTTGATCATCTCAAGCTCGCGTTGAAGGAGCTCCCCCGGCAACGCGAACTCACCGCGATGTTCGTGGATGTTGCCATGGCCGCAGCCGCAGCGGGCCACGGCGACCGTGTCAGCGAGATCCTTGATCAGGACGATTTCGGATCGAAGATGGAGCCTCTGACCGTCGCATTGAGGATCAAGCGAGGGGACGCCCCGGTGGTTGCGAAGGAGGTCATGGATGTTGCCTTGGACATCGCAAACAGCGCGAGCGGGTCGAAACGGACCGTGTCGAAACTAACGGAATGACGCGTTCCTGCGGGGCGTTTTGCTCCGATCGCGGCGACCTGCACCCGTGATTCCGCTACGTCGAGCATCGTGGCGGGCCTATCGGCCCGCAACCTGCATGTTCTCGATGGCGAGAATCTCGACGGCTTGCGCACTCGCCGCATTAGCCTCTCCCATCTCTTCGCCCGGTTTTGACAGCACGACCCCGGCCCCGAAGATGGATTGCCTGAACTTGACGAAATACATGGACGCGCTTCCGTCGTCCGATGCCCGGTATCGGTAGTCGAACTGATCGGCCAAGTCCTTGCCATTCCGCACCAAAGTCGGCTTCTCGGTCAAGCCCGCGACGAACGTCTTCATCTCTTCGGTCATGAATTCGGGAAGGCCTGCGTTGGTGCACCACTTCACGGTGATCGTGGCGTCGGCCGGCAGGATGTTGCCGGTGTGCTTGTAATGGAGCGCGCACATCAGCTTACGGAAGACCGCGTCGACGGCGGCGCCCGCGACCTGCGGATCGATCGCGACCATGGGAAGCTGGAGCGGGAATGCCCGTCCGACCGGCACCCATAGGCCACGCGATCTGATGAAGCCATTCTTCTCGTCCGGACCAAGAACGCGAAGCAGACCGGGAAAGTTGTTCTTCATCGCCTTCGCGAACTTGGCGAAGTCGATCTCCCGCTGCGCGTTCTGCTCCCCTTCGCCCTTCAGTCTGACCAGCGTCGTGAGAACATGTTCATGATCCTTTGACTTCTTGTTGCAGGGCTCGCAGGCCTGAAATTCGTAGCCTTCCGGCCAGGCCCTGCCATCAAAGAAGGACCGCGCGGGCTGGTGGTCGACGGTGGATGCGGGAGCCGTCCCGCCGCAGAAGATGCACAAGGGCTGGCGCCCCAACAGGCCTAGATGCCTGCGTTTCTTCTCACCCAATCTGGCATTCATTCGGTCGCTCCGCGCGCTCTTGCGGGGCCACCTTACCGCCGTGCGGCCGGGCGGACGAGACTCCGTTCGGAAACGGGGTTATCGGTCCCGAGCAGGGGCGCGCGAAGCGGGCCGCTGCCTTTCAGGCCGAGCTCGAAGCTCTCGAGAAGAGATCGCAAAGCGAGAAGCCCGCTGGGATAAGGAGAAGGAGCGATTGGAAGCCGCGCTGCGGCGCGCGCGGGGTTAGTTTCCGTCATGCTCGGCGCCGGGCCTTCTAATCAGGAGGACATTCTGGGCAGGTATCCCCGATCGAGTTCAGCACGTCGCGAATCTCGGCCGCCGCCGCATCAGGAGAGACGCCTGCTGGCGGGGCTCCGCGGGCGATATCGAAGGCCCGCTCACGTGCATGCGGGTCGGCGCGGTCCTGCATCCAACCGTGCTCCTCGCACTCGCGGATGGAGCCAGCTTCCTGGAGCACGTCGATCGCCCATCCGCGCATCGTCCGTATCGCCGGCCTTCGGTCACTTGTCATCAGCATGGAAATGGCTCCTGAACGGCGAATCGTTTTCTCCGTCATTCGTTCCGGGCGATAACACATGGCCGGGATTCGCAATGGCGGGAGCTCAAGGAGTGATTTCGCCCGCGAACGGAGCGCTTCACGGGCGGGCGGTGAAGGCTTAAAGAAGCGATTTTCGACGCTTCTATGCCGCACAGACAAACGCTCGTCCCATCTGAACGGTTGTATTAGGCCGCGACTTCTCCTGGCCCTTCAAGCATCGGCGTGTCGAGGCTGGCTATTTCCGGCATAGCCTTGCCGGCGATCGCCTGCAGGTCGCCCACCATGCCAACCGTGGATTCAATGACCGCAACGATTTGGGTTTCTCGCTTGGCCCATTGGCGACCCATGAATTTGCGCTCCTTGTCTAGATCCTCACGCATGTCGTTGAACTTCTCGACGACGGCATCGACCCGCTGGCGAAATCTCGTGCCTGTCAGGTACTCGTAGACCTGCTCCATTTTGGTTTGCTGTCCCTGTTGGACGAGCCGCGAACTCGATATCTCGATGAGGGACTGACGCAGCGCAACCGCCACGGCCAGTGCGCAGCGCGGGTGCGCCACCCAAACGCCGTCGACTAGGTCAAAATGCTCGATGTGCTTGGGAAGGGCGTGCGAGATGATGAGGGCAACGTGGGCGCCACAGCGCCGCTGGTCCTCACGGAGCTTGGCCAGCCAGCCATCGCTCCAGGCCTTGGTCCGCTTGGATTCCCACAGGATCATGCCGGCGGGTTGCCCGACAGTGCCGTTGACTTGCTGAATAACATCGGCCCCCAACTCGCCCTTGGCGACCGGCTCAATGGCATCCATCGGAAACTTGCCGCGCAAAAGCTCCTCAAGCTCAACCTCGAAAACCTCACCCTGGGATTGTTGCGAGCCTTGCTCCGCTTTGCGCCTCAATTCCTCGATCGTGCGCGTCATTGATTCGATGGTCTGGTCCTTCTCGGCGACCTTCAGGCGCGCAGCTTCATCTGATTCTTGCTTGGCCTTCGCCCGGATGTCGTCAACCGAGGCCTGAACACGTTTTTCAATCGTCAGATCCATTTCGCGCTTTTCGTCAGCCAGCGCACGCTCCTTGCGTATTACCTCGGCCTGAGCCTGCTGCGCCTCAGCCAGCTTCGCATCGCTGGCTTCAAGGTTCTTGCGCAGTTCGGCGGTCTCTGCCGTCTTGGCCTGTAGATCCCCCGCAACCGCTTCACGGGCCTTTTTGGCCTCGGCTGCCACCAGTTGGCTGCGCTCGGCCGTGAGCCGCTGCGCCACCTGGTCTTCAATCTGCTCGCGCGCCCGCGCGACCGCGTCCTGCTCCTTGCGCAGGGCCTCGGTCTTCCTGGCGACCTCTGCGTCCTTGGCGGCCAGTTGCTCATTAAAGCGCTGTCGTGTTTCCTCGAGGAGGGGAGCGGCGAGCGATTCCGTGAGCTTGATTTCGTGGTTGCAGTTCGGGCAATGCAGGGTGGGCTCGTGCGAAGCGCCGGCGCCGGTTGCTCTGAGACTCATGAACTTCCCTTGATTGGTACGGCCGGATTCAACATCATCTGCGGGCGATTGCGACGTCGCGGCGCTGGATGTCCACATACGGCTAGCCGAACATCGACTTGGCCACCGGTTTTCCACCGAAACCCGCATGGTTAATCTGTCGATAAAGCCCCGGCTGCAGGAGCTGTTCAGCTAGGAATGCATTCTAAATGAGAACAAAACAGGATCAAGTTATTTGCGGAGATGCCTGGGGAAGCGGCAAAAAAAGCGGCAAAATAGGGTGACGCATTAGGGCCTAATGTTCTATCTTTACTGAATAAATAACCGGCAACGGAAGCGGCAAAAATGACCACAATTGCAGCGATGGAGCCGCTTCTTCCCGACGATAATAAGGAACTTGAGGACTTGGCGACTGACCTAGTGGCGAAGGCCAGCGGCCTTGCCACCCGCTTGCATCCGGTGCTGCGCGCGTCCGTCGGCGACCTAGTGCGCTCAATGAACTGTTACTACTCCAACCTGATTGAGGGGCACAACACGCTGCCGGTCGATATCGACCGCGCCATGAACAACGAGCTCGCAACAGAGCCGGAGCGGCGCAACCTCCAGCTCGAGGCGCGCGCGCACATTGAAGTGCAGCGGATGATCGACCGCGGGGACGGGCCTAGCCCAGTTATGTCCGAAGCGTTCATCACCTGGACGCATCGCAACTTCTGCGAACGCCTGCCGGCAGAAATGCTGGTGGTCGAAAATCCAGAGTCCGGCCGCAAAATCACCATGGCTCCGGGCGTGCTGAGATCCGAGAATGTCCGCGTTGGCCGACATGTCGCGCCTGACCCCGTCGACCTGCGGGCGCTCATCAAGCGGTTCGCCGAAGGCTATACGTCGCCCAACCTTTCGAGGCTGCGTAAAATCATCGGCGTCGCCGCGTCCCACCATCGCCTGGCGTGGATCCACCCCTTCCTGGACGGCAACGGCCGCGTTGCGCGCCTGTTCTCGCACGCGCTGCTGCGCGAACTGGATGTGGGATCAGAGCTCTGGTCGGTTTCGCGTGGCCTTGCACGTAGTATCGACAACTACAAGACCATGCTGCAGGCTGCGGACGAGCCACGACGCGGCGACCTCGACGGCCGTGGCAATCTCACTATGGCAGGCCTTACGGAATTCTGCCGCTATTTCCTCTCGACCTGCATCGACCAAATCGACTTCATGGAAGGCCTCCTGGAGCCTTCCGAGTTGCTGCGACGCATGGAGATCTGGGCAAAGGAAGAGACGGCGGCAAAGCGGCTACCGAAGGGCTCATGGCCGATCTTACGCATGGCGGTCCTCGATGGCGAGTTCGCCCGCGGCGACGCGGCCGATATTACCGGCTATGCGACCCGGCAGGCACGCACCGTGCTCAACGACCTCATCAATCAGGGCTATCTCATTTCCGAGACCACCCGCAGCCCGGTGCGGTTGGGATTTCCGGCAAGCGTGGTCGATCGCTGGTTTCCAAGGCTTTATGGGGGAGGGCAGTGATCGCGACCTTGCAATGTTGTTAAACGCGCAGAGGCGCGTCACACCAAGGCTGAATTCCCGTGGAGCCACCGGTGACTGGACCCACCTCTTCGTCTTTGGCGGGAGCCGCATGGCATACGCGAACAGAACCGCGGGAAGGGCTCTAAGGTGCGGTATTCTTCGAGTGATTTTCAGCCGGACCATTTCGTGATGCACGGGGCGGTGCACTGAATCAGTTTAAGGTCGCCGGACGTAGCCGCAACGGGCTTTACGCACGAGCCAGGCCTCGAGCGCCTCGACGGCCTGCACCCGCCCAGCAAAGAGATCGAGGCGCCGCCGGCCGCGCTGGCCGAGACGCCCCCACTCGCGCACCAATGCAGTATCGCCAAAGAGTGTCGGCTCGATCGTGAGCACATAGTACCGTGCCATGTTACGGGCCGGATCGCAGCGTTCGAGCACGAGGTATTGTACCGTGAGTTCGGACATGCGTCAGAGTCGCAGCCGCCGAAACGGCCGTCCAATTAAATTATTGAATCGATCAGGGCCAACGATTCAGAACTTTAATACCAGCGATTCACATGATTGCAGCGCGCTCAACATATTGATCGGCGTGGGGTCTCGATGCCGATCAGCACGCGCTTGGCCTTGGAGGGGGCATGCTTCGGCGCCGATTTCCAGGGTGGATCTCCGCACAACCAGCTAACGACGAGCAGGGGAAAATGAAACAGCACTCGTAAAAACGCAGAGAAATAGAAGCAACGGCCTCATATCAGACCTCTCTCCACCAGAAATTCGTGCTCAATAGCCTTGGACGGCTAGGACAACGAGTTCGGACCTAGCGTCAGAAAAGCGCGTCAATATCTCACTGTAAGTTGCATTCTAAGTATTTGCAATTCCGGACGGTTTGTCCGAGCTGCGTTCGGTGTCAGCCGCCGGCGCGGCTCGGCTACCCATGACTGAGGTTATCCGCATTTGGGCTACTCTCAAAGCAGACGTGGAAAATCAAGTCTGATCTTGGCGGCGAGCTCGTGGTCGGGAAAGCGGGCTATGGCAGCTTTCCAAATTTGAGATGCTTGCTCGAAATCGCCGCTATTCCAATAAGCGCCGCCGAGCTCGAACATGGCCAGCGCATAGTCGGGATCTAGGGCAAGCGCTTTCCGGTAGGCGTTGATCGCCTCTGGCGCGCGGTCAAGGTTTACGTACGCTGCCCCCACTTGAAACCAGCTCATCGCATCTGGTTGGTGAACCTGTGCTTGTTCTAACAGTAAAGGCAGGCTTTCCTCATACCGGCCAAGGAAGCTGAGTGCTGTTCCTAAACAATAGCCGTAGTGGCCACCCCTGAGATCGTATGCCTTACGGAAGCAGCGTTCGGCCTCCGCCCAATCTTCCTCATCCTGGGCCCAATGGCCCAGCCGATCCCATGGCAGCGCTGCGTCCTTTGCCTCGATGTGTGCTATGTGGCGATCGAACTCCTCGCGAAACCCGGCGTAGCTCTTTCCCACGTCCTTCCCAGCGGTGCGCAGGTAGAAGATGGTTAGTAGAAGCTCCCTTCTGGCTGAGGAATGGCTGGGATGCGCCTTGATATAGCGCTGCCAGAAAGTGATCGCCCGCGCGGCATTTTCCGTTGCTGTGCGTCCGAAGCTTGCGACCAGACGGGCACACGATGGCCAAATCCAGTCCAAATGATCGGCTTGGCTCACGAGACCGTTGATCTCTCGGAATGCCGCTCGTGAATCGCCAAGATTAAACAGCACGTTCGCGCGCCAGCCGGCGACCGCCGAAGTCTTAACTTGGTTTCGCTCCGCAAAAACGACGCGATCGAGATGAAACAGCGCGTCATCATACTGGCCGATATGGACGTAGTAGTTGCCTAAGGCGTTGTGGGCTTCCGCGAGGTCGGGTTTCAACCGCAAGGCTTCGCGATAGTGGCCGACCGCCTTGGCTTGTTGACCGAGCCGTTCGAAACTCGTCCCGAGATTCTTGTGGCCTTGGGCTGCTAAGTCGGGGGTTCCGCTGAACGCCGGATCGGCGAGTGCAGCTTCATAGGCGAGTTTGGCTGACTGTTCGTCGCCGAGCGCGGAAAAGGCGTTTCCGATCGTGTAGTGCAAGCTGCCGATTTGGTAGCGGCCGCCGTCGAGCTTGGATCGAAAGTAGCTTATAGCCTCCTCAATGCGCTGCGGGTGTTCGCTCATACTCGCCATCGCGAGATTGATCTCCGCCATATAGCAAGGACCCATCGCGTCGCTATCGGCGCCAAGCGCTGCGCTAAACTTGTCGAACCCGGCGCTGATTACGTCGTCAGCACCCTGTTCGTAGAGCTGCTTTAAGATGTCGCCAGCCAGCTTAGGATCATCTGGAACATGGACGTTTGGAGCAGTCCTCAGAATCTGCCGGGGCAGATCCACTGAGCTCACGCTCGATTGTTCGATCCGCCGGTCGCGCGAAGACCTCACCCCCGATTGGGCGAGCGCCGCGAGTTGGACGAGGCGAGGGATCGTCAATTCGTCGACGAAGGAGATCGTCAGCGACTGTTGCTCCGTCCACGTTTTCCCGCTGTGCTCATACTGGCGGAGGACGCTGTCAACAGGACAAACACGCAGCGAGCGTGTCGGCACGTGAAAACAGACATAGAGGCTGTATTCATGCATCAGCAAATAGTTCAGATTGGTGCGATGCACTTCGACACTGAGCGATCCGTCCGCATTCAGCGCCCGCTCGCTACCCTTTAGTTGGACCTGGACCCTGACGTTCGTGGCCCGGCCGTCGTCGACAACCTCGATCTGACAGTCTGTTCCATAGTCCTTGCGGTCTGAACCTTGAAGGATGAAGACGCGGCTCTCTGAAAGGAGCCTTTGAAAGGCAACGATTGCCTCTTCTTCTATTTCGTGATTGCGGTCACGGCGCGGCAGATCATCAAAGTGGCTCATGGCAACCTATCTTACTCAACCGCGGGCTGAATTCTTAGCTTTTCGACGCGCCTCGTTGTGAAACCCATACCGGCATTTATCACCACAGAAGCGAGACCCCGCTCGCTTCTTGTTGCGGGGGTCGCGTTCGCCACCCTCAAGGAATGGCTTGCCGCATTTGTTGCAGGTGCGCGAAGACGTTCCCTGCGCCACCATTTGCGCCGCGTGATAAATCAGCGCAGCTCGGGTGGAACTCGGCTGAATATGCAGCCTAACCGGACGACTAGAAAGAAGGAGACTGAGGTGATCGTGCGGAGCAATCACTTGAGGAGGGAGGTCGAATTCTTGGAAATTGCGCAGAGAAAAAATCAATTGAACCGTATTCGCGGCGGCAATCCAATCGTGTAGAGATTCGCAGGGGGTGACATTGGAATCGAACTCATCTCGGTCCGGGATGCCCACTCCGACATTCAGCATCCCGAGGCACCGGGCAATGGCGAGCACGTTTCTTTTGAGCCCGGACAGTTGGTCAGGATCGAAATTTATCGATTCACTCCGAATTCTATCGAGTTCCGATAATTCTTTTAGCCTCGATGTGGCTGACTTAAGCCGCTTGCGAATGTCGTTCCACCTATCCCATCGGGCTCTGTGCAACTCGGACATTTCCGTTTGCAGCAAAAGCCCCACCGCATGATCTAGAACCTTGCGGCTAGGCCGTAGTGACTTCGCGGGGCCAACCTGAAGAAGATATGGCGCATCCGGCGGCGCGTCAAAATCAGACTGCAGAAACTCAGCTGCGCTGCTCCCGTAAATTTCGGCCGCGAATGCAGCCATGTTGGTCGTTTCCGGCAGTTCATCGAACCGCCTGATCTCGTATTTGCCCACCCAACACTGAAAATCAAATAGTGGCTCAGGCATTTGAATCGTCGCTCACACGGATTTATCGCTACACGGATATTATCCGTTTACACGGATAGTATTGCTTAATCGTATCAATAAATCCTACTCAGTTCAACGATGGTTGCGGCAACGAGGAGCTCATCATGCGTGACTACGCATTCGAACAATCCCTACGAACGGGAAAAGACCGCTCTCGCAATTGGCTCGTCAAGGAATGCATCTCCGAACATCCCAATGATGAGGCCGCGGCACACGAAAGCTTCAAGGCAGAAAGTGAACGTGGACACCGAACCATTTCGGAACGCTTCGCCGGACGAGAAAGAACGCCGTCCTCTATCGCGGAAAGGACGATGCGGCAAAAAGCCGGCATGTAATGTCGGAGCGAGCCGCTCCTAGCCAGTATCATGCTTCGTCGAGAGCCGGCGCCCGGTGTCGTCGTTCTCAATGGTGGCGTGCGTTACGTCCGTCGTCTACTCGGCGACCGGCTCTTTCCACCAAGCTACCGGATGCATTTCGAGCGGAGTCGCACTGCATTTCGGGCAGTGCCACATGTTGGCTGCCATTTCCGCTCCGGTTGAGCGCGCGTCACAATGATGGCAGTACCATTCAGCCGAAGCACCACCAAACAGCGGATGCACGACAGTGCCATCTTGATCCGGATTTGTGGACCTGAGCGGCCAATCCTGCGTAATTTGCCTCGCGCATCCCACCGGCAGCCTTGTTCGCGATCCTCGGTCGCGATGGGCAGCTATCGCCGGGCCGTCGGCTGGACCGACGAGACGCGGGATCGCCGCGGAGTCGACCGGAGCTATCTGCTCTTTGGTCACTGAGCTCTTGGCTGCGGGCCGAACTCTAATCCGCAACGATGGCCCGGTACGTCGCCCGGATGACCCGGTCGGTCAGCTCCGGTAGCTGCTAGCCGTTCAGGTGGCCGGATTCACCGAACTGGCGGGTCGGTTGTCGCGCTTTGCGGCGACCTGAGCGATCGCGTCAGCATGATCGCCTGCTCGCCAAGGCGCCTCAACCATTCTTGGTTAAAACGGGCGAACCCGTTCCTGGCGCGGCTCATCGGCCCGCGCAGAAACGCAAGACCCCTTCGACCGCGGCGACCGCCGGATTGACGCATTGGGCCGAGCCGTTCGCTGGCGCGATTTCAACGATCATTACAGGACGCCAAAGACCTTCAGAACCGACCAGCCTCGGCCAATGAGTTGCGCGCCGCCGCTCCCAGTTCACAGCGGATGGCTTCGCTCTTGTCGAAACCGTCGGTCGGGTAACCGCGAGGACCTATTTCGGCTTCGTCTTGAGATTCATGTTGAGCCCGAGGCAAGAGCATCTCAACGCTTCGGCATTTGGACCGCGAGGCGAAATATAGAGCCAAGACGTGCAGTTAGCGCAGCGGAAGCAATCAAGCAGTTCCTTGAACGCGCCGACGACGGGCGTGAAATCCCGTTTCCCGAAATTGGCCCATTCGTTGTAGTGAACCGCCCGGTTGACCGCCCATTGCTCCACGTACATCGCCCCCGACGAACTGGAGAGCGTAGCTTTTCGAGCAGCGGCGGTCTCCTTAGCCGCCGTGTTGCTCCATGACTGGGCTGACTCTGCCGCCTTGCCGTAAAGGTCCTTCATGCGCGACAGCACAGCCGGTAATAATTCGCCCAGCTCATAGTTTCCGTCGGCCTTGAACACGGGTCGGGCGCCGAGGTGATCGGCCAGATGACGGGATGCGTATTCCAGATGGTGACGCAGGCTCGCGGCGGCGGTTTCGACCTTGCCCTTGGCAAGGGACGCAGCGATGTCGTCCCAGATTTCAAGGTTGGATTCAACGAGCGGACCGGTATCGACGGACCAGCTATGAAACGCCAGCGATGTCTTGCTGGTTACCAGGCCCGCTGACTTCATTTGCTCGGCCCAGAGCCGGTCATGGGTGGTGATGACGAACTGGGTGTTGGGAAACTCGCTCTTCAAGAGCTTGCAGAATTGGTAACGGTGGTCTGAATCGACCGACATCACGACATCGTCCAGCAAGGCGATGGTGAAGCTGTCTCCGAACAGGCGCTTCATCAGCGCAAGATAGAGGCACACCCCCATTCCATCCTGGTGTCCTTCGCTGTGGAATGCGCCGGGAGGAAACAAGCCGCGTTCATAAAAATTGACATCGAAATCGAGCCGTCCCTCGCTCGGCGTCAGCTTCGCTGTAAATTTTCCTTCATCATCGTGATTGATAGTTTTGTAATACGCGCTGAAATCGTCCTGCACAGCTTCGTAAAGCGCGTTGAACTCATCTTCCATGGCGCGGCAATACGCGTCATACGCAGCCTGCGCCGAACCGCTCGCGAGCCTCGTGGCTTCGTTCTTACGCATGGCTTCACGATAGTCGGCAAGCCGAAGCTGCGCGGTCGTCAGGAATGTCTGGGCCTCCACCGTCGCCGTTTGGTCGGGTTTGGCTTCCATCTTGGCCGTGAGCGCCGTCAACGCCGCCGGAAGGGTCTTGGGAATAGCAGGCCAGCCGGAAGTCAGCCGGTCCTTTAACCCCATCAGACCGTCCATTGCGCCCAGCTGACTTTTGAGTTGCTGAAGATCCAACGTCCAAGCCGTGATCAGCTTGCCGCAGCCTGGATCGGCTTCGGCCGTGGCAATTTTCAAGGGTTCGGCGAGAAGGCCCAGTATACGAATTACGTGCTGCGCCAGTTCCGCGCCGCTTCGCACCAGCGCCGCCTGAAGCTTGGCGGCTTGATCTGATTTTGCGAGTTTCGCTTTCAAATGGTCGCGAAGATGTTGTTCGTCGTCCCAAGGCCGATCGCAAAGCGGACAGTCGGGACCATCAACCAGGTCGAGCCCTTTTTCGACAAGGGTGCGCCGCTGCAGGGCGCCGAGCAACGCAGGATCGCTCTCAAGCATCGCCATACTATCGAGAATAGTCGCGGCTTGTTGCTTGCCGATGCCGGGCAGGGCGCTAAGCGCCTCCGCGAGCGCCTTCAGGTCGCGCAGGACGGAGGTCTTGTTGAACTCTAGCGCCTTCCCGCTTTCAGAAAGTCCGGCATCGAGCTGGCTATCGGCGGTGAGTTTCTCAATCGGCGTAAGACCGAGGGCGGTTCGCCGCGCATTCACGGCAGCAATCAGCTCCGCCGCCTGGAAAGCCGCGATTTGCAGATGGCGCTGCAACGTGTCGCGGCTCGCCCCCACTTGGGCCGTTGCGTTCTTGTGATCGCGTTGCAGCCTGTTCTGGGCGGTGTTCAGCGCGCTGCGGGTCTGGCCGATTTCCTCGACCTTGAGGATCGTCTGAATTTCTTCCGACCGCTTGGCGGGTTCGACAAGAATAAAGCGGAGAATTTCGCGGCGGGACAGCGTGATTTCGGGGTGATTGGCGATTTCATCCAGCGCTGCCTTGATGTCGGCATCGGCGGGGACGATTTTGGGTTTCCGCGCCGCCGAGACCTTGCGCGTGATGGTGGCGGATTTGCCGAGCGACGGGATGAATACCTTTAATTCCACAAAGGCGGCGTCCGGAAATTTAGTTTTGTCGACATGGGGGCCGTGTTCGGCCACCGACAGACCCTTGGTGCCGCGCCCGGTGAGTCGTCCGATCTGACCGGTCAATCCAAATTCGATGGCGTCGATGACGCCGCTCTTGCCGGACCCGTTCGGGCCCGAGATCGCGAAGGTGCCTTTTGCGAAGTCGATATCGAGTTTTCGGATTCCCCGGACCTCCTCGATATGCGCGGTTTCAAGCTTGATCATGTCACGTCGCCGCCTTCGCCAGCGGTGAATATCTTTACGATGTCGTCGGCCTTCACCTTTTTGCCGTCATTGATCAGATCGCGCAGTTGCTCGACCTGCTTGGCATTCACCGCGTCGCTGGTCGCGAGGCTGGCAAGGAATTTTTCCGCAATTGTTTGCTGAAGGGTTGCCATGGCTGCTCACTAATGATGCCCCGGAGGGCGACGAATACCATCCAGCCGACTGCTAAACCGGAATAAAAAAATAGCAAGCCCGCATAAAGCTGCGGATAAAGCGCGGGAGCGGAACGGCCGAGCCCTCGTTGAAGGAAGGCTCTGCCGTCTGCGGGTTTAGAACCCCCGCATCAACCGCTGCATCTCTTCCATGCGGCGCATCTCGCGTTGGATCGGATTGTCCATTAATTCGCGCATTGCTCGCGCTGCTGGATTGTCCATCAGCTCGCGCATCGCTCGCGCCGCTGGCGGATCGATGATGTCGCGCATGTGCTGCTGTTCACGCAGCATTTTGGTGACCGGCGATTCCAGCATCGCGAGGTCACGCGCCGCAGCTGCGGCCGCCATGGTCTGTTCGCGCAACGCTCGCATATGCGGCGGATCGATCATATCTTTCGTGCGCTGTTGCTCGCGCATGAGGTGATCGAAGGCCGAGGGCGAAATATAGCCGCCGCCGCCCGACGCCGGAGCCCTCTTGGGCATGGCTTTGACGCGAGCTGCCTGCATGAACTGGTCGCCCGACAACCGCCATTTGCCCTGCCAGCGCCGAAGCAAGGTCTCCGGCGTTTCCAACCAGTCATCGCGTTCGGCAATGATTTGCTTCATGGCCGTGGTCGGCTTAAGCGCCGGGTTCGATACGCGCATATCGGCAGCGCGGGCGAGGTATGGCGTGTCGTTCTTTCCAGTACCGGGCGGGCGACCCCGCGATCGACGTTTCGTCATGAATCATGTTCCTTTTGGTTGATGGTGAGTCAAAAATTAGCCATCACCATCCGGCTTTCCAGAGAGAAGAAATCCTTGCCGCTAGAGGTTTTGCTGCGAATAATGGCGCCGGCAGCGAGGATAATTCGCTAGGTGGCGCCTCGATTTATTCTCGCTGCCGTCCACGTCCGGCTTCGCTCCGCGAATCGGCCTCGGGGACTATGGAGCTAACTGTATTGTCGAGATAGGCGGAAGCTAGGCGCGAAGACAAGCGAGCGCGGCGTAACGTCGATTGGGGCCGACTAGATAGTAGGAATATATTCCATAATCTATGTTATGCGAATGATATCAATAACTTCCCAGCATAGTGGGCAAAAAGAAGATCCGCAAGGGTGTCGGACCCCGTTGTCCGTAGCATCGGCATTCTGGTCGGCCACGGGCCGGCTCCCTAATCCTGGCCCGGAAGAAGATCCTTGAAAGCCATTAAAGCTTTTCGATATCGGTGTAGCGGGTAACCTTGAACGATCAATTGATCACGACCCTCGCGTACAATCGGGACCGGGGCCCCGTCTTGGTTTTCGGCGCGCGCCTGCGTGCGTAGCTTTAACGAAGGCAGCCGCGACGGCTATTTCCTCCGGTTCATCTCGCCAACTCCGCGCTCGCGGCGCTGAATACGACATCGGCCGGACTACACTTCGCCATAACCGATTGCAGGATTTTGCGGGCATCCGGCGTTTGGCTGTTGTGCGTGAGGAACTCCCCGATGTAGAAATCCGCTTCGCAAATGCGTCTGGCCGCTTGAGGCACGTCGCCTTCTTCCGCAAGTTGCCGTAACCGGCCGGTATCCACCTTTCCAAGATAGAGATCGAGGACCGCGCCCGGCCACTGGTCGCGCCTCACCCTGGCCGCGTTCGCCTCAAGTTCTTCGCGGTCAGCATATCCCTGATGAACGCGCGCTATGTGCAACCAGATTGCGGAATTAGGATTCGATGGTCTGAGGCGAACGGCGGTCTGAAGGTCCTCGACCGCCGCTGCTATCGCGTCAGAGTACATGCGCGCGCGGCCTCGTCCCAGATAGAAAGCGGCATTGCCGGGATCAATCTTTTGGGCACGATCGAAATCGCCGATCGCTTCTTTGTATCGGCCAAGCACCAAATAAGCATTTGCCCTGTTGGCCCAAAAGATTGGGTCGCTGTCTCGCAGCCGAATTGCCTCGCTGAAATCCGCGATGGCCCTTTCGGCGTCTCCTTGCATGAGGTAGAGGCCGCCGCGATTGCTGTAGGCACCGGCAAAGTCCTTCTGTAACGCAATCGCGCGGTCGTAATCTATCATTGCGGCCTGAAAGTCCTGCTTGGCGATGAAGGCATGGGCGCGATTGTAGAAGGCCTCCGCGTATGCCGGATCGAGACGTATTGCGGCCCCGTAATTCTCGATGGCCAGCTCCAATTCCGCCTTGCGTTCGTAAACCGAACCGAGATTATTGTAGATCAGCGCGTTGTTGGGGTTCAGCCGAAGCGCCTGCATCAGGTCGTCGCGAGCCCGGTCGAATTCGCGGCGATCCGTCCAGATGAGTGCCCTATAGATGTAGGAGTTCGGAAACTGCGGGAGGAGTGCGATCGCAGCATCGAGATCGCCAAGCGCACGGTCGCGCAAACCGAGCGCTTCGTAGGAGACGCCGCGGCTGTAGAGTAAAAATCCCCGCTGGTCCGGCGCAAATTCTCCGCGCCGGAGGGCCTCGTCGAACAACTGAATGGCATACGGATATTGCCGCCGTTCCTTTGCAGCAAACCCTTCCCGGACGAGTTCCTGAGCAGTCTGCGCTGCCGAAGGCATTACGAAGGCGAACAGGATCGAGAGGCACACCGCGCAGGCTGCGGCGTACCGAAGACCGCACACTCGCGCCACGGCGCGTAGATTGCGTCCGGCGTCAGCCATCAACGCGGTCGAGTTTCTAACATAACTGTAGAGGGCCATGGCAACGACGAGACCCGTGTTCAGCGTGGTGCCGATCGAGGAGGCCTTGCCGAAGCCGGCCACCGCATGGATGTGGCCAGCGCCACCCTGGTCATGCCAGTGATCACGATCGGCGGCGGCGTGGCGGTCCTTGACGCGGGCGGCCCCTCCTCCGCCACCAACATCGGCATGATGATCATCATCAGCATGCCGGCGTTGATCACCATCATCCTCTTTCTTGTCTCCTGCGTCATACATGCAGCAGGGCCTCCTCGGCTCTAATGGCTTCGTCCTCGACTTGAATAGTGACATGATCGATGCCGAAATTGTCCTTCATAACGCGGCGCGCTTCCCGCAGCGCCTCGCGTCCGCGCGACAGGTCGGCGACGACGAGATGGCTGCTCATGGCGTCGAAGCCGGACGTGACCGTCCAAACGTGGAGATCGTGGACGGCAGTGACGCCGGGGATCTCCATGAGTTTCCGTTCCAGGATCGCCAGGTCGACGTTCGGTGGTGTGCCCTCCATAAGAATGTGCGTGACCTGCTTCAGCAGCGTCCATGTCCTCGGAACGATGAACAGGCCGATGCCGGCGCCGATGATCGGGTCGGCAAGCACCCAGCCCTTCCACATGATCAATAAGGAGGCGACGATGACGCCAACGGAGCCCAGCATGTCGCTCAGGACCTCGAAATAGGCGCCCTTGACGTTGAGGCTCTCCGAAGATCCTCCGGCGAGAAGCCGCATGCTGATAAGGTTCACGACGAGGCCAATCGCGGCAACGATCAGCATCGGCCCGCTCCGGATCTCGGGCGGCGTCTGAAACCGCTGGTACGCTTCGTAGAGGATGTAGACCGTGAGCAGCAGCAGAACGACCGCATTGGTAAGCGCGGACAGCACCTCCGTTCGAAGGTATCCATAGGTCCGCTGCGGCGTGGCCTCCCGCGCCGCGAAGCGGATCGCCAGCAGAGCGAGCGCCAGACCGCCGACATCGGTGAGCATGTGGGCAGCGTCCGCAAGTAAGGCCAGGCTGCCCGTGATCAGTCCACCGATGACCTCCGCCACCATGTACGTCGCCGTCAGGCCGAGCGCCCATGCCAGCCTTCCGGCGTGCTGCGCGGCCGCGGTTCCTGCGGCACCTCCATCGTGCATCCCTTCAGCTCCCTGCGTTCGAGACTGGATGCAAAGAGGGCCTGCCAATTCCTCGATCTGCGCAAGCCGGCAATTGAAGGCGCGAATTCGACCCGCTGGATCCGGTTATCAACGCCTTGCGCAGCGCGGCCTGCGCGGTCTTGGCGAGTGTCTCCTGGGCGGCGATGATGTTGCCGGTGTTCTGATCGAAGACCGGGATGGGAATCGAGACGCCGAGCCGGACGGCATTGTCGTTGGTGTCCTGGAAGTGGCGCCAGCCGGCAGAAATCCGCGGATCGGGAATCGCCTTCAGCCGGGCGATGAGGAGTTCGGCGTTGCGCTGCGCGGTTACGGCGGTCCAGCGCAGCAGCTGCGGATTGGCTTCGATAGCCTTGACGATGCTTTGGAAGGATGGCGGCTGGCCGATATTCGTGAGCCGACCGACTGCATTACCGAATCGGGGACTGCTGTCGCCCATGAGTATTGCGAGGTCGCGGCGCGCGAGGGCCAACTGGGTCTTGGCGCGTTCGCGCTCGGCGCGGAAAAGGTCGGCGGCAACCTGCGCCCTGAGTGTCTCAGCCGGTGATGAAGCCCCCTCCTCTACACGCCGTTGCAGCAATGGAATGAGCTGGTCGAAGCTTGCGATCTGCTCGGCGAAGATCTCGATGCGCCGCTGCAGGCTGACGATGGTAATGAACGCAATCGCCGTCTCGGACAGCACTTCCAATCGGGTTGCCCGCCGCTGCCAGACGGCAGCGCCGATGCCCGCCTCGCCCGCCGCGATTCGCGCCTCGCGCTTGCCGCCAAGTTCGATGAGTTGGCTGAGCTGCAGATTGGTTTCGGCCGAGCGGAGTCCCTTGTAGGGACCCGATCCCAACGCATTGTCGACCTCGAACGAGGCCTCCGGATTTTGGAGAACGCCGGCCTGGATACGCAACCCACCGGCAATGCCAATATCGCGCTCAGCCGCGGTTAGCCGCGGATTCGCGGCTAACGCACGCTGCAAGGCCTGCGGCAAAGAGATCGCGGACGACTGCCGCTCAGCAGCCTGAGCTGGAACAGCAAATACAAGCAGTGCGCATGTCAGACGCAAAGCCGCTTTGAAACAATGCATAATACCGACCTAAAACGCGAACGACGACGCGCAGGACTACCTGCGCGCGGCTTACGGTATTCAGGTCAGATGTTTGGGGGGCGGCGTATCGAGCCGCGGGGCGGCTTCGACCATGGGCCTCGATGTCACGAAGGACAACTGCACCGATTGGACCGAACAGACTGCAACCGGAGCCGGCGCCGCAATCAGGACGGTTGCATATACATGACAGTGCTCAGCGACAGCCGAAGATTCGCTTGAGGGGTTGTGGCCGTCAGAACCGTTCGTGACTGCCAAGCTTATGCCAGTCGGGATTGTCGCCGGTAGCCCCTCGCTCGCATGGGCGGTCGCATGGACCAGACCGACGAAAAGATAGGTAAACGTAAGGAACAAGCGTAGCACCCGGCCAATTGCCGGCGATTTCGACTTCGGTGGTTTGGGACCGATCCGTTCCATTGTCTGCGATTAGCAAATTTCGTTTCCGAACACTATCACAATGTTGGCCATTTGCACGGGAACCTGGCGCCTTTCGTAAATGTCTTCTTGAAAACACCGTCCCACGGTCGCCGTAGGTAAATGACTTCCCGTGGAAATCCGTCACGATGCCCTATAGGATACTTGCCCTACCAGGAACCTGCAGTTTGAACTTGGCACCGGGTCGGCTTGATGCAGAGGGGATTCGGCATCGACCACGCAAAATTTCTGCATTCCGATGCTTCGGCCGCCTTGCCAGAATTCAAAGGACCACTCGCCAGGTACGATCTCCCATGACTGGTCAAACAAGAACTCGCGATAGGCGGGTGCTCCGATAGCGCTCCGAATGGTATATTCACTCTGGTAATGTCGAACGCCACTGACGGGATCGAGCAAGCCCATTTCGGGAAAGCGGGTTACGAGGCGTACCTCCACCGGGGCTCCGATCGGAGTGCCGGTGATGACGTAGCGCAATCCGAATCTCAACGATTTCCTGGCAGGAATGGTAGTGGTGCTTTGAACAAGAGAAACATCGCTAACTCTTGTGACCGAGCCGAAGCTACTCTGGCCACTCGGCATGCCGCGGCTGCCGGCTTGAAAGATCCCGCGCTGTAACACTGAAATTCGTTCGGCGCGATACTGTTCAGATGCCAAGGCGGATGCCGAGAGGACGGCAACCAAGAATGCACCGGCAGCCCAAGGAGCACGACGCACTGGCGTTGCGGGCTTAGCACAAGGGCGACACATCTTGACGAGGCTTTTGATCAAAGAGGGCACGATTCTAACCTCCCCGCTGATGGGATCATACCGCGTTTTACAAGCATGTCACCTCTTAGAGGAAAGCCGATTTCCTAAAACCGGAAGACTTACAGTCGCGGAGCTGATGGCCGTCATCGGGCGGTCCGATCGTTAATCAAGATCAAGATTATGGCCATCTATTTACCCCAATTTGAACCACCGTTCCAATGCGACGATAACGAGAAGCCCAAACAAGCCCATGCCCCACATCATCCATCGCCCATCATCATGCCGTTCATCATCAAGGCTCTCCGCACGCATAGGACTTCTCGCGTTCCATTCATTCTGCAGCTTGCGAATGGTCGACGGCCCTGCCTGCAATTGGACTCTCGGTATCGCTTTCCGCTGCAACTGCCGTATCCGACGCGCGTGGCAACCCAAACCCCTTGATCAAAGCGTAGACCGCCGGGATCACGACGAGCGTCAGGATGGTCGACGATATCATTCCGCCGATCATCGGAACTGCGATCCGCTGCATGACCTCGGAGCCGGTGCCGGTACTCCACAGGATCGGAATGAGGCCCGCCATGATGGCGACAACGGTCATCATCTTCGGGCGAACCCGCTCGACCGCGCCCAGCATGATCGCCGCGTTCAAATCCGCTCGTGTAAACGGCCTGCCCTCCAATTGGCGCTCGGCGTGAAGCTCCTTCATCGCTTGGTCGAGATAGATCAGCATGATCACGCCGGTTTCCGCCGCGACCCCGGCGAGCGCAATGAAGCCCACGGCCACGGCCACGGACATGTTGAAGCCGAGCCACCACATCAGCCACAGTCCGCCGACGAGCGCGAATGGCAGTGAAAGCATCACGATCAGTGTCTCGGTCAGCCGACGGAAATTGAGATAGAGCAGCAGGAAGATGATCAGCAGCGTGACGGGCACCACGATCTTCAGTCTTGCAGTGGCGCGCTCCAGATATTCGAACTGGCCGCTCCAGACAACATAGTTCCCTGGCGGAAACTGTACGCTGGCGGCGACGGCCGCCTTGGCGTCGGCCACATAGCCGCCGAGATCGCGGTCGCGGATATCAACGAAAATGTAAACCGCGAGCTGGCCGTTCTCAGTCCGGATCGACGTGGGACCACGCGCGAGCTTGATCGCGGCAACCTCGCCCAAGGGGACCGTCCCTCCGCCCGGCATAGCCACCAGCACGTCCCTTGCAATCGATTGGGGGTCGCTGCGCAGATCGCGCGGATAACGCAGATTGACGCCGTACCGTTCGCGACCCTCGACGGTCGTTGTAATCGTTTCACCGCCCAGTGCGGACGACACTGTGTCCTGCACATCGCTGATCATGAGGCCGTAGCGAGCGAGCGCCTCACGATTGGGAACGACGTCGAGATAATAGCCTCCGATCACCCGCTCTGCGTAGGCGCTCGATGTGCCGGGAACAGCCTTTACGACAGTTTCGATCTGGCGTGCCAGCTTCTCCATTTCAACGAGGTCCTTACCGAGAACCTTGATGCCGACCGGGGTACGGATGCCGGTCGCGAGCATGTCGGTTCGGGCCTTGATCGGCATGGTCCAGGCGTTTGAGACGCCGGGAAACTGCAAAGCCTTGTCCAACTCGGCGATCAGCCCGTCGACCGTCAGACCCGGACGCCATTGCTGCTTGGGTTTGAGGTTGATGATGGTCTCGAACATCTCGGTCGGAGCCGGATCGGTTGCGGTCTCGGCGCGTCCCGCCTTGCCGTAAACCGACTCCACTTCGGGAAAGGTCTTGATCACCTTGTTCTGGGTTTGCAAAATCTCGGCCGCCTTGGTCACCGAAAGTCCCGGCAACGTCGTCGGCATGTACATCAGCGTGCCCTCGTTCAGACTCGGCATGAACTCGGTTCCAAGTTGCCGAGCCGGCCAGAGGCTGACCGCCAAGGCGACGATCGCAAGAAAGATGGTCAGCGTCTTGGCCTTCAATACTCCCTGGATCATCGGGCGATAGACCCAGATCAGGAACCGATTAATCGGGTTCTTGTGCTCCGGCACGATCTTGCCGCGCACGAACAGGACCATCAGAGCGGGGACCAACGTGATCGAAAGGATTGCCGCCGCCGCCATCGAGAACGTCTTGGTGAAAGCCAGCGGGCTAAACAGACGCCCCTCCTGCGATTCCATGGTGAAGATCGGCAGGAACGACACGGTGATGATCAGCAAACTGAAAAACAACGCGGGACCGACTTCGCACGCCGCTTCAATTAGGACTTCGAGGCGCGGCTTGCCCGGCGGAGCTCGTTCGAGGTGCTTGTGCGCATTCTCGATCATGACGATTGCACCGTCGATCATAGCACCGATTGCGATCGCGATGCCGCCGAGGCTCATGATGTTCGAGCCGATGCCCAGAACTTTCATGGCGGCAAACGCCATCAGGATGCCTACCGGCAACATGACGATCGCGACAAGGGCGCTGCGTACATGCAGCAGAAACACAATACAGACGAGCGCAACGACGATGCTCTCTTCCGTGAGCGTTCGTTTCAGCGTCTCGATCGCGCCGTGGATCAGGTTCGAGCGATCATAGACCGGTATGATCTCGACGCCCTTGGGTAGGGCCGACGCCATATCGGCGAGCCGCGCCTTGACGTTGTCAATGACGTCAAGTGCGTTCTGACCGAAACGTTGCAGCGCGATGCCGCTGGCGACTTCGCCGTCCCCGTTGAGCTCGGTAATGCCTCGGCGCTCGTCCGGTCCGAGTTCAACCCGCGCCACATCCTTGAGCAGGACAGGCGTACCCTTGTTCACCTTCAGCACGATATTCGACAGATCGGAGAGGTCCTTGACGTATCCCCTGCCCCGCACGACGAATTCAAACTCCGACAGTTCCACGGTCCGTCCGCCGACATCCATGTTGCTGCCGCGGATTGCGTCGCGGACCTTCGTCAGCGGGATATCCAGCGACCTCAGACGGTTCGGATCAACGATGACGTTGTATTGTCTGACGAAGCCGCCTACGCTAGCCACTTCGGCGACGCCCTCGGCCTTGGAAATGCCGTAGCGGATGGTCCAATCCTGAATGGATCGCAGATCCGCCAGGGATTTGTCCTTGGATTGCAGGGCATATTGATAGACCCAGCCAACGCCGGTGGCGTCTGGACCCAATGTTGGCGTCACACCAGCAGGTAATTTGCGCGCGGCGGCGTTGAGGTATTCGAGCACGCGCGAGCGCGCCCAGTAGATGTCGGTACCGTCATCGAAGATAATGTAGACGAACGAGACGCCGAAGAAGGAGAAGCCACGCACAACCTTGGATTTCGGCACCGTCAGCATCGACGTCGTCAAGGGATAGGTGACTTGGTCTTCGATGACCTGTGGTGCCTGGCCCTTGTACTCGGTATAGACGATCACCTGCGTGTCGGAGAGATCGGGAATAGCATCCAGTGCCGAGTGCCTGACGGCATAGACCCCGGCGGCCACGGCGAAGACCGCACCGATCAGGACCAGCAACAGGTTACGGGCCGACCATTCTATTAGTCGCGCAATCATTGCGATTTCTCCCCGGTGTCCAAACCATTGAGCGCGGCCTTAAGATTGCTTTCGGCATCGATCAGGAAGTTTGCGGAGACGACCACCTTGTCGTTTTCAGCGAGTCCATCCTTGATTTCGACGCGGCCGGCGCCGCGCCGTCCGAGCTTGACTGCCCGAGGTTCGAAACGCCCTTCACCCTTGTCGAGCAACACAATCTGCCGTTCGCCGCTGTCAATGACCGCGCTGCTGGACACGGTTACGACTGGAACGTCCGTCCCTGTGGCGATTTCTACGTCGGCATACATATCCGGTCGCAACACTTCATCCGAATTGGGAAGTTCAATCCTGATTCGCGCGGTCCGCGTCTCCGGCTTCAAGTGCGGATAGATCACAGTGACTTTCCCGGTGAACGAACGGTCCGGGTACGCCCGCGGACGCACCGTGACCGTTTGGCCGACCGCAATGAGGGCCAAATCGCGCTCGGCAACGTCGACCATCACCCAAACGACGCCGTGATCGACAATCCGGAACAGCACCTCACCCGGAGCCGCGCGCATGCCGTTGACGGCAGTCCTCTCGACGATCTCGCCATCCTGCGGCGCAGGCCAGCTCATATAGACCGGGATTTGTCGCGTTCGCTCTATGTCGGCAATGAAGCCGTCCGGCGCGCCTAGGTTTTCGAGGCGCCGGCGTGCCCCTTTCAAGGCTTGATTGCCTATGCCGGCGTCCGGGCGGGCATTAAGTGCCGAGAGATATTCAGCTGCGGCGCTCGACAGGTTGGGGCCATAAATTCGCATCAACGGCTGGCCTTTGTGGACATGAGTGCCGGTGGTGACGTTTTCAACAGTGTCGATGAAGCCTTCGAAACGCAAAGACACCACCGATTTGCGGCGCTCGTCTTCCTGTACGGTGCCGGGAGCACGAACAACCGTGTTCAGAGTGCGCCGCTCCGCGACCTCGGTCTGAACGCCTGCCTTTTGAAGCTTGCCGGCGCTCACCTTGACCGACGAGTCGTCGTCCTGTTCGCCCTCGTAGACGGGGAGATAGTCCATCCCCATCGAATCCTTCTTCGGAGTCGGCGACGTGTCCGGCAAACCCATGGGATTGCGGTAGAAACGAATGCGGCCACGCTCACTGCCCTTCGCCATGGCAACTTCGGGGGCCTTCTCTTCGAAGCTTACGTCTTCGCTTGCGCGAACCGCGACATAGTCCTTTCCCGCCGAAGTCTTCCTCGGCGCCAGCGCATAATCCGGAAGGCCTTCAGGGTTGCGGTAGTAGATGATCGGTCCGGTCGCTTCGGACAAACCTGCGCTTGGTTTCGCCGCAGCAGGGAGAACACCGGATAGCCATTCCGGAAGCGGGGCATTCGATCGTCCTAGCGCCAATCCGAGCGTCGCCGCAGCCACCACTGCGGATACAAACAAAAACATACCCATCGGCCGTTTCATAGCGAACCTCCCGGCTGACGCTTTATTTCCATACAGTTTTCCATATATCTCGCCGACCGCTCCGGCTTGCCCCTTAACGAGTCGTTCCGCCTCCTCTTGGAGTTCGCAGGAAATCGACTGCCGGTTACGCGCTCGCGCTGAAGCGAAACCATCGAAATTGACCCTCTCATTGCAAACCTCCCGCGAGACGTTCCATCTCGGCGTATTTCGATTGCAGTTCGACCTGAAGTTTGAGTAAACCCAGTTGAACGCTTGCGAACCGGCGCTCGGATTCGAAAAATAATGCGATGTCGGAAGACCCTGCCTGAAAGCCATTTCGTGCGTTTTCAACGGACGAGCGAGCGGGCGGCAATTGACGCGACGTATAAATCTGGATGACTTTCCGCAGCGCTTCGACAGTGAACCAGACATCCGCAACCTCTCCATCCACACGAAGGCGGATAGCTTCGGCGCGTGCCTCCGCAGCGCTAAGACGCGCACCGGCGGCAAGCTGTTCGGCGTCCTTGACGTCATGGCGCAGCGGTACTTTGAAGCCAAGCGAGAACGTACCGCTGTCCTCCACGCGGGGCCGCTGGACGTAAATCGCGCTCACCGTCACGTCAGGATAGTAGTTGAGGTCGGTAAGCGACTTGCTCTTGTTCGCTGACCTAGTCTGGGCACCAGCCAGCGCTAACAACGGACTTAAGCTTCGCGCCCGCAGTTGCATATCCACCAGACTTGCATTTCGGAACGTCATGAAGCCCGTGGGTGCTGCGAGTGGGGCCGAGGTGGTACGGCCGATCAAGGCGTTGAGGCGAGCCTTCGCGGCCTTCAACTGCCCTTGACGGCGAACGAGGTCACCTTCGGCCGTCGCCGCTTCGATTTCTGCCCGGATGATCTGCTGCTGATCGACCGACGTGGTGCCATACCGATTCCGCAAGAGTTGCAGGATATCGCCATAACGTTGTTTGATTTCCCGGGTTACCCGGACGGCCTCGTAGGTTGCGTTGTATTCTGCGTGGGTGGCCACAACCCGCGCGATGAGGTCGATGACAACCGCGCGGCTACGAAATTTGACGGCATCTGCATCCGCTATGGCGACGTCGCGCTCCAGACCGTATTTGCCCCAGAGCTTGATATCCTGCGCAAATCCAATTCGCCGTTGCCCCGCGCCTTGCGAATTCACATCCCACGCTTGAAGAAGAAGCGTTGGATCGTCCAGCACTCCCGCCGTGCTGATCTTGTGGATGGCAGCATCGAAGTCGAGCGCCGCCGCCGCCACCGCTGGATTGAGGCGTTTGGCGATTGCAACGACGCTTTCTACCGTCGCTCCGGGCATGGCCTGCTCGCCAGCCGTTGCCGGAGACAACCACAGCATCGCCGTGGCTGCTCCGATCGCAGCGAGTCGAGTCACTCCGACCGCGTAGATCACGGCGTCGCCTTGAGGACGAGCTTGTTTTCTACCGTGCCGGTCTCACCCTGCACCTTCGCGCCGAGCGAAAGCTGCCAGCCGCCGGCCATGCTCAGGGTCGCCTTGAATTTGTAGACACCAGGCTCCGTGCTTGGCATGGGCGCAACCTTGGTCGCCATTTCCTGCATACCGTCGGGAGCCATATCCAGACGTGTCGCGAAAATGACCGCGTCGGGCACGGGCTTGCCGTCGGGCTTATGAACGAGACGGACAGAGATTATCGCGTCGCCCTTCTTGACGGTCTGGTCCACCAGTTGGAATTCGTAGTCTTTGATGTCGGCGCGGGCGAGCGTGGCTGAGCCGGTCATGGCAATGCCGATCAGCGCCGCCTGAATGGCGCGCGCAAAGTGGAAGCTTTTCATTTTCGCAGTCCTCAAAGTCCTGATGTGCCGCAAACAGCAGCGTGCGTTATCCGCGCGGCCAAATCACCTACGCGGTAGTAGATGGCGTATTGACGCCGATCAGGTCAGGATTCGAGGGGGATGGTCCGGAGGGTCGCCAATGAGGCCGTCGGCGACCAGATCGTTTGGCGATCGAAATATGGTACTTGTCGCCAGCCGAACGACAACGCCATCGGCGTGAGGTGGCTGGTTCTGGACGAGCTGCAGCACGCAACTCGAAAGCGGACACGCCTTGCAGCCATTCTTGTTCGGTTCGTCCGGACAGCAAGGCATATCAGCAGACATCGCGGACACACCGGTCATCTCGACGACAGACAGCCGCTTCGCCGCTGCTGGGGCGGCCAGCGGTTGCGAGACGAGCCCCGCGATCAGAAAGACCGCAAGGAAACGACTGATGAATCGGCAAAAATCCATCGCTTTGCATTGCACATCTTCACTGATTTGGAAAGGGCCGGCCAGTTCACAAGTTCGCCAACGGTGGCTTTTTGACATCCGAAGCCGCCCGAAATCATTAACTCAAATTAACCTCTGCTCACATTGAACGCTTCACGGCGTGCCAACGGTATCGCTCTCCGTCGTTGCAACCCATCCCACCGAGGCGGAGCGCCTAACGCTTTCGGGCCTTCACCACCGCGATACGCCCTATTCCAATAGAATGGGACGACTGTTGGCGGACGCCGGCGAGTCCGCCCCTCGCGAGAAATTCAATCCAGGTACCGTTCATGTGGGATTCGGCCGCGGCTGGTCCCGAAATACGCCTCGCAAACTCGAGTATTCTGCCTTCGCCCCGATTTTCTGGCTTGTCAAAATCGGCGACGTGCAGCGTGCCCCCACGCCTCAGGACTTTAGCGATCTCCTTGGCAACACGAAGCTTTTCCTCCGGTGAACGATCGTGAAATCCGAGCATGCATACGGCTTTGTCAAACGAACTCGCATCGAATGGAAGATTTCCCTGAAGTGGAGCGCACACCATGGAAACGTTCCGGAGCTTTTTTCGCAAGATTGTTCGTTGCGCTTTTTCGACGGCTCGCGAACTCGGATCCACACCGACAAAAGCCGCCTCTGGATAGCGATGAGCGAGTGAAACGGCAGTCGACGAACTGCCGGGGCCGATATCGAGAACGCGATCGCCAGCCTTGGGCGCAAGCGACGCGAATACTTCTTCCTGCCAGCTTGCGTCGCGTACCAGAACGAAAAAGATGACGTCATAAACGAATTTGGCAACCAAGTAGCGAAGCCGGATAAACAATCCCGGCGCTTCATACCTCCTTGGTGGCTGCACTGTCATTGCAATTCGTTAACCTCTAAATCTTCACATCATCGATTTCGTCATAGTTTATTTCTCGCCGGCACATTCTGAACGCAATACCGGCTTCCCGTCACGCCTTACCTTCGCCCGCCGATTCTCGCTTCGCGAGCATCTTACAAATATCGATGAACGTCATGTTGCACGGAAGCAGTCCGCATTGATCGAAACTTCTTTGTCCATTGCAGCTTTCCCGGCGATCTTCCGGGCGGGCATAGACCGGGACAGGCGCGGGATCCCGATCGTGATCGTAACTGAGACATACAATGACGCATCCGTTACCTTACAAACAACGAGGTTCGAAGCTGTTTTCGACACTCAATTTTGCACGGAAGGCCCCGCCCACTTGGAGGAGCATAGACAGAGCCTTCCGGGGCCTAGCGTCTATCGAGGAGAAAAAACGCCAGACCAACGCAAACAAGTATCCGAGGGTTTCGAACAGACGCCTCGCCTTCTTTCTCTGAAACGAGGACATTCGAATCTAACCTCGCCTCACTGGAAACCAATCGCCATTGTGGTTGCAAAATTCGATTCCATTTTCTCACTCACATCGTGCCTTCCCAATCCCTTCGCCGCAGCTATGTTTACCATCGGAGCAGGCTCGGGCCGAGCTTCGCCCCGATCGCGGCGCAGATACCGATCGGGACGCCATACCAAAGCGCGATAGACGGAAGCGACTGTTCCGCACAAGGGAAAGCGCAGGCAAAGGCGCCGAGACCACCGGCCGCGACCCCGGCAAAGGCGCCTGCGCGTATTCGGTCGGTCGGTGCTCCCCTGCGTAGGGACCAAATGAGGGCTATGAACGGCAGGATCGCAATAAAGGGGATAGAGGGAAGGCACGTCAGCGAATCCGGTTCGACGATCATACCGGGCCAAGCGGAAAAATGAGCTGATGCGAGCGCCACGACCGCGGCTGCCGCGATCATGACGAATGGAATGAGCGCGAAAGCGGGAACACCGCGCATTGGCGCCCCAGGACGGGCGAGTTGAGGCAAAAACACCGCTGTCGTTGCAACGACAACCGACGCAAAGAGCAGCTTGATCGACAAGAATTCAAGGTTTCTCTCATCGAGAAACTCGGGGGGAAACGTAAAAGTCAACGTCATGACTGCAATAGCTGCCGTCAAGCCAATGGCTAGTGCGGTAATCACCGCGTGTAATACACGTCTCCGATCGACCGGCTTGAGGTCAGCGACAAGGAGAGCGATGAGTTGATCGGTCGTCATGGCATTTCTCTTTCGAGCGGCGACATACAGTTAGTAGTCCCCTGAACTTAGGGTTAGGGCGGGAGCGTCGTCCAACCGCCGGGAGAGTGCGATCGCAGCATTCGAGAACATCCAGGAAGCGATCGCCTGATTGCCGATAAATTCAGCGACGTGGCCATCCTCATCGCGGGCAAACATCGAAGCGGTGTGGATGCCGACGACTGAATAACCTGACCCATCCTGCACAAGTAGCGGCGCTCCAGACGCACCGGACCGCGCCGCGCAGGTGTGGACCAGTGCATCCCAAACCAGTTCGCGAACCGTGCAGGCCGGATCCACGCTAAGCACCTCCGCGCTGACCACATCGTTCGAATAGGCCGGCAACAGGACTTGCCGCTCAAGCGACTTTAGTGCCTTCAGCGACCGATGGTTCAGAAGAAGCGGGTGGACACCCTGTGGCGCGCGATCAAGAATGAGTAGCGCCCAATCTCTCGATGCAGCGTAAACGGTCTCATGCGTGAAGCTCTGCATCGATCCGACGGCCCAGACCGTCGCCTGAAACCGTCCAAGATCGGTGCCGGTTTGATAGCCAGGCTGGAACGACAAACTAGATCGCCTTGTCGTGCCGTCTCTTTCCGTGACGCAATGAGCTGCCGTAACGATGATTCTTGGATTGAGAACGATCGCCGCGGTACACATCATTGTTCCCCTAAATCTTCCGATCGCCGAGTAGGGCGAAAGGCGCGCATTGACGATCCTGCGATGATCGACTTCAGTGGAACTGTGCGGCGCTTCATCGCTCTGGATCACTTGCAAACTGACTCGCGAGGGATACTCCAGCAAAACAGTAGGAAACAGAATCAGGCCGCCCAGTACGGCCAAGGTTTGTGACGCTAACATTTCGTCCTCCCAGCAATTACTCGATCGCTATGCCGACGAATAAGATGACAGCTCGCCTGTTGACCGCCGATCTAACCCACTGCCAATCGTGGATTCCGTTCGTCAGCAGGTCGGGATTGTTGACGACGTACCGGGTCGCTCCGGCTGGCCGCGATCAGGTATCAAACTTCCAGCCTGACGCGCACAGACCAACGGCGACCGCCAAAGCGGCCGCCTCAGTTGATGGCGGTGGATCTTGGGGGATGTGGATCAGGCGGCCTGCCATGATCGCGGGCAGCCGCAAAAGCGGATGGTTCGGCAGCCTGGCGGGCGACCGGCGCCAGAATGTTAGCAAGCGAACTGAGGGCGCTCGCTGCACCACAAGACGTCCCGCAAGAAACGGTAGATGCGTCACACGCCTTCCCGAAGCCGCGATGGCACTTCATCGCCGTCCGCCTTGCTTGATCGGGAGCCGCGGCTTGCGTGAAGGCCGGAGGGGCTGTAACGAGAACTACCGCGCGCGCACTCACCCGCTCGGCCGTCAACAGCATCAATGCTACGGCCAGCAACAGCAAGGATAACGAACGGGCCATGACTTGCATCTAAGTATGATAGCAGGGAAGCTTGGTTGAGCGCCACCGAAATTAGTGCCCACGAGGTAGCAAGTGCACCGCACGTGCTCGACCCACGGAGCTCCCAAACGCTCCTGCCAGGGAGGATACCGGTGGGAATACCATGCGGGAGCCGCGCGTTAGTATGAAGCTGCAGCCTCGACAGTCCGCGGGTGACTCCATCCCTATCCAATGGTCGATAGCCGCGGAAAAGTCTCCAGCAGCCAGAACGAAAATGTCGAGAGCTGGCCCGTGATCATGGCTGTGCCCATGAGAACCATAACGCCGCCGGCAAGGATATGAAGGAGGCGGCCGACCCGTCCGATCGACCTGAACCTCGCCAACAAACCGCCCGTGAACACAGCCACCAGCAAAAACGGGACTCCGAGTCCGAGCGAATAAATTGCAAGAAGGGTTACCCCGCTCGCAACCGTAGCCGAGGCCGCGCTCACGGTGAGAATAGCGCCCAACATGGGGCCGATACAGGGAGTCCAACCAAAGGCGAACGCCATGCCCAAGAGATAAGCGGCAACCGGACGACCACCCGGGAGCACGATGTCAAACCTGAAATCGCGCTGAAGCCACGAGGGACGCAGCAGTCCGGTAGTGAACAAGCCAAAGCCAATTACGACAACGCCGCTGACCAGATTCAGCTCATACCGGTAAGAAACGAGGGCCTGCCCGAGCGCCGTCGCACTTGCGCCCAAGATCACGAAGATGGTTGTGAACCCCAGGACAAAGCACGCGCTGAGAGCAAGTGCCTGCACCCGCATCACCACCGCCTTGGATGTGGTTGTGTCCGCCATCGACTGACCTGCAATATAGGACACGTAACCCGGCACGAGCGGCAGGACGCAAGGCGACAGGAATGAAATGATGCCCGCTACAAACACAGCCGTTGTCGTGGCAATCGAATTTTCCATCACCTGGCAATACCGCGGCGTTTCGTCCCCGTCATTCCCGACGCTCCCTCGCGGTGCTGATCATGCCCTGCAACGTTTCGAGGTCCGTGGCACCCCGCAGAATCTGATTGCCGATGACAAAGCCCGGCGTACCGTTGATGCGGAGCGCCTGGGCCAGTGCCAAATTCCTTGTGATCGCGGCCTGGATTGAAGGATCCGCCATGTCAGCCTTCAGGCGGTTCATGTCCAAGCCGACCGCGATAGCCACCTCCCTGACCTTGCCTGGGTCGACCGTGCCGTGAACCTCATAAAGTGCTTTATGAAAGGCCAAGTACTTGCCTTGCTTGTTCGCCGCGAGTGCCGCCTTGGCCGCAAAAGTTGAGTTTGGCCCAAGAATGGGAAATTCCTTGTAGGCGATGCGCAGGAGCGGGTCGCCTTCCTCTGCTTTACTCACGACCGGGGCTACCTGTCGGCAATACGAACAATTGTAGTCGAAGAATTCGACAAGAGTGACGTCGCCATTCGGGTTTCCGCCTGTCGGCGCCTCTGCGTCGCTAAATATCTCCTCAGCGCGGCTTTTGACGATCGCCTGAACCTCTGTCTGGTCCTTGGTTCGTTGACGCGCCTCGAGTTGATTGACGGACTGCATGATGACGTCGGGATTGGCCATTAGATAGTCGCGCACACGGCGTTCGAATTCGTCTTTCGGCGCATCTATCGATAAACTTGCGATTTGATGCTCCCGACGGAACCCCGGATCGAAAGCGAGCCATGCAGCCACCGCACCCACAACAATAAGCGGCAAGACCAACCAGGCGGCATAGCGCCGCGCCCATAACCTGCGTGTCATCCGAAATCCCTTCATTCTTTCTGATGCTGATCCACCGTACCTTGCGCAAGCGATCTCATGTCGGACCGGTCGCGCATTTCGTTGGTTTCTTTCTCCAGATAGGCAATGATGTCTCTCCGAGATGCTTCATCCAGAACACGAACTGGCATTCTCGCGCCAACGATGAACTTGCGTGCATCGGTCAACCACCGGTCGAGATTCTCTGCGGACCAATCGAGATCGGCGTTACTCAGCGCGGCAGAATACTTGTAGCCGCCAGCAGAACCGGCTTTGCGTCCGTACACACCACCGAGCATCGGTCCTGCCTTGTTCGCACCGAGCGCATGGCACGAAGCACAGCGCTCGCCGAAGATCTGCAGCCCGCGAGCTGGATCCGGCTCAGCACCGGAAACGAATCGCGAAAGGTCTTTGGCATTCTCGGCATTGACGGAGCGGAAGAAGGTGTATGACAGCGTGATGGTGTCGACATTGCGCGTTTCGGGGTCGGCCGCCAGAGCCGGATCGACGAAGAAGACGACCGGCATGTCGACCTTCTGATGAGCGTTCAGCCGCTCCTCGTCGAAGCAGAAGCACTGGATCTTGTTGAAATAGATCCCGGTTGACTGCGGCGTCACGTTAAAAGTCGCATGTCCGACGATCGGCTGATCCGTAAGATTTTCAGCGGTAAAAGACACCAGCTGCTGTTCGCCGAGACGGACCTTCACTTCGCGCTGCGCCGGCTCGAAACGCCACGCCAGACCTGGCGCCACGTTGCTGTCGAAGCGCACAGTAATGACACGATCGGAGACCGCGCCGGTATCGGTGTCTGCCCTTTGCGTCGTTCCCGCGAATCCCGTTGCTGCACAGAATAGCCGATACAGCGTCGGCGAATACGCAACGAGGCCGAGCATGATGCCTATCACGCCAACGGCGGGCAGCACGACCTTTAGGTTTCTGTGTCGCGAGGATTTGGTCATTGGTTCTTCGCCTTTTCGATAGTGGCTGGCTCATTTCTTCATCGGGCCATCGTGGCTGTGGTTCATCGCGCCCATATCCCCGCCGTGCATGGCACCGACCTTCGCGACGGAAGCGGCGACATCGACCTTGCCGCCCTTTTCGAATTCGAAGGTCAGCGGGATAGTCTGACCTTGCTTCAACGGCTGCTTCAGTCCGACCAGCATCGCGTGCAAATCGCCTGGTTTGAAGGTTACCCGCTCGCCGGGCGCCACATCCATCGTCGGTATTTCCCGCATGCTGGAGACGCCGTTCGCTTCGCCGACCTTGTGAATTTGGACGCTGTCCGCCGCCGGCGTCGTGATGCGCCAGAGGCGGTCGGGGATGGCACCGTTGTTGATCAAGGTCATGTAGACCGCGCCAGTCTTCGCGCCGGCTGGGGTTGCGCGCGCCCAGACGTTCTCGACGACGACCCCATTCGCGCCCGATGTTTGAGCGTGTACAACACCGAGAGACGATGCGAGCAGCGAAACGATAATCAACCTGGACATCGGCTTCATTTTTCGGCCTTCTCCTTCACTGCCTTGAACCAGACATTTCCCTGCGGAGCGATGCGGCGATCGATTCGCCGTCTTCGCCGCCCCGGATGACGTTGACGAATTTTCCCTCAGGATTCATCAGATAGATGTAACCGCTGTGGGAAATGAGATATTCCTTGTCGCTGGCCTCCGATTTCTGCTGCGCGACATAGACGCGGTATTCCCTGACGATGCCGCCGATCTGCGCCTGAGTTCCGGTCAGCCCAACGATCCGTGGATCGAAGGATTTCAGGTATTCGGTCAGGACATCGCGGGTATCGCGCTCGGGATCGACCGTGATGAACAATGGCTGCAGCTTGGCCGCCTCCGAGCCGAGCTTCTCCATCGCTACAGTCATGTTGCTGAGTGCTGTCGGACAAACATCGGGGCAAAACGTGTAACCGAAGAAAATAAGGACCCACTTGCCACGATAGGTCCGATCGGTGACGACCTCGCCATTCGTCGCGACAAGCGTGAACGGACCGCCGATTGCAGCTGCGCCGGATGTCGTAGGCTTGGGCAGCGGCCTCGAACCCACGTTCACAAATCGCAATCCCCAGCTTATCGCAACGGAGGTTGCGAGCGCGAGCACGACGATCACGAGAAGTCTGCGTAGGCTTTTCATCAGAATGGACGGTCCATATGAATGTCGGAGCTAGGGCGTCTGGTGGGCAGAAGGGCGATCTCGGCTCTCCTCCGATTGGAATTGACGTTGCTCGGAAGTCCATAGCGTCTTCAGATAGCCAATCACCGCACGAATCTGCTCCGGTGTTAGCGCGTCGTTGAAGGCTGGCATCGTCAGGCGCTTCGACTTGTTGAACGGATCGCGCCAACCTCTGCTGACCATTTTGAACAGATCGGCATCGGAGTGCCGCCATGTGTGCCCTTCCGCGTTGTGCGGTGGGGCTGGAAGTTCCCCCTGCGCGTCACGCTCCTGCCAATTCGGCGCACCTTTGGCGTTGGCGCCGTGGCATGACGCGCAATGCTGTTCGTAGATCGCGCGCCCGGAGCTGACCCCGTCGGTATCCGGCAATGGCGTCTCGGCCTTCACGCGCGCGACTACGGTCTGACTGGCCGCGACAAGCATCATACCCACCGCGAACCTACGCACCGACCTGGATCCAAGTGCTACCGTCGTCGGCGCTGCGAAACAAAACGCCCTTCCCGTCTAAGGCGTAAAGGATGTTGGAAGGCGCAAACGCGAGTGCGACCGCTTTGGAGCTTGGCGACGTGATCTGAACCCAGCCTTCTCCGCCGTCCTTGCTGCGGAAAAGGCCCTTGTCGGTGACGGCATAAAAATGATCGGGATGTCGCGGATCGTAAGTAACAGCGTGAGCTTCAGTCCCAAGATTTCCGGCATCCGTCCAGAGGCAGAAGCAATCCATGGTCCGCCGAATGCCCTTCGACGTGGCGGCGAACAGCCAGCCGGACTGCATGCTTCCCGCCATGTCGGAATGGACCAACTGCTCTATACCGCCTTGTGACCCGGGCTCCATCAGGCGCCAACTCTTCCCCGCATCCTGACTGCGGTACACGCCGTGGCCCGACACGACGACGTAGACCGTTTCCGCCTGGGTGGTATGCGTAGCGACAGCAACGACATCGCGGCTGGGTAATCCTTCGTTGCGCTCGATCCAGATTTTGCCGCCGTCTTCGCTCCGGAGAACGCCCCACCCTGTTCCCACAACATAGGTGACGCCTTTGGCTGCGGGTGAGGCGGCGATACCGGCGATCTCGCTGTTTTCCGAAGACGGAAGCGTCATCGGCTTCCAGCTTTGTCCTCCATCGCTGCTCCGATAAAGCGTTCGAGCGTACGCCTTCAAAAGCGTGTCGGTACCGCGATCATAGGCCAGCGCGACTACACCGGCATTCCGCTGACTTGCTTCGGCCGTTCGGATTGCTCCGCCGCCGAGAATGAGCGCAATTCCCAGCGCCGCGGCAACCAGGCCGCGCGCAAAACCATTGAGTCGTCTCATTGCATTCCCTTTATGGGGTTTAGAGCGCATCAGATTGGAGGGCTGACAGCGGGTCGAGACGGCCGCCTTGCCGTTGTTCTTCTTCACTTTCTCTCCGGCTCCGAGGGCGCCTCTTTCTCCTGATCTTTCGAACGGTTGTCGCCCATCGTGTCGCTGTACTGCTCCATCATTTGACTCATCTGTTTCATCATCTGGCTCATTTGTTTCATCATGCCCATCATCGCCTCAGGGCTGCCTTGCATCATGCGGCCCTGATCACCTCTCATCATCCCGCCCTGGCCCATCATGCCGCCCTTGCCACTTCCCATCATGCCTTCCCGACCCATCATGCCGCCCTGACCGCCCTTCTTCATGCCGCCGTGATCGCCTTTCATCATTTCGCATTGTTCTTCGTGCATCATGCTATTTTCGGCGTGGAGGGGTCGCGCGGCCAGAGCGCTTGCGACAACAATGGATGCGAGCAAGAGCGGTTTTGTGAACTTACGCATGTGAGTCAGTCCTTTCGTTGCTCGATTCAACCTGTTTCAATTGCCGTGGCTGAGATTCGTCGGCGGCATCACGACAGCAGCTAGAGCCGCCAGCTGCTGTCCCGCCCATCTTGGCAACACCAAGCGCGCCCGACGATGTGGGAGGGCTTGCCGCGTCGCCTGACGTCGTCGATTGCGTTTTGCCGGAGCGGCACATCATGCACACCCCAAACCCGCACATCACGAGGCAAGGCAACGTGCTCAGAATGAGAGGCGCGAGGCCGGCCGCCACCAGCCACCCCCAACCGCCAAAAGACATGCCGGCGATGACGGCAATGCTGCCCAACCCCAGAAGGACCCATCGATTGCCGAGATAGTACCGTGCTGCGCTGAGCACATCCCGCCCGAGCGATGGTTGGGCCGTCGTGGTGGATTGCGGTAAGGTCATTAGAACTTCTCCTTCATGGTCGCCCATTGCTATCAGTGCCACCTGCGGGAACGTCCAGGCCGGGTTTGCCGCCGGGTGGCGTCGCGGCGGGTTCCGGTTCTCTCGAGGAATGTGCAGTAGACCCTCCGGCAATCACGCCGCCAATCAACGCAGTAATTTCTGGCGAGTCCCACTCGGCGGGCCCGATCAGTCGCCCGATCTCACGTCCTTCGCGGTCGAGCAGCAGCGTCGTCGGAAGGCCCACCGCTCCCAATTCGCGCGTCGCCTTGGCCGTACTGTCGAGATACATCGCGAGCTTCTGGATTCCGACCTCGGTGAAAAACTTGCGCACGGCGTCCATGTGACGATCGATCGACAGCGCCACCACCTCGAAGTCAGCTCCCCCCAATTTGGCTTGTAGCCGGTCAAGTGTCGGCATCTCCTTTCGGCATGGCACGCACCAGGTCGCCCAGATGTTGAGGAGCACCACTTTGCCGCGGAAATCGGCTAGACTTCGGGGCTGACCATCGGCCTGCTCGAATCGAATCGCGGCAATCGGCTTGGGTTCGTGGATGATGAAGTTTCTGCTCGGTTCCTGCGCCGCCGCCATCGACCATGTCAACGCGATGAGCCCGGCTGCCGCGGGACCGAGGCTCATGTAGCGTGCAAGCGATCTGTTCAAAGGTTTCATCGCGCCCGCAGCTTTCGGATAAGTGGCAGAATAGTGTCCTTGAGAACCTTCGGCGTGACCGCGCCGATGTGCTTGTAGGCAATACGCCCGTCCTTGGTGATGACGAAGGTTTCGGGCACGCCGTAAACGCCCCAATCGATCGCCACACGTCCGTTGCGATCGGCGCCGGTGCGCGCATAAGGATCGCCCATCGCGGTGAACCATTGCGCGGCGTCATCGGGTTGATCCTTGTAATTGAGCCCGTGAATGGGGACGATGCCCTCGGCCTTCAACTGCATGAATACCGGATGTTCCTGCCGGCATGCGGTGCACCATGAAGCGAAGACGTTGACCAACGACACTTCGCCGTTGAGATCGGTGCTCGCGAGCCCAAGTACGCGACCTTTGACCGGCGGCAGCGCAAATTCTGGCACCGCCTTCCCGATCAGCGCGGACGGTATCGTGCCGGGGTCGCGGGTCATCCCCCAGGCAAGTACGACTGCCAGTCCTACAAAAGCTGTGAGGGGACCGAGAACGACAATTCGTCGGATTCCCGTGCGCGCATCACCTGCCGCAAGGCCGGGTCTGGCGAGAACCGGCTGGGGGCCTGTCGCCGTTGCAAATGCGGTCGACGACCGCCGCCAAGAGAATCGTCGATGCAGCACGACGATGCCGACCATGATGACCGCCACGACCAGCACACTCGCAGCGGTGGCCGCCATCAAAGCCCCGTCCCAACGGAAATCGAAATCACCCATAGCCGGCATCGTGAACGCTCCCACTCTACTCGGTCGCAAAGACCTTTGACGGCGCGGGATCGCTTCCGATTTCGTAGACTGGAATAGGCCCCGTCTTACGGCCCGTCATTCCCGGCGTACCCGCCGGCATGCCCGGAATCGAAATGCCGGCGATTGCCGGATGTTCGGTCAGAAGCTTCTTGATGGCGACAGCGGACACGTGGCCTTCGACGGCATATTTGTCGATCACTGACACATGGCAGCCTTCGAATTTCTCGGAGACGTGCAATTGTTTTCGAACGACGGCCAAGTCCTGCTTCGAGTCGACCGTGACTTCGAAACCGTTGCTACGCAAATATTCGGCGTAATCCAGGCAACAGCTGCAGTTCGGATTTCTGTAAAGCGTGACTTTTGTCTTTTCTTGCGCGACCGCCGGCGCGGCCACTAATCCCAGCAGGATCGACACCATCAGTATTCTAATCATTCCTGTTCTCCGTTTCGAAGTATTCAACTCTTTCCGGCTCCGTGTAGAGATCGATCTAGGACGAAGTCGCCCGATCGACGAAAGAACTGATTTCGCGTGGGCTTGCGAACACGATGAAGGCCCGGTCGATGCTCGCAAGCATCAACACCGGAATGCCTTCGGCTGGTCCACGAGCGCTGGCATCCGTCTTGAAGCGCAGATCGAATTCCGAAAAAGAGGCCGTCGTTCCGGACACTGTCGTCACGCGATAGGTATCGCCGGAGCTACTGATCGAGACGACCTGATGTTCCGGTCCGAGCGTTTTCAGATCGATAATCGTTGACGCTTGATTGCCTGACGAGCGCAACGCGTTCTCCCGCGATGGAACCACACTGCTTTGCGCGCGGTCGCCGGCGTCAAGGACTCCGGCCCCGTAACTAGGGCGGGTGATAGTTAGCGCTGCCCCGATGCTCGCGATCGTGGTCAGAAACGAACGGCGGCGAAGGGTGGTCAGCTGCATTCTTGGTAATCGAAAATCAGACATCTACGTTCCTTCTCTTGCAAATTGCGGTGCGACACGGCTTTGACTCCAAAACGATTGCAGTGGACTTGGCCTCTCAACTCCAGCATGGGACTTCATGGGCATGCTGGCTTCAGCATTTTTTCTCGACCAAACTTCCGATTTCATCCAGATTTGAAAACACGATTGACGCCCTGTCCCCCTGCATGCCTCCATGTACCAGCACCGGCTTGCCGACCTTTGGTCCATTCGCACTGGTATCGATTTTGAGGCGCAGGTTCATTTCCCAGAATGGGCGTCGCTTTCCGTCGGCAGTGGCCACGAAGAATGTGTCGCCGCAGAACCGGACGCCTGTCACCTGATCCTCAGGAGCGGCGGTTGCCAGTGGTTCTGGTGCCTGCCCGCGGGCGGATTCGGCATCGATAAATCCTTCCGCGACCGCGGTAGCGGCGCCCCCTGGCACCATCGCGACTTTAAGAAAGGCGATGAGATCGTCACGCACCTTTTTGTCCTCAATCCCGCGGAAGGTCATGTAGGTGCCGGGAACGAAAGCCTTCGGGTCGATAAGCCACGCGTTCAGCGAAACCTCGTCCCAAATCAAGCTCTGCTCCTTGAGCGCGCTCGAATACCTCACAAAATTCGCTACCGAGGCAGCCTTCTTTCCCCATAGGCCGTCAAGGCTTGGACCTGTCAGGTGGAGATTGGGCTCAAGAGAATGGCAGGCCCCGCATGCACGATAGATCCTTGCACCGCGCTTAGGATCGCCATCAGCGCGCGCTGCAGTGCTCGCCACCGAAATAGCGAGCGCAATGCCGACGGCCAGATATGGTTTTGTGCTCATCGAACGGCTCCAGGTCAGGTTACACGGATGACGGCCATCATCCCGCCGTCCTGATGATCGAGAATGTGACAGTGGAACATCCAGTCGCCCGGGTTGTCGGCGACAAAAGCGATCTCCGCGGACTCGCGAGGCGGAATGAGTACGGTGTCCAACCACTCGCGGTTGGGGCTCGGTTTGCCGTTGCGTGTAATCACCCGGAACGAATATCCGTGAAGGTGTATCGGATGAAACCAGGCGGTTTCGTTGCGGATAGCGAGAACGCAGGAACGACCGCGTGAGAGCGTGATCATTGGCGCCATGTCATGCTCGCTTGCCGCAACGCCATTGATCGACCACCCCATCCCGTGACCGCCCATGCCCATCATCATGCCGCGACCACTCATCATTCCGCCTTCGAAGGTTGCCGTATGCTTTTCGGCATTGTCGAGGTCCGGTTCGGGCATGGTGTTGGAACGGATGCGTGAGGGCGCGGCGAGCGGCTGTGCTCGAATCGGTGGCTCGTCGCTGTAGGCGAGATCGACCAATTTGTAGGACATGTCTCGGTAGAACGAATCGATCACAGCAGCGCTTGCGCCTGGTTTTCCGCTCATGTCGAGCAGCACATCCGCTCGCATTGCGGGTCCCAATACGACACGGCCCTCCGGAGGCTCGCGCGGTTCCACCGGTTGACCGTCCAGCGCAACGATCAACGGCCGAAGATCCCTGAACTCCAGTCCAAAGATCCGCGCCGGTGCCGCGTTGATCAGCCGCAAGCGCAATCGCTCTCCGGCGCGAACGGGAAGCGTCTCGGGTACGCGGCCGTTGATCGTGACAGTGTTGCCGATGCGCCCGGCCATCGTCACTTCCATGCGATTGCCGAAGTCGTTCACGATCGACGCATCGCGCGCCAAACGCCAATCGCCAAGGACCCAGACAACATCGCGGTCGACGGCAGGCGGCTCGATTTCCTCGACGATCAAAGCTCCAGAGAGACCTCGGCCAACCTGCTCGGAGCTATGATGATGCGGGTGATACCAGTAAGTCCCGGCATCTGGCACCTCGAATTCATAGATAAATTTCTCCCCAGGGACGATCGGCTTCTGAGTCAGAAACGGCACGCCGTCCATCGCATTCGGCACACGCACGCCATGCCAATGGACAGTTGTTGCCTGCGATAGCTGGTTCTCAAACAGGATTCGCAATCGTTCGCCCTGGCGAACCCGAATCTCCGAACCGGGGACGCTGGCGTTGTAACACCACACGTCCGTATCGGGATGAGGCGGACCAACCAGCGAAAAGCGGCCGGGCGCAGCCACTAGCGTAAATTCGCGTGCGGACGACGCAGTGCCGCCACGACTGCCACGCGGAAATAACGCCGATACTGCCAAACTCGCAGTGCCAGCGAGAACGCATCGTCGGTCAATGCCCAGACGTCGAATCGAGTGCATGGATATCCGTCCTTGACGTCACCTTGAATCGCACCGCGGCCTTTCTTCAGGCTAACGCGGCTCCCGATTGGATGCATACGGCACGCAAAAAACGTGTCGATGCTCATCGCAAAACGCACCCCTCAAAGGGTGCGAATCAGCTCAGGATGGTGGGTCTTGGGGGATAAGGATCGGGGGAAACGTGATGCCCGGCCAAACGACGGGGTGTCACATATCGACGTGCTTCCGTAATCGCATCGTCAATTGTCGCCACGTCGGGGAACACCGCAGCCATGCCAATGCAATACATGGAGCAGACGCTAACAGAAAGACCGCTTTTGCCTCCGGCACAATCATTGCAACTGCCCTGATCTGACATACCACTCGAGGCAGTTGGCGCCATTTTCGCGCTCATCGACGACGCTCGCGCACCAATCCCAGCTGTCCCCAACACCAGAGACAGAACAAGCAATATGGTAGTGATTCGGCCAAACATACCGGTCATCATCCACGGACGGTACCGATTTCCGAATTGGATTGCCAGTGGCGCGCCACCCCAAACGATGGATGGTCGTCAACTTTTGGTGAAGGGTGAGCGCGGCCGCACCGTATTGGGACAGGCGACCTGCGTCGTCTTTGGATCGGTTCCGGTCGGATCGCAGTTGATCGTACAGGACGTTCGCTTTTTTGCACTTGTCTCCTGCGCCGGCGCTGCCACGAACTCGACCGCGCCGACGGCGCCACTTTGTGAAAATGAACGAAAGCGGTGTCGCCGTCAGCCCCCGATGTGGCATTTTCGGAAATTTGCACGACCGGCTGACCACGCGACCGTCGATGCTGATTCTAGCTTTGGCAGGGCCGACCTGCCGGAGCCACAGCCCTTCGATGAAAGGGTTCGGCTGACGAAACAACGCACCAGCTGAACACAGCCGCATGGTTACCTCAGCATCGCGTTCTCCCACCGGCTCCGCGTCGCTTCAACGGATGCGAAATTATCGATGCTCGCCTGGGGTCGATTCGATGCGCGTCCCGGCAACGGTTTCGTTCGGCCCTTTCGCTGCGCCAAGCACAGGCCCGGGGCTCGCCGAAGACCCGGACTGAAGCAGCACAAGATATCCATCTGCGTCGCCCATTTTTTCCGATGGCACCTCAGCGCTTATCGCTTCACCGGCCCAACTGGTCAGCTCACTGACGGACCGAACCACATTTGTGTATGTAACCGTGCGACTTGCGTTCTCGCCACGCCGGATGGCGACTTCACGCGAGCGAAAGACCGGTAGCAGGTAGACCGTGCCGGTACGCGGCCCTCCGATGGAAGCGGCTCCGATCGAAACCCGAACCGCTGAGCCTGCGTTGTCGAACGTAATAGGAACTGTGAGCTCACTGCCTCGCCTGCTGGAAATAGCGGCATCGATCTCGGATCGATCAGATCCTACCGTCTGCCGGACGCCGTTCACGATGACTTGAGGCGTGTAGATATTTCTGTCGCCTCTGACCGCACTATAGGCCCTCTGCCGGGCGGTGAAGGCGGGTTTGGAGAATGTGTCCTTCCATCCAAGATAGTCCCAGTAATCGATGTGCCATGACAGCACGATCAAAGATGGATCACGTTCCAACTCGGCAAGGAGCCTGTCGGCGGCCGGACACGAGGAGCATGCCTGACTGGTGAAAAGCTCGACGACACCCCGTGTCTGCGCCTGTGCCACGCCGACGATGCTCATTGGGACGAAACATGCGGCAAAAAACAGCTTTGCGGTCGAGCGAAACATCTATTGGCCCTCCGGGAGCCGACATGGGCGGCGGTGATACAGAGGCAACAATAAATGCAAACTGGAAGTCACGGTTGTGTGAAGCTCCGACAGAAGCCGCGATAGTATCATTTAAAACCGGCCGCATCGAATACGCCAGGAACGTGAAAAACGCTGGCGACAAAGGCGGGAGCTCCTTATGGTCGAAGGCCTCTGCCTGTTGTTGTTGCGAGCCAACGAGCACCTCGATGGCCGGCTGATACGTTCGTCATGCCCTTTATGGCTTGGTGGACAGTTCTAACAATAAGGAAAGCGAAGCTCGCGCCTATTTCGCTTGCAGCAATTCGCTCAACTCGGCGCGTGCGGCGCTGAACACGACATCAGTGAAACGACACTTCACGACCACAGTTTGCAAGATCTGATGGACGTCCGGCATCTTGCCGTTATGCGTCAGGAACTCACTGATGTAGAAATCTGTTTCGCAGAGGCGCCAAGCGGCTTGGCGCGCGCTGCCTTCCTCAGCAAGCTGACGTGCACATGGAACCGATAATGTGAGCAATTCTGCTCAGACTCTACGTCAGCATCGGCGTAGCTTCATTCAGGGGCCGCGCTTCTCGTTTTGGCGGACGAAGGCGAACAACCACCATTCATCTCTGTTAAGGGGACTTGGGATTGCTTGTGCCTGGAGATGAGAAATCTGCAAGTTCAAGGCACTACAGCCACGATTGTCGCATCCAAACCCCAAACGGACCGATCGCCTTGGTCAATTCATGCGGCGCGCAACGATGCAACCATCGATGCCCTTCGAGCGTTGAACATCGGCAACGTGAAGCTCTCACGCTATAACAAAGCGATACTAACGCGCAAACGGTAAGCGATTTCCGACATGCTGATAGTCAGTTGAAATGTCAGCAGTCTCTGCGGAGTTGGCCGTATACACCAAAACCGTGGAGACAGGCCGCAAGTCGTATTCTGTTCTAATCATAAACGGTGGCTCGTCCAGCATCCGGTTCGCGCTGTTTGATGTGCGCGAACCGCTACGGCGCGTGCTGGATGGGAAGGTGGATCGTATCGGTCTGAGCGGTACGAATTTGACCTTCAGGGATGCCGCCGGACAATCGCAGGATAGTCGCACCATCGATGCCAGCGATCGCCATTCGGCTGTCGGCTTTCTATTGGATTGGCTGGAAACGCAGCAGGCGTTCGCTTCAGTCGGGGCTGTAGGACACCGGGTGGTACATGGGATGACGCACAGCGAACCGGAGCGCGTCACGCCGGAGTTGCTGGATGAATTGCACCGCATCACGCCGTATGACCCTGATCATCTGCCGCTCGAGATCGCGTTGATGGAGACATTTCGCCAACGCCATCCTGGATTGCCTCAGGTGGCGTGCTTTGACACCGCGTTTCACCGCACCATGCCGCGAGTCGCCCATTTGCTGCCAATTCCTCGACGGTACGAGGCAGCGGGCGTCCGACGTTATGGCTTCCACGGCTTGTCCTATGAATTTCTCATGGAAGAACTCGTCCGTCTCGGCGACCCAGCGGCAACAAAGGGTCGCGTGATCCTGGCCCATCTCGGCAACGGCGCGAGTCTGGCCGCGGTGCGCGACGGCAACAGCATCGACACCAGCATGGGTTTTACGCCAACATCCGGATTGGTGATGAGCAGTCGTTCGGGGGACCTGGATCCGGGACTATTCTCCTACCTGGCACGCACGGAACAAATGGACGCGGCGCAATTTCAGGAGATGGTGAACCATGCGTCCGGGCTGCTTGGCATTTCCGAGACCAGTTCCGACCTCCGCGACCTGCTCGCACGGGAATCCGGTGACGTTCGCGCAGCAGAAGCCGTCGCGCTGTTCTGCTATCAGGCCAAGAAATGGATCGGGTCTTTCGCCGCGGCGCTCGGTGGATTGGATACCCTCGTCTTCGCAGGAGGCATCGGCGAAAACGCGCCGATCATCCGCACGCGGATCTGCGACGGGCTCGGCTTTCTCGGCATTGAACTGGGCGAGGAGCGAAACACGAAGGGCGCGCAGCTGATTTCGACCGATGGTGGTCGGGTCGCCGTGCGCGTCATTCGCACTGACGAAGAGATCATGATCGCAAGGTCAGTCGTGCGCGTCCTCGGCCTGGACTCACAAAACGGCCGTTGAGGCTGACAATACTCGCCCCGGCAATGTTGAGCCGCGTTTGCTCGACCATTGGACACCGTCTGACCGATTGAAGAAAATCTGCACTGACAGCAAGGATTTGCTGGAACCGCGAAGTTGGAATTGAGCGAGATCAAATGAATACGCCAGAACTGAAGCATAGTGGCCGCGCTCGACGCTGCTGGCTCTTTTTTCTTCGACGACACGTCGCGAGGAGTAATTGCCAGGGCCAACGGAGACGAGACAGATGCGCGCCATTCGCTCCGTGAAGGCATCGAGTTGAATGGAGGAAGTATGACCGCCTTGCGGGCAATCGGCGACATCGGCGGGACCTACGCCCGATTCGCGATCGCTGAGCGCGGAAAGTACAATGAGCTTCAGCACCTCAGCGTGAGCAAATGCGCTACCTTGAAAGACGCGTTCGGTGAATACCTGGATGCGCTGCCTCGCGACTTGCGTCCCACCAGAGCAGCGCTTGCAGTTGCCGGCCCTGTGTCTGGAGATGAGGTCAAACTGACAAACCTTAACTGGTCTTTCTCAACAGCCAAACTCAAGGCCGAGCTAGGCATGAGCTCACTCGTTGTGGTCAACGATTTCGCGGCTACGGCAATGTCCGTTCCATATCTTCCCGAAGTTGACTGCTATCCTGTTGGACAGCCGCAACAGAAGACGGGCGGCCCGGTCGGAATCATCGGACCCGGTACAGGTCTTGGGGTCGGCGCGCTGGTGCCGGACTCCGGCAGATGGATCTTGCTGCCTGGCGAAGGTGGCCATTCGACGCTGCCGCCGGCTACGCATAGGGAAAGTCTCATCGTTGAAGTACTGCGAACCCATTGGCCGCATGTCTCGGCGGAGCGGGTACTCTCGGGCGCGGGCCTGGTGAATCTCTATCAGGCGATCTGTTCAATCGAGGGCAAACGTCCTGATCCGTTGTCGCCGGCAGACGTGACCGATCGGGCGATGCGGGGAAACGATCCGACCTGCGTGAAAGCATTCGAGGTTTTCTGTTCAATGCTCGGGACGGTGGCTGGCAATCTGGCGCTCACCATAGCCGCAACCGGCGGCATCTACATCGCGGGAGGAATTCTGCTCCGCTTCAAGGAGGCATTTGCCTCTTCTCCGTTCCGGGAACGCTTCGAAGATAAGGGTCGATTTAAAGACTATCTGCACAGAATTCCTACTCACCTTATTCTCGATGAATCGCCCGCGCTTTTGGGACTAGCCAATCTTCCGCTGGAGCCGTGACGTCGCCGCGCCGCCGGCAACGGATCAGCGACACCGGGCGCTATGAAGGAAAGACGAAGTTTGGCGGGTTCGACGTATCGGACGCCCGCCGTCCGAAGTCGCCGAAAGATGCCCGCCCAACCGGAGGCCCGATGCAAATCGTCATCACACTTTCCCCGCGGGACTACGACGCGGTGCTGTTCGATCTCGATGGAGTGCTGACCAGAACGGCAACCGTGCATGCCTCCGCCTGGAAAAAGCTGTTCGACGGATTTCTCGAGCGGCGCGCCACCCGGTCAGGCGAGCCGTTCGTTCCCTTTGATATCGACGCCGATTACCCGCGTTATGTCGACGGCAAGTCGCGTTACGACGGCGTCGCATCCTTCCTCAAATCACGCCGGATTGAACTGCCGCTGGGTACACCACAGGACGGCCCTGAGGTGCAAAGCGTCCGCGCGCTCGGCAATCTGAAAGACCGGTATTTCCTCGAGCAGCTCGAGCAACACGGCGTCGATCCCTATGAAACGTCGATCGCGCTGGTGCGCAAACTCCGGTCGCTGGGGATCAAAACCGCCGTCGTGTCCTCCAGCAATAACTGCGCGGGGGTGCTTGAGGCAGCGGGTATAACGCACTTGTTCGACGCGCGAGTGGATGGGACGGACATCACTCGTCTAAAACTCACGGGCAAGCCGGCGCCGGATGCCTTTCTGGAGGCAGCACGGCGCGTCGGGGTCGAACCCCTGCGTACCGTCGTCGTGGAGGACGCCATCGCTGGCGTGGCGGCCGGGCGTGCCGGCCGATTCGGCTGCGTTATCGGCGTGGATCGCAGCGGCCAGGCGATGGCGCTGCGCGATGCCGGCGCCAACGTCGTCGTGAAAGATCTGGCGCAAGTCCAGATCGGAGTGGAACCGCCTTCCGCCTGGTCGCTGGCGTATGAGGGCTTCGACCCGGCGCAAGAAGGTATCCGCGAAGCCTTGTGCACCCTGGGGAACGGGTATTTCGCGACGCGAGGCGCCGCCGCCGGGGCGATGGCGGATGACGTTCACTATCCGGGGACCTACCTCGCCGGGGGCTACAATCGGCTGCGCACCAACATCGCCGGCCGCATAGTCGAGAGCGAGGATCTCGTGAACTGCCCCAACTGGCTCGCGCTTCGGTTTCGCATCGCCGGGCAGGACTGGTTCGATGCACGAACCGTCAAGCTGCTGTCGTATCATCAGGAACTCGATCTACGGCGCGGCATGCTGTTGCGAAGCGTCAGCTTCGAGGACGCCGAGGGGCGGCGCAGCACGCTTGGGGAGCGACGCCTGATATCGATGGGCAGCATGCATTTTGGCGCGCTGGAGCTGGCACTGACCGCCGACAACTGGTCGGCATCCGTCACGGTGCGTTCGGCGATCGACGGGCGCGTCGTCAACGCGGGCGCGAAGCTGTATCGCAAGTTCAATAACAGGCACCTCTACCCGCTGGCGGGCGAAATTGTTGGCGAGGACAGCGTGTGTCTGCAGGTACGCACCTGCCAGTCGAATATTCATCTTGCGCAGACGACGCGTACCCGAGCGTTCCTCGACGGACAGCTTGTCGCGGTCGAGCGCCGGGTCATCGAAGAACCGGGATACATCGGGCAAGAACTGAAACTCGACCTCAAGCAAGGCGAAACGCTGGTGCTGGAGAAGCTCGTTTCCTTCTATAACTCGCGCGATCAGGCCATGTCAGAGTGCGTTCTGGCGGCGCGCAAGGCTATTGCGCGCGCGGGTCGCTTCGATGCGGTGATGGCGGACCATATCCTCGCCTGGGCGCACCTGTGGCGCCGCTTCGATGTGCATATCCGACCGACCGATGCCGGCTTTAAGTTGAACGTCCCGATGCTGTTGCGGTTGAACATGTTTCACCTGCTGCAAGCTGTATCGCCGAACTCCATCGGACTCGATATCGGCGTACCCGCGCGCGGCTGGACCGGGGAGGCGTATCAGGGCCATGTATTCTGGGATGAACTGTTCATCTTTCCGTTTTTCAATTTTCGAATGCCGGAAATCACCCGATCACTGCTGATGTACCGCTACCGGCGTCTGGGTGAGGCGCGCGCCGCCGCCACGGCAGCCGGATACAAGGGAGCGATGTTCCCCTGGCAAAGCGCAAGCGACGGTCAGGAGGAGACCCAGGCGCTCAACCTGAACCCGCGCTCACAGCGCTGGGTGCCCGACAATTCGTACTTGCAGCGCCACGTGGGCAGCGCCATCGCCTATAACGTCTGGCAGTACTTCCAGGTCACCTACGATGTCGAGTTTCTGCATGCCCACGGCGCGGAGTTGATCTTCGATATCGCCTGTTTCTGGTCGAGCGTCGCGAGCTTCAATGACGAGCGCGGCCGCTACGAGATCCGCGGCGTGATGGGTCCCGACGAGTTTCACGACAGCTATCCGGATTCGGCAACCCCCGGCCTCGACAACAATGCCTACACCAACATCATGGCCGTGTGGGTGCTGTGCCGGGCGCTGGAGGTACTCGATCTGTTGTCAGAGGTGCGTCGCGCCGAACTCACAACGCGGCTTGGCTTGTCGGCGGAGGAGACCATGCGCTGGAGCGATATCAGTCGCAGGATGTATGTACCGTTCCATGACGACGGGATCATCAGCCAATTCGAGGGCTACCAAAACCTGCGTGAGCTGGATTGGGAGCACTACCGGACCCGTTACGGCAATATTCAGCGTCTCGATCTTATCCTCGAGGGGGAGAACGACAGCGCCAACCGCTACAAGATCTCGAAGCAGGCTGACGTGCTGATGTTGTTCTACCTATTTTCCTCCGAGGAAATTGGTGAGTTGTTCGAGCGCCTCGAATATTCGTTCGAATACCAGACCATTCCTCGAAACGTCGCTTACTATGCCGCTCGCTCGTCACACGGCTCCACGCTGTGCCGTGTGGTGCACGCCTGGGTACTGGCGCGCTCCAACCGGCAGCGCTCCATGGATTTCTTCGCGGAAGCGCTGCAGAGCGACGTGAGCGATATCCAGCAGGGCACCACCGCAGAGGGCGTTCATCTCGGAGCCATGGCGGGAACTGTCGATCTCGTGCAGCGTGTATCGACGGGTATCGAAACAAGAGGCGACGTTTTGCGTCTCAATCCGGAATTGCCGCGGGAGATGGAGCGCCTCGACATGCGCATCCGCTACCGCGGGCATTCGCTCGATCTGCGGTTGATGCGCGACTCGCTCACGGTCCGCGGGCGGGATGGTGCGGCGGCGCCGATTTCCCTGTGCGTCGACGGCAATCTCTGTGAGTTCGTCAGCGGCACGACCCGCGTATTTCAATTGAACGGCACGTCGACCGATAGCGCAATCGTCGAAAACAATCACGATAGCCAAGAGATCTTGCCGCGTTCCCGGCCTTGGCTGAAAAAGGAGAATTGAGCCATGAACACAAAAACCCTGTCCCCGGAACTGCTCCACAACATGGATGCCTATTGGCGGGCGGCCAACTTTCTTTCGGTCGGGCAAATTTATCTTTACGACAATCCGCTGCTGAAGCGGCCGCTGACGCTCGCCGATGTGAAGCACATGTTGCTGGGACACTGGGGTACGACCCCCGGACAGAATTTCATCTACGTCCACCTGAATCGGGTCATCAAGAAATATGACATGGACATGATTTACGTATCCGGACCTGGGCATGGCGGACCGGCCGTGGTCGGTAACACTTATCTCGAGGGCACTTACAGCGAGATCTATCCCGACATCAGCCAGGATGAGGCCGGGCTTCGGAAACTTTTCATTCAGTTTTCGTTTCCCGGGGGAATTCCCAGCCACGCATCGCCGGAGTGTCCGGGCTCGATACACGAGGGCGGTGAACTGGGCTATTCGCTCAGTCATTCGTTCGGAGCGGTGTTCGATAATCCCGATCTCGTCGTCGCCTGTGTTATCGGGGACGGCGAAGCTGAAACCGGGCCGCTGGCCACGGCGTGGCATTCAAACAAGTTTCTCGATCCGGCTACCGACGGCGCGGTGCTGCCGATCCTGCATCTCAATGGCTACAAGATTGCCAACCCGACGATCCTCGCCCGCATCACCCGCGAGGAACTGGAGCAGTTGTTTCGGGGCTATGGGTGGACGCCCTTTTTCGTCGAGGGACACGAGCCGGCGCTGATGCATGAGGCTATGGCCGCGGCGCTCGACATGGCGGTGGAAAAGATCAAACAAATCCAGCAGGACGCCCGCGTCCACGGCAACGCCACGCGTCCGCGCTGGCCGATGATCATCCTGAATTCCCCCAAGGGCTGGACCGGGCCGAAGGTGGTCGATGGTCGGCAGATTGAAGGCACCTTCCGTTCGCACCAGGTGCCGCTTTCCGACCCGGCCGCCCATCCCGAACACCTCAAGCTGCTGGAAGACTGGTTAAGGAGCTATCGGCCTGAGGAGCTCTTCGATGCGAAGGGCCGTCTGAAACAGGAATTGGCTGAACTTGCGCCCAGGGGCGAACGCCGGATGGGCGCTAATCCCCACGCCAACGGCGGTATTCTGCTTCGCGACCTACGGATGCCGAATTTCCGCGACTACGCAGTGGATGTGCCCTCGCCAGGAGGTCGCGGCATCGGCGACACGCGTGTGTTCGGGCCTTTCTTGCGTGATGTGACGAAACTGAACGGCGCGCAGCGGAATTTCCGGATTTTTGGGCCCGACGAGACGATTTCCAACGGTCTGGAAGCTGTGTTCGAGGTAACCAATCGCCAATGGGATGCCACGACCGCGCCGAACGACGAGTTTCTCGCGCCAACCGGACGCGGGATGGAAATGCTCAGCGAGCACCAGTGCGAGGGCTGGCTCGAGGGCTACCTACTCACCGGCCGACACGGACTCTTCAATTGCTACGAGGCGTTCATCCACATCGTGGATTCGATGTTCAACCAGCACGCCAAGTGGCTGGAAGTTACGTCACACCTGCCGTGGCGACGGAAGATCGCGTCGTTGAACTACCTGCTGGCCTCGCACGTCTGGCGACAGGATCACAACGGTTACACACACCAGGACCCCGGCTTTATCGGCCACGTCATGAACAAAAAGGCTGAGATCGTGCGGGTTTACCTTCCGCCCGACGCCAATTGCCTGCTGTCGGTGATGGACCACTGCCTGCGCAGCCGCCACTACGTCAACGTCGTGATCGCGGGCAAACACCCGGCCCCACAATGGTTGACCATGGATGCCGCCGCCGCGCACTGCTCGGAAGGTATCGGCATCTGGCAGTGGGCCGGCAACGACCAAGGCTCTGAGCCGGACGTTGTGATGGCCTGCTGCGGCGACGTGCCTACGCTGGAGACGCTCGCCGCCGTCTCGATTCTGCGCCAACATCTGCCCGACCTGAAAGTCCGGGTGGTCAACGTCGTCGATCTCCTGAAGCTACAGCCGAAGGCCGATCACCCGCACGGTTTAAGCGATACAGATTTCGATTCCCTCTTCACCAAGGATAAACCGGTCATTTTTGCGTTCCATGGATATCCATGGATGGTCCACCGGCTGACCTACCGCCGTACCAACCACGAGAATTTGCACGTCCACGGCTACAAAGAGGAAGGCACCATCACCACCGCCTTCGACATGACCGTGCTTAACGATCTGGATCGCTTCCACCTGGTGATGGCCGTAATCGACCGCCTGCCGCAGTTGAGTGCCAAGGGGGCTTATCTGAAGCAGCAGCTTCAGGACAAGCTCGCCGAGCATAAGCATTACATCCGCAGGTACGGTGAAGACATGCCGGAAATCCGTAACTGGCGTTGGGGCGCAAAGACGTGACGGACATGCCGAATTTGCTCTCGCGTCTTTATCTGATACGACACGGCGAAACCGCTTGGTCGCTCTCCGGCCAGCATACCGGTCGAACCGACATCCCGTTGATTGAGCAGGGCGAACAGGATGCCCGCAAGCTGGCGGACCGGCTCCGCGCTGTGAAGTTCAGCCGCGCATTCACCAGTCCCCTGCAGCGTGCCCGGCGAACATGCGAGTTGGCCGGGCTGGGGGACCTTGCGGAAGTCGAACCGGACCTCATCGAGTGGGACTACGGCGAGTACGAGGGGCTGCGCCCGGTTGAGATTCGCAAGGCGCGGCCGGACTGGAATGTCTTTCGAGACGGGAGTCCGGGCGGCGAATCGCCCGCCCAGATTTCCGAACGCGCGGACCGGCAAATTGCTCGGCTCCAGACGCTGGAAGGCAACATAGCCATCTTCTCGCATGGTCATTTCGGGCGGGTCCTGGCCGCACGTTGGATCGGATTGCAAATAAGGCAAGCGCAGCATCTACTTCTCGGCACGGCGTCCGTCAGCATTCTCGGCTATGAGCACAACCAAGTAGAAATGCCAGCCATTGTCTTGTGGAACGCCGTCACGACGGATCATGCATGACATTAGCCGCAAGCCCGCAAATTGCGCTGGTATCGCCTCTGGCGAGCATCACGATGACCTCGGTGCAGCGCCAAGGTGAGTCTGGATCGTTATGGCCGCGATGGCTATAGCGGCCGCCGAGTATCTATTGAGTCCTAAATTCCCGCATTAGGTCAAGAAACGGGACGGCGCTCCACGTCTTGGGCAGCTTCGTCGTTCTTCCGCGTCATAAGCACATTCGGGAGGCCGAGGCTCAGCAGGAAGCCCAGGACAGTCAACACAGTTACAAGTAAAAACGAGGCATGGGGCAGTTGCTCGACACCGAACAAGAGCCCCCCTGCGGCGGACCCCACGGCGGCGCCCAGGCTCGAGGCCGCGGTTTGCTTGCCAAGCTCTGCTCCCTGCGCCTTGCCGGCCTTGATTGATATCCAGTAGGTCAAAATCGGAGAGAGAATACCGGCGCTTGCCGCAACCACCCCGATCAACGCGAGCGTAAGCGTGAAGTCTGGCGCACGCGGGACAAGGAACAATCCTGCCGCCATGATGGCGAGGGCCGGTGCAATAAACCAGCGCGTGGTTTTGGGTTTGATCCAAGGCGAAAAGACGATCGATTGGACGACGAACATCACCAGGCTGCACTCGGTGAACATCATTGCAATCTGGTATTGCGTGAGTCCGAGTTCCTGTTTGCCGCGAAGCGCCAATCCAACTTCGAATACGCCCACTCCCACAGAGACAATAAATGCGAGGATTAGCAACTTAGGAACGAGCCAGCGGCTGGCCGATAGATCCGCTCGGCCGCGCTTCGGGAGAACTTCGCCTCTCTTCGCTCCTGGAACAGTCATGACGGCTGCGGCCGCCACGAAGAGAGCTAAAACCGCAGTCCCCGCCAGCGGGAAGGCCAGTGCTCCCGTTTCCCCGACGATAAGAGGCATGTTGGCCGCACTCCGCGCGACGAAGACCCCGAGCATAGGTCCGAGCAGAAACCCACTGATGCCCGCCAAGCTGACGAAGGTGAGGCGGCGCGCTCGCGCCTCATCTGTCGCTGCGAGATCCCCGATCGTGGCGAGCGCCACCGGCGTAACCGCCGCGGCGAACATACCGCTCAGGAAGCGCTCGGCGTAAACCGCAGTCAGGTTCTCGATAAACGCGAAGGTCAACATGGTGGCGCTGAACCCGATCAAACCGATCAGAAGAATGGTGCGACGTCCGTACCGGTCGGACATGTGTCCCCATGCCGGGGCAAAAATAAAGAGAGCTAATGTGTAGAGGCCGGTGAGCAACCCGGTTGAGCTGGATACTTTCGCCGCATCGGCAGCAGTGCCGAGCAGACGTTCGATGACATACGGGAGCAGCGGCAGTATCACACCGTAGCCAATCGACACAGTGAACACCGACGCCATTAACACGGCCATCGTACTGAGTGGCACGCCCGATGCGGCGCGTGAGATCACGCCGCCGCCGTGACGGGGGTCACCGTCTCAGGCGATTCAGTCGGGCGCTGACGACGGATACCTGTCAACTTGGTCCGCTTCAACATCAGTGCATTGACCGCGACCAGCGCCGAACTGCCAGACATGGCAATGGCAGCGATGGTCGGACTGAGCAGAAACGGATAGAGGACACCGGCGGCCAGCGGAAAGGCAACGACGTTGTAACCGACTGCCCACCAGAGATTCTGATGCATCTTTCTAAGCGTCGCCTGCGATAGCTCGATAGCACCAACCACGTCGAAAGGATCGCTCTTCATCAGCACGATGTCGGCGCTTTCCATCGCAACATCGGTGCCCGCACCGATTGCAAATCCGACATCTGCCTGGGTCAACGCCGGAGCATCGTTCACGCCGTCGCCGACCATGCCGACCTTCTTGCCTTGTGCCTGGAGTTCCCTCACCTTGCTCGCCTTGTCGCCTGGCAACACGTCCGCGAAGACTTTGTCGATGCCAAGACTCTTCGCGATCCGTTCCGCCGTGCCCTGGTTGTCGCCAGTCAGCATGGCAACCTCGACACCGCGCGCACGCAGCGCCTTGACAGCCTCCACCGCCGTTGGTCTCACCGCATCAGCGATGGCGATCAAACCCACGAGTTTGCCGCCCACAGCGAGGTGAACCACCGTTCGGCCGGCGCCCTGCAACTCCTCGGATTTTACACCGAGTTCGCCGAGATCAATCTTGTTCTCGGTCATCAGTCGCTTGTTGCCTAGCAAGACCGTCTTGCCGTCAATCTCGGCTTGCGCGCCCTTGCCCTCGATGTTCTGGAAACCGGTCGCTTTGGGTGCCCGCACATTGGCCGCCCGGCGCAAGATTGCCTGGGCTAAGGGATGGTCCGATCCTGCTTCCACCGCCGCGGCTGCCGACAGCAATTGATCCTCGGAAGCGTCGGCAACCATGGCCAAATCAACCACCTCGGGATGGCCCATCGTCAGCGTGCCGGTCTTGTCGAAGATGACGACGTTCAGTTTTGTTGCGTCCTCCAGAGCCGACGCGTTCTTGAATAAAATGCCATTCATGGCACCAAGTCCGGTTCCAACCATGATCGCCATCGGGGTTGCCAGCCCAAGCGCATCTGGGCACGCGATCACGAAGACGGTAATCGTGAGACTAAGTGCAAACAGCAGCGTCTGGCCGATCCACCAATACCAGACGACGAACGTCAACAGACCCACGACGACCGCGGCCAGGACCAGCCATTGCGACGCACGGTCCGCCAGTAGCTGTGCGGGTGCTTTGGAGTTCTGCGCTTCCTGGACCAGCTTGACGATTTGGGCGAGCGCTGTGTCCGCGCCGACCTTGGTTGCGCGATATTGAAACGCGCCGCTTTTGTTGATGGTTGCGCCGATCACCGCGTCGCCGGCTTTCTTTTCCACCGGCATCGATTCACCCGTAAGCATGGATTCATCGACCAGCGACGTGCCTTCCAACACCGTTCCGTCGACGGGGATCTTGTTTCCTGGCCTGATCACGACGGTATCGCCTGAAATGATCTCGGCGGTCGGTACTTCCAGCTCCTTGCCGTCCCGCAGCACTGTTGCCTTGGGCGGTGCCAAATCCATCAGTGCTCGGATGGCTTCGGATGCCCCTGCCCTTGCGCGCATTTCGAGCCAGTGTCCGAGCAGGATGAAGACCAACAGGATTGCCGAGGCTTCGTAAAACTGCTGACCGCCATAAAAGAAGGTGGATCCAACGCTGAATAGGTAGCCGGTGCCGACACTGAGGACGACCAGGACCGCCATGTTTGCAACACCACTGCGGAGCGCGCGATAAGCTGCAACGACGAAGGGCCAGACCGGGTAGAGGATAGCGGCGCTCGCCAGAACGAACAGGACAACGTCCAGCCGCAGGCCGAATGGGGGCGGGATTTGAATGAAGTCCATGCCCATCGGGGAAAAGAAAAAGATCGGCAGGCTGAAGGCGAGCGCGATCCAGAAGCGGTTGCGCATATCTCGGACCATGACTTGCATGTCCATGCCGGCGCCGTGACCCATTTCATGGGCCATAGCGTCGCTCTTGTCCCCGCCATACGCTTTGTGATCGGCGATCGAGTCAGCTGGTTTCTTGCCAGACGACGCCATCTCCGCATGGTTCTTATGGGTTTCGGAGTACGCAGGCTTGACCTCGGTGGTCAGGACCTTCGGACGAGACCCCTGCGACGCGGGCTTTTCGCAAATATGCCTGGGCAGGGCTTCGCCCGCACAATGAAAGCCGCAATCCTTAATCGCTCGCTGTATTGCAGCAGGACTGGTCTTTTCCGGATCAAACATCGCGGTCGTCGAGCCGGACACCGGATTGACCGACACGTGACCGACACCTGCAACACGCTTTAACTGCCTTTCGATCCCGTGGGCGCCGAGAACCGAGAACAGGTCACCGACTTCGAGTGTAATCTTCGTCATTGATGCCTGCTCCTACCCGAGATAGAGAGTAAAGTATGTGTTTCTGCGAACCTGTGAGTTTTGCTGCCGGCGGCGTCCTGATCGTTGGCGGCGCCTTTGCAGGCTGGAAGGCATTCCAGATAAACAAGCGGTACTTTCCCGTTTCTCAACTGCCAACTCTGGCCGGGCTCCAGCAATTCATGGAAGGTCATGTCTGGATGGGAGTGAACAACTCCGATCCATCCATGGTCTGGTGGGCCGCCATGGGCTTTATCTTTTTCTCCTGGCTGATTTGGCCGGTCTGGGTACCGTTCAGCATTTATTTTTTGGAACCTCCAGCGAGTCGGCGCAAATTGCCGTTGCTGGGCTTTGCGCTGGCGGGGCTTGTTTTCGGCCTGGTACTCTTTGTCCCGCATCTTTTCCATCCAGATTGGATCAACGTCAGGATCAACCGACAGTCGCTAGCTTATGAAGACACGATGTTTCTCGATTATCTGATCCCGCGCTGGCTGACTTATCTCATCTATGTCTTTCTGCTCATCACGCCGACCATGATCTCTACTTACCTACACATACGCCTGTTTGGATTGACTTTGATCGCGGTCACAGTGGTGGACTACGTATTTCTGAGTTATGCCTACATATCGTTCTTCTGTTTTCTCGCCGGTCTCGGGACCCTGCACCTGATTTATGTCATCGTGTGGAACAAGTGCTGCCGCGAATGCCCGGAGATATTCAGATAGGCTTCTGGTGAACGAAGTTCCAAAAGCGTGCTCGCCGTCGTGGATTCAGCGTCTGGCAAACAGGCTATGATTATTGCCCGTGCTGCTTCTTATGATCAGCATCGGAAGAACCCTCGCCATGGCAGCAAGATCCGGCGGCTTCTGCTGGCGGTGAACGCTTTGCCGCCGAGGATGGAGCCACTTCTGGCTTGGCAACCTCAAGCGCCGCCTTTCCCTTGGAAGCCTGACTGCCGCAGCAACCATGTGTCGGTGCGGAATGCTGGGATGTGTCGATTTTGCTGGTCATCTTGTTCTCCTGTTGGCCTTGATAGGCACGGATTCCCCCTGGCTCTCCGGCATTTTCGCTATTGAACGTAACTGGAGTAAACGTTCGGTTGCCCCGGAAATACCAGCATCATGATGGACGAAGTTCTGCACCGGCATATTGATATAGGTCACGTGCAGCTGACGCACTTAGGACGACCCTGCGTTGATCATTCAGCGTTTCCAAAATGGCTTCGCCCCCAACAGCTGGCGATGAGCCCTGGAAGCTAAGCCGAGCAGCTTCGCTACGCGCGTCTTCTCCTCGCCGAGATGATCGGCCACTCTGCGCGAAGTGGATCCCGTAATTGCCAAGGCCTCAGGAGGCGCCAACCTCGCCGCGATTTCCCGCCCCGTTTGGACGTCATTAAGATCGCCAAGACGCGCTTGCAGGGATTCGAGAGCAGCAATAAATTCCTTATGCATTTTACGGTTCTTTGGATTACCCATAAGACCTGACATAAACTCGGACGCGTACCGCAATTTCTTGGCGTCGATCCGAATACGATGGCGCTGCTCTGGCGAGAGCCGGTCGAGATGACGACCACCGTGCTTTAACTTGCGCCATCGACGATCGAGGGCGTGGGCCGCGAATTCTAAAATAGCTTGACCGCGCGCGGCCCGCTTCTTCTTCGGCTCCTCCCGAGAGCACGACGGGCCGGCCTCGATCCAGATGACGAAATTCTGCATAAGTAGGCGAAAGCGCTTCGACTGAAGCGCACTTATGACGCGCTGATAGGTCTGGTCCCGCTCAGACTGGGCACGGCCTGAACGCTCCAATGCGAGCGGAGAAAAGCCACCGTTCTCACTCGCGTTCGAAACTGTGCGGCAAGCGATATAGACGTCCAAATCGCGAGCCTCACCGAGTTTGTGCGAACATTCGCGCAGGCCTCGCTTGAACCCTTCGTATTCTTGGTCCGCCACAATAGGTTTGAATAGCGACAGCGCTGACCGCAGCCGCCGCATGACCACACGAACCTGATGCAGCGGCTCCGCAGACCGGTACGCTATCAGAATGGGTTCATTGAGGCGGAATTGCCGGATACAGGCACGTGCAACTGTCCGGAACGCTTCAATGGCCGGCATATCGGGATTTAACTCGATTGGCTTGGCCTTGAATGAATTCGGCTCGCCGCCCTTCAACGCAAAGCCACGCTTAGATTTGGTGAGCACGCCAAGGGCCGTTACGCCGTCGAGGCTGTCGGCGAGTTCCAACCCGTCGGCCGGGGAACCGCGTTTCATCTCAACTTCCACCTCTTGTCGGCATTCCGAGCTATCAGCTCCAAATTGCGGCTGAAACCACCCAGAAATATATCTCGTCCGCCACCGATAAGTTCCAGCCCTCAGCTGCCGAAGCCCGCACCGTTGCAGAAAACCCCTAAGCGAAAACTTCGGGAAGAACATTGATATAGATTAAGCTTGAGCGTGCTGCGCCAAGGTAAGTCTTCTAATCGGTCGGATCGCCCCAAGGCTAGTTTATTCTAGCATCCGGCCGCCGCCTCGGAGAGCAGGAGAAACATTAATGGCCGACGAGCACGCAACTCACGCCACGGAGCTTTCCAGTCGAAGGTCTTTGTCAGCGGAGATGGACGCCGGATTGCGCCAATTTCTGCTAAACGTCTACAACTACATGGGATCGGGCTTGTTACTCACTGGGCTCGTTGCCTATGCAGCGGCCGAAACAGGTCTTTACGCTTGGCTCGTGGCGACGCCGGTGCTGTTCTGGGGCGTCGTGCTGGCGCCGCTGGCGCTGGTATTCTTTTTGAGCTTCCGTATCGAGAAGATGAGCCTCGGCACAGCTCGGGCCTCCTTTTGGGCTTATGCCGCCCTTGTGGGCTTTTCTCTTGCCGGCCTCGTCCTGGCCTATACCGGCGTGAGTATCGCTCGCACTTTCTTCGTCACCGCGGCGACCTTTCTGGCCATGAGCCTATATGGCTACACGACGCAAACTGATCTTTCCCGGATTGGCTCGTTCCTGTTGATGGGGCTCTTTGGCGTTATCATCGCCAGTGTGGTGGACGCATTTATGGCGTCGACGGCGTTGCAATTCGCGATCTCGGTGATCGGAGTTATCGTGTTCGTCGGGCTAACCGCCTACGACACGCAGCGCATCAAGAACATTTACCTGGAGAGTGATGATTCCGTCGTCGCCGGGAAGAAGACCATCATGGGTGCGCTCACCCTTTACCTGGACTTCCTCAACTTGTTTATCCTCCTGCTGCAGCTCACCGGCAATCGCCGCTAGAAATTTGTGAGTTAATTCTGTCGATGCGGTCCACTTAACCGATTCAATCTCGTGAGGTTTACAATGAAATACGCAGTAGTTTCCTTAGCCGTCCTGGCTACCGCAGTCCTTGCATTCAGCCCGGCATCCGCGGAGATGATGTCATGCACCGGTGCTGACATGTCAAAAATGACTGCGACGATGGGCGGAATGCCCGATGGTACGAATAAATGGAAGATGAACCGGCACTTAGCAATGATCAACGCAGCAATGGCCAAAGACGGCACGCGCGGATGCAGCATGGCAAAGAATAAGATGATGATGACGATGATGGGTTCAAAAATGTCGATGATGAAGTCCGGAATGTAATTCGACGGATTTGACGAAGACCTGCCAGAAGGCGCGTCGCCGACGAATGGGAGATATCGATGTCGATTCATGATCATTCGCATAGTGAGAGTGAAACACCGCATGGCAGCTTCCTGACAACGCGCGCAGGTCTGGCATTCGTAGGATTTGCCATCATCGTGGGCGCGCTTCTGTTCACCGAGCACCGAGCCCATGTCTTCGGTGTGCTCATCTGGCTGCCGCTCCTCGCTTGCCCCTTCATGCATCTCTTCATGCATCATGGGCAGGGAGGGCATGGTGGTCACGGAGGGCACGTAGGCCACGAAAGACAATCCCAGAAAATCGACGAAGGGAAAGCCCCATGAACGACTCTCCGGCTTATGGTCTTTGGGGTCTCGTGATCATCAATTCATTCGTCTTTATCTTGTTCGCCTACAGCTTCTTCAAACCTCAGACCACGCGAGACTGGCGGTCGTTCAGCGCGTTCAGCGCATTTCTTGTTGCGTTGTTTGCGGAGATGTACGGATTCCCCCTTACCATCTATTTCCTTTCTGGATGGCTGCAAAGCCACTACCCGAACGTCGATTGGCTGTCCCATGATGCC
>JBDRNF010000214.1:0-2073 GCA_043811435.1 Pseudomonadota bacterium
CGGCAGAACCCGTCTCCAGGAACCGTCGTCTGCTCACCCGTGAGTCGTCATGTTGAGACATCGCACATCTCCTTTTTACGGCCATCGAAGCGTTACGCTGCGTCATCCGGTCATCGTCCGCTTATCGTCCCGCGATCGTGCCGAATTGTCAACGAGCGATTCGGGAATTGTAGGGACTCGGGTCACGGCTGCGTGCCGCGCTGCTGCCGGAGTCACTCGGCCGCGTCGTTAACCGAGCGGTCTGCGCAGGCCGAATACGCGGGCCAAGATGAGCACGCAGACCGCGGCGATCACCATGATCAGCGAGACCGACACCGCCGCTTCGATGTTGCCGATGCTCATTTCCAGGAACACGGTGGTGGGCAAGACCTCCGTCCTCATGCGCGTGGCACCGGCGAAAACCAGGATCGGGCCGAACTCGCCCAACGACCGCGCCCAGGCCAGCGTCGCCGCCGTCACCATCCCCCGCCGCGCTTCGGGCAGGACGACCGTGCGGAACGCGTCGCTGCGGTTGCATCCCAGCGTCAGCGCGACCTGTTCGTGACGCGGGTCGATTTGATCGAAGGTTACCCGCATCGTCCGCACGGCAAACGCACAGGCCACCATGAACTGCGCCAAAACGACCGCGGGGATGGCAAACGTTACGGGAAAACTCAGCTTGTCCGCGAGGATCCTCTCCAGCGTCCATGCTTCCGCCGCCACGCCGGGAGCGATCGGCGCATCGTGCCAGAGCGGAAGCTGGAACATGATCAGCAGCGCCAAGCCGATCACGAGCGGCGGCAGGACGATGGGGATGTCGAGCATGGCGTCGATGACGTGCTTGCCCCAGAATCCGTAGCGCGACATCAGGTACCCGATCGGGACCGCCACCCACAACGACAAAATCGTGGTCAGCGTGCACGAGATGAGGCTCAGCCGGATCGAATAGCGGATTTCCTCGCTGGCCAGCGCGCGCTGGAAATGCTCGACTGTGGAGAACGATCCCATCGCACCCAACATCCCACCGATCAGCAGCAGATAGAATCCGCCGATCGCGATCAACGCCGTGAAGAAGGGAATATCCGATGGAACCTGCCGCGGTGGCGAGCCGGCCGGCAGGATTGTTTGTTCGGTCATTGTCATTTCCGGCTCTCGACTCTCGGCTCTCGACTCTCAACGTTGTCGTAGACCCAATTGAAGCCGAGGCTCTCGAACCGCCGGCTGGTCTCGGCGGTGGTGATCGCGTCCCGCAGACGGTACATGAGGTATCGGTGGTCGGTCTGCTTGCTGACGGCGTAGGGCTGCGTGGCGAGCGCGTCGGGTAACGGGATCTCGATGGTGTCGAGGAACTTTTCGTTTTGCGGGGCGCTGCGGGCATTGGAGATGTAGGCCACGCAAGCGTCCAGCGATCCGGTACGCATTTGGTTGATCAGCATGTGGGCCGAGGGCGTGTGGATGACACGGTTCTCGGCACTGTAGAGCTTCTCGTGCAGCCCGACCCTCTTGAGCAGCCGATCGGTCAGCGCGCCCAGCGCGGAATTGACGGGATGGGCCAGCCCGATCTTCAGCCCTTCCCGCGTCAGGTCCTCCAGCGTCTTGATGCCCTTGGGATTGCCCTTTTGCACGACGATCACCATCGGATTGCGCGACAGGTCGACGGAAGGCTCGAAGCCGTCCTGCACCTGGGTCATGAACGAGCTGTCGCACGAGACGTACGCCTCGGGCTTGGCTCCGGCCTTCATCTGATCCACCAGGATGCCGCAGCCGTTGTAGGTCGTGTTGATCTTCACGCCTTCCCGTTTCTCAAAACGCTTCAGGGCGTCTTCGATGCCCGGTTTGAGCATGGCGCCGGACATGATCGCGATTTCGGGGTGCTCGTCCCACACGTCGGCGTCTTCAATCGGCTCGAAATGGTGGCGGGCGAAGTGCGGCATGCCCTTGTCGCGGCTGGTTAGGTAGCGGGCAAACTGCAGCGCGGCGGTCGGGCGATCGGCGTCCTTGAGGACAGCGACCATGGCCGTTTGCTTCCCCGCGGTGAGCGTGTCCGTCTCGACGGCTTGCAGGTCGAACTGTTGGATGAGCGAATTCCAGATG
>JBDRNF010000215.1:0-56847 GCA_043811435.1 Pseudomonadota bacterium
GGCCGCGGCCGGAAGGGGCCTGACCGGCTGGGCCGGCGCCGCCTCGCGGGCGGCCGGCATCGCGTCGGGATCGGCCAAGCGGTTGACCGGCTCGTCCGTCAGCGCGCAGTCGACCCCGGATTCCAGGTAAAAGGCCAGCAATTGCCGGGCGGTAGGGGGGCTCTCGGGCGTCATGGCTATGGTCTGCGACATCCGGGCTAATCTAGGCCGTCCGACGCCGTTGCGAAACGCATTTCGGTGGTTGTTCTCAGGACAAAAATCGGAAACAACGGGGTCGTTTAGAGGCGTTCTCAACCGGCCGGAACCAGATCATGAGCACCGAAGAATTACCGCCGCGCGAATCCATGGAGTTCGACGTCGTGATCGTCGGCGCCGGCCCGTCGGGCCTGGCGGCCGCGATCCGGCTGAAGCAGCTCAACGCCGATCTCACCATCGTCGTGGTGGAGAAGGGTTCCGAGGTCGGCGCGCATATCCTGTCCGGCGCGGTGATCGATCCGGTGTCGCTCGACAAACTGGTTCCGGACTGGCGCGAGGACGCCGATTGCCCGCTGAAGACGCAGGTCAAGACCGACAAGTTCTACTGGATGACGGCGGGCACCGCGATCCCGCTGCCGGCGATCGCGATGCCGCCGCTGATGAACAATCATCACTGCTATATCGGCTCGCTCGGCATGGTGTGCCGCTGGCTGGCGCAGAAGGCCGAGGCGCTTGGCGTCGAGATCTACCCGGGCTTCGCCGCCGCCGAAGTGCTGTACGATGAAAAGGGCGCGGTGCGCGGCATCGCCACCGGCGACATGGGCGTCGGCAGGGACGGCAAGCCGAAGGACTCCTTCACCCGCGGCATGGAGTTGCTTGGCAAATACACGCTGTTCGCCGAGGGCGCCCGCGGCAGCCTGACCAAACAGCTGATCGCGAAATTCTCGCTCGACGCCAAAAGCGAGCCGCCGAAATTCGGCATCGGCCTCAAGGAGGTCTGGCAGATCGATCCGGCCAAACACCAAAAGGGCCTGATCCAGCATTCGTTCGGCTGGCCGCTCAACAATTCGACCGGCGGCGGCTCGTTCCTCTATCACTATGACGACAATCTGGTGGCGGTCGGCTTCGTCGTGCATCTCAATTACGACGATCCGTATCTGTCGCCGTTCGATGAATTCCAGCGCTTCAAGACCCATCCCGCGATCAGCACGCTGTTCGAAGGCGGCAAGCGGCTCGCCTATGGCGCGCGCGCCATCACCGAGGGCGGCTACCCGTCGGTACCGCGGCTGACCTTCGCCGGCGGCGCGCTGGTCGGCTGCGCCGCGGGCTTCGTCAACGTGCCGCGCATCAAGGGCGTGCACAACGCGATGGGTACCGGCATGCAGGCGGCCGAACATGTCGTCGCCGCGCTCGCCGCCGGCCGCGCCAATGACGAACTGGTCGAATACGAGAATTCATGGCGCGACTCCGCCGTAGGCAAGGACCTGCACCGGGTCCGCAACGTCAAGCCGCTGTGGTCGAAGTTCGGCACCATCATCGGTGTCGGCCTCGGCGGTATCGACATGTGGTGCAACACGCTGGGCTTCTCGCTGTTCGGAACCCAGTCGCACGCCAAGCCCGACCGCAAGACGCTCGACCCGGCCAAGGTGCATGCGCCGATCCCGGCGCCCAAGCCCGACGGCAAGCTCACCTTCGACAAGCTTTCGTCAGTGTTCATGTCCAATACAAATCACGAGGAAGACCAGCCGGTTCACCTCAAGGTCGCCGACATGAACCTGCAGAAGACATCCGAGCACGACGTCTATGCCGGCCCGTCCAACCGCTACTGCCCGGCCGGCGTCTATGAATGGGTCGAGGAGGCGTCAGGTCCGCGGTTCCAGATCAACGCCCAGAATTGCGTCCATTGCAAAACCTGCGACGTCAAGGATCCGAACGGCAACATCACCTGGGTTCCGCCGGAGGGCGGCGGCGGCCCGAATTACGAGGCGATGTGACCACGATTGCGTGAGCCGGCGGCCCAAAGCCAGGCCAAGACAGGCGAGGACAGGCGAGGCCGCGGCCACCGGTCACGATACCGCCACACTGCAAGCGTTTTCAGGCCGTGCTGGTCGGGAAGCTGGCCGGTCGGCGATTACAGGGGCTTCCGGCCAGGCCCATTCGCCGTCCGGTATCCTTGCGGTTCAACGCCAAACGCGGCATTGTTGCTTGCCTTGATGCCGCCGGCTGGGTTCGCATCCGAGACGATCCTTGAAATCCCTGGAGCTAGGCAAACCCTGATGTTTTCCATTCGTTTCAATCGCCGGATCCTCGCCGCTCTCGCCTTCGCCGCGCTGGCCGCGACCACGCTGGCGACGCCTGGTTCGCTGTCGGCGCAGACGCCGGATCATACCGCCGGCACGTCGGCCCAGTTCCCGACCAAGAGCGACCTGAAGTCGCTGACCAAGTCGGGCAGCTACCTGGCCGCCCGTCACGCCAGCGTTGAGCGCGATGCCTCCTCGGCCGCGGCGTTCTACCGCGCGGCGCTGCGCGGCGATCCCAAGAACAACGAACTGCTCGATCGGGCCTTCATCGCCTCGCTCGCGGATGGCAGCATCGACGAGGCGGTCAAGCTCGCCGACCGGATTCTGACGATCGACAAGTCCAACCGCGTGGCCCGCCTCGTGGTCGGCGTGCGCGATCTGAAAATGAAGAAATACGGCGCCGCGCAGCTCAACATCAATCAGTCGATCCGCGGACCGATCACCGACCTGGTGGCGACGCTGGTGTCGGGCTGGGCCAGCTACGGCGCCGGCGATACCAGAACGGCGGTCGCCAACATCGACAAGCTGACCGGTCCGGAGTGGTATCCGATCTTCAAGGACCTGCATTCCGGCATGATACAGGAACTCGCGGGCAAGGAAAAAGACGCCGGCATGCGTCTGGAGCGCGCCTACAAGCTCGACGATTCCATGCTGCGGGTGGCCGACGCCTATGCGCGCTGGCTGTCGCGCGGCAAGGACCCGGCGGCGGCCACCGCCGTCTACGCGGCATTCGACAAGAAGCTGGCGCGGCATCCGCTGGTGCAGGAAGGCCTGCGCGAAACCAGGGCCGGCAAGAAACTGCCGCCGCTGGTGGATTCGCCGCAGAGCGGCGCCGCCGAGGCGCTGTACGGTATCGGCGCCACGCTGACCCGCCGCGGCGGCGAGGATCTCGCGCTGGTCTATCTGCAGCTCGCGCTCTATCTCGCACCCAATCATCCGCTGGCACTGCTGTCGCTGGCCGATCTCTACGAGTCGGTGAAGAAGCCGGCGATGGCGATCAAGGTCTACGCGCGCATGCCGGCCACCTCGCCGCTGAAGCGCAATGCGCAGATCCAGCTCGCCACCAACCTCGACGCCGCCGAGCGCAGCGAGGAAGCGATCAAGATCCTGAAGGGCGTCACCGCGGAAGATCCCAAGGACATCGAAGCCATCATGGCGCTCGGCAATATCGAGCGCGGCCGCAAGCGGTTCGCCGACTGCGCCCAGACCTATACCCAGGCCATCGACGCGATGCCGCCGGGCAGCGAGAAGGGCGCCTGGGTGACCCATTATTACCGCGGCATCTGCTTCGAGCGCTCCAAGCAGTGGGCCAAGGCGGAAGTCGACATGCGCAAGGCGCTGGAGCTGCAGCCAGAACAGCCCCACGTGCTGAACTATCTCGGCTACTCGTGGATCGATCAGGGCATCAATCTCGACGAGGGCATGAAGATGATCAAGCGCGCCGTCGAGCAGCGTCCGGACGACGGCTACATCGTGGATTCGCTCGGCTGGGCCTATTACCGCATCGGCAATTTCGAGGACGCGGTGAAGAACCTCGAGCGCGCGATCGACCTCAAGCCGGAAGATCCGACCATCAACGACCATCTCGGCGACGCCTATTGGCGCGTCGGCCGCACCCTGGAGGCCAAATTCCAGTGGGCCCACGCCCGCGACCTGAAGCCCGAGCCGGAAGAACTGCCGAAGATCGAGGCCAAGCTCGCAAACGGCCTGCCGGAAGACACTTCGTCGGCGGCCTCCGCGGACAAGAAGAAAGAAGCCGGCAAGGGCGGCGGTTGAGCACGGCTGATCGAAGGGCTGTTCGGTTATGCCGGCGTTGACGCAAGAGGCGCGTGCCAAGGTCAACCTGACCCTGCGGGTGGTCGGGCGGCGCGTCGATGGCTATCACGACCTCGAAAGCGTGGTGGCGTTCGCCGATTGCGCCGACAGCCTGAGCCTGACGCCGGGCTCCAGCCTCAACCTTGCGGCCACCGGGCCGCTGGCGCAGGCCTGCGGCGAGCCTGAAGACAATCTGGTGTTCAAGGCGGCGCAGCTGCTCTCCGAGCGCGTGCCGGACCTTGTGCTCGGCGATTTCATCCTCGACAAGGTGCTGCCGGTCGCCGCCGGCATCGGCGGCGGTTCGGCCGATGCCGCAGCAGCCCTGCGGCTGTTGGCGCAAGCCAACGATCTGGAACTCGACGATCCGCGCCTGATCGAGGTGGCGCGGCTGACCGGCGCCGACGTGCCGGTATGCCTTAACTCCAACGCCTGCGTCATGACCGGAGTCGGCGAGACCCTGCTGCCGCTCACCCTGCCGAAGATGCCCTGCGTGATGGTCAATCCGCGCATTGCCGTCGCCACCCAGGATGTGTTCAAGGCGCTGGGCCTGCGCAATGGCGAGTTGCTGGTGGGCGCCACCGACGTGCTGCGCGGCGCCGCCTGGCCGGAAACCGGCGCCTCGCTGGAAGACTGGGTCGAGGCGCTCGCCGCCGGCTCCAACGACCTCGAAGCTCCGGCGACCCGCATTCAGCCCGTGATCGGCGAGGTGCTCGCAGCCCTCAGCGCCAGCAACGGCGCCTGGCTCGCGCGGATGTCGGGCTCGGGCGCGACCTGCTTTGCGATCTACGAGAACACCGCCGACGCCAGCCGCGCGGCGCAGCAGATCCAGACCGATCATCCCGGCTGGTGGGTACATGCGGGGGTGTTGAGTTAGCTCCGCCACATATTCCGCCGTCATCCTGAGGTGCGCGCCGTCTTCGGCGTGCCTCGAAGGATGGATGCAAGCGCGGTGCCCGCTGCCCATCCTTCGAGGCTCGCAAGAGCTCGCACCTCAGGATGACGGTGAGGATGTGGCGCGAAGATAACTGGCGGTCTCGCGTTCAGTGCTTTCCTAATGCGACCTCGCCAGACAGAACGCCACCACCTGCTCCAGCGCGGTCTTCATCGGCGAGGCCGGGAACAGCGCCAGCGCATCGACCGCCATCGCGCCGTAATGCTGGGCGCGGTTGATGGTATCTTCCAGCGCGCGGTGCTTGGTCATCAGCCCGATGGCGTGATCGAGGTCGCCGTCGGCGATCTCGCCGCGTTCCAGCGCCTTGCTCCAGAACGCGCGCTCTGAATCGTTGCCGCGGCGGAACGCCAGCACCACCGGCAGCGTGATCTTGCCCTCGCGGAAATCGTCGCCGATGTTCTTGCCGAGCTTGGCGGCCTTGCCGCCATAATCCAGCACGTCATCCACCAGCTGGAATGCGATGCCGAGATTCATGCCGACCGAGCGGCAGGCGGTCTGTTCGGCCTTCGGGCGGTTGGCGATGACGGGGCCGACCTCGCAGGCCGCGGCGAACAGCTCGGCGGTCTTGCCGCGGATGACCGCGAGATATTCGTCCTCGGTGGTGGCGGTATTCTTCGCCGCCGCCAGCTGCATCACTTCGCCTTCGGCGATGGTGGCCGCGGCCGATGACAGGATGTCGAGCGCGCGCAGCGAGCCGACCTCGACCATCATCCGGAACGCCTGGCCGAGCAGGAAATCGCCGACCAGCACGCTGGCCTCGTTGCCCCACAGCATGCGCGCGGACAATTTGCCGCGTCTGAGCTCGCTTTCGTCGACCACGTCGTCATGCAGCAGGGTCGCGGTATGCATGAACTCGACCGAGGCCGCGAGCTTGATATGGCCGTCGCCGGAATAGCCGGTGAGGTTGGCCATGGCGAGCGTCAGCATCGGGCGCAGCCGCTTTCCCCCTGAGGAAATCAGGTGGTTGGCAACCTCGGGGATCATGGTGACTTCCGAGCCGGTGCGCGACAGGATGGTTGCGTTGACGCGCTCCATGTCGGCGGCGACGAGTCCGACCAGCGCATCGATCGTCGCGTTCGATGGGCTCTCGAAGGGTACAATAACCGCCACGCTGGTCTCCACATTTGCCCAATTCGGGCTGCCTTTGCGCTATAACCATAGAAAGTGCTGTCGTATGCGGCAAGGGGAGCCGGCGTGCAGGCAAAGGGCAGGTAGCGCTTGACAGGCGCTTGGCTGCCCCCGTCAGGATCGGCAAAGGAGCGCCAAAGTTGCGGGAACTGGTTCGGACCAACGATATCGTGCTGGTTTCGGCGGTCGGGGCGCTGCTCGACGGCGCCAATATCCACCATTTGGTGCTGGACCAGAACATGAGCATCATCGAGGGCTCGCTCGGAATCCTGCCGCGCCGGATTCTGGTCCATGAGGACGACAACCGCGAGGCGCGGCGGATCCTCAGCGATGCCGGTCTCGCCCACGAACTGCGGGCCGATGACTGATCCGGCGAAGGATTTCTCCAGGGCCGAATTCACCGAGGATGCGTTTCTCGGCGGGCAGTTGCGGCTGCGTCAGCCGAGATCGGGCCACCGCGCCGGCCATGACGCCATGCTGCTGGCGGCGGCAACGCCGGCATCTCCAGGCGATCGCGTGGTCGATTTCGGCGCCGGGGTCGGCGCCGCCGGGCTGGCGGTCGCCCGACGCGTCACCGGAATCGAACTGGTTCTGGTCGAGATCGACGCGGGGCTGGCGAGCCTCGCGCGCGAAAACGCCGCCGCCAATGCCATCGCGGCCGACGTCAACGTGCTGGACGTCGCGGCCGCCGCCGACGCGTTTGCCGCGGTCGGCCTAGCGCCCGACAGCGTCGATGTCGTCTTGATGAATCCGCCGTTCAACGATCCGGCGCGGCACCGCGCTTCCCCCCATAGAGCCCGTGAGATCGCGCATGTGGCGAGGGCCGCGACGCTGAAGGACTGGATGCACGCCGCGCGACGAATTCTGAAGTCCGGCGGTGTGCTCACCTTGATCTGGCGCGCCGACGGCGTCGCCGAGGTGCTGACGGCGCTCGATCGCGGCTTTGGCAGCCTGGAAATTCTCCCCGTCCATGGCGCCGCCAAGACGCCCGCGATCCGCGTGCTGGTTCGTGCCGTCAAGGGCGGCAAGGCGCCGACCCGACTTTATGCCGCGCTGATGCTCAATGACGAGTCGGGGGTGCCCGGTGAACGGGTGCAGGATATTCTGGCGGGGAAGGGGGTATTGCCGTTGGCGATACCCTGATGGCACCTGATGGTGTGATACCGGTTGCTCGAGCCTTGTTGGCTCGACTTCGAGGCAACGGGGTTGCTCGACTTCGAGCAGGCGGGTTACTGCGTTTCCGAGCGCTGATCCGGCACCGACGTGAAGTGGATCGCGGTCAAAAGTGCGCCAATCAGCAACACCAACAGATAGATTTTCATGTCTTTATCTCCGCCGCGCCATTGCAGCCCGATAAGTTGCCGCCTGATAACCAGCACGGAGCAAAGGGCGTTCCACCCCCTCCATGACGTCGGCGTGATAAGATATGGTTAACTTTGAGGTAATGGCATGACGGAACCCACTGATTCACGCGGCGGTATCGCCGATGTGATCGACCGGCTGATGAAATTCCTTCCGGCGCGCTTGCGGCGCGGTGCGGCCGTGGTGCCGGTGGTGCGGCTGTCGGGTGTGATCGGCGCGGTGACGCCGTTGCGGCCGGGCATGTCGCTGGCCGGCGTCGCCAAGGTGCTGGAGCGCGCCTTTTCCATCAAGCACGCCAAGGCGGTGGCGCTGGTGATCAATTCGCCGGGAGGATCGCCGGTCCAATCACGGCAGATTTACCTGCGGATCAGGCAGCTTGCCGCGGAAAAGAAATTGCCGGTGCTGGTGTTCGTCGAGGACGTGGCGGCGTCCGGCGGCTACATGATCGCCTGCGCGGGCGACGAGATTTTTTGCGATCCCTCGTCGATCCTGGGCTCGATCGGCGTGGTCGGCGGCACCTTCGGATTTCAGGAGTTGATCAGGAAGATCGGCGTCGAACGGCGGCTGTATACGGCCGGCGCCCACAAGGCCATGCTCGATCCGTTCCTGCCGGAAAACCCCGACGATGTCGCACGGGTCAAGGCGCTGCAGCGCGAGATCCACGCCCTCTTCATCGCGCTGGTCAAGCAGAGCCGCGGCAGCCGCCTGAAGGGCAATGACGACGTGCTGTTCACGGGCGAATACTGGGCCGGCGAAAGCTCGGTTTCACTCGGGCTGGCGGACGCTATCGGCGACCTGCGTTCGACGCTGCGCGCCCGCTACGGCGACAAGGTGCTGACGCCGGTGATCGCGCCGCCGAGCGGCATGCTGTCGGGCCTGCTGGGCCGCAAATCGGCCGGCGCGGGCGCGCTGGCGTCGCTGGAAGGCGTCGGCGGCTTGCCGGACGAACTGATTTCGGCGCTGGAGACCAGGGCAATTTGGGCCAAATTCGGGTTCTGAGGGCGGAAAGGCCCGCGCCATTTGGCCCCGGACAAGGCGATTGCGGCCGGGGCCGGCTTGCGCGAGACTGCGAGTCGGGGCTGACGCATGAAAGACGAGGATCGACCGATGCCACCGCTGATCGCAATTGCTGGCGCCCTGGGTAGTCTGGCCGTGGTCCGCTGGGCGTACCGAACCGCCAAGCGGGTCAACTGCGAACTGGAAGAGGCGCGGCTGGCACGGGTCGCCGAAACCATCCGCTCGACCGACATCCCGACGCTGCGGCGCGACCCCAACACCGGCGCCTATCGGCCGGGGTGACGTAACCGTAGGGTGGGCAAAGCCGGCGGGTCGCGCGAACGCGCGTACCCGATGGCGTGCCCACCATTTGCATCACGATTTCGAAAAAGATGGTGGGCACGGCGCGAAGCGCGCGCCTTTGCCCACCCTACGATTTCCGTAAAGGCCCCCAAAAACACTTGCGCCGGCCTCGGGGTGGGGCACCACCCGTAAGAGCCGGCGAGCAAGCTTGGAGGAACGGCTCGCTTCTAGTGGACGCTCCGGTGCTTGAGTACTCACGATCGCATCGCGATTGATCACGAATTCCGGCGCGGCATGTTCCGCGAGGCTAACCGTCTGAGCCGCCCCGGGGTTCCCGGGATTGCCTTGATTCCCCGTCCCCCCGCCGATACGGTCCCGCGCGCTCACCCCCCTCGCGAGACCGATTCTGACGATGGACGCTATTCCCGCCCACATGCGCCCGGAACGCTCGTTCCAGGGTTTTATTCTCGCCCTGCAGCGGTTCTGGGCCGACCAGGGCTGCGTCATCCTGCAGCCCTACGACATGGAAATGGGCGCGGGCACCTTCCATCCGGCCACGACGTTGCGTGCGCTGGGGCCGCGGCCGTGGAAGGCGGCCTATGTGCAGCCCTCGCGCCGGCCGAAAGACGGCCGCTACGGCGAAAACCCCAACCGCTTGCAGCACTATTACCAGTTCCAGGTGATCATCAAGCCGTCGCCGCCGGACCTGCAGGAGCTGTATCTGAAGTCGCTGGCCGCGATCGGCATCGACTCCGCGCTGCATGACATCCGCTTTGTCGAGGACGACTGGGAAAGCCCGACGCTGGGCGCCTGGGGGCTCGGCTGGGAATGCTGGTGCGACGGCATGGAAGTGTCGCAGTTCACCTATTTCCAGCAGGTCGCCGGCGTCGAATGCTCGCCGGTAGCGGGCGAACTCACTTACGGGCTGGAACGGCTGGCGATGTATGTGCAGGGCGTCGACCGCGTCTACGATCTCAACTTCAACGGCCGCGAGGGCGCCGACAAGGTGACCTACGGCGACGTCTTCCTGCAGGCCGAGCAGGAATATTCCCGGCACAATTTCGAACACTCCGACGCCGACATGCTGTTCAAGCAGTTTTCCATGGCTGAGGAAGCCTGCAAAAAATATCTCGATGCCGGATGGAAAGACGGCAAGCGCGAGGCCCACCAGATGGCGCTGCCGGCCTTCGACCAGTGCATCAAGGCCAGCCACGCCTTCAACCTGCTCGACGCCCGCGGCGTGATCTCGGTAACCGAGCGGCAAAGCTACATCATGCGCGTGCGCGAACTCGCCAAAGCCTGCGGCGAAGCCTGGGTGCATACCGAAGCGGGCAGGGCGGCGTGATTATTCCAGCGAACGCGAACCTGTCGGTGAGCACGTATCCATCAGCGAGCACGTATCTTCGCCCCTCCCCCGCGCGCGTAGCGCGTGGCGGGGAGGGGTCGGGGGTGGGGGGTGCCAGATGCAAACACGAACCCAACGTTCAACCGACCACCGCGTCACCCGCGCGCGCACCTTGCGCCGCGACGCCACCGAAGCCGAAAAGAAGCTCTGGCAACATCTGCGCCAACCCCCATTCAAACAGCATCACTTCCGGCGTCAGGCGACGATCGGTCCGTACTTCGCCGATTTCGCCAGCCATCAGCTCAAGCTCGTCATCGAAGTCGACGGCGGTCAGCATTCCCTCAATACTTCGGATGAAGCACGCACCCGGTATCTCGAAGCCAATGGCTATCGCGTATTGAGATTCTGGAACAACGAGGTCCTGGAGAACATGTCCGGCGTTCTCGCGGCGATCGATACAGCAATCCCCGCTGATAGACCCCCCACCCCCGACCCCTCCCCGCCGCAGGCGGGGGGAGGGGAGTAGCAAATGCCCGATCTTCTGCTCGAACTGTTTTCCGAAGAAATTCCCGCGCGCATGCAGGCGAAGGCGGCCGACGATCTGCGCCGCATGGTGACGGACAAGCTGGTCGCCGAAGGCCTGGTCTATGAAGGCGCAAAAGCGTTCGCGACGCCGCGGCGGCTGGCGCTGACGGTGCACGGCATTCCCGCGCGGCAGTCGGACCTGAAGGAAGAGCGCAAGGGCCCGCGCGTCGGCGGCCCCGACGCCGCCGTGCAGGGTTTTCTGAAAGCCACCGGGCTGAAGTCGCTCGACGAAGCCAAGATCCAGCACGATCCCAAGAAAGGCGATTTCTACATCGCGCTGATCGAAAAGCCCGGCCGCGCCACGCTGGACGTGCTCGCCGATATCCTGCCGGTGATCATCCGCACCTTCCCGTGGCCGAAACAGATGCGCTGGGGCGAGCGCTCGGGCCGGCCCGGCGCGCTGAGCTGGGTGCGGCCGCTGCATGCCATCGTCGCGACCTTCGGGCTCGAGACCGAGCAACCCGACGTGGTGAAATTCGCCATCGACGGCATCGAGGCGGGCCAGACCACCTTCGGTCATCGCTTCATGGCGCCGGATGCGATCGAGGTGCGCCGCTTCGAGGATTACGAGGCAAAGCTGCTCGATGCCAAAGTTGTGCTCGACCCGCAGCGCCGCAAGGACGCCATCCTCACCGACGCCAAGCAGCTCGCCTTCGCGCAGGGTTTTGAACTCGTCGAGGATCAGGTGCTGCTCGACGAGGTTTCGGGGCTGGTCGAATGGCCTGTGGTGCTGATGGGTTCGTTCGATCCGGAATTTTTGTCCATTCCGGGCGAGGTGATCCGCGCCACCATCCGCAACAACCAGAAATGTTTCGTGGTCAGCGATCCCAAAACCGGAAAGCTCACCAACAAGTTCATCCTCACCGCCAATATCGAGGCCAGCGACGGCGGCAAGGCCATCATCGCCGGCAACGAGCGCGTCATCCGCGCACGGCTGAGCGATGCGAAGTTTTTCTACGAGACCGACCTCAAGACAAAGCTGGAAGACCGGCTGCCGAAATTCGAGAACATCGTGTTCCACGAGAAACTCGGCACGCAGGGCGAGCGCATCAAGCGCATCGAGCGGCTGGCCGCAGAGATCGCGCCGCTGGTCGGCGCCGACGTCGAAAAGACAAAGCGCGCGGCGCGTCTGGCGAAGGCGGATTTGCTGACCGAAGTGGTCGGCGAGTTTCCCGAACTGCAAGGCTTGATGGGGAAGTATTACGCGCTGGCGCAGGGCGAGGATGCCTCCGTCGCTGCGGCGAGCGAGGAACATTACAAGCCGCAGGGTCCGACGGATCGGGTGCCGACCGATCCGGTGAGTGTTGCGGTGGCGCTGGCGGATAAGATCGATACCCTATCAGGATTCTGGGTCATCGAGGAGAAGCCGACCGGCAGTAAAGATCCATATGCGTTACGTAGAGCAGCATTGGGCGTAATCAGGCTAATGGTCGAGAACACCCTTCGTGTTTCGATCCTGGGAGCAGCAAGGTCGGCAATTCAAGGCTTGCTCGAAACGGGAACGAAGCAGGCGCTTGTCGAATCCGACAAGCTTCCGGACGACCTACTCGCCTTCTTTGCTGACCGCCTGAAGGTTCAACTCCGCGAGCAAGGCGCCCGTCACGATCTCGTCGACGCCGTGTTCGCGCTCGGCGGCCAGGACGATCTCTTGATGGTGGTCCGCCGCGTCGAGGCACTTGGCAAATTCCTCGATACCGACGACGGCAAGAATCTGCTCGCCGGCACCAAGCGCGCCGCCAACATCCTGCGCATCGAGGAAAAGAAGGACGGCAAGGCCTATGACGGCACGCCGGACGCGGCGCTCTATTCGCTCGACGAGGAAAAAACGCTGGCGAAAGCCATCGACCAGGTGGCGGCGGAAGCCAGTGCTGCCGTGGCTAAGGAAGATTTTGCCGCGGCGATGAGCGCGATGGCAAAACTGCGGCCGGCGGTCGATGCGTTCTTCGACAAGGTGAAGGTCAATGACGACGACGCCAAAGTGCGCGAAAACCGCCTGAAGCTGCTCAACGAAATCCGCGCCGCGACGCGCGCGGTGGCGGATTTTTCCAAGATCCAGGACTGAGGTCTCGTGCCCCGGGCGCTGCGCAGCGCGCCGCTCTTGCGGCGTGGTGCGCTGCAGAGCCGGGGCCCATGCGGCGGTGTCGGTGCCGTGGGTCCCGGCTCTGCGGAGCAGCGCTAAGGGCGCTGCACCGCGTCCGGGACACGGAAGGATTCTCGTCGTCCCTGCGAACGCAGGGACCCATACGCCGTGATCATGCGGTGTGGATTCCGGTATGAGATAGCTTGATCGTCAGCAAACGCCGGTGGCTATGGGTCCCTGCGTTCGCAGGGACGACGACTGTGGAAATTTTTTTTCGATGAACAACCCCGCGCAGTCCGCCGAATTATCCAGCCGATTCAACAAATCCACCCGACGGGCAAATCACTTCAAAGCCCGTCAATCCCCTCGCGCAAAAATATTCTGATTTTCAGAATTAAAAAATCGAGCTATATCTACCGCATCCCGTCCCACTCAGAGGGGCGTTTCGCGAACGTCACGGACGCGGGGCGGGGTGCGATGGACGGAGCGGCACGCGAGACGGGCGTGACGGCTGCGGACGGCGAAGTCGTGTGGTTCCGACACCCCAATGGCAGGTGTCAAGTTCGCGTCAAGGCGCGGGCGACGGTGGCAAAAGTGCAGGGCTCACCGAGAAGACCACGTATAAGCCGTAAACCACCGCGCAGGGAAAGCCGGATGCCTCCGCTTCACCTGTATGCTCGTGTGCCGCCTACCTCTACCCTATCGCACACGAGACCGCGGGTGCAGCGCGCACCCGGCTTTCCCTGCGCCCTCTGACTGGAGGGCGAAGGAAATTCGATGGCAAACCTCGGGCGCAATGAGCCGCGAGATCGCGAAGTCGCGTTTGCCGACATGTTCCGTGATTATGGATTGACTGTTGTTGCGCACGCTCGCTCATCCCCCCGCTGTCATCGCCCGGCTTGACCGGGCGACCCAGTATCCAGAGGCGTTTGAGATAGAACGAGAGGCCGCGGCGTACTGGATCGCCCGGTCAAGCCGGGCGACGACAATAGAATGTGAATCGCGCTCAGGGGATGCGTGTGGAATTCGAATAGCACCAAAAACAAAAGCCCCGCCCGGCGGGGGAGACCGGACGGGGCCTTTGGTGTCCGGAAAGCGCCGCTGCGGGCATCCGGACAACTCGTTCAGGCGGTTGAACCCTTAATCGACCAGCTGAACGATTCGGCGGGTGTTGGGATCGACCAGCACGGTCTTGCCGTTCACCACGGTGTAGCGATGGGTCGTCTGGGCGATGGTCTGCGGCACGTCGTAATAGGTAATGCCGGCGTCCGGCAGCACGGCGCCGACCACGATCCGATCCGGCACCGTGAATTCCGGAACCTGCTGGCGAATGACATATTCGCGGAACGCCGGACGTTGATCGGGGGCGATGCCATCCGTTTCGGTGATGACGACGGTGTTGCCGCGGGCGGCGCCCGTGGTGGTTTCGCTCTGCGCCGACGCCGCGACCGGGGCGCCGATGGCGCCGATGATTGCAGCAACGGCAAGTATCCTGTTCCGCATGAGCAACTCCTTCGAGGTGATGCACGCTGGCTTGCAGCACGCAATCCCTACCCAATTCATCGGGCGCGGCATCGTTCCTGCGAAAAGCGCGGGTTCCCGCTGCAATTTTCAGCACTTTTCGGAGGGCTGCGGACCCAATGAGGCCACAGGCGTCGCCTATCGTGGAACCGTGCGGCCGGTTAAAATGTTCCTCGTCGATTCGACTTCCCCGCCAGCATCACACCGGAGAGATTCATGACCATCACCGCTGCCCACATTCAGCCTATCGTCGCGCTCATAGCTGGCGTGCTGATTCTGATCATGCCGCGCTTCCTCAATTTCGTCGTCGCGATCTATCTGATCTTCATCGGTTTGGCAGGTCTCGGCCTGTTCAAGATGCTGAAGATCTAGCGTCCAGCCGGGAACTCGCGCCTTGCGCCGAACCGCCCAAAGTGGTGTAAGGCGCGCAACTCCCCTTCCTCTCGCGGATTTATTGCAGTCATGGCCAAAGCCGCATCCAAGCTCAAGAAAACCGTAGCGAAATCAAAGGCCTCCGCCCCCGTCCGGGCAAAGGCCGCAGCGCCCGTGTCGGCCCGCAAGGTGCTGCCGAAGAGCCCGGCCAAGCCGGCGCCGAAAGCCGTCAAAAAGGCGGCCGTGACCAAGCCCGCCGTTGGCAAGGCCGCCGTCACCAGGCCCGCCCTTAGCAAGCCTGTGGCCGATGTAGCAAAATCCGGCAAATGGGTGTTCACCTTCGGCGACGGCAAGGCCGAAGGCAAAGCAGGCCTGCGCGATCTGCTCGGCGGCAAGGGCGCCAACCTCGCCGAGATGGCCAATCTCGGCCTGCCGGTGCCGCCCGGCTTCACCATCACGACCGCGGTCTGCACCTATTTCTACGCCCACGACAAATCCTATCCCGCCGCCTTGAAGGCGCAGGTCGAGAAGGCGCTGGATCATGTCGGCAAGCTGACCGGCAAGGCGTTCGGCGATACCCGGAATCCGCTGCTGGTTTCGGTGCGCTCCGGCGGCCGCGCCTCGATGCCGGGCATGATGGACACCGTGCTCAATCTCGGTCTCAACGACCAGACCGTGGAAGCGCTGGCGGAACTTTCCGGCGATCGGCGTTTCGCCTATGACAGCTACCGGCGCTTCATCACGATGTATTCGGATGTCGTGCTCGGCTTCGAGCATCATCATTTCGAGGACATCCTCGATACCTTCAAGGACGGCCAGGGCTACACGCTCGACACCGATCTTACCGGCGACGACTGGGTCGAACTGGTCGGCCGCTACAAGGACGCGGTGTCGCGCGAGACCGGCAAGGATTTCCCGCAGGATCCGTATGCGCAATTGTGGGGCGCGATCGGTGCGGTGTTTTCATCCTGGATGAACGCGCGCGCGGTAACCTACCGGCGGCTGCACGACATTCCGGAATCCTGGGGCACCGCGGTCAACGTGCAGGCCATGGTGTTCGGCAACATGGGCGAGACCTCGGCGACCGGCGTTGCATTCACCCGCAATCCCTCGACCGGCGAGAGCAGGCTGTACGGCGAATTCCTGATCAACGCGCAGGGCGAGGACGTGGTGGCGGGCATCCGCACGCCGCAGGACATCACCGAATATGCGCGCAAGGAATCCGGCTCCGACAAGGCGTCGATGGAAGTCGCGATGCCCGACGCGTTCAAGGAACTGACCAGATTCTACACGCTGCTGGAAAAGCATTACCGCGACATGCAGGACATGGAGTTCACGGTCGAGCAGGGCAAGCTGTGGATGCTGCAGACCCGCGGCGGCAAGCGCACCGCCAAGGCCGCGCTGCGCATCGCCGTCGAACTCGCCAATGAAGGGCTGATCTCGAAGAAGGAAGCGGTGTCGCGGATCGATCCCGCCTCGCTCGACCAGTTGCTGCATCCGACCATCGATCCCTCCGCCAAGCGCGACGTCATCGCCACGGGTCTGCCGGCTTCGCCGGGGGCGGCCTCCGGCGAGATCGTGTTCTCGTCCGATGAAGCCGCCAAGCTGCAGGCCGACGGCCGCAATGTCATCCTGGTGCGGATCGAAACCAGTCCCGAAGACATTCACGGCATGCACGCCGCCGAAGGTATCCTGACCACTCGCGGCGGCATGACCTCGCATGCGGCGGTGGTCGCGCGCGGCATGGGCAAGCCCTGCGTCTCCGGCTGCGGTTCGATCCGCGTCGATTACGGCCGCGGCACCATGAGCATCGGCACGCGCACCTTCAAGACCGGCGACGTCATCACCATCGATGGATCGCTGGGCCAGGTGCTGGCCGGGCGGATGCCGATGATCGAGCCGGCGATGTCCGGCGAGTTCGGCACGCTGATGGGCTGGGCCGATTCCTTCCGCAAGCTCGGGGTACGCGTCAACGCCGACACCCCCGAGGATGCCCGCACCGCCATCAAATTCGGCGGCGAGGGCATCGGGCTGTGCCGCACCGAGCACATGTTCTTCGAGGAAACAAGAATCCGCACCGTGCGCGAGATGATCCTCGCCGAGGACGAGCAGGCCCGCCGCGCCGCGCTGGCAAAACTGCTGCCGATGCAGCGCGCGGATTTCGTCGAGCTGTTCGAGATCATGAAGGGCCTGCCGGTGACGATCCGGCTGCTCGATCCGCCGCTGCATGAATTCCTGCCGCACACCCAGGCCGAGATCGAGGAAGTCGCGCGCGCGATGAATACCGATCCGCGCCGGCTGGCGGATCGCGCCCGCGATCTCGCCGAATTCAATCCGATGCTCGGGTTCCGCGGCTGCCGCCTCGCGATCGCCTATCCCGAAATCGCCGAGATGCAGGCGCGCGCCATCTTCGAGGCCGCGGTCGAGGCCGAAAAGCGCACCGGCAAGGCGGTCGGATTAGAGGTGATGGTGCCGCTGATCGCGACCAAGACCGAGTTCGACCTGATCAAGGCGCGGATCGATTCCACCGCGCAGTCGGTGATGAAGGAGACCGGCAAGAAACTCGCCTATCAGGTCGGGACCATGATCGAACTGCCGCGCGCCTGCCTGATGGCCGGCGACATCGCGCAGACCGCCGAGTTCTTCTCGTTCGGCACCAACGACCTGACCCAGACCACCTACGGCATCAGCCGCGACGATGCCGCGAGTTTCCTCGGCACCTATGTCGCCAAGGGAATCCTCGAGATCGATCCGTTCATCTCGGTCGATCGCGACGGCGTCGGCGAACTGGTCAAGATCGGCGTGGCGCGCGGGCGCAAGACCCGTCCCGATCTCAAGGTCGGGATCTGCGGCGAGCACGGCGGCGATCCGGCCTCGGTGGCGTTCTGCCACGAGATCGGGCTGAACTACGTATCCTGCTCGCCGTACCGCGTGCCGATCGCGCGGCTGGCCGCGGCACAGGCCGCGCTCGGCAAGGCCGTCGCCAGCCAGGCCTGACGCGTTTTCAACGCGGATAGTTATATGGACGTCGTCATGCCCGGGCTTGTCCCGGGCATCCACGTCTTTGGTCCGCAAGGTCGAAGTGAAGACGCGGATGGCCGGAACAAGTCCGGCCATGACGCTATGGAACTGCTGCGCCCCGTAATGATGCGGGCACCAAAAAAGTCACAGCTGCCGCAAATCCCTTCATCATCTTCGTTGACGCGACGTTTACCATTTTCATGGGGCGCCTGTTTACCAAGCCTTTCGAAGCCGTTGCGCCCCCCGCAACGTTCCCTTGCGTGTATCGCGCGTGCAACCCCGATTAACGCCCCGGCAACCTAAATTCGGTACCAACGAAAAAGATCGAATTTTACGGATGTACTGAAATTCGATTGATTTGTGTGTGTAAGCGTTGCGTGAGCGTAATCGATGTCAGTCATGCGTAACCGGCCGAAGGGCGCGCGTTTCGCGCCCTTCGGTCTGGGTCTTTGCATCTTTGCATTGATCCCGACCGAGCTAGGATACCAGGATATCGCATCGCTGCTGGCCAGGCAGCCCGGTGTCGCCGAACGCTGGCAGAAGCGCGTCTACTCCGCCGCCAGCAATATCCAGCTCGCCACCTACAGTTTCGGCCGTCCGATCGGAACCGCTTCGCCGCACACCGTGAGCTATCGGCTCGCCCGTCTCGACAATCAGGGCATCGACATCACCGGCTCGGTGACGCGCAATCCGCTGGTGCAGGCGCCGCCGCGCTATCAGGTGTCCGACTTCCCGAAGGTCGACCGCACCCTGAAGGGCGACCGCCTCGTCACCGTCACGCCCGAACCGATTGCGCCGATGCCCGCCGGGTCCGCGCCCGCTCAGGAAGATCCGTCAACCTCGAATGCATCCGTGATGGGCGCCAAGACCGCCGACGCCGCGTCGGCCGACGACGCCGCAAGGCTCGATCCGGAACTGGCGGAAGCGCTGAGCGCACCGCCGCTGGCGGACTACGATGTTGCGATGTCGCTCGAGGCCGATCCGCTCCAGGATTTGAAGGCCCCGTCCAGCGTCGCCGTGGCCGAGCCGGCGCCGGCGCCGGCGCGCGACCATTTCTCGTTCAAGACCTCCAGCCTTTATTTCGGCTCGTCGCTCGGCATGGCCGAGAGCATGGAGCGCTGGCAGCCCGGCGAAGAGCCGATGATCGTGCTGCCGGTTACGCCAGATCCGGACCTGAAAGTGACGGCGTCGCTGCCGCCGCCGGCCGATGAGCCGTCCAAGCCTGTCGAGAGCGGCGAAAGCGTGGCCGCCAAGGGCGAAGTCAACGCCGACAACCAGCGCGCCAAAACACCGGCCGAGCGCCTCGGCCTTTTCGACGCGGCGTCGCGCGCCAAGTCGGAAAAGTGCCTCACGGAAGTCATCTATTTCGAGTCGCGCGGTGAAGCCGTGCGCGGCCAGATCGCGGTGGCGCAGGTGGTGCTGAACCGCGCCTTCTCCGGCAAGTATCCGGTCACCGTGTGCGGCGTGGTCTACCAGAACAAGCACCGCCATCTCGCCTGCCAGTTCACCTTCGCCTGCGATAGCGTCCGCGACGTGGTGAAAGAGCCCGACATGTGGGATCGCGCCAGGAAGATCGCGAAGGCGATGCTCGACGGCAAGCTCTGGCTGCCGGAAGTGGCGAAATCGACCCATTACCACGCCTATTGGGTGCGCCCGTCCTGGGTCAGCGAGATGAGGAAGATGTACAAGACCGGCGTGCATACCTTCTACCGGCCGCGGAACTGGGGCGACGGCAGCGATGCGCCGAGCTGGGGCACCACGGCGCAAACCGCGGAAATATCGGCGAAGCTCGCCGAAGCCGCGCAAAGCTCCGCCGAGCTGGCCAGCGCGAAGCGCTGACTCAAATCGTCATCCTGAGGAGGCCGCAACGCGGCCGCCTCGAAGGATGGACCAAGCCGCCCATCCTTCGAGGCTCACCCTGCGGTGCAAGTGCACCGCAAGGCTCGCACCTCAGGATGACGTGGTTCACGCATCAATATCCAGCGCGACGTCGAAGTTCGGCGCCGAATGCGTCAGCGCTCCCACCGAGGCATAGTCGACGCCGGTGGCGGCGATCGTCGCCACCGAATCCAGCGTGACGCCCCCGGAGGCTTCCAGCACGACGCGGCCGCCGGCGAGCTTTACAGCCTCGGTCAGCATGACCGTATCCATATTGTCCAGCAACACCACGTCGGCGAGCCCGGAGTCGAGCACCTCGCGCAACTGCGCCAGCGTATCGACCTCGATCTCGATCTTGACGAGGTGTCCAATATGCGCCCGCGCGCGCTCTAGCACCGGCCGCACGCCGCCGGCCACCGCGATGTGGTTGTCCTTGATCAGGATCGCATCGTCGAGCCCGAAGCGATGGTTGAAGCCGCCGCCGCAGCGCACCGCGTATTTCTCCAGCGCGCGCAAGCCCGGCGTGGTCTTGCGGGTGCAGCAGATACGCAATGGGGTGCCAGCGGCATGGCGCACATATTCGGCGGTGAGCGTGGCGATGCCGGAGAGCCGGCCGACGAAATTCAGCGCGGTGCGCTCGCCCGCCAGCACGGCGCGCGCCGGTCCTGAAATCGTCAGCACTTGCGCGCCCGACGCCACGGTCGCGCCATCGCGGAAGTGCGGCTGGATGCCGATATCGGGCGACAGCCTCTGCAACGTCGCGACCGCCAGCGGCAATCCGGCGATGACGCCGGACTGCCGCGCGATCAGGATGGCACGGGCCCTGGTCGTCTCCGGAATGGTGGCGATCGAGGTGATGTCGCCGGCGCGGCCGAGATCCTCGGCGAGGGCGCGTTGCACCGCCTCGTCGATCGCGAGCGGCGACAGAAACGCTTCCGGATTCAAGAGCGAGGCGGGTGTTGTCACGAAGGGTACTCCAATCAGGCGATGATCTGCTGCGGGATTCGGGCGTCCGTCGCGAGCGAGGCGATTTCGCGCGCCGCGGCCAGCGTCGTCATGGTGCGCTGCGCCGGCTTCTCGAGCGGACAATCGCTGCGGTAGTGCGCGCCACGGCTTTCGCGCCGCGCCCAGGCGGATGCCGCCACCAGCAGCGCCGTCGTGGCCATATTGCGCAACGCGACGTTGCCGCACTTTCGCTCGATATCGGCGAAGGCGCGCACCGCTTCGGCCAGGCGGTCGCCATCGCGGATAACGCCGACATGCGAGGTCATCATCGCCCGCAGCCTGGCTTCCGACAGTGCGGCCATCGGGCGATTCTTCTGGCTGATCGATTTGGGAGACGGGCGGGCAGGCGTGGCAATCGCGTGGCCCGCGATATCCTCGGCGATGCGCGCGGCATAGACCACGGCCTCGAGCAGCGAGTTCGACGCCAGCCGGTTGGCGCCGTGCGCGCCGGTGCAGGACACTTCGCCGCCGGCCCACAGGCCCGCGATCGAGCTGCGGCCATGGCCGTCCACCGATATGCCGCCCATGTGGTAGTGCGCCGCGGGCGCGATCGGGATCGGCTGCGTCGCCGGATCGATCCCGGCGGCAAGGCAGCTGGCATGGACGGTCGGAAATTTCCCGGCGAAATGCGCGCCGAGCGCCTTGGTCGCGTCGAGGAAGGCGCCGCGGCCGGCGGCGATCTCGGCGAAGACGCCGCGCGCCACGATATCGCGTGGCGCCAGTTCGGCGAGCGGGTGCAGGGCCTGCATGAAGCGCTCACCGCTGTTGTTGATCAGGGTTGCGCCTTCGCCGCGCAGCGCTTCGGTCGCCAGCGGCGCCGGATCGCGGCCGGCCATGATCGCGGTGGGATGAAACTGCACGAATTCCGGATCGGCGACCACGGCGCCGGCCCGCGCGGCGATGGCGAGGCCGAGGCCATTGGCTTCGGCCGGGTTGGTCGTCACCGCGTAGAGATGGCCGATGCCGCCGGTCGCCAGCACGATCACGCGCGACGCGACGGTCATCGGGCCGGCGGTGGCGTCGCCGACCCGGCGCAGCTGCAGTCCGATGACCGCGCCATCCTCCGTCAACAGCGCCTCGGCGGCATATCCTTCGATCACCCGGATCGAGGGCGTGCGGCGGACGGCTTCGATCAGCGCCGTCATGATCGCCATGCCCGCCATGTCGTCGCGCACATGCACGATACGTCGCGCCGAATGCGCTGCCTCGCGGCCGACCGCGAGTTTTCCCGCGAGGTCGCGATCGAACGGGACGCCGTAATGCAGGAGGTCATGAATGCGTGAGCCGGCTTCGCGGGCAAGACCGAGCGCGACGCGTTGATCGACCAGGCCGGCACCGACCGCGACGGTGTCGGCCGCATGCGCCTCCGCGCTGTTGCCCTCGGCGACGGCGGCGGCGATGCCGCCTTGCGCCCAGGCCGTCGAGGCGCCCTGGCCGAGCGGGGCTGCGGAAATCACGGTGACCGGACGTGGCGCCAGTTTCAGCGCGCAAAACAGTCCGGCGAGGCCGCCGCCGACGATGACGACGTCGTCGGTCGTGCGGGTGAGGTCGTGATCCGACATGACTGCTTCCTCCGTCGTCCCTGCGAACGCAGGGACCCATACGCCGTGTTGTTAGTGGAGTGGTTGGTGACAGTCGCTGCTCTACATCGACAGCGGTGGTTATGGGTCCCTGCGTTCGCAGGGACGACGAACTCAGTTCTTCAGATTGATCATCCGCTCGACCGAGCGCCGTGCCCTCTCGGCGATCAGGGGATCGACGGTGACTTCCTCACGCAGGTAGATCAGGCTGTCGAGAATTTTGGACAGCGTGATCCGCTTCATGTGCGGGCACAGATTGCACGGCCGCACCATTTCGACGCCGGGAAGTTCGGCCCGGACATTGTCGGCCATCGAGCACTCGGTGATCATCACCACGCGCTTCGGGCGATTGCTGCGGACCCAGTTGATCATGTGCGCGGTCGAGCCGGTGAAATCGGCCTCCGCCAGCACGTCCGGCGGGCATTCCGGATGCGCGATGATCTGCACCGAGGGATCGGCCTCGCGATAGGCACGTAGATCGTCGCCGGTGAAGCGCTCGTGCACCTCGCAGGCGCCCTTCCAGGCGATGATCTTCACGCTGGTTTTCGACGCGACATATTTCGCCAGATACTGATCCGGCAGAAAGATCACGGTCGGCGCATTCAGGCTCTCCACCACTTCGACCGCGTTGGACGAGGTGCAGCAGATATCGACCTCCGCCTTGACGTCGGCGGACGTGTTGACATAGGCGACCACAGGCACGCCGGGAAAGCGTTCGCGCAACAGCCGCACGTCGGCGCCGGTGATGCTCGATGCCAGCGAGCAGCCGGCGCGCTGGTCCGGGATCAGCACCGTCTTGTGCGGGTTCAGGATCTTCGAGGTCTCGGCCATGAAGTGCACGCCGCATTGCACGATGATATTGGATTTCACCCTGGTGGCTTCGATCGCCAGCTGTAGCGAATCGCCGCCGATGTCGGCGACGCAATGGAAGATCTCCGGCGTCTGGTAGTTGTGCGCCAGGATCACCGCGTCGCGCGTCTTCTTCAGTTCGTTGATCGCCCTGATATAGGGTGCCATGAACGGCCACTCGGCCGGCGAGATCACCTTCTTCACGCGCTCATAGAGATGCGCGGTGGCCCGCTCGACCTCGGGCGTCCATTCAAGCGAGGGGGTCGGCAACGCCCGGGCGCGCTCGGCGGCGGTCACCGGGCTGGGTGCCTGGGTGACGGGATGGCCATGGACGGGGTTTCCGAAATCGTCAGGACCATAGATTCCAGCGATCGGCATCGGTGCCTCCCTTGGTGCCTATATATACTCAATATGAGCATATATAGGTTCTGAGAAATCCGGCCGTGAGGGCCGGCGTTTTCGAAAGCGGCAGAGCATTCAGTCCCGGTCATCCGCAGCCGCGCAGAAGTCCCGGCTCATTCCGAGAAAATCAACTTATTCTCATTACGAGCAAAACAAATATAACACCGCTCCGAGCATTCCGCCAGATGGCTGACCCCCAATCCTTCGATTTTGCTCGCCTCGATTTGCAACGCTGCAATGCAGGCTGAGATTTCCCCACACGGACGATTGGGATTTTCATGCGAATGCATTAACTCCCTGTCATGTGCTTGAGGCCCTTGCGGGGTGCGAAGCCAATCATCGGGGGAATTCATGACGACCAGCGCAGCCGAACTCCGCCCGGGATTGCCCTCTCAAGGCATCGGCTGGCGGACGCCGCTGGTGATCATCATCTGCGGTTGCGCGATTGCGCTGCTGAGTTTCGGGCCGCGATCCAGCGTCGGTTTCTTCATTCAGCCGATGGGTCGGGATCTCTCGATGGGCCGCGACGTTTTCGGCCTCGCGCTGGCGCTGCAAAACCTGCTGTGGGGGTTGGGCCAGCCGGTTGCCGGCGCGATCGCCGACCGCTTCGGCGTGATGCGCGTGATGTGGGTCGGCGCACTGCTTTACGCCGGCGGCCTCTTGATGATGCGCTATGCCACCACCCCGCTGTCGCTGGATATCAGTGCCGGCGTCCTGATCGGTTTTGGGCTTTCCGGCTGTTCGTTCAACCTGGTGCTCTCGGCATTCAGCAAGCTGTTGCCGACCGAAAGGCGCGGCATCGCGCTCGGCGCCGGGACCGCCGCCGGATCGTTCGGGCAATTCCTGTTCGCGCCGTTCGGCGTCGCGCTGATCGACAATTTTGGCTGGCAATCGGCGCTGATCGTGTTCGCCGGCCTGATGCTGCTGATCCTTCCACTCTCGCTGGCCCTGGCGACCCCGCCCGCGACGTCGGCCAATGTGCCCGTCGTGGAACAGCAGTCGTTCAAGACGGCGCTGGCGGAAGCGTTCGGCCATCGCTCCTACGTGCTGCTGGTGCTGGGCTTCTTTACCTGCGGCTTCCAGCTCGCCTTCATCACCGTGCATCTGCCGGCCTATCTGTCCGACCGCGGCGTGTCAGCGCAAACCGGCGGCTGGGTGATCGCCGCCATCGGCCTGTTCAACATCATCGGTTCGCTGGGCGTCGGCTGGCTGCAGAACATATTTCCCAAGCGCTACATCCTCTCGGTAATCTATTTCACCCGCGCCCTGTCGATCGTCGCCTTCATCTCGTTCCCGATCACCACCTTCTCGGCGATTATGTTCGGCGCCGTCACCGGGCTGACCTGGCTGTCGACGGTGCCGCCGACCTCGGCGCTGGTCGCGCTGATGTTCGGCACCCGCTGGTTTGCCACGCTCTACGGATTTGCCTTTGTCAGCCATCAGGTCGGCGGCTTCCTCGGCGTATGGCTCGGCGGCATCGTGTTCGAGCAATTCGGTTCCTACACCCCGATCTGGTGGCTGTCGGTGCTGTTCGGCGTGCTGTCGGCGCTGATCAACCTGCCGATCGTCGAGGCGCCGGTGACGCGCCCGGTTGCGCAACCAGCCTGATGAGGTAAACATCCCCGATCAGAAGTTTGGGGAGAGTTTACGTTGGCAATGTTCAAGGCGATCAGGATCGACAAGGCGGAAAAAGGCACCACCGCCGCGCTCACGCAATTCGACGAAGCCGAATTGATGGAAGGTGACGTCACGGTCGCGGTCGAGTATTCGACGCTGAACTACAAGGATGGCCTGGCCGTCACCGGCAAGGCGCCGGTGGTACGGCGCTTTCCGATGATCGCGGGGATCGATTTCGCCGGTACGGTCGAGCAGTCGTCGCACCCGGCCTGGAAGGCCGGCGACCAGGTCGTCTGCACCGGCTGGGGCATGGGCGAGACCCATCTCGGCAGTTACGCCGAAAAGGCGCGGGTCAAGGGCGACTGGCTGGTGCGGCTGCCCGAGGGGATGTCGGCGCGCGAGGCCATGGCGGTCGGCACCGCCGGGCTCACCGCCATGCTCGCGGTGCTGGCGCTGGAAAAGCATGGCCTGTCCCCCAAGGACGGTCCCGTCGTCGTCACCGGCGCCGCCGGCGGCGTCGGCTCGGTCGCCATCGCCGTGCTGTCGAAGCTCGGTCATCACGTCATCGCCTCGACCGGCCGGATGTCGGAAGCCGATTATCTCAAAGGCCTCGGTGCGGCCGAGGTGATCGACCGCGCCGAGCTGTCGGGGCCGGCCAAGCCGCTGGCCAAGGAGCGCTGGGCGGGCGGGATCGACAGCGTCGGTTCGACCACCCTTGCGAGCCTGCTCTCGATGACGAAATACCGCGGCGCCATCGCCGCCTGTGGCCTCGCCGCCGGCATGGACCTGCCATCCTCGGTGGCGCCGTTTATTTTACGTGGAGTGTGCCTTCTCGGCATCGATTCCGTGATGTGCCCGATCGAGCTGCGCAGGGCCGCCTGGAGTCGTCTCGCCAGCGATCTGGATCATGCGAAGCTTGTTGAAATTACTCATGAAATTGGATTGGACGAAGTCATCGCGGCGGGAGCCAAAATCCTCGCCGGGCAGGTCCGCGGTCGAATCGTGGTAAAAATTCGCTAACGACGTTCAGACTTTACCAACCAAGCTGCTCCAATGTTGCCACGGTTAGTATGGTAAGCAGCGGGTAAAGGAAATCAGGCGTTGCCCGCGCTCAGTCAGGTCGGAGTTACAGCATGCTTGCGCGTTTCGTGTTGGGGGCCGTTGCAGCCGGCGCAGTAATCGTACCGGCCATGGCCGGGCAGATGAATGCCGACGAGGCGCGCAGATTCGTCAGCGGCAAGGTGTTCGCGTTTACCTGCTTCGACGGCACCCGCGGATCCGGCCGGGTGCTTGACGACATGGGCGCGGCGGGCGCCGTGCAGTTCTCCGGCGCCGGCCGGGTGCGCCATATGCGGCTTCCCGGCAATACGCTGCAGATTCGCGGCCAGGCCGTCTGTGCATCGATCAAGGGCATTCCGTTCGAGCCCTGCTTCAATCTCGTGAAGAAAGACGAACGAAGCTTCCGCGGCTCGGTGTCGGGCATGGGCTTCGCTTATTGCGATTTCCGCCATCAGGGCGCAGCCCAGATGCTGATGGCCCGCGCGGTGTCGCGGCCCCGTTCGCTGCATGCGCCGGCAAACCGCCGCTCGGCGGAAGCGTCGCGGAGCGACATCACGGCGAGCGTCGAGACCCCGAAGGTCGAGAGCGCAAGGCTCGAACCGGTCAAGGCCGAGGTCGCATCGGAAGCAGCGAAGTCCGAGGGCGCAGCCGAGCTGCGCCGCTCGACCGACTGACGCCCCCGCGGGCTGTAGCGGCAGTATTCAGGTTCGTCGTCTCGATACGTCGACGGCGGCGCCAGCCGTCCGTCATGCCGTAGTCATACGGTCCGGCGTGTTCACGCCTCGGTAGCGACTCCCGAGTCAACTTTATCCATGTTCGACAGGCTGTGGGGGCGGCCCAAAAAATTGGGTAAAGACATGTCGCAGTATTTCTTCCGGATCAGCCATGGCCGCTATTCGGGCGCGTCCGATCTCGGAACTGAATTCGAGAGCCGCGAGGACGCCTGGGCCGAGATGACGAAAGTCTGCGGCAACCTGCTCGGCAGTATCTCACGCAGTCTCAAACAAAACGCCGAATGGCACATGGAATTGCTGGACGAAGCCAGGAAGCCGGTATTTCGAGTCCGCCTGGTGGCGGAGACGATGGGTTAGCGCGCACCGCAGGTAGCACTAAGTCATCACGAAATTAACGGTTGTGACCGGGCGCCGCCTCAGTTCACATCGCATGTAGGGCCTTTCGCAGCGGGTTCCGCTCCATTCGCGTATTCCTACGGTGCGGCAAATTAATTAATTTGGAACCTTAATCGTCGAAGATTCCTGCAGCGAAGCCGCAAAGCTCCCCGATTTCGAAGAAATGGAATGATGTGCATCATTCAAAATGCGGATTGGCGTCAGACTTGAGACATTTCGTCCCCAGAGCGTGGAATCTCATACATCGCAGGCAAATTAAGGAGCCTGCTTTGGCAATCATACCAATCCGGAGAACACCAATGTCGATTGATCGTCGAATGCTGATGCGTGGAGCGTTGGCCTGCGCGTGCTGTTTGAAGGCAGGCATAGCCACCGCATCGGATGCGCCTCCGCTTGGTGGCGCGGCATCGACGCACTGGAGCTATGAAGGCGACGGCAATCCAGAGAAATGGGGTGAACTTCAATCCGATTTCAAGATGTGCCAGCTCGGCCTGGAGCAGACGCCGATCGACCTCAGTAACGGCATCAAGGGCGATGTCGGTTCGGTTGATTATGATTACAAGCCGCTGCCGCTCCGTATCGTCAACAACGGCCATACCATCCAGTTCAACGCCGATCCCGGCTGTGCCTGCGTCATCGGCGGCACGCGTCATGAGTTGCTGCAGTTTCATATGCATCACCCGAGCGAGCATCTGCTGGCTGGAAAGGGCTTCGATCTCGAATGCCACTTCGTGCACAGGTCGAGTGCGGGAGCGCTTGCGGTGACCGGCGTGTTCATTCGGCCGGGTACGGCGAACACAGCCCTGAAGACATTCTTCGAGCAGATGCCCGCCAAGGCGGGGCCGGAGGTGCGGGCCGACAGCTCGATCGATATCGCGGGCATCCTGCCGAAGACCGGCGGATATTTCCGTTACATGGGTTCGTTGACCACGCCGCCCTGTTCCGAAGGCCTCACCTGGACGGTTCACAAGGAGCCCATCGAGGCATCCGTCGAGCAGATCCGCAAGTTCGCGGCGTTGTTTCCCAAGAACTCCCGCCCACTGCAGAAGCGCAATCGGCGCTTCCTCATCGACGCATCCTGATCGCCAGCTTTTTCTCGATTGAAGGAATATTTCCATGAGCAAGTCTACTTCATCGGCAAGCGGTGCGCCGACCGGCCTGTCCGGATTCTTCGCCAACCGCAAGATCAGCACCAAGATCGCGATCGGTTTTGCCTCTATCCTCGCCATTACGGGCCTGATTTCAGCGATTTCCTATCTGGAGTTCGGGAAGATAGATCGGGATTTTACCGATTATTCGCGAAAGGTGACCAATGGCGCCGTCATCGGTGACATCGATCGGCAGTTCGTGGCGTTCCGGCGCTATGCCGGCGAGGTCTCGGAGAACATCGAAGAGAATTTCGCCGCTGCCGACAAGACGCGCAAGATCGTGCGCGAGCGACTCGACCAAGCCTTGAAAGGCATCAAGGATACCGAGCGTCTCGCCAAAGTGAAGCATATGTCCGATCAGTTCGACATCTATTCAAAGGATTTCGACAAGGTCGTGCCGATGCAGCGTGAGCAGGCAAAGCTGGTGAAGGAAGTGCTCGACCCGCTTGGACGGAAACTGCGCGTCGACCTGGAAAGGTTGCAGAAGAACGCCGCGGTCCAGGCCGGTAACAGCAATACCGTGATCCTCGCCGGCGAGGCCATCAAGCTGCTGATGCAGGTGCGTCTCAATTCCGACAGGGTGCTCGCGCGCCATGACGAGGCCTTCGTGAAGGCCGCCGAAGTCGCGTTTGTGGATCTCAAGCGTGTCCTCGCGACATTCGAGGCAGCGGCAACCAATCCCGACGTGCGCAAGCAATTCGACGAAGTCAAGTCCAACGCCGACAAGTTCCACGATGCCTTCGCCAAGGCCATGCACGATTCCAAGGAAATAAGCGTCCTCATGCACGGCGAGATGCGGAAATCCGCCCGTGCGATTGCCGCCGATGCCGCTTCGATCAAGGAGGCCGTGGTCGCCGAAGAACACAAGATCGAGCAGGAGGTGACCAGCCTGATCGCCTGGGCCAACACGATGATTGTCTGGGTTGCGGTCGGCAGTCTGATGCTCGGCATGGTGCTGGCATGGCTGATCGGACGGGCGATCTCCAGGCCGGTGGTTGGACTTTGCGCCGGGATGCGCGAACTCGCCGAAGGCAATTTCGAGGTGGTGTTGCCCGGTCTCGGCCGCGGCGATGAAGTTGGCGACATGGCGCAGGCGGTCGAAACCTTCAAGGTCAAGGCCGAGCAGAAAGCCCGCGAAGAAGCAGAAGCCAAGATGAAGCAGGACCAGGTCGCGGCGCAGCAGCGCAAGGCCGACATGATCAGGCTGGCCGACGATTTCGAAGGTGCGGTCGGCGAGATCATCGAAACCGTCTCTTCGGCTTCGACCGAACTCGAGGCCTCCGCGGATACCCTGACGTCGACCGCCGAGCGCGCGCAGGAACTCACCACCATGGTTGCAGCCGCCTCCGAGGAGGCTTCCACCAATGTGCAGTCGGTAGCCTCTGCCACCGAAGAACTGACCTCCTCCGTCAACGAGATCAGCCGGCAGGTTCAGGAATCGGCGCGGATGGCCGGCGCTGCCGTCGATCAGGCCCGCATCACCAACGATCGCGTCGGCGAATTGTCGAAGGCGGCCGCGCGCATCGGCGACGTCGTCGAACTGATCAACACCATCGCGGGCCAGACCAATTTGCTGGCGCTCAACGCCACCATCGAGGCGGCGCGCGCCGGCGAAGCCGGCCGCGGTTTCGCGGTCGTGGCTTCCGAGGTCAAGGCGTTGGCCGAGCAGACCGCCAAGGCCACCGGCGAGATCGGTCAGCAGATCACCGGGATCCAGGCCGCGACGCAGGACTCGGTGACCGCCATCAAGGAGATCAGCGGCACCATCGAAAGACTGTCGGAGATTTCATCGACCATTGCGGCGGCGGTGGAAGAGCAGGGTGCGGCGACCCAGGAAATTTCCCGCAACGTGCAACAGGCCGCGCAGGGCACCCAGCAGGTCTCCTCGAACATCACGGACGTGCAACGCGGCGCCAGCGAGACCGGATCGGCCTCCTCGCAGGTGCTCTCCGCGGCGCAGTCGCTGTCCGGGGACTCAAACCGCCTCAAGCTCGAGGTCGGCAAGTTCCTCGACACGGTGCGGGCGGCCTGACGATACGAACCCCGCCCCAATGGCGGGGTTCGCCCCTCCACGCATTTCCCTCGGCACGCCTGCCGGGCGCCTGCAAAATAGCCGCAGGAAATTCGATTTCGATCAGCATCAGCGAGCCAGCGCATGTGATCTCCGCGCGGCGTAGGCGGATGACCAAGGCATTCAAGCCGTTGATCTGCCCGGCTTCCGCAGTTGCTTCGCGCTCACAATCCAGCCGTGTCGTGGTCGTCGAAGCCGCCTGATGGCCCGGTTTGGAACGTCGCTTTGGCGGTTGAAGCCCGGTATTCCTACGGCAACTAAAGTTAACGACATCGTCCGAATGTCCGGCGCATTGCTCAACGCGAGCCAAAAAAGCTCGAAATCTGCCAAGTCCACGGCCGGAACTGGGCCGATGTCCTTAACAGATTTTTGCTTCATCCCACTACCGCCGGGGCCGAATAAGCCGCCTGCAAGGTACCATCATGAAATTCTCCAATCTGAAGATTCTCTACAAGATTCTGACGAGCTTCGTTCTGCTCACCCTGGTTGTTGGCAGCGGTGTCTGGCTTGCTACTTCCCGTATGAAGGAGATCGACCGGACCTATTCCGGCATTCTCGAAAAGGATGTGCAAGGGATGAAGAACGTGCTGCGGGCCAACCAGCGCGTCTATAATTTCGGCCGATTGTCCTGGCAGATGGTTGCCGAAACCGAGATGGCAGTGATGAAACAGATCAGCGCGGAGATTGCGATCAACCAGAAAGAATTCATCGCCAACATGGAGGCCGCAAAGAAGATGCTGCCGGTCGTGGCTGCGCGGCTCGACCAGGCGTCGCAGTTGTTCATGGACATTTACACGAATAGCTATTTGCCGATCGAAGAAGCGTCGATGGCGAATAACAATGCTGAGGCTACACGGCTGTCCAGGGCGATGGCGGTAAAGACGGGCGAGTTGCGCAAACAAATGGTTGAAACAACAGCCGAAGAAGAAAAAGACCTGCTGGCCCGTTCCGACGCCGCGACTGCCGACGTCGTCCAGGCGGTAACGCTTACATTCGCCATAGTCGGGGGTGGCTTTTTGGCCGCCATCGCGCTCGCCTTTGCGATCGTGCAGTTCGGCGTTTCGCGGCCAATGCAAATTCTTGTCGGTCTACTCCAGCGCCTCGCGAAGGGAGACTTTTCTACCGAAATTATCGGCGCCGATCGCAAGGACGAGATCGGCGAAATTGCCCGGGCGGCCCTGGTCTTCAAAGACAATGGCCAGGCCAAAAATCGAATGGAGGAGGAACAGAAGGAGACTGAGAAGCGCAATGCGCAGCAGCGCAAGGTTGACATGACCAAGCTCGCCGACGATTTCGAAAGCGCGGTCGGCGAGATCATAGAGACGGTATCTTCGGCCGCGACCGAACTCGAAGCTTCCGCGGGTACCCTGACATCTACCGCCGAGCGCGCCCAGGAACTGACGACCACGGTGGCAGCCGCTTCCGAGGAAGCCTCCACCAACGTGCAGTCGGTGGCCTCCGCCACCGAGGAACTGTCCTCATCGGTCAACGAAATCAGCCGCCAGGTCCAGGAATCCTCGCGGATGGCCAGCGATGCGGTCAGCCAGGCCCGCAAGACCAACGATCGCGTCAGCGAGTTGTCGAAGGCCGCCGCCCGCATCGGCGACGTCGTCGAACTGATCAACACCCTCGCCGGCCAGACCAATCTTCTGGCGCTCAACGCCACCATCGAGGCGGCGCGCGCCGGCGAGGCCGGTCGAGGTTTTGCGGTCGTTGCCTCCGAAGTGAAGGCGCTGGCCGAGCAGACCGCCAAGGCCACCGGCGAGATCGGTCAGCAGATCAGCGGTATCCAGGCGGCGACCAATGAGTCGGTCGACGCCATCAAGGAGATCAGCGGCACCATCGAAAGACTGTCGGAGATCTCCGCGACCATCGCCTCGGCGGTGGAAGAGCAGGGTGCGGCGACTCAGGAAATTTCCCGTAACGTACAACAGGCCGCGCAGGGCACCCAGCAGGTCTCCTCGAACATCACGGACGTGCAACGTGGCGCCAGCGAGACCGGGTCGGCTTCCTCGCAGGTGCTCTCCGCGGCGCAGTCGCTGTCCGGGGACTCAAACCGCCTCAAGCTCGAGGTCGGCAAGTTCCTCGACACGGTGCGGGCGGCCTGACGCTTCGCCTCCCACGGCAACTGGTTCGCGGCCCGCATGTTGCGGGCCGCTCTTCTTGTCTATCTGTCGCTCACGTCCAGCAAGCCAGAGCCTGGCCTGAGCGATCTGGCTGCGGCGAGCGGTCCCCCGCGAGGTATATGCACGCAAGGTTGCACAGAGGTCCGTAGTTTCACGGTCCGTAAGATTAAGGATAATTACAGCCCGGAGTCGTAATGATCGATGCACCCGCGGCAACAAGGTCGATTTTAGTTGGCCGGTCGCAGTTCGGGTCGAATCTCATTCAGGAGCCTGCGATGCGCAACAACCTGCCCGTGACGGCTGTCGAATATCCGATCACCGACGCCACATTGATCGTTTCGAGAACCGACACCAAGGGAAGGTTGACCTATTTCAACGACGAATTCGTCGATGCCGCGGGATTCACGCCTGAAGAGCTGATGGGCCAGCCGCACAACATCATCCGCCATCCGGACATGCCGGTGGAAGCCTTCCAGAATCTCTGGGACACCCTCCAGGCCGGCAAGCCGTGGGCCGGCGCGGTCAAGAACCGCCGCAAGAACGGCGACTTCTACTGGGTGCTGGCGACCGCTTCGCCGCTCCGGGAGAACGGGCAAATCGTCGGCTACACTTCGATCCGGACCAAACTGCCCGCCGACCAGCGCGCGGAAGCGGAACAGGTCTACGCTCTGCTGCGGACGAAGAAGGCGCAAGGCTACAGGATCGACGCCGGTATTGTCCGCCGCCGCTCGATCATGGACAATCTTACCGTCTTTACGGGCACGCTGAAGGCGCGCTTGAGCACGCTGATCGCGGTGCAGCTGGCGCTTTTGCTGGCGGCGGGACTCGTGGCGATGTTCGGCATCCCCCACAGCGGATACACCACGGCTCATGGTATCGTGATGGGCCTGGTTGGGCTGGGTATCGTGGCCGGCGTTCTGCTCGGCATGCAGGCCATCGGCGCCATCAGCCGGCCGCTGGCGCGGCTCAACGACGCGATGCTGAAGGTGACCCAGGCCAAGCTCGACAATCGCATTCTGGTCGAACGCGACGACGAAATCGGTGAAGCGCTGCGCAATCTGCAGACGGTGCAGGCGATCGTTCGCTTCGACCGCGAGGAATTGAAGGCGACCGAGAAGCGGTCGGCGGTGCAGCGCAAGGCCGACATGATCAGGCTTGCCGACGGATTCGAAGGCGCGGTCGGTGAGATCATCGAGACCGTGTCGTCGGCCGCGAACGAGCTTGAAGCCTCCGCCGGCACGTTGTCATCGACCGCTGAGCGCTCTCAGCAGGTCGCCACCACGGTAGCCGCGGCATCGGAGGAAGCCTCCACCAATGTGCAGTCGGTGGCTTCCGCGAGCGAGGAACTGTCGTCATCGGTCAACGAGATCAGCCGACAGGTCCAGGAATCGTCCCGCATGGCGAACGAGGCCGTCCATCAGGCCCGCACCACCAACGACCGGGTCGGCGAATTGTCGAAGGCGGCCGCCCGAATCGGCGACGTGGTCGAGCTGATCAACACCATCGCCGGGCAAACCAATCTGCTGGCGCTGAACGCCACCATCGAGGCGGCGCGCGCCGGCGAAGCCGGCCGCGGCTTCGCCGTCGTGGCGTCCGAGGTGAAGGCGCTGGCCGAGCAGACCGCCAAGGCCACCGGCGAGATCGGACAGCAGATCAGCGGCATCCAGGCCGCGACGCAGGACTCGGTCAGCGCGATCAAGGAAATCAGCGGCACTATCGAGAAACTGTCCGAGATCTCGTCGACCATTGCCGCGGCGGTGGAAGAGCAGGGTGCCGCGACGCAGGAAATTTCCCGCAACGTGCAGCAGGCGGCGCTGGGCACGCAGCAGGTCTCCTCCAACATCACCGATGTCCAGCAGGGCGCCACCGAAACCGGCTCGGCTTCCTCGCAGGTGCTTTCCGCGGCGCAGTCGCTGTCCGGCGACAGCAACCGCCTCAAGCTCGAGGTCGGCAAGTTCCTCAATTCGGTTAGGGCGGCCTGACGACAAGGGACGCGTCGGAATGGTCTGGCACGGAAGAATCGTTGCGCCAGAGCCAGACCGGTAGCGCGCCCGCGCGTCCCCGGATTCGTGTCTCGCTGGGGCCGGTAAGAACGCCAAACTCCAGCAAGGCGCATTCGGGGCCGGCCCGGCGCAGCAGGTCGTCGCTCAGGGCCAGCGCCACGCCCTGCTTTGCGGCGACTTCCATCAGGCGGCTCGCCACGTTCACGCTGTCCCCTGTCGCGGTAATATGCTGATAGCTGCCGCCGCCGAGCCGGGATGCCACGATCGGCCCGAAATGGGCGCCGATCTTGAAGCCGGTCCGCGCCGCGATCGATGGCGGCAGCGTTTCGATCCATCGTTCAGTGTGGGTGCAAAGGTCGACGCAGCAAAGCGCGGCGTTGCGGGCGTCGTTCCGGGTAGCCTCCGGCAGACCGAACAGGATCATGGCGCCGTCACCCTGAAAGCTGGTGACGACGCCGCGGTGTGCCACCACCTCGCGATCGACCAGCGCGTGAAAATCTTTCAGCATCTCGAGTACCGCGTCCATTCCCAGCGTTTCGCTGAGCGACGTAAAGCCGGACAGGTCGATGAAGACGATCGCCGCATCCTGGTGGACGGGTTCGAGCAGAAATTCCGGATTCCGGGTCAGCCACTTTCGCAGCACCGGCGCATGAAACTGCTGCAGCAAGTCGCTCTTCATGGCGAAATACTGCGCCTGCCGCCGGTTCAGCCAGAGCTGCACCGCCCCGAACAGGATGGCCGGCGGGGCGGCCGCGGCGATCGGCAGCGCCGCGCTCAGCCAGAAGCCATGCGAAAACGCCGCGAAATTGGCGGCGGCCCAGATCAGCAGGACGGCGGCGATCGACAACAGGCCGATCGCGTTGCGCCGCCACGAAAGCAGGCCCACCAGCAGCAGCGTCAGCACGACCGCAAGGATAGCGTCGGCTGCGCGGGTCGAGCGGTCACGCAGCAACCCGTCGCCCGTCATCAATTGGCCTATGGCCGTGGCAATGATCTCGACGCCCGGCATGACCGGATCGAACGGCGTGGGATAGACGTCGCCACCGCCCGTAACGGTCGACCCGATCACGACGATGCGGCTTCGAACCGCCTCCCGGGCAACCGTCCCGTTCAGCACCGAGGCCGCGCTGACGGTGCGGATCGTCGCGTGTCGGCCGTGGAACGCGATCGGCAGGACATGGCCGATGTCGGTCGGGATACGCCGTCCCGCCAGCGTCAGGCTATCCGCCTGGATCACCGGCTCGCTGCCGGTCGCCAGCGCCGCGACGCGCAGCGGGAACGACAGTTCTACCCTGTCGCGGGTTCGAAACAGCATCGGCACGCCGCGCGGCGTGCCTGATTTGTCGGTGGTCAGGTTGACGACGCCGATCGCGGCATGATCGGTGAATGCCTTCAGCGGCTGCAGGAATTTCTCGGCCCGCGGCAGGCGCGCCAGCGGACCGGGCTCGCCCGCTTCGATCACCTGCGTCGCTTCCGCAAATACCGCCGCGGATGCGATCACCGTCGGCCGCTTGCCGAGTGCCAGCGCCAGCGCTGCGTCGCCCTGTTCCTGGTCCTGGCCGCGATCGAGCAGCAAGAGGTCTATCGCGACGACGCGGGGCTCGAGGCGGGCGATCGTATCGACGAGCGCGGCAAGTTCGGCGCGCGGTAGCGGATAGCCGCCTTGTTTCGCCACCGTGTCATCGTCGATGGCGACGATGGTGACCTGATCCGGCGCGGGCCGTTCTCCGCGCACGGCCAGGCGAAGATCGGTCAGCGCGCTTTCGGCGCGGTCGAGCCACGGAACGTCGCCGCGCCAGTGCCCGAAGCCGAGAGCCAGCGCCCACAGCGCGGACAGTACCAGCGCAACCAGGATCTGGAGGGCTCTGCCGGTCACTGGCGATCATGACCCGTCATCATTGGCCGAGACGGGCGAGCAGCGCGTCGATGCGCGGCTGCGGCCAGCGCTTGATGATGAGTGCCGCTGAACCCGGCTCGACATCGACGCCGTCGCCCGGGCCGAGAACGACCTGTCCGGCACCAGCAGGCCGTCGCACCGCGACCCGGCCTCTCAGCACCAGGACCGACGTTCGGCTTTCCTGGGCGTCGACGGCCCATTTCGTCCCGCGCACCGCGGCGATGGCCTGTGGCGTGGTGACCTGAAAACGGCGCTTGCCCTGCTGTTTGGGAGCATCGATCAGCAGGGCCTTGCTCTGCAGATTGACGGCATTCACACTGCCGGCCTTGTCGACGCTTTGCAGCGTGAACCGGGCGCCGTCTTCGGCAACGATCGTCAGGTCACCCGGGCAGCGCAGGGTTTGCGCCGCATTCGGCGGATGATCCGATGAGCACGTGGCCGGCGCCGGCTGAGCCGCCGCTCCGGTCGGGCCGATGAATGCGCAGACGATAGCGACGCAGGTCAGGCGGATGAGCATTCTCATGGCAGGGCCTCCATGCACCGGTGCCGTGCGAGCGGCAGCGCGCCTGCGGCGCGTGTGCGATCTGAAATCCATGGCACTATTCTTATGCAATATCGGCGAGATTGTCGCCGCGCAGTATCGTTTTTTTGAGTTTCAAACTGTGTTCAGAAAATGTCTTGGCCGATCCGCGGCTGATGTCGCGGACCGGCCCGATGGTTTGAATCGTACCGGATGTAAGCGGGCCTACCCGCCCGGCTGCTCGGCAGGCACGGCCGGCGGCGTCTGCCGGCGGAACAGAATCCGCTGGTACAGCCAGCCGATTGCCACCAGCACCAACCCGAGGCACATGAACGACAGCGCGCGGTAGACGCCCGTCAGCGTCGACATGTCGATCAGGAATGCTTTCAGGATCGTGAGCGCGATCACGACCGCGGACGCGAGGCGGGCACGCTGCGAGTTGAACCATATGCCGATGCCGAGCAGCGCCACGCCGAACACCAGCCACGCGATCGAGTAGGTGTACTGCTCGACACCGGTGGTGGGACCGCGCGTCAGCACCGGACCGTGATACAGCCGGCGGATCTCAAACGTGACATAGGTCAGCGCCAGCACCAGCGCCCCTGCTGCGATGGTGTTGGCATAGCTCGCCGGACGCCGGCCCGCCACCGCGTAGGACAACAGCAGCGCCAGCACCGCGGGCAGGGCATAGCCGAGCAGCAGCAGGTTGAAGAAGACGCCGCCGACATCGGTCGGCTGGAAGATCGGCGACTCCAGCACCATCAGGCCGATCACGCTGGCTACGCCGGCGAAAAACGTCAGCACGATCGCCGCGATGTCATGTACAACGCTGCCGGTGCGGATCCGCAGCCGTTCCAGCCCGATCGCCATCGCCAGCGCCGCGCACACCTGCAGCGCCACTTCGGTAAGGCCTGCTGAATTGCGGTAGACATCGCCGCCGTTGACGGCATGGCGGATTTCCATGAACACCAGCAACACCGTAAACAGGATCGCCGCCGATTCCACCGTTCGCAGCGGTGCATCGTCGCCGTGGCGGCGCAGGAACACACTGGCGGTCCAGAACGACAGCGCCGGAATGCCATAGCCCCACAACAGCCAGTTGAAGATCGGCGTGGTGCCGACCAGATCGCCGACGATGCGCGGCTCGTAGCCGATCCGCAGCACCACGATGCCGGCGAGAATGGCGGCGAGCGAACGCAGGAACGGTATCGGCCGCTGCAGCGAGATCCAGGCGGTGCCGAGCGACATCAGTGAAAACGCAATGGTCAGCCAGCCCTTTTCGAGCGCAAAGGTCAGCGCCAGCGCCATCGCGGCCAGCGCGCCGGTGGCGAACAGCGCGATCGAGACCTGCAATCCGGGCCGGTCCTCGCGCCTGGCGAGGAGTTCGGTTGCGGCGCCGAACGCGGCCGCCAGCAACACCGCCAGAATGGCAAACGGGATCGAGCGATCGAGATGCGCGATGCGGGCATAGAGCGCGATCAGCAGCGCCAGCGGCGTGAACACGGCCGCGGCCGACCATACCACCGGGATGATGGCGCTGGTCGAGCGGCCTTGCGCCAGAAATCCGGCGACGCCGAGGCCGGCGGCAAAAACCGCCGCGGTAACGAGATGCAACATCACGGCGCCGTCGGTGGCGGCGGGGCCGATGCCCGGCAACGGCCCGCCCGGCAGCACCAGCATGTCCGGATTGCCACGCACCGCCCACTCGGCAAATACGGCGAATACCAGTGCCGCGGCGGCGCCGACCGCGCCGGTGGCCGCTTCCGCGCGCCATGCGACCAGCAGCGTGGCGGCCACCAGGAGCGCGAACACGACGATGGCCGTATCGGCATGCGCGCTGTTGAGCACGATCAAGGTGGCGCCAAGCAGATAGACCGCAAGCGAACCGGACGAGAACGGTTCGACCTCGCCGTCGCTTGCGGGCGGCCCGAACATGAATCCGCACACCACCAGCAGCGCGGCGAGGATGAATCCCGCCATTACATGAAAGGCATGCGGGGCGATCATTGACGGCCCGCATTGCAGGCAGGGGAAGGTCCAGAGCAGCGCGAACACGAGCGTGGTGATCGCGAGCCAGCGCCACAGCCGGATCCGCGCCAGCCCGAACGCCGCCGCGGTGACGATGGCAAGATAGATATAGAGCGCCCAGAAATCCGGCTTGTCGGAAGACACCAGAACCGGCGTGGCGAAGGCGGCGGCGACGCCGAGGCCGGCCAGCGCCGGCCCGTGCAGCAGTGCCGCGGCAAGCGTGCCGAGCGCCACCATGCCGAGCAGGACGAAGGCGGTGGCGGGCACCAGGAAGTCGTACAGCGCATAGGCGGCGTACACGGTCGCGAACGCCACCGCCGTCCCGGCGGCGGTGAGGATGGCCGGAATATTGGCGATCGGCAGCGCCTCGATCGCCGAAACGCTCTCCTTGCGCCGGGTCCATTCGCCGGCGGCCAGCAGCGTCAGCGCGAACAGGCCGCCCAGCATGGTGCGCACGCCGGGGCCGAGCAGCCCGGCCTCGATCGAAAAGCGCGCCATGAAGAAGCCGCCGAGCGCCAGCGTCAGACCGCCTACCCAGACCACCCAGCGGGTGCCGATGCGCTCCTCGAAGCCGGGCTGGGCCGGCGGAAGCGGTGGCGGCGCGGAAGCGGGTATCTCCGAAGCGGGCTGCGGCGCCGTCGCGGGTTGAATCGAAGGCGCCTCCTCTTCCGTCGTTTCGATCCGGATCTGGTCCGACGGCGATGGCGCGACCGGAGCTTCATACGCCGGCAGTGGCGGAGGCGTGATGGTTGCCGTCGCCGCCGGTGCCGAGCTCTCGATCAAATCCAGCCGCGCGCGCAGCACCGCAACCTGATTAAACGCCTTGCGGGCCATGATGAGCGCGACGATGGCGATCACCAGCGAAAAAAAGTCGAACGGCAAATCGAACATCCAGCCTCCAGGCGATCGCCCGGCGTCGGGGCCTACCGCATCCAAAATCCTCAGCGCCTTCCGCGTACGCGAAGTCCCGGTGCCGGCCGCTCCTGCAGCACCTCGCGACGGAATCGAAACAGCGCGGCGGGCCGCCCACCGGTCTGTGTCGACATCACGCCGGTCGGTTCGACCAAAGCGCCGGATTCCACCAGCCGGCGGAAATTCTGCTTGTGCAGATGCCGCCCCGAGATCGCTTCCACGGTCCGCTGCAATTCAGTGAGTGTGAATTCGGGCGGCAGAAGTTCAAATACCACCGGGCGATATTTCAGCTTGGCGCGCAACCGGGCGATCGCGGTGGCGAGAATGCGCCGGTGATCGAACCGCATGGCAACGCCGAGTGCGGGAAGCGAGCGCCGCGCCAGCGCCGCCGGGCGACCGTCGCGCCGCGCCTCCTCGACCAGTCCGGCCTCGTACAGCAGTTCATAACGGTCGAGCACGCGTTCCTCGTCCCAATGCGCGCCCTCGGCGCCGAAATACAGCCGGACGCGATCCTTGCGGCTGAGCGCCCGGGCACTGTCCGGTTGCTCGGACTGCGCCGCCCAGTCCGTGAGCGCAGGAAAGATCGCGCCCTCGATGATGCCGGGCCGTGCTTCGCGCCAGTCCTCCCAGGGGAAAAAGCGGTACCAGGGCTCGAAGGTGGCACCAGGCGCGCGCGCGGCATTGTCGGCGGCGCGGGTCAGCGCGAGGTAGCCGATCGAGGCGACATGGGCATCGGTGTCGCCGGCCTGGGTATGCCGGCCGCGGTCGCCGAACGTATAGAGCTGCTCGACATAGCCGAGCCGCAATCCGGCCTGTTCTTCCACCCAGGCGCGCAGTCCGATCTCGAAGGTGCGGTGCGATACCGCGTCGAACGGGCCGAACGGAAGCCCGGCGAGCTTGTCACCGCCGCCGGAGGATGCGGTGAGGATCAGGGGTTCGTTGCCCTCGATGGCGACGATGGCGGCGGTCAGCCCGATCTCGATCGGCGTCAGCAGCTTTTCGCTCATCTGGCGCCGTTTGCGGGCATCATTCGAGATCGACGCGGAACGGCCGGCCCTCGACCAGCATGCTGCCCGGGCCCATTTCGTCCAGCGCGCGCAGCATCCGGCCCTCGCGCCCCAACGCCCGGTCCGCCAGGCTGACGATCAGCCGGTTCGGCGACGCGATCGGGGAGGCGGCGCGGATTTGCCGCGCGATCGAAACTTCGTCGCGATGCGGATTGAGCATGCAGGCGGCGGCGAAGGCGCTCGCGGTCGAGCGGCTGATGCCGGCGTAGCAGTGAACCACCAGCGGCGCGTTGCGGTCCCAGCCGCGCACGAAATTCAGCACTTGGTCGATATGCTGACCCGACGGCGCCAGGAAGCCGTCCATGTGCTCGGTGATGTCATCCATCTGGACCCGGAGATGATTGGCCTCGAGCACCGACTCCGGCCGCTGCACCTGAGCGACATTGGCCATCACGGTCAGGACATGGCTGGCGCCGGTGGCCCTGACGGTGTCGGAGAGTGCGGCGAGCGAGCAAACGTGAATCATGGCGGTCCTTTTTGTCGGGCCGATTATAATACGTAGGGTGGGCAAAGCGAAGCGTGCCCACCACAACCTGTCTCGTTTCGCGATGGTGGGCACGGCGCAAGGGCGCCTTTGCCCACCCTACGTGGCTTGCAACACCGCAAACCGCGCCAAAAACTGCTTCTCGGCCCTGGCCGCGGTCCATGGCGTCAGATAGTCCTGCTGCATCGCGGTCGGCAGGCCGGGATCCCTGCCGAACAGGCGCCGGGCTTCGGGTTCCGCGAAGCCGGCCAGCTCGGTCGCCTCGAGATAGGCCGCACCCCGGTCGGCGGCCTTGATCGCCTGCGTGATGTGGTCCGCCAGCTCGGGCGGCAGCCCGAAGCGGATATGGATCGCCGCCAGCAGCCGCTTTTCCACCACCTTGTAGTCGCCGCCGAGCACCGCCTTGAACGGCGAGATCATGTCGCCGATGACGTATTCCGGCGCATCGTGCAGCATGGCTGCGAGCCGGAAGCGGAGGTCGATCCGCGGCTTCTGCTGGCGCAGCACGGTTTCGACCAGCAGCGTGTGCTGCGCCACCGAGAAGATATGCGCGCCTGAGGTCTGCCCGTTCCAGCGCGCGACCCGCGCCAGGCCGTGGGCGATATCGGCGATCTCGATATCCAGCGGCGAGGGATCGAGCAGATCGAGCCGGCGTCCCGACAGCATCCGCTGCCAGACACGGGTGGAGGCGGCCGAAGGTTTTTTCGCCGTCATTTTGCTTTGAGGCGCGGGCTGCGCTGTTTCCCGACGCAAGCCTGATGGCAGAAGCAGGAGACCAGATGGTCGTTGACCATGCCGGTGGCCTGCATGAAGGCGTAGACGATGGTCGGGCCGACGAACTTGAAGCCGCGCGCCTGCAATTCCTTCGACATTTTGATCGACAGCGGCGTCGAGGCCGGGACGCCGGCGGTGGTCTTGAAATTGTTGACCTTCGGTTGGCCGTCGACGAAATCCCACAGGAATTTCGAGAAGCCGGCGCCTTCTTCCATGATCTTCAGATAGCCCTTCGCGCTGTTGACCGCGCCCTCGATCTTGGCACGGTTGCGGACGATGCCGGCATCGTTCATCAGCGCGTGAACCTTTTTCTCGCTGTAGCGCGCGATCTTCTCCGGCTGGAAGTCGTCGAAGGCTTTGCGGAAATTGTCGCGCTTGCGCAGGATCGTGATCCACGACAGCCCGGCCTGAAAACCGTCGAGGATAAGCTTTTCATAGAGCGCGCGGTCGTCATATTCCGGCACGCCCCATTCGGTGTCGTGATAGGCGACGTAGAACGGATCTTCGCCGGGCCATGGGCAGCGGGTCAGGCCATCGGCATGCAGGCGCGCCGACTTCGTCATGCTACGGTCTGCTTGGCGGGACGGATATCGTCGGGGTCGGCGAGGCGGACGCCGAGCCCACCGGAGGTCAGCGGCAATCCGGCGTCGAGCGCGTCGGCGGCGCGGTCGATCCTGATCAGCGCGAGACCGTTCTGGCCCCAGGTCGACCCCATGGTGCCGATCGATTTGTCGCCGGCGAGAATCGTGGCGCCCGGTTCCGGTGAAAGGTCATCGAGAACAACGCGCACGGTGCGGGTTCGCGCGGTGCCGCGATGCTGCATCCGCGACACCACCTCCTGGCCGACATAGCAACCCTTGTCGAAATCGACGCCGTGCAGCCGATCCATGTTGGTTTCGTGCGGGAACGCATCGCCATATGTGAAGTCGAGGCCGCCGCGCGGCACGCCGGCGGCGATGCGGTGCGCATCATAGGCCGAGCTGTCGACCAGTTCCGCGCCGATCAGGTCGGCGACCTTGGGCGCAAGCTCCCCGGGAACCAGAATCCGCCAGCCGAGTGTGGCCTGGCGTGGATCGGCAAAGGCCAGATCGGGCTTTACCACGGGCTCGCCATCCCACGCCGCCAGCACGCCGAGGCTGTCGGACAGATCCTCGACCGCGACCTTGGCGCGCAGCTTGTAGAAACCGAGCTTGGCAGCGAGCCCCGGCGCCAGCGCGCGCGGGCAGTCGATCAGGAAGCCGCCGCCATGGCCGCCAGGCGCCTCGGTTATCAGGAAATCGACGGTGATCTTGCCCTGCGGCGTCAGCAACGCCCCGAACCGGCCGAGCCCGGGGCGCAGCAGCGTCGCATCCGTGGTGACGAGGCCGTTGAGAAAGTTGCGGGCGTCCTCGCCGCTGACCTTGACCACGCCCCGGTCGGGAAGAAACGCTGCTTTCATGCGAAAATCTCTTGTGACATGTTGCTGCGGAACGTATGCCGCCGGGGCATAAACGACAAGGCCCGGCGCGGTTGGGAATGATCGAGCTCGCGAGGAATGATGACCCAGACTTTTGACGTGATTCTGAAATCCGGCACCGTGGTCAATCAGGACGGCGAGGGCATGCGCGATATCGGCCTGGTGGCGGGGCGAATCGCCGAAATCGGTTCGCTCGGCCAGGCTTCTGCCGCCGAGGTGATCGACTGCAAGGGCCTGCACATCCTGCCCGGCGTGATCGATACCCAGGTGCACTTTCGCGAGCCCGGCCTGACTCACAAGGAAGACCTCGAAACCGGATCGCGCAGCGCGGTCATGGGCGGCGTGACGGCGGTGTTCGAAATGCCCAACACCGATCCCCTGACCATCACGGAAGCGACTTTCACCGGGAAAGTGAAGGCCGGCCGCCACCGCATGCATTGCGATTTTGCGTTCTTCATCGGCGGCACCCGCGACAACGTGCAGGATTTGCCGGAACTGGAACGTGCGCCCGGCTGCGCCGGCGTGAAGGTGTTCATCGGCTCCTCCACCGGCGCGCTGCTGGTGGAGGACGACGAAAGCCTGCGGCGGATTTTTCAGGTGATCAGACGCCGCGCCGCATTTCATGCCGAGGACGAATTCCGCCTCAACGACCGCAAGGGCCTGCGCATCGAGGGCGACCCGCGCTCGCACCCGGTGTGGCGCGACGAGACTGCGGCACTGCTGGCGACCCAGCGGCTGGTCAAGCTCGCCCACGAGACCGGCAAGCGCATTCATGTGCTGCACATCTCCACCAAGGAAGAGATCGAGTTCCTGCGCGACCACAAGGATGTCGCCTCCTGCGAGGCGACGCCGCATCACCTGACGCTGGCGGCGCCCGAATGCTACGAGCGGCTCGGCACCCGCGCCCAGATGAATCCGCCGGTGCGCTCGGCCGATCACCGCGCCGGGATCTGGCGCGGCATCGAGCAGGGCATCATCGACGTGCTCGGCTCCGATCACGCCCCGCACACGCTGGAGGAAAAGGCCAAAACCTATCCGGCCTCGCCGTCGGGCATGACCGGCGTGCAGACGCTGGTGCCGTTGATGCTCGATCACGTCAACGCCGGACGGCTGTCGCTTGCGCGCTTCGTCGATCTCACCAGCGCGGGCCCGGCGCGGCTGTTCAACATCGCCTGCAAGGGGCGCATCGCCGCCGGCTACGACGCGGACTTCACCATCGTCGATCTCAAGCGCAGCGAGACCATCACCGACGAGTGGACCGCCTCGCGCGCCGGCTGGACGCCCTATCACGGCGTCCGCGTCACCGGCTGGCCGGTCGGCACCTTCGTGCGTGGCCGTCGCGTGATGTGGCAGGGCGAACTGGTGGGACCGTCCGGCGGCGAGCCGGTGCGGTTTCTGGAGACGTTGAAGGGGTGAGGCTCTTTACTCCCCTCCCTCCGCGCGCTCTTGCGCGTGGCGGGGAGGGGTCGGGGGTGGGGGGTAGCGCGGCGTATACGACTGGCAGCGAGTTTGCGGAAGCACCCCCCACCCCCGACCCCTCCCCACCACTTCGTGGGGGGAGGGGAGAAGAAAGCGCGCTGGCTCAGATGAACTGAAAAGCGTTCTACGCGTCTGCCAGGCTCGCCGTAACGCGCGCACGCGAAGTCAATGCGAACGGGGGGCTGGTGGCGCCGACTTCGAGCCGCCGGGCCAGCGCGATCAGTGCCCGGTCGGTCCATGCCGGCGCCAGCAATGTTACCCCCATCGGAATGCCGTTCGGCAACACGCCGTTCGGGATCGCCACCGCGCAAAGGTCCAGCAGGTTGGCGAAATAGGAGTAGTGGCCGAGGCGGTTGTTGAGGGTGACCGGATCGCGCTGCATGTCATCGAGCAGGAACGGGCGGGGCGCGGTGGGGACAACCAGGGCATCGATGCCCCCCATGATCGGCTGAACCTGGCGGCGTAGCCGCAACAGCCTGTGAAAGGCGGTGAAGGCGTCCATCGCCGTATAGTTTTCGGCCGGCCGGAGCACGGACTTGGTGACATCGAGAACGGCGTCGGTCTCGATCTCCATCAAGGCGGCGATCGCGGCCCGTCGTTCCGCGAGCCAGGGACCTGCGAACATCATCCTGCCGGCCTCGGCAAACGGCGCAAAATCGATCTCGACCGCGCTGCCGCCAGAAGCGGAAAATCTGTCGCAGGCCTGCTCATAGAGCGTGCCGCAATCGGGCATGCCGAAAAATTCGAGGTCCTTGCCCGCAAGGCGGCCGAACCTGAACGGGCCGATGGCAGGCGGCCTGACCGATGCGGGCGCGGGACGGCTATAGCAATCCTCGGGGTCGAACCCTTCGATGATGTCGAGGATATCGGCGCCGTCCGCCACCGTGTTGCAGAAGATCGAGACGCAATCCAGCGTCGGGCAGTTCGGCACCAGTCCGCGTGACGACACCAGTCCGACGGTCGGCTTGATGCCGACGATGTCGTTGAACCCTGCGGGAATGCGGCCCGAGCCTCCGGTGTCGGTGCCGAGCGCGAACGCGACGTGCCCGGCCGCGACCGCGACTGCCGAGCCGGAACTGGATCCGCCCGAAATGTAGCGCGGGTCGGCGACGGTTGCGCAGGCCCCGTGGGGCGAGCGCGTGCCGGAGAGGCCGGTGGCGAGCTGGTCGAGATTGGTCTTGCCGATGCAGATGGCGCCGGCGGCGGTCAGGCGCTCGACGCTGCGGGCGGAGCGCGCCGGCATATAGCTGAAGGCAGGGCAGGCCGCGGTGGTCGGCATGCCCGCCACATCGATGTTGTCCTTGACGCCGAACAGGACGCCGAGCAGGGGAAAGGTTTCGCCGGCGTCGGCGCGCGCCATCAGAGCGCGGCAATGATCCAGCGTCTCCGCGATCGGTCGCACGTAAATCCAGCAATTGCGGTCGCGCTCGGCCTCGATCCGCCGATAGGCGGTCTCGATCGCCGGCAGCGGATCGCCGACGGCGCCGGAGGCGATAGCGAATCGTGCGTTGAGCTGGCTCACGTGAATCTCCATGCGTTGCATGGAGCAAAACTGGGCGAGGGGGCCGTGATCAACAAGCAATTAAGTGCTTCGTGCTCCGGTGGCGACACACCCTCGGTGGCATCGCCCTGCGGCATCGTCGAGCCGCGTATCGGTGTGCTTCACGGCGCGAAACACTTTTCACTCCGTTACAAATTCATCCCGCCGATAGCCCTGCACATACAGCAGCGCCGTGAGATCGCCGTGGTCGATCCTGGCCGCTGCCGCCGCCGCCACCGCCGGCTTGGCGTGGTAGGCGACGCCGAGGCCGGCAGACTGGATCATGCCGAGATCGTTGGCGCCGTCGCCGGTCACCAGCGTGTCGATCTCGTCGAGATCGAAGGCTTCGCGCAACTCGATCAGGGTCGCCAGTTTGGCGGCGCGGCCCAAAATCGGCTCACGGACTTCGCCGGTCAGTTTTCCGTCGCTGACCAGCAATTCGTTGGCGCGGTTCTCCTGGAATCCGATCCGCTCGGAAACCGCGCCGGTGAACAACGTGAAACCGCCCGAGATCAGGCAGGTCCAGGCGCCATGGGCGCGCATGGTCATGACCAGCTCGCGGCCGCCCGGCGTCGCCGTGATGCGCGTTTTCAGCACCTCGTCGACCACGCCGACGGGCAAGCCTTTCAGGAGCGCGACGCGTTCGCGCAGCGCCGGCTCGAATTCGATTTCGCCGCGCATCGCCCGCTCGGTGATCCCGGCGACATGCGCCTTGAGGCCGGCGAAATCCGCCAGTTCGTCGATGCATTCCTGCCCGATCATGGTGGAATCCATGTCGGCCAGAAAAAGCTTCTTGCGCCTGAACGCCCGGGGCTGCACCACAATGTCGACCGGCAAATCGCCGCGCGCCTCGCGCAGGCGGGTGACGGCGGCGCCGATATCGTCGTGGCTGCCTTCGAAGGGGATGTCGACCGCCACTTCGTCGAACAGCCATTGCGCGGCCCCGGCCGAGGGCAGAATGGCGCGCGCGCCGTCCACCACCGTGCTATCGAGCGCGGGGTCGGCGGGGTTGCAAATGAGCGTGGCGACGAGAGACATCCGGGTGGCTTCACAGGTGGAAAATGACAAGGCGGTGCTTATCGCAGGGCCGACCGCCAGCGGCAAGTCGGCGCTGGCGATGGAGCTTGCGGAAAAAACCGGCGGCGTCGTCATCAATGCCGATTCCATGCAGGTCTATCGCGACCTGCGCGTGCTGACGGCGCGGCCGACGCTGGAAGAGGAAGCGCGGGTGCCGCACCGGCTCTATGGCCATGTCGATGCCGCGGTGAATTTCTCGGCCGGCAGCTGGGTGGCCGATGCCGCCAAGGTGCTGGCGGAACTCCGCGCGCAAAACCGCCTGCCAATTTTCGCCGGCGGCTCGGGGCTGTATTTCAAGGCGCTGACGCGGGGCCTGTCGGCGGTGCCGCCAATTCCGGTCGAGATACGCGAGGCGGTGCGCGCGCGGCTGGAGCGCGACGGCGTCGAGGCGCTGCATGCCGAGCTGGCGCGGCGCGATCCTGTTTCCGCCGAGCGCCTGAAGCCGCGCGATCGCAGCCGCATCGCCCGCGCGCTCGAGGTGATCGAGGCGACTTCGCGTTCCCTCGCTGACTGGCACCGCGACGGCCTGCCGCCGCTATTGCCGCCGGACACGTTCCGCGCGCTGTTTCTCGCGCCCGACCGCGACCAGCTTTATGCGCGGATCGATGCGCGTTTCGATGCGATGCTTGCAGCCGGCGCGCTTGAAGAGGTCGAAGCGCTGGCAGCGCGAAACCTCGATCCGCTGCTGCCAGCGATGAAGGCGCATGGCGTGCCGGCGTTGATCCGGCATTTGCGTGGCGAACTCACCCGGGAGCAAGCAGCCGAGATCGGCCGCGCCGATACCAGGCATTACGCCAAGCGCCAGTTCACCTGGTTCCGGCATCAGCTGCCGGAATTCCAATGGGTGAACCCGGAGGCGGCACGGGGGTGGCTTGAGACAAAGGTCCCGTAGCCCGGATGGAGACGTCGGGTCGGCGCGAAGCGCCGCCCCTATGTCGTAATCCGGGATGCATGCGGGCGGTGCCCCGGATTACGCCATCGGAACGCGCATTCGCGCGATCCGTTGGCTCCATCCGGGCTACGGGCTACGGCCCCATGCCGCGCATGGCTGGAACCAGCAAATTGCGCTCGCCGGACGCGAAAAACCCCGCTAAGCTCTATTTCTGCGCTGATTGCCGCCCGTGGCTTGACTTTTCAGGCTTGGACAGTATGTTCCGCGCAACCTTTGGGAAGTCTGGGCGATCAAATGCGTAACATTATTACCAAACTCCTTATCGTCGTCGTACCCTGGCGCACCGCCGGGGGTGGCTGAGGCCATCCCACATACGGGCGGTGTGCATGGGGCCTCTTGGGCCCCTTTTTATTTTCCAAAGAGCCAACTGACAAAAAGCCGCTGACCACAGCGCATCCGGAGCAAGCCATGAGCGACACCAGCCACGATCCGAACCAGATGACCGGCGCAGCCATGATCGTCCGCGCGCTGATCGATCATGGCGTCGAGCACATCTTCGGCTATCCCGGCGGCGCGGTGCTTCCGATCTATGACGAGCTGTTCCAGCAGAGCGACGTCGAGCACATCCTGGTGCGGCACGAGCAGGGCGCCGGCCATGCCGCCGAAGGCTATGCGCGCTCCACCGGCAAGCCGGGCGTGGTGCTGGTCACCTCGGGGCCGGGCGCCACCAACATGGTGACGCCGCTGGCCGACGCGCTGATGGATTCGATCCCGCTGGTGTGCATCACCGGGCAGGTGCCGACGCATCTGATCGGCAACGACGCATTCCAGGAATGCGACACCGTCGGCATCACCCGGCCCTGCACCAAGCACAATTGGCTGGTGCGCGACGTCAACGATCTGGCCAAGGTGCTGCATGAGGCGTTCTATGTCGCGAGCTCCGGCCGTCCCGGCCCGGTCGTGGTCGACGTGCCGAAGGACGTGCAGTTCGCAACCGGCACCTATCATCCGCCGCGCAAGTCCGACGTTCATCTGTCCTATACGCCGCGCCTGAAGGGCGACGCCGCGCAGATCCGCAAGGCGGTGGCGCTGCTGGCGTCCGCCAAACGCCCGGTGATCTACAGCGGCGGCGGCGTGGTCAATTCCGGCCTCGAAGCCTCCAGGCTGCTGCGTGAGCTGGTCGAGGCCACCGGTTTTCCCATCACCTCGACCCTGATGGGGCTCGGCGCCTATCCGGCCTCGGGCAAGAACTGGCTCGGCATGCTCGGCATGCACGGCACCTACGAAGCCAACATGGCGATGCATGATTGCGACGTCATGCTGTGCGTCGGCGCGCGCTTCGACGACCGCATCACCGGACGCACCGACGCGTTCTCGCCGAACTCCAAGAAGATCCACATCGATATCGATCCGTCCTCGATCAACAAGAACATCCGGGTCGACGTTCCCATCATCGGCGACGCCGCCAATGTGCTGGGCGACCTGCTGCAGGTGTTCAAGGCGGAGGCGAAGCGGCCGGACATCAAGCCGTGGTGGCAGGAAATCGCGAAATGGCGGGCGCGCAACTCGCTGTCGTACAAGAAGAACGGCGATATCATCCTGCCGCAATACGCCATCGAGCGGCTGTTCGAACTGACGCGCGGGCGCGACACCTACATCACGACGGAAGTCGGCCAGCACCAGATGTGGGCGGCGCAGTTCTTCGGCTTCGAGGAGCCGCACCGCTGGATGACCTCGGGCGGATTGGGCACCATGGGCTACGGCCTGCCGGCGGCGGTCGGCGTCCAGGTCGCGCATCGCGACAGCCTCGTGATCGACATCGCCGGCGACGCCTCGGTGCAGATGACGATGCAGGAGATGTCGACGGCGATCCAGTATGAACTGCCGATCAAGATCTTCATCCTGAACAACCAGTATATGGGCATGGTGCGGCAGTGGCAGCAGCTGCTGCACGGCAACCGGCTCTCGCACACCTATTCCGAGGCGCTGCCGGATTTCGTCAAGCTGGCGGAAGCCTTCGGCTGCGTCGGCATCCGGGCGACCAAACCCGGCGACCTCGACGGCGCCATCCAGGAGATGATCGACGTCAAACGCCCGGTGCTGTTCGACTGCCGGGTGGCGGCGCTGGAAAACTGCTTCCCGATGATCCCGTCCGGCAAGGCGCACAACGAAATGCTGCTGCCGGCGGAAGCCAACGACGAAGCCACCGCCGCGGCGTTCGCCGGCGGCAAGGCGCTGGTGTGAGGATGTCGGCGATTATCACAAACCGCCGGCGGCAAACTCCACTGTCGTCGTCCGGCGTGACCGGACGATCCAGTACGCCGCGGCGGATGAGGTCGACCTCGAAGGCCTGCGATTACTGGGTCCCCGCCTTCGCGGGGACGACGAGTGGTGGTGGATGAGACAGTCCGATGTTTGATCTGCAGCAACTCGAACACGCACACGGCGTCGTCGGCGCGGCGATGGCGCCGACGCCGGCGCTGGCGTGGCCGTTGCTGTCGCAGCGGCTCGGCGCCGATGTCGTCGTCAAGCACGAGAACCACACGCCGATCGGCGCGTTCAAGGTGCGCGGCGGGCTTGTCTATGTCGACCGGCTGAAGCGCGAGCAGCCCGGCACCATCGGAATCATCTCGGCGACCCGGGGCAATCACGGCCAGAGCCTCGCTTATGCCGCGAGCCGCTACCGCCTGCCGGTGACGATCTACGTGCCCCGGGGCAACTCGGTCGAGAAAAATAGCAGCATGCGCGCGCTCGGCGCCGAGCTGGTCGAGCATGGCGAGGATTTTCAGGCGGCGCGCGAGGAAGCGATTCGCCGCGCCGGGGCCACGGGATTTCACATCGTGCCGGCGTTTCACCCCAACCTGGTGCTCGGCGTCGCGACCTATGCGCTCGAACTGTTGCGGAAGGCGCCGGACCTCGATGTGCTCTATGTGCCGATCGGGCAGGGCTCGGGCGTCTGCGGCTGCATCATGGCGCGCGACCTGCTCGGACTTCGAACCGAGATCGTTGGCGTGCAGTCCACCGAAGCGCCGTCCTATGCGCTGTCCTTTGCCGCCGGCACGGTGGTGACCACCGAGAGCAGCAACACGCTGGCCGACGGCATGGCGACGCGCGTGCCCGATCCCGATGCACTGGCGGTCATCCGCAAGGGCTGCTCGCGCATCGTGCAGGTCAGCGACGACGAGGTCGCCGCCGCGATCCTCGCCTACTGGACCGATACGCATAATCTCGCCGAAGGCGCCGGCGCCGCGGCGCTCGCCGCCGCCTTGCAGGACAAGCCGAAGCTTCGCGGCAAGCGAGTCGGCCTCATCCTGAGCGGCGGCAATATCGATTTCGATCTGTTTCGCAGTTGGGTGATGCCGGAAACGGCCATGGCACAACGGATGGCGGTGTGAGAATGACCTCCACCGCATCACACACGCCGCTGTCATCGCCCGGCTTGACCGGGCGACCCAGTACGCCGCGGCGTCTCGATTCAATTTCGGCTGCTCTGGAATACTGGGTCCCCGCCTTCGCGGGGACGACAGGTGCGGCTGACATCACGACCAAGAACACGACAGGGACTTGAAATGAACCAGCCCGCATCCGCCTATTTCATGGAAGAGCGCCACGATCCGATCGAGTCGCACACGCTCTCGGTGCTGGTGCAGAACGAGCCGGGCGTGCTGGCGCGCGTCATCGGGCTGTTCTCCGGCCGCGGCTACAACATCGAAAGCCTCACCGTCTCGGAGACCGAGAACCAGAAACACGTCTCCCGCATCACCATCGTCACCACGGGCACGCCGATGGTGATCGAACAGATCAAGCACCAGCTCGACCGCATGATCCCGGTCTATCGCGTCGTCGACATGACGCTGACCGGCCGCTCGATCGAGCGCGAACTGGCGATGGTGAAGCTGCGCGGCACCGGCGAGCACCGGGTCGAGGCGCTGCGGCTGGCGGAAGCCTTTCGCGCCCGCGTCATCGACGCCACCATAGAGAGCTTCGTGTTCGAGATCACCGGCAACTCCGCCAAGATCAACCAGTTCATCGACCTGATGCGCCCGCTCGGCCTGGTCGAGGTTTCGCGCACCGGCGTCGCCGCCATCGTTCGCGGGCCCGAGGGGATGTGAAGCCATGCTGGCGCGCGACTGGTACTATACGCAACGGCGGCGGCTCGGACTGGATTCCGCGGTCGCCTCGATCTACGACCGCCACGACGACAGCGACCTGCGCGCCCGCGCGGCGCTGACCATGCTCGGCGTGCAGCCCGGCTGGCGGGTCGCCGATATCGGCTGCGGCAACGGCGTGCTCGCCGTCGAGGCGGCGCTGATGGGCGCCCAGGTCGACGCCATCGACATTTCGCCGGCGATGCTGGCACTGGCGAAAATCCAGGCCAGCGATCGCAAGGTGGCGGTCCGGACCCAGCCCGCGGGCCTGCTGAGCTTTGCCTACCAGCCCAATTCGTATGACCTGGTCGTCAGCGAATTCGCGCTGCATCATCTGCCGGATTTCTGGAAGGCGGTGGCGCTGGCGCGAATCCATGCCGCGCTGAAGCCGGGCGCGAATTTCTACCTGCGCGACATCGTGTTCGTCAGCATGCCCGACGGCGTCGAGCGCGACGTCGAGGCGTGGGCCGACTTCAGCATCAAGAACCACGACTTCGATCGCGACAGCGTCGTCACCCACATGCGCGACGAGTACTCCACCTTCGGCTGGGTGATCGAGCGCATGCTGACCGATGTCGGCTTCACGCTGGTCTCGGCCGACTACCACGCGCCGCTGCACGGCACCTATCTGCTGCGCAAGCCGAAACCCGGCGAGCAGGGCTAGCGTGTCGCAGTCGCTGCTGATCGCCTTCGTGATGTTCGCCACCGTGATGTTCTTCACGCCGGGGCCGAACAACATCATGCTGCTGTCGTCGGGGCTGACCTATGGCTTCCGCCGCACGCTGCCGCATGCCGCGGGCATCACCATCGGCTTCGCCTTCATGATCGGGGCGGTGGGCCTCGGGCTCGGCACCATCTTCATCACCTATCCGGTGCTGCAGACCATCCTCAAATATGCCGGGATCGCCTATCTGGTCTATCTCGCCGTCCATATCGCGATGTCCGGACCGGCCACGCCGGACCAGGACAATGCGCGCGGGCCGATGACATTCTGGGGCGCGGCCATGTTCCAGTGGATCAACGTCAAGGGCTGGGTGATGGTGATCGGCACCATCACCGCCTATGCGGGCATCGCCAGCTTTCCCTGGAACATCGTGATCCAGGTCCTGCTCAGCCTGCTCTTGGGAACGCTGTCCTGCGCCGCCTGGGCGGCGTTCGGCAGCGCGTTGCGGCCGATCCTGACTTCGCCCCGGGCGGTGCGGGCCTTCAACGTCGTCATGGCGCTGTTGCTGCTGGCCTCGCTCTACCCTGTCCTGATGGACGCATGATGCCGCACTGCGCCATGCCAAAACGGATTTCCCCTGACGGGGAAAATGCTCTAGACAACCTCGGAAATTCGCGGGCGGCCGGCGGTCCTGACCACCTAAAAGCCTGATTAACCGGCCGATTTTGGCCACCTATGAGGAAACGACCATGCGTGTTTATTACGATCGCGACGCCGACCTGAACCTGATCAAGGGCAAGAAGGTCTGCATCGTCGGCTATGGCAGCCAGGGCCACGCCCATGCGCTGAACCTGAAGGATTCCGGCGTCAAGGACGTCGCGATCGCGCTGCGCAAGGGTTCGGCCTCGGCCAAGAAGGCGGAAGCCGCCGGCTTCAAGGTGATGGAAGTCGCCGAGGCCGCCAAATGGGCCGACCTCATGATGATGCTGACCCCCGACGAATTGCAGGGCGACATCTACCGCGAGCACATGCACGACAACATGAAGAACGGCGCGGCGCTGGTGTTCGCGCACGGCCTCAACGTGCATTTCAACCTGCTCGACCCTCGCGCCGATCTCGACGTGCTGATGATCGCGCCGAAGGGCCCCGGCCATACCGTGCGCTCGGAATACCAGCGCGGCGGCGGCGTGCCCTGCCTGATCGCGATTTCCAAGGACGTTTCGGGCAACGCCCACGACCTCGGCCTCAGCTATGCCTCGGCGATCGGCGGCGGCCGCGCCGGCATCATCGAGACCTCGTTCAAGGAAGAGTGCGAGACCGATTTGTTCGGCGAGCAGGTGGTCTTGTGCGGTGGCCTGGTCGAACTGATCAAGGGCGGCTACGAGACCCTGGTCGAAGCCGGCTACGCGCCCGAGATGGCGTATTTCGAATGCCTGCACGAGGTGAAGCTGATCGTCGACCTGATCTATGAAGGCGGCATCGCCAACATGAACTACTCGATCTCCAACACCGCCGAATACGGCGAATACGTCACCGGCCCGCGCATCGTCACCGCCGAGACCAAGGCCGAAATGAAGCGCGTGCTCGCCGACATCCAGGGCGGCAAGTTCGCCCGCGACTGGATGTTGGAGAACAAGGTCAACCAGACCTCGTTCAAGGCCACGCGCGCAAAACTCGCCGAACATCCGATCGAGGAAGTCGGCGCCAAGCTGCGCGACATGATGCCGTGGATCAAGAAGGGCGCGCTGGTCGACAAGACGAAGAACTGAGGGTCCGTTCCCCGGACGCAGCGCAGCGCTTTCCCGGCGATGCGAAGCATCGTCCGGTGCGGTGCGCTGCTGATCCGGGGGCCATCTTTGCTTGAGCGAAAGTGTAGGTCCCGGCTCTGCGGAGCAGCGCGAGGCGCGCTGCACCGCGTCCGGGACACGGGCAGTGGCCGCCAAAATCAGGACTGTCGTCGCCCGGCGCGACCGGGCGCTCCAGTACGCCGCGGCCTCGCGATTTATTTCAAACGTCTCTGGAATACTGGGTCGCCCGGTCGAGCCGGGCGATGACAGCGACGGTTGTGCAAGCACCTTCCGCTACTTGCCGATCTTGTTGTGCAGCTGCCAGAAGCGCACCGTGCGCTGGGCGGTTTCCATCGACAGTTTGCGGTAGTCGCGCTGCGCCAGTGCCAGCGTCTGGGCGTTGATCGGCGCCGGCATCGGCCGGTTGCGCAGGATGGTCTCGACGCTCGGCCAGTTCAGGCGGGCCGAGCGGCAGGGAATCAGGATGAGGTCGGCGCGCGGTCCGTCCAGCAGCCGCGCCATCATTTCGGTCGGGGCGTCGTTGAGCACGGCGAGCGAGACGATCACCTCGTCGAATTTTCCGGCCTCGGCGAACAGGAAGACGGCGGCGTCGTCGAGCTCGTTCAATTCCTTCTTCAGCTTGATGAACTTCTCGACGGCGCTGAAATCCCGCGCCGACGAGCTATCCTCGTCGGCTTCGCCGAGGATCGACTGCAGCACCCGCTTGATCTCTTCGCGTAGTTCCGGCGACGCGATGGCGGCCAGTTTGGCGCGGACGGCGTCGGAGGCGCGTCGCAACAGGTCGCGCAGAAACTTGATCGGCAGGTCGAGGCGCAGTCCGAGGATCTCGGTGAGTTCGTCGTCGCCGCCGGCCCGCGCCACGATGCCGGAATAGCCGGCCTCGGAGATCCGCGCGCTCGAATTGGTGGCGAGCTTCTTGATGACCTTTCGCTCGCCGCGATCGATGATCACGTCGGTGACGGCTTCGGGCAGGTCGCTGCGGCCGGAGATGGCGAGCAGATGATCCTGCCCCTTCTTGCGCGCGATCTCCACCAGCGTGCTGGTATTGAGGCGGGCGGACTGGGTCAGCACGTCGCCGGCGACAGCGATTTCTTCGTCCCATGCCAGATGCTGGATGACGCCCGGCGGCGCGAAGGCAACCGGCGCCAGGCGCTTGCCGAACTCGGCCCTGGCGCGGCTTTCGACCCGGGCGATCAGCAGGCACATGACGTCGTCGAAGACCTTGACCTGTTCCTCGCTGAGGCGCGCGCCGTCGTTCAGGAACAGGTTGGTCACCTGCCGAAGCGTTTCGACCCGCTCCGCGGGCGAGCCGGTCCTGACGGCGTCCTCGAGTTCGGCGATGATGGAATGATCCGCCTGTAGCGCCATCGTTTCCGGAGCGATCTGTTCGGTTGCGGGAATTGAGGCCGCACCATGGCCGGCCCGGCCCTACGTCCGCGTTAAGTTGGAACTCCGTAGAAATACAGGGCGCGGCGGC
>JBDRNF010000216.1:0-3243 GCA_043811435.1 Pseudomonadota bacterium
GCTTCGGCACTGCCGGCGTCGACCACGATGAAGCCGCATGACGCGCCAAACGACGCGCCAAACGATGCGTCAAGTCTGCCGAGGCGGTCCCGCAGAGATGTGGTGGTCACGACGAGGCGCACGCCGGCCTGATCCAGCATCAAGGCGAGCCGCGCGTCCGGCAGCGCCGGATCGAGCGGCAGATAGGCGCCACCGGCGCGGATCACCGCGAGCAGCACGACAATGGCGGCGACAGACCGTTCGGCGGCGACGCCGACGATGTCGCCGGGCATGACCCCGCTGCCGACCAGCCGCTCGCCGAGTGCCCGGCTCGCGGCCTCGAGCTCGGCATAGCTCAGCATCCGGCCATCGTCGCCTTGAACGGCGATGCCATCGCGATGGCTGGCGGCGATCTCGCCGAACCGCGCGGCGATGCCGGCGCCGCCGGCCGGCAGCGGCCGCGGCCGCTCCAGCGCCTGCTGCAAGCCAAGCATCTCCTCCGACGATACCGGCGCAAGGTCGTGCAGCGGCGCGTCCGGCTCCAACAGGCCGGCCGACAGCAGCGTCTCGAACTGGCGGGCCAGGCGCGCTGCCGTCACCGGCGCGAACAGGTCGCTGGCATAGACCAGCAATCCCTCGATGCGACCATCGCGCTCGAACAGATGGGTTTCGATGTCGAAGCGGGTGGTGCGGATATCGATGGGGAAGGGTTCGGCCGCAACGCCCGGGATGGTCAGGCGGTCGTCGGTGGCGTTCTGCAGCGCGAACGCGACCTGCACCAGCGGATTGCGTGCCGGGTCGCGGTCCGGCCGCAATTGTTCGACGAGCTGTTCGAAGGGCAGGTCCTGGTTCTGGTAGGCCTCCAGCGCCACGTCGCGCAGGCGCGCCAGCAGCGCATGCAGCGCTGGCGCGCCCGAGAGGTCGAGCCGTATTGCTAGGGTGTTGACGAAGAAACCCACCAGATCCTCGGTCTCATGGCGGTGACGGTTGGCGATCGGGCTGGCCACGGCGAAGTCGTCCTGCGCCGCAGCCCGGCCGATCACCGCGCCATAGATCGCCAGCAGCACCATGAAGGGCGTGGCGTTGCAGCGCGCCGCCAGCGCCTTCAGACGCGCCGTCGTCGCCGCATCGATCGTCACCGACACGGCGCCGCCGCGATAGGATTGACGCGCCGGCCGGCGGTAATCGAGCGGCATCCGCAGCACGGGAAGATCGACGAGACGATCGGACCAGACTTTCAGCTGCTCACGGGCGCGCGCGCCGGCGAACCAGTCGCGCTGCCAGACCGCGAAATCGGCGTAGCGCAGCGGCGGAGGCGGCAGCGTTTCTCCCGCCAGCAGGCGCGACAACTCGCGCGCCAGCACCGTCAGCGACCAGCCATCGCAGGCGATGTGATGCAGTATCAGCAGCAGCACCGCGCAGTCCGGCCCGATTCGGATGAGTACGGCGCGGATCAGCGGCGGGCGCGCAAGATCGAACGGTTCGAGTGCGGCCGCGCGGACCAGATCGCGGGTAAGTTCAAGGCCATCCGGCCGGCCATCGAGATCGATGACGCGTAGCGGGCAGCGCATCGGCGGCAGCGGTTCCTGCAGCGATTGGCCGTCGCGATCCACGATCCGGCTGCGCAGCGGCTCGTGACGCGCAACGATGCAGTCGAGCGCTGATCGCAAGGCGTCCTGATCGAGCGGGCCGTCAAGCCGGTATGCGATCGGTACATTGTAGCCGGCGGTGCCGGGATCGAGCCGTTCCAGGAACCAGAGCCGTTGCTGGGCAAAGGACAGCGCAGCCGCGCCGGGCGCCGCCTTGCCGGCGATCGTGTCGTGCACGGGTGCCGGCGTTTCCGATAGCGGACTTAAAGTGGCGATCGCGACCGCGAGCAGGCGCGGCGTACGGTTTTCAAATACAAGTCGCAATGGCGTCGTGAAGCCGGAGGCTTCGGCAAGTTGCGACACCACGCGGGTGGCGAGCAGGGAGTGGCCGCCGCTCTCGAAAAAGTCGCTGTCGCGCTCGATCGGCCGCGACAGCAACCGCGACCAGATGGAGATGATCAGGCCTTCGAGATCGTTGGCGGGTTCGATGCTTTGGGCGAGGGCCGGCGTGGATATGGCCAGCATGCGCAGCGCGGCCCGGTCGATCTTGCCGTGATCGCTGACGGGCATGTGCGCCACCGGAACGATGCGGGCCGGGACCATGTAGTCCGGCAGCCGCTGGCGCAGCCAGCGCGCTATCGCTGCAACGTCTGCGCTCATGTCATGCAGCGTTACGAAGGCCTGGAGATTCTGGTCCTGGTTGAGGCCCTGGACGATGACGGCGGCTTCGGCGACGGCGGGATGGCGCGCGAGTGCGAGTTCGATTTCTTCGAGCTCGATGCGATGGCCGCGGATCTTGACCTGGTTGTCGCGGCGGCCGACGAACTCGATATGGCCCGCTGGATCGAGCCGGACGAGGTCGCCGCTGCGATAGAGCCGCGCGCCGTCACGGGCGGTCACGAAGCGGGCTTCGGTCGCCTGGGGATCGCCGAGATAGCCGCGGGCGAGGCCATTGCCGCCGATGCAGAGTTCGCCGGGCACGCCGGCCGGCACGGCGCGCAGCTGCGCATCGAGGATGCGGCAGATCACGCCGGGCAGCGGTCGTCCGATCGGAACGGTCGCCGCCGTCTCCGGGATCTCGTCGACCGGATGGAAGGTGGCGAAGGTGGTGGTCTCGGTCGGTCCGTAGACGTGCAGCAGGCGCGCCCGCGCGCCTGCGGCCAGCACGCTGCGCGCGCTGTCGGCATTGACGGCCTCGCCGCCGAACAGCACCAGGCGCAACGGCGCCAAGGCGTCGGGCCGCAACTGCGCGACCTGGTTGAATAGCGCCGTGGTCAGGAACATCACCGAGATGGCGCGCCTTCGCAGCTCGGCGGCGAGGGCATCCGGATCGAGCAGGGTCGAGCGCGACAACAGCACCACGCAGGCGCCATTGAGCAAGGCGCCCCAGATCTCGAAGGTGGCGGCATCGAAGGAGAGCGGGGCGGCCTGGGCGATGCGGTCGGAGGGCGAGAGCGTCGCGTAATCTGCGTCGATCACCAGATTGGCGACGGCACCTTGCGGGATCAGGATGGCCTTTGGTGTGCCGGTGGAGCCCGAGGTGAAATTGACATAGGCCGGGCTGTCGGCGGCGATCTGGGCCGGATCAGGCAGCATCGCGATGGCGCCATCGCCGATGGCTTCGGCACTGCCGGCGTCGACCACGATGAAGCCAAACGATGCGTCAAGACTGCCG
>JBDRNF010000217.1:0-25295 GCA_043811435.1 Pseudomonadota bacterium
GCACCGGCGAGTCGCCGGCGCTCTTCCGGACACGTTCGCGCGCGTCGATCACCTTGGCCAGCAGATCGTCGAGCGCCGCGGCCTGCTGCAGGTTGCGCAGCCCCGGCGTGTTCGGCGACGACACGTTGACGGTGAAATAGCTCGCCACCGGGGCGAAGGTCCCGATCAGCCGCACGTAATCGGCGACGCGATCGACGGAATCCTTGTTGGCGCCGACATTGACCCCGACGATGCCGCCATGATTGGCGCGCGCCGCGAGCCGTCGCAGCACCGCGTCGGCGCCGTCATTGTTGAAGCCCATGCGGTTGATGACGGCCTCGTCGCGTTCCAGCCGGAACAGCCGCGGCCGCGGATTGCCGGTTTGCGGTTTTGGCGTCACCGTGCCGATCTCGACGAAGCCGAAGCCGAGCCGCAGCAGCGCATCGGAAACTTCCGCGCTCTTGTCGAAGCCCGCGGCCATGCCGACCGGATTGGGAAAATTCAGGCCGAACGCCCGCACCGCCAGCTTCGGATCGTCCGGCCGCAGCCGGACCGGCGGCAGCAGCCGCAGGCCCTGGATCGCCAGGCGGTGGGCATCCTCCGGATCGAACCAGCGCAGCAACGGCAGGGAAAAGGCGTCGAAGGCGCGGATCACGGCTCGAGCTCCGGGATATCGTGAAAACCGTCGGACCGCGCATGCATCTCCTGCACGCCGGTGACCGCGCCGAGATCGAGTTCGCCGTAGAGATGGGGAAACAGCTCATCGTTGCGCGACGGCTCTAAGCGCAACGCCTCGCCCAGCGCATCGGCATCGACCGCGATCAGGAACAGGCCGGTCTGGCCGGCGAAATGTTTTCTGGCCGTCTCGGCGACCTGCAAGGGGAGTGAGAAGTGGATAAAACCGTCGCGCACATCGTCGGCGCTGCCCCGGTACACGCCCTGCCGCTCGGCCTCGCGCCAGGCCGAGGCGGGACAAATCTTGTAGATCCTGCGCACGTGCCGAACGTCCCGCCTGTTGCTTGAGTTTATTATGGTTTTCCCGGAATCTTCCGGATCGCGCGCCGACCGTATCGGCGCGCCCTGCGCACTTCAAGGGCGGCTTTCGCTGGCCTGTTCGGACCCTTTCGGTCGCTCCCCGGCCCCCTTCGATCGCTTGCGCCGGCGCCGGAAAGGGGTTTACTAAGGCAATAATTCCTAAGCTCACGAACCGCGCCATGGCCAGAGTTCCGAGAGCGCCGCGCATGCTCACCCACGACCAGATCTGGACCGCGCTGGACCGGCTGGCCGAACGCGCCGGGATCACCGCCTCGGCGCTGGCCAGACGCGCCGGGCTCGATCCCACCACTTTCAACAAGTCCAAGCGCATCACCAACGACGGCCGCGAACGCTGGCCCTCCACCGAATCGGTGGCGAAGTCGCTGGCCGCCACCAACACCTCGATCGACACCTTCGTGCAGCTGATCGGCGATGCCCCGCGAACCATGCAATCGGTGCCGCTGCTCGGCTTTGCGCAGGTGGGCACCAGTGGCCATTTCGACGATAGCGGATACCCCACCGGCAAGGGCTGGGACGAGGTGGGCCTGCCCGCCGTCGGCGACGAACACGCCTATGCGCTGGAGATCTCGGGCGACGCGATGAAGCCGGCCTATCGCGACGGCGACGTCATCGTGGTGTCGCCGGGCACGGCGATCCGCCGCGGCGACCGCGTGGTGGTGAAAACCACCGGCGGCGAAATGCTGGTCAAGGAGCTGAAACGCCGGACCGCGAAGACGCTGGAGCTGGCATCGCTCAACCCCGCTTATGCCGACCGCACGCTGGCATCGGACGACGTCGAATGGATCGCAAGGATTGTCTGGGTGAGTCAGTGACGCTTTTCTTCCCTTCTCCCCTTGTGGGAGAAGGTGGCGCGAAGCGCCGGATGAGGGGTCCCTATCCGCGAGCAACCTGCCTGTTGAACCAACCCCTCACCCGTCCGCGATGCTTCGCATCGCGTCCACCCTCTCCCACAAGGGGAGAGGGGAAGAAGCGCCAGCGCTCTCGTTCGTTGAAAGCCTACTCCGCGTAGTCCGGCTCCTTGCGGTCGAGCATGCGCTTCAGGGCGTCGAAGTGGCGCTGCGCCGCGCTCGGCCCGTTGACCGGGCTGCTGCCGGCGTAGTCGCGCCTGGTTTTCTCCACCACGGGTTCGGGCAACTGTTTCAGTTTCTGGCCGGTCCACATCGCGTAGATCTGCACCTGCGCGGCGCGCTCGACGTAATAGAGCATGTCATAGGCGTCGGCGACGGATGCGCCGACCGTGGAGATGCCGTGATTGGCCATGAACAGCACCTTCTTGTCGCCGATCACGCCGGCGAGACGGGCGCCTTCGGCCGGATCGAGCGCGGGCCCGGTGTATTCGTCATCATAGGCAATGGCGCCGGAGAGGCCGACCTCGGTCTGGCCGATCTCCTTGATGCGCGGATCCTCCAGGCGCGTCAGCGCGCTGGCATAGGGCATGTGGGTGTGAAACACCGCCTTGGCCTTCGGCAGCGCCTTGTGGATCGGCGCGTGGATGCAGTAGCAGGAGCGCTCGACATCGCCCTCGCCGCGCTTGACCTCGCCGTCGTCGATGCCGACTTCCATGAACGTCGAAGCCGTCACCTCCGACCAGTGCGTCCCGAATGGAATCTGGTAGTAGCGGTCGCTGCGGCCCGGCACCGTGAGGGTCAGGTGGTTGAAGATGCCCTCGCTGAAACCCTGGTTGAAGGCCAGCCGGTGCGCGGCGGCGAGATCGACCCGCGCCTGCCATTCCTCGGTGCTGTAATTATCGAGCGCCTTCGGCGAAACCCTGAACTGCATGCGTGTGCTCCCTGCTGAATGCGTCTGTTGCCCGCCCCTCGACGGAGGCTTGCGGCGTGTCGATTGCAGGCAGTATAGCGCAATTTGGACGGGAGCCCGGCTGAAATCGGCGTGGGTCAGCTATCCCGAATTGTCGCAGCGCAGGATGCGGGATCCGTAGCCCGGATGGAGCGCTTGCGTAATCCGGGGCCGCGCCATCATCCGCGCGAGATTCCCGGATTGCGCCATCGGGCGGCGCTTTGCGCCGACCGATAACTCCATCCGGGCTACGATACTACGCGCTCCTTGCCAGCGCGCCGTCGATCATCGCGACCGCGTTGGGCACGCCGTACACCGCGACGAACGAGCCGAAGCGCGGGCCTTTTTCCTGGCCGAGCAGCACCTGGTAGAGCATGTTGAACCAGTCGAGCGAAACGCCCGGGCGGCCGTCCTTGCCCTTTTTCACGGGATCGAGGAACGGCTCGCGGCGGCCGATCTCGTAGACCACGTTCTGGATGTCTTCCGCCGTCGACGCCGCCGGCATGTTCGACAACGCATCGCGCAGATCCTGCAAGGCGACGCGTTCGCTATCGGTCGGCTCGCGGAATTTTTTGGTCGGCGCGACGAAGTCGCGATAATAATTGATGGCGTAGCCGACCATGGCATCGAGCTTCGGATGGCTCTGCGGCGTCACGCCGGGGCGATAGCGGCCGATGAACCCCCACAGCGTCTCGGCATTCTCCGCGTTCGACGACGACACCAGCGTCAGCAACAGCTGGAACGTGACCGGCATGTCGGAGGCCGGCGGCTGGCCGGCATGGATATGCCAGACCGGATTTTGCAGCTGCTGCTTCGCATCCTGCCGCGAAAAGCCGTCGAGGAACTGCTGGTAGTCGTCGACATTGCGCGGGATGACATCGAAATACAGCCGCTTCGCCGACTTCGGCTCGCGGTACATGAACAGCGACAGCGATTCGGGCGAGGCATAACGCAGCCATTCGTCGATGGTGAGGCCGTTGCCCTTCGACTTCGAGATCTTCTGGCCCTTGTCGTCGAGGAACAGTTCGTAGTTGAAACCTTCCGGCGGCAGGCCGCCCAGCGCCGCACAGATCTTGCCCGACAGCTTTACGGAGTCGATCAGGTCCTTGCCGGCCATTTCATAGTCGACGCCGAGCGCGAACCAGCGCATCGCCCAGTCCGGCTTCCACTGCAGCTTGCAGTGACCGCCGGTGACCGGGACTGTTGTACGTTCCCTGGTTTCGGGATCGTCATAGGAGACCGTGCCGGCCTTCACGTCGTGCTCTGATATCGGCACATACAGCACCATGCCGGTGCGCGGGCAGATCGGCAGGAATGGCGAATAGGTCGAGGCGCGCTCTTCGCGCAGGCTCGGCAGCATCACCGCCATGACCGCGTCGAACCGTTCCAGCATGCGCAACAGCGCCGCGTCGAATTTGCCCGACTTGTAATAATCGGTCGAGCTGGCGAACTCGTAGTCGAACTTGAAGGTATCGAGAAACGCCCGCAGCCGCGCGTTGTTATGCGCGCCGAAACTCGGATGGGTGCCGAACGGATCCGGCACCGTCGTCAGCGGCTTGCCGAGGTGCTTCTCCAGCATCTCCTTGTTCGGCACGTTGTCCGGCACCTTGCGCAGGCCGTCCATGTCGTCGGAGAACGCCAGCAGCCTCGTCTTGATCCTGTCCTCGGTGAGCACGCGAAAGGCGTGGCGCACCATGGTGGTGCGCGCCACTTCGCCGAAGGTGCCGATATGCGGCAGGCCGGACGGCCCATAGCCGGTCGAAAACAGCACCTCGTCCTTTGGCTTCTTTTTCAGCCGCGCGACGATCGCTTTCGCCTGCTCGAACGGCCAGGCGTTGGATTGTTCGGCGAGCGCGCGCAGGTCGCCCGGGTTTGCGGCAAGATCGATCGTGGACATCAGGACAGGCTTTCTCCGAAACAGAGCGGTACTTATAGGCCGTAGGGTGGGCAAAGCGCCAGCGTGCCCACCATCTCAAACCGGACACGCTGCGGCATGGTGGGCACGGCGCAAGCGCGCCTTTGCCCACCCTACGAAGTCGCTAAAACGGACTGACCGAAAAATAGCGCAGCCACAGGTCGGTGTAGCGGCCTTTTTCCCAGACCCGGAACAGCGCCCAGTTCAGCGATTGCCGCAACAGGTCGTTGCCCTTGCGCACGGCGATGCCGATGCCCTCGCCGAAATAGCGGCTCTCGACGAACGGCCCGCCCGAGAACGCGCAGCATTCGGCGGAGTCGGTGCCGTTGATCCAGAACGCCAGCGAGATCGCGTCGCCGAAGATGAAATCGACCTCGCCGCGCCGCAGGGCCAGCCGCAGCGCGTCGTCGCTCGGATAGGGGTGCAATTCGGCGTCGGTGAACATCGCCTTCAGGTAGGCCTCGTGCGAGGAGCCGGCGATGGCGCCGACCTTCTTGCCCTCGAGATATTCAGGGCGGACTTCCGCCATCACGGCGTCGCGCCGCGACACGAACCGCGCCGGCGCGCGGTAGTAGGGATCGGTGAAATCGACCCGGGCGCGCAATTGCGGCGTCACCGCCAGCGAAGCGATGATGGCGTCGCCGCGGTTGCTGGCGATCGCATCCAGCAGCGTCTCGAACCGTCGCATCTGCACCGTGCAGGTCACCTTGATCTCCTCGCACAGCAACCTGGCGAGATCGACGTTGAAGCCGGCGGGTTTGCCGTCGGGGCCGGTGAAATTGAACGGCGGATAGTCGGTTTCGGTCAGAAACCGGATCACCGTGAGACGCGACAGATCGGGCCGGTCCGGACGCCGGCGCGGGTCCCAGAAGCCGGGCACCGCCTGCGGGGCGGCCTCCACGGCGGGTTTTGCCGGGATTTGCGCCTGTACGGGGCCGGCGGACAGCGCCACGGCCAGCAAAATCCCCGCCACGGCCTGGATGGCACGGACGCTTCGAAGCTCTCTTCCGGCGATAAACGGGACGATCTGCGGCTGCATTGACGGCGGCTTTTCCGGATTTCGACGGCCTTATAGACCATCGGGCGCGCGACGCGAACGCCGTTTATCGCCAGCTACAAGGCGCCCCGGGGCTAAAGGTACCGCTTGAGGTCGGCGGCGGCTTCCTCGGGCGTCCGTTTCAGATTGAACGGGGCCACGAACTTGCCGTCACGATCCATCAAATAGATCAGCGCGGTGTGATCCATGGTGTAATCGCCGTCTTTCAGCGGGACCTTCTTGGCATAGACCCGGTAGCCCGAGATCACCTTCGCCACCGCCTCGGGGCTGCCGGTCAGCCCCTTCAGGTGCGGATCGAAGCTCGACAGATAATCCTTCATCGCGGCAGGCGTGTCGCGCTCCGGATCGACCGAAACGAACCAGGCGTTGACGCGGTCGGCGTCCTTGCCCATCGCCCGCAGCACCTCGGACATCTCGAACAGCGCGGTCGGGCAGATGTCGGGGCAATGGGTGAAGCCGAAGAAGATCACCGTCGGCCGGCCCTTGAGGTTGGCGTCGGTCACGGTCTGACCGGACTGGTCGGTCAATTGAAACGGCCCGCCGATGGCGGCTGGAGCCGTCACGCTGCGCAATCCGCCCGTCGCCCACAGCATCAGCACGAGGCCGATCACCAGGCTGGCGCCGAAGGCGGCGAGGATGATCAGCGGGCGAACGGCCTGCGCGCGGGTGGGCTGATCCGTCATGAAAATTCCTAACCGTCCGGGATCAGAAGCAGGCGGAGATGCCGGAGGCGATCATCTCGAAAAACACCGTGGTGCCGTAGTGGAACCAGAGCGCCAGCGCGCCCGCAAGAGCCATGGCGACCAACGCCGCACTGCCGATGACGATAGCCGAGGCGAGCTTGCGGCCCGGCAGGACCGGGGGCAATTGCTGCTGCGTGGACACCGGCTGAGCCATGGACAACCATCTGAAAGGGCTGACGTCCGGCCGCCATTGCCGCCGGTCCGCCTGCCTGTTCCGTTCAGATAGGGCTAGTCGGGCTGCCGGGCAAGCGCCGCGGGACGGGGCGCGATCACTTCACGCTGACCGACGGCGCGGCTTCGGCGTGACGACGGCCGCGGCGCGGCCTGGGCATCGAGGTAGCAGGGCTTGTACAACGCCTGCAATTGCTTGCCGCGCAGGAAAATCATCTGCTTCTTCAGCCCGCCGCGCTGGGCGATCCAGCGCCGTACCGGCGTCGGATACATCGAATACAGCATTTGCGTGGCTTCGGGATTGGTGACGGCACGGCCATTGGCGCCGAAATCCCATGCAGCATGGAAGCCCAGGGTGGCGTGGGACGTGACGCAGATCTTGTCGTGAGGAACCGCGCCGAGCACGATGGTGCAGGCCGAGGCGCAGAGACCGTCGATGATCACCGTCTCGCCCGAGCTGCGCAGGCCCTGATACTTGTCGACGTAAGTTCCGATCCGGCCGCCGCGGTCGTCGGCGATGCGAACCACAGCATGGCTCGCCCCCATTCCCGCCATCAGGAGAACCGCCGCGAGTAACCCCGTCACCAGCTTCATGTCCCAGCCCCAGTCCAAACCTGTCGAACCCGAATCTGCTGCCTTGTGCGATGCAAGGCGTTTCGCCAGCGTGTTGCCGGATCGTGGTTTTGTCCAGATGGCGGAGACCCCTCCAAACAAATTCAAATTGAGTGTTGCAGGCACGCTGCACCCTGGCCGCGAAAAGGTCCCAAACTGGAACAAGTTAACGAATCCCTTCGCTTGCCGTGACGCCTCCGGCGGCCGCGGGCGGCCGTTTGCCGTTGACCGCGGTAAAGGGTGCGGGCTTCAATCGCGAAAGACGGGGGATGACGCGATGGCACAGGATGCGGACGTAATCGTGGTCGGCGGAGGCCTTGCGGGCCTCGTCGCGGCGACCGAAATCGCCGACGCCGGCAAGCGCGTCATTGTGGTCGACCAGGAGGGCGAACAGAGCCTCGGCGGCCAGGCCTTCTGGTCGTTCGGCGGCTTGTTCCTGGTCGACAGTCCGGAACAGCGCCGGCTCGGCATCAAGGACAGTTTCGACCTCGCGCTGCAGGACTGGATGGGATCGGCGGGTTTCGACCGCGACGACGACCACTGGCCGCGGCGCTGGGCCGAGGCCTATGTGGCGTTCGCCGCCGGCGAAAAGCGCGACTGGCTCCGCGCGATGGGCCACCGGATCTTCCCGGTGGTCGGCTGGGCCGAGCGCGGCGGCTATGACGCGATGAGCCACGGCAATTCGGTGCCCAGGTTCCATGTCACCTGGGGCACCGGCCCCGGCATCCTCGAACCGTTCGAGCGGCGCGCGCAACTGGCGCAGGGGAGCGGCTACCTGACTTTCAAATTCCGCCACCGCGTCGACGCGCTCTCGATCACCAACGGTACCGTCGACGGCGTCAGCGGCGCGATCCTCGCGCCCGACAATGTCGAGCGCGGCAAGAGTTCCTCGCGAACGGTGATCGGCGACTTCAGCCTGCGCGCGCAGGCCGTCATCGTCGCTTCCGGCGGCATCGGCGGCAATCACGACCTGGTGCGGCAGAACTGGCCGAAGCGGCTCGGCGAGCCGCCGAAAAACATGATCTCCGGCGTGCCCGAACATGTCGACGGCAGGATGATCGGGATCACCGAGAAAGCCGGCGCGCGGCTGATCAACCGCGACCGCATGTGGCACTATGTCGAGGGCATCCGGAACTGGGCGCCGATCTGGCCGCGCCACGGCATCCGCATCCTGCCGGGCCCATCGTCGATGTGGTTCGACGCGACCGGCAAGCGCCTGCCCGCACCGCTGTTTCCCGGCTCCGACACGCTCGGCCAGCTGCATTACATCATGGGCACCGGCTACGACTATTCCTGGTTCGTGCTGACGCAGAGCATCATCAAAAAGGAGTTCGCGCTTTCCGGCTCCGAACAGAACCCCGACCTTACCGGCAAGAGCTGGCTGGCGACCGCGCGGCGCGCCACCAACAAGGGTGCGCCGGCGCCGGTCGAGGCCTTCAAGCGCCAGGGCGCCGACTTCATCGTGCGCGACAACCTCGGCGATCTGGTCGAGGCCATGAACGCGCTCTCGGGCGACAGCCTCCTGAAGCTGGATTACATCAGGGCCCAGATCGAGGCACGCGACCGCGAGATCGCCAATCCCTATGTCAAGGACGCGCAGGTGATGAACATCCACAACGCGCGAAAATATGTCGGCGACCGGCTGATCCGCACCGCCAGGCCGCACCGGATTCTCGATCCTGCGCACGGCCCGCTGATCGCCGTCAAACTCAACATCCTGACCCGCAAGACGCTGGGCGGCTTTGAAACCGACCTCGATTCGCGGGTGTTCGGCAGCGAGGGCGCGATCATGCCGGGGCTTTATGCCGCCGGCGAAGCCGCCGGTTTCGGCGGCGGCGGCATGCACGGCTATCGCTCGCTGGAGGGAACGTTCCTCGGCGGCTGCTTGTTTTCGGGGAGGAATGCGGGACGGGCGGCGGCGAAGGCTGTGGGGTAGAATTTCCGCACGAATAATTCGTCATGGCCGGGCTTGACCCGGCCATCCACGCCTTTCCCGCTTGAACGAAATCAAAGACGTGGATGCCCGGGTCAAGCCCGGGCATGACGAGCTTTGCCAATGGCGCCCTCGCGCGCTAAGTAATCCGCCCCACCTTCAGGAGAAGCATATGACCATCCAGCGTTTCGATACCGGCCCGCGCATGAGCCAGGTCGTCGTCCATGGCGACACCGTCTATCTCGCCGGCGTCGTCGCCAGCAACGCGGCCGGCGAGAGCGTCACCAAGCAGACGCAGGACGTGCTCGCGACCATCGACAGCCATCTTGCGAAGGCCGGAAGCGACAAGTCGAAGCTGCTGAGCGCGACGATCTACATCACCGACATGAGCACCTTCGCCGAAATGAACGCGGTGTGGGACGGCTGGGTGTCGGCAGGCAATACCCCGGCGCGCGCCACCGTCGAGGCCAAGCTGGCTTCGCCGAAATACAACGTCGAGATCATGATGATCGCGGCCAGGTAACGCTGCGGAACGCCGGCAGATCCAGGCCGGGATACGCATCCCGGCCTGGCCGATCCGAAGCTCGATCCCCTGCGGGCTAATTTGGCTTTGCCTGCCGATTTCGTCGACGGGCAACGTTGTGATATGGTCCCAGCATGACAACGAAGGCTCTGAAAGAGGTGTTGGAACACGCTGCGACCTGGCCCGTGGAGGACCAGAACGATCTCGCGGAATATGCCCGCGAGATCGAAGCGCGGCGCACCGGCGTCTACACCATGTCCGATGATGAACGAGCCGCCGTGGGCAGGGGTTTGGCCGAGGCGGATCGCGGAGAGTTCGTCGCCGACGAGACGGTCACAGAGGCTGACAAGCGCCACCAACGATGAAGGTTCGATACACCCCGGAAGCGTTCGCAGATCGGGAACGAATTCTGGAATATCTGAGAGAGCGCTCGCCGGGAACGGATGGGCGGCGGCCCGGATTTCACAATGGCTCTATCGGCCACGCAGCTGCCTGACCACTCGCAATTCGTCATACTCCGCGAAGGCGGAGTATCCAGTACGCCGCGGCCTTTCGATTCACTCCGGCGTCTCTGGGATACTGGATCACCCGCCTCCGCGGGTGATGACAACTGAAAGAGCCGAGCCACACTTCTCGGCGAGCCTGGACCGGCGATCGATTGATCTGAGAGCTCAACCGAGCAATCCCACAAATTAAAGCCGCGCCAGCCCGAGGGCTGACGCGGCGATGGCCGTTCTGTTGCCAGGTGGACCAACCCCGAACAGGTTACGCCGCGAGGCGCACTTCGTTCAATGCAACGTTATCGTTTGCATTTAGGTTTTTGACCCGATAACGGCGGTATCATGCCGAGCACAATTCAGAGCTTCTTCGCAGCCATCGATCCTGTTTCGCCCCCGCCGTAGCAGCCTTGCCGATTGCCATCCGACAAAATCAAGCTGCTAGGGTGGAGGCGCCGGGTACTGCCCCCGGGTCTGCCTGCAGTCCGCTCTGAGGTTCAGCGCCATCGTCTTGCGACCCGCTGAATATAGGGGCGATCGGGCGCGAATGCTAGGCCGCCTTGACCCTCCCGCTCCCCGGGAACCCCACTTACCAGAAGGCCCAGCTCGCGGTCACATAGGGGCCGTGGTTGGTGAAGTTGCTCAGCAGGTGCTGCTGCGTCGCGAGATAGATCCCCACCGGCGGCAGCGTCAGGCCGGTCGGCACCTGCGTTACCGCATAGGAATTGACCGCATCGAAATACACCGCGGCCTTGTAGCCGGCCTCGACCTTGAACAGGCCGAGGCTGTTCGGCGCAAAGGTGTAGGCGGTGGCGAGCCGGGCGTCGATGCTGGGAACCACCCGCGTCGCATTGGGCGATGCCAGGTACTGGCTGGAGAGCCCGAACGCGGGCGACAGCGTCGTGTAATCGACGCGGCCCTGCGATATCCCGACCAGGGCTGCGGCCGCGACCTCGCCGATGAACTGGAAGTCGCCGATGCCGTATTGGCCCTTGAGGCCGAGACGGGGACCGGCGCCGGTAAACAGCGAGTTGTTGGTGTAGCCCGAAGAGGCCGCGCCGCCGGGGCTTTCGAACAGCCCCGACAGGGTCTGGCCGATCCGCGCCGCCGTCACGCCGCCGAAGGCGCGCATCTGGAACGCGCAATCCGCGCAGAACGTATGCCCGACGTCGAGGTTGACGGCATCGAACCTGGTTTTCACCGTGCCGGAGCCGTTCTTGTACAGCGCGGATTCCGGCCCGATCAGATAGGGCGGTCCCACCATCTCCGTCGGCGAAGCGAAGAACGCGTCATCGGCGGTGCTGTTCAGATGCGTCCAGTTCAGCTGGATGTCGTTGGTCTCGCTCGGCATGTAGCGGGCGCCGAGCGTGAACGACGGCGCGAAGTTCGGCTTCAGCGACTGGTTGTTCCAGTGCGGCGTCACCACGGGCAGCGGATTGGTCAGCGTGCCGTATTCGAGATTGCCGGCGCCGGGCTGAAGGAACGACAGCGTCCCGGAGAGTTCGAAGCGCGGCGCCACCGGCCTTGGCTCGCCGCCGTGGCGGTGGGCAGAGGCCATGCTGTCGGCGGCCGGCGCACGCGGCGGCGCGGCGAGCGGAGGGACGGAGCCCGCGTATTCCGGATGCGGCTGCGGCTTCGCTGTTTTCGATGTTTCGAGGCGATTAAGCCGCGCCCGCAGCGCGGCGTTCTCCCGCTCCAGCGCATCGAGGCGCGCGGAAACCGCATCGGCGACCGCCGGACGCGGCGCCGCCGTGATGGTCAGTCCGAGGCACGCCAGCAACGCCAGTTTCGTGAAGCTTTTCATGGTCCGCACTCCCCAGGAAATCATCGGGTCAGCGGACTCCACGAATGGTCATCAGCGGCAGGCCTCATGCGAGGTTCCGGCGCAACGCCCGAATCAGTGTCGTCCTGCCCGATGCAACGCTAGGGCGCGCGGTGAGAGCAAAGTGATCTATATTGAACACCTGCTGCGAATGTCGGGCGGTGTGCTTTTGCGGTACGCCGTAGAGCTACGGACATTCGCTGTGGCGCGCAGCTTCACGCGCGGCGCGCAAGCTCTTGTCGCATCAGCCGGCACAGGCCTTGTCAAGATCGGCGATGATGATCTTTCGCATTTTCATCATGGCCCGCCCGGCTCGATCGGCCCTGGTGCGGTCGGGATCGCTGAGGTAGCGGCCCAGCGCTGGAGCGGCGAAGGGAAGCGAACTTCACATGCACCCGTTTCGAAGTGCGCTCGTTTTGGAAGAACCACGACAGCGCGGTCATCGAAGCTGTATCCACGGGCAACGTCCACCTAAGCGTCACAGGGTATCCTTGGTCGGAATTTGCACGATCTCTTCTAACAATGATCGAGGCCAAACACGCGCAAGTTGCGGATCGTTGGAATCATTCGTGTACAGCCGACCAGAATACACCCCGATGAACCGAGTAGCTGACCCTGGCCCTACGGTGACACCGCCACTTTCCAGCATATGGTTCCCCCAACTGCGCCTTATGACAGGTGCACCGGACATCCCGGGCCTCGAAGCGGAGTCGACGAGCATGTAGCCGTGGGTGAGCGGAGCGAGATCCGGTTCTGAGGCAATGCTACCTCGCTTCCATACCGGATAACCGGGAGGCTGAAACCCGAAGGGGTATCCGAGGATGAACACGTCCGCACCGATCGAGATTTGAAGCTGCTCTGAACTCATCTCGTTTATCGGTCGGAAGTGAAGGTGTGCCGGCTGTATTGGAAGTGGGATTGCGACTACGTCCACAGCTCTGCCGTGCACGGGGTGAACCAACCACACAGGATTGCCATCTGGAAGAAAGAGTTCCTGATATGCATCGTGTTTACCAAACATCATCTGAGCAGGATTGAAGTAGAGGCGAAGTTTATTGGGACGACCGCCCTGTGGATGGAGATTGGCGCCCGTCTCGTTATTTTGCCCGGTGACCACGTGCCAGTTGGTGATCAAAAAGTCCTGGCCATTATGACGCCAAACGAAAGCAGTGGCGTGGCCGAGAATGGTTTCATCAAAGAGCTGGATCACAGGAACGGTAGCCAGCGTGTATTCGTCAATTGTGGTCGGCATGAAGGGCGCCGCTCCTCATCACTGGTGGAACACTTTCCGAGCCCCTAGGGCGGATTGAAGCCGAAGGCGTAATCCGCCGCCATCTCATCCATCGCCGGGCTACGTCTTTGTCGAACCTGCTCCACGATTCTACAGAAGTCCCGTGAACTCCTCCACGGTCAGGCCGGTCTGCCGAATGATCGAGCGCAGGGTGCCGGGCTTCAAGTCTCGCCCGGCATGAACCGGAACCGTCACCGTTCGTGTTGGGTCTCCGGGATAAACAAGAACGTGATGACTCCCGACAGTCCGGTCGACGACGAAGCCCGTTCTCGTGAGTGCCTGGATAACGCGCTTACCGTTGACGGCAGGCAGCCGTCCACCGCCCATATCAGGCGGCCACCGTTACGTGGCGAATTTCGGGATGAGCATCGGACGGCGGCGCCATTCCTTGTTCCCGTCGATATTCGAGGATTGCACGGATTGCCTCCTCGGCATTGGCGAGCGCTTCCTGTTCGGTATCGCCCTCGGTCACGACCTCGGGCAAGGCCGGGACAAGCACGGTAAAGCCACCGCCTTCCTGCGGCTCGAGAATGACGGAATAGCTGTAGCTTGCCGCCATGACGTGGCTCCTGTTGCCCATGGAATGAACGGAAACTGGAGCGGGCGAAGGGAATCGAACCCTCGTCGTGAGCTTGGGAAGCTCCTGCTCTACCATTGAGCTACGCCCGCGTGCCCCCTTAATTAGCCGAGACCGCCCGCCCCGCCAAGCGCCTTGCCGCCCCCTTGGCCGCCCCGGCCCTTGCCAGCCTTAACCGATCCCGAAGATTCCAGGTGCAGTCGTTTATGACAGTGTTATGATCCCTTCGGGGGGGGTAGCGTAATGTCGGGGCGTGGGTACACCATTTTCGACACCATGATCGGCCGGTGCGGCATCGCATGGGGCCAGGCCGGCATCGTCGGCGTGCAGTTGCCCGAGGCGCGCGAGATCGAAACCAGGCGCCGGCTGTATCAGCTCTATCCCGATTCCCGCGAAGCGCATCCGCCGCCGAACGTCGAAGTCGCGATCGAAGGCATCGTGGCGCTGCTGCGCGGGCAGCCCGGCGACCTCTCCGACGTCGCCCTCGATGTCTCGGGCATTCACGCCTTCAACCAGCGGGTCTACCAGCTGACGCAGGCGATCCCGCGCGGCGAAACCCGCACCTATGGCGAGATCGCCACCCGGCTCGGCGCCTCCGGCGCCGTGCATTCGGTGGCGCAGGCGCTGGCTAAAAATCCGTTCGTGATCATCGTGCCCTGCCATCGCGTTCTCGAAGCCGGAAGCTATGCCGACCGGATGTCGCCGCACGGTGGCAGTATCTCCAAGCGCAGGCTGCTTTCGATCGAGGGCGCGCGCGGCGCCGTCAGCAGCAAGACCCTGTTCGACGTGCTGCTGCCCGTTGCCCCGCCGCGCCTGCAGGGCTAGCATCGCCGCATGACGGCAAGGCCCCTGCTGCAGCGCGATTCCATTTCGGTATTCGAGTTCCGCTGCACCGCGGGCCCGGCGGACACGCCGTTCGTGGAGCAGCATACCGGCCACTCGGTTTCCTTTGTCCGCAAAGGCAGCTTCGGCTGCCGCAGCCGCGGCCGGACCTTCGAACTGGTGGCGGGGTCGGTGATGGTCGGCCATCCCGGCGACGAATACATGTGCACGCACGACCATGTCTGCGGCGACGAGTGCCTGTCGTTCTTTCCCGGCCCCGAACTGCTGGACGCGATCGGCGACCGCGCCGAGACCTGGCAGATCGGCGCCGCACCGCCGCTGCCCGAATTGATGGTGCTCGGCGAACTGGCGCAGGCCGCCGCCTGTGGCCGCAGCGATATCGGCCTCGACGAAGCCGGGGCGCTGTTCGCCAGCCGGTTTGTCGAGGTCGTGTCCGGGCGGCCGCAAACGCCCGCGACGGCAGGAGCCCGGGATCGCCGCCGCGCGGTGGAAACCGCGCTGTGGATCGACGCGCATTCGTCTCAAAATATCGATCTGGAGCAGGCCGCCGCCCAGGCCGGGATCAGCCCATTCCATTTCCTGCGATTGTTCTCCAGCGTGCTCGGCGTCACCCCGCACCAGTATCTGGTGCGCACGCGGCTGCGCCATGCCGCGCGCCTGCTGGCCGACGACGAAACTTCCATCACGGACGTCGCCTATGACGTCGGTTTCGCCGATCTCTCCAACTTCGTCCGCACCTTCCACCGCGCCGCCGGAGTCTCGCCGCGCCGGTTCCGTGCGGCATCGCGGGGCGACCGCAAGATTTTCCAAGAACGCCTCGTCGTGCACTGACTAGGGTCGTCTCCGAACCGCGCGCCTTGCAGCGCGCCTCGAACAGGAGAACGCCATGTACGACCACATCGGATTGAGAGTCGGGAGTCTCGACGCCAGCGTGCGCTTCTACACCGCGGCCCTGGCGCCGCTCGGCTTCGTGCTGTGCTCGCGCGACGGCAGCGGCGCCGGCTTCGGCCCCAAAGGCGAGCCGGCGCTCTGGCTGCATCTGCACAAGGGGCCGGCCCATGGCGGCGCCCATGTCGCGTTCCGCGCGCCCGACCACGCCGCCATCGAGAAATTTCACAGCGAGGGACTGAAGGCCGGCGGCCGCGACAATGGCAGCGCCGGCCCGCGCGCGGACTACGGCCCGACCTACTATGCCGCGTTCCTGATCGACCCCGACGGCAACAATGTCGAGGCGGTGTGCACGTAGGACTTAGCGCTCCGCTCTAACATCGTCATTGCGAGCGCAGCGAAGCAATCCAGCTTTGGCGAGGCACTAAGGAAGCTGGATTGCTTCGTCGCAAGTGCTCCTCGCAATGACGGCTGAACAAGAAGGATCACTCCCATGGCCTCCATCCACAAAGACATTCCGCTCGACGCCCGTGCTGACGACGTGTGGTCCGCGGTGCGCGATTTCGGCGCGTTGCATACGCGCCTGGTGCCGGGCTTCGTCACCGACACCCGGCTCGACGGCGACGCGCGGATCGTAACGTTTGCCAATGGCAGCGTCGCGCGCGAGCAGCTGGTCGATTGCGACGAGACACGACGGCGGCTGGTCTATGCCATCGCCGACGAGCGGATCAGCCACTACAGCGCGTCGGTGCAGGTGTTGGCCGATGGCGATGCACGCAGCCGGCTGGTCTGGACCGTCGACCTGCTGCCGAACGAAATCGCGCCCTATGTCGACGGGCAGATGGATCAGGCGGCGCTGGCGCTGCGGAAAACCTTTGGGCGCGACGCGGCATGAGCGCGGCCCGTCGGTTCGCCATCAGGATTACGACAGAGCGGGGCGGCGATCCGGCGCCGGGCCGCCCTTCGGTCCCCAGCGCGTGAAGATGACGCTGGCGGCGGACAGCACGCCGAGCACCACCATGGAGGCCGCCGCCAGCGCAAAATAGTTCGCCGCTGACGCATTGGCGGTCGACAGCCACCAGCCGCCCGCGGCGACGAACACCAGCCGCGCGGTTTGCGCCAGTACTGGCCCCAGCACCTTGGCGGCGCCCTGCGAGGAAAAATACATCGAGATCGACAGCCCGATGAAGGCATACATCGGTGCGGCGATCGACAGATATTGCCGGCTGGCGGCGCGCACGCCCGGATCGTCGGTGAAGATGTTGACCCAGAGATCGGGAAATATCGCGATCGCGGTGGCGAAGGCGCCGACCGACACGAAGGCGACGCAGCCCGCGATCCAGGCGATCCGCCGCGCCCGCACCACCCGCTGCGCGCCGATCGCCATGCCGACCATCGGCACCGAGGCGATGCCGACCGCGAAGGCGATCGAGGTCAGCATGAATTCGAGCCTTGCGCCGACGCCGTAGCCCGCCAGGATCTCGGTGCCGAACTGCGCCAGCATGTGGGTGAAGATGGCGACGGTCAGCACCGATTGCAGCGGCGAGAAGCAGGAGATGGCGCCGACCTTCAGGATGTCGAAGAACATCGCCCACTGAATCCGCAGGCCCCGAATCCTGGGAACCACGCGCGCCCGTCCGGAAAAGATGTACCAGGCCATAACCGAGACGCTGATCACATAGGCGACCAGAGAGCCCGCGGCGACGCCGCGCATGCCGAAGGACGGGATCGGCCCGAGGCCGAGGCCGAGCGTGCCGCCGAGAATGATCTGGCAGGTAGCGGACGACAGCATCAGGAGCGACGGCAGCTTCATGTTGCCGGTGCCGCGCAAAATTCCCGCAAACGTGTTCATCAGCCATGGCACCACCGCGCCGCCGAAGAAGATCTGCACGTAGCCGATGGCCTGCGCCAGCACGTTGCCGCGGCCGCCGAGCAGTTCGAGCAGCGTCGGCCCGAAGATCAGCATGCCCAGCATGAACACGAGGCCAAGGCCGATGCCGATCAGCATCGCATGCGCCGCCAGCGTCGAGGCGCGGTCGATATCGCCGGCGCCGATCGCACGCGCGATCGCCGAGGCCACGCCGCCGCCCATCGCGCCGCCCGACATGGTCATGGTCAGGATCACGAATGGAAATACCAGCGCCATCGCCGCCAGCGACTCGACGCCGAGCCGGCCAATATAGGAGGTCTCCGCGATCACCACGCAGGTGCCGGCCGAGAGCGCGATCACGTTCGGCCAGGCCAGCCACAACAGCGTGCGCAGGATCGGCCCCTCGACCAGCGCGTTCTTCACCGGCGCTTCCGGCGGCGGAAGCGGGCGTTCGTCGCCGTCTACGGGAATCTCGGCGACACCAATATCGGACATTTCTTCTCCCGCGCGCACCCGCGCTGCAGCCCGATCTACCCGCCGTGCTGGCCGTTTCCTAGCACCGATCCCAGGCGATTCCATGTGCGCCGGGCGCATGGGCCGCCTGCGCCCCATCTTACCCTCCCCTGGAGGGGGAGGGTCGATCGCGCCCGGCGATGCGCAGCATCGTCCGGTGCGATCGGGGTGGGGTGACAGTCCATCGCTTCAGGAGGCGCACGAGTTGAGAGACCGTCACCCCACCCCGTCTCGCATCTAGCGATGCGAGCCGACCCTCCCCCTCCAGGGGAGGGTAAGAAAGCGAGTCAGCCGATCGACCAGACGAACGGCGGCTTGCCGCCTGGCGACGGCTTCAAATGTACGGGAATGTGGCGGCCGCAGCCGGCCGCGAGGCCTTCCAACAGACCTTCCAGCACTTTTGTGCAGGCCGGATGATAATCGCCGAGATCGGCCATCAGCTTCCAGCTCTGCTGCCGGATTTCGAAAGCGCCGCCGGACCCGCTGATCTCGGCGACATCGTCCTGCGCGTCGAACAGCGCGCGCAGAAACGCCGCGAATTCCGTGGCCGAGCCGCGCGTAGCGCCGAGTCCGCGCGCGATCTCGTCGAAATACTGCATGCCGATCAGTTTGCCGGTGAGATGCAGCAGGTAGCCGGCATCCTCAGGACCGAATACCTGCACCATCACGGGCGCTGCGGTGCGCACATATTCCATCGCGTAGTTGCGGTAGGCCTTTTCCAGCCGCGGCTTCGGCCAGCTGGCAACCGGCAATGCCGGTGCCGCGGCGGGATCGAACATCGGCGCCTCGAGATGGCGGGCGAACACCATGCGCTGATCGATCTCGAGCGGATGGTCGTATTCGCAGTAATAGCCTTCCAGCCCGTCCTGGCCGTCGACGCTCTGCTTGGTGCAGACGAAGCCGAGCCGGAGATCGCCGAGCGCTGCGCCATTGTTGGCGTGCCAGCCGCGCAGCATGGCGCGCGAGACTTCACCGGGCACGCCGCAGATCGCGGTGCCCTTCCAGATCCAGCGCGGCGGCGGATAGCGGATCCAGGCCTTGCGGTCGCTCTCGTACATGTATTCGACATGGACGCCGCCGATCCAGTTCGAGAGATAATGATACTGCGCCGCCGCCACCGCCGGCGGCAGGTGACTCAGCCCCAGCTTTTCCAGGCCGGGCAGGAAGCGTTCCTGCTGCTGGCGGCGAAACACCCGGAACACGAATTCCGCGGCATCGGCGGTGCCGCGCCGCGTCACCACGGTCAGGATCAGCCCGGTGAAGAAGGCGTGATAGAGATCGGCGACGCTGCGCCATCGCAGCCATTGCGCCTCGCGCGCGCCGTCGGTCGTCTTGTTCATGGCGATCTCCCAAGCCCCTGGTTCCGCCGGTCGATGCCTTCGGCCTGAGGCCGACGGGTACCCGCTCCCGACCAAAACATCGAAAACAACCCCATGTACAGTAGGCAAGGTATTGTTTCGGCACGGTTTTCCATCACACGAAATTCGTGGCGGAAGCCGTGAACATCGGAAGGTCTGCCGCATTCGCATCCGGGGAACCCTCCATGCGCAAGATTCCTGTGTTCACACCACCTTGCCGAACACGGCGCCGATTCCCGCCGTCAGCGCCATCGCGAAGGCGCCCCAGAAGGTCACGCGGATGGTCGGCTTCAGCAGGCCGGCGCCGCCGGCTTTCGCGCCGATCGCGCCGAGCAGGGCCAGAAAGATCAGCGATCCCGCCGACACCACCGGGATCAGGACGCTGGAGGGCGAGACCAGGACGAGCGCGAGCGGCGCGGCCGCCCCGACCGAGAAGGTCGCGGCCGAGGCCAGCGCCGCCTGCACCGGACGGGCGGTCGTGATCTCGGAGATGCCGAGTTCGTCGCGGGCATGCGCACCCAAGGCGTCCTTCGCCATTAACTGCTTTGCGACCTCGCGGGCGAGTCCAACCTCGACGCCGCGCGCGACATAGACCTGGGCCAGTTCTTCCCGCTCGAATACGGGATCGTCGGCCAACTCCCGCGTCTCGCGGGCGAGGTCGGCGTGTTCGGTATCGGACTGCGAACTGACCGACACATATTCGCCGGCCGCCATCGACATCGCGCCCGCGACCAGGCCGGCCACGCCGGTCAGGAGCACATCGCCTTGCGAAGCGGAAGCCGACGCCACGCCCAGGATCAGGCTCGCGGTCGAAATGATCCCGTCATTGGCGCCGAGCACGGCCGCCCGCAGCCAGCCGATGCGCTCGACGAGATGGTTTTCTTTGTGGAGGCGACTCATGGATCGATCCTTGCGCGAACCGTCGCGTCGCGCGAGACAGCTTCCCAAAGAGCTGCGGATTCGGCAATGATCTGCATCAACGTCGTGCGATTGCGACAGGATGACGTCGGACTTGCCGAAGACGATAGCGAACGGCTGACCGCGCCGGGTTGCCGGGGCGAACAGGAAGAAGATGCTCAATCTGCCTCCCCTGCTCCTGAACCTCGCGGTCGCGCTCGGCATCGGACTTCTGATCGGCGCCGAGCGCGAGCGCCGCAAGGGGGAAGGCCCTGCCCGCGCCGCGGCCGGAATTCGCACGTTCTCGGTCGTCTCGCTGGCCGGCGCCGCCAGCATGATGGTGGGCGGGGCGCTGGTGCTGGCCGTTACGGTTGCAGGCGTGGCCGTTCTGACCGCCATCGCCTATTTCAGATCGCGCGACGAGGACCCCGGCCTGACCACCGAGATTGCCCTGGTGCTGACCGCGCTGCTTGGCGGCCTTGCGATGCAACAACCCGCGTGGGCGGCAGGCATCGCCGTCGCACTCGCCGCGCTGCTGGCGGCGCGCTCCCCGCTGCATCATTTCGTCCGTTCGGTGCTGACCGAGGCAGAGGTGAGAGATGCGCTGATCTTCGCCGGCGCGACCCTGGTGGTCCTGCCGCTGCTGCCCAACCAGGCGATGGGCCCCTATGACGCGCTCAATCCGCGCTCGATCTGGATCGTCGTCATTCTGGTGATGGCGATCAGCGCCGCCGGCTACATTCTCATCCGGCTGCTCGGCGCGCGCTTCGGCTTGCCGATCGCAGGGTTCGCAGCGGGGTTCATCTCCAGCACCGCGACCATCGGCGCCATGGGGACGCGGGCTCAGAAGAGTCCCGGCATCCTCACCGCCGCGGTCGCAGGCGCAGCACTGTCGACCGTCGCCACCATCGTGCTGATGTCCGCGGTGCTCGGCGCCACCAGCATCGCCACGCTCCGCGCGCTTTCCATTCCGCTGATCTGCGCCGGCGTGGCCGCGACCGCCTATGGCGGCTTCTTCACGATCCGGACCTTGCGCGAGCAGAACGTGCCGGATCCGCAGCCGGGACAGGCGTTCAGCCTCCCGGTCGCGCTGGTATTCGCCCTGACGCTTTCCGCGGTGCTGATTGCCTCGGCCGCGCTGCGCGACTGGTTCGGCGAGACCGGAACCCTCGTCGCCGCCGCGGCCGCCGGCTTCGTCGACACCCACTCCGCCGCCATCGCGGTGGCTTCGCTGGTCGCCTCCGGAAAGATGAGCGCTGCCGACGCGGTGTTTCCCGTGCTCGCCGCGTTCACCACCAACACCGTCAGCAAGATCGTGTTTGCCTTGAGCAGCGGCAGCCGGGCGTTCGCGGCGCGGCTGATCCCCGGACTGGTGCTGGTCGCCGGCGCGGCCTGGGCCGGCGCGCTGCTGATGCGGTAGGGGAAATCGGCGACGCGACCCGTGGAGGTGTTGTCGTTAGCCGCCTTCACATATATATGTGAAGGTGGAGACGACGATGAAGCGCAACACTACTTTCAATCTGGACGACGATCTGGTGCAACGGGGAAAGGCCTATGCCGCGTCCCACGGGACCACATTGACGGCGCTTGTCAGGGACCATCTTGCCAAGGTGACGGGCTATCTACCGAATGACGGCGCGAACGATCCGCTAGTGGCCTTCTCCAAAGGAGAGATCGATAAAGCCCAGGCGGTCGAACGGGCCGGGCTGCGCGACTATGCCGAATTGCTGGTCGCGCTCGGCGACCGAGGTCTCGACCTGCCTCGGCTTCCTCCTCACGAAGTCAACGCGATGACGGAGAGTTTCGTGCGACTGTGCCGGGAAGCCGGGCTGCCGCGATGACCTCGCGGTGCGTTCTCATCATTCCGGACGCCGGCCCCATCAACAGCTTGTGGGTGGCCGGCGAATTGCCGCTGCTGCTGAAGGTGGCGATGCCAGTGGTCATCGTCGACCAGATCTATGCCGAACTGACTTCGGATCCCGAAAACTACGTCAAGGACCGCGAGGTCAAGGAGTTCGTCGAAGCGCATCCCGACGTGTTCACGATCGAACAGACGAACGTCGGAAGGATGGCGACCATGCTACGTGAGCAGGGAGCATTCCGGACGGGACAAAGCCTGGGCGAGGCGGCGATTGCCGACTTCTTCCAGCACGGGCTCGAGAAGCACGTCCACTCCGACCAGGCGGCATTGCTACTGTTCGAGGACTCGGACATCCGGTCCGTGAAAGTGATCCGAAGGCCGCCTAACGTTCACCTCGTCAGCACGGTGTCGTGGCTTCGAGGCCTGCAAGACATGGGCATCGTCTCTTCTGCTGACGACATCATTCGGGCGATGACGCATCCGACCGATCCGACGAAGCGCCCGCGCAAGTTCGCCGATCTCCCGGAAGGCATCGACGAGCCGGCCGAGATCGGCAGCACGTGGAAGCCGTGACATGGTTCATATCTGCACATGGAGCGCACATGGGCCTCCTGCGGATAAACCCATGCCCGCGTGTGCAACTGGCGAGGCAAGCAAGATCACACCCGAAAATGCTTGCTCAGCTTCAGGCCCTGCGCCTGGTAGTTGGAGCCGATGCGCTGGCCGTACAGGGCGTCGGGACGTGAGAGCATCTTCTCGTAGACCAGGCGGCCGACGATCTGGCCGTGTTCGAGAATGAAGGGGACTTCGCGCGAACGCACTTCCAGCACCGCGCGCGAGCCCTGCCCGCCGGCGCCGGCATAGCCGAAACCGGGATCGAAGAAGCCGGCATAATGCACGCGGAATTCGCCGACCAGGGGATCGAACGGCACCATTTCGGCGGCGTAATCCGGCGGCACCTGGACGGCCTCTTTCGAGGCGAGGATGTAGAACTCGCCGGGATCGAGAATGAGGCTGCCGTCGGGGCGCGCCGCGATCGGTTCCCAGAATTCGCCGACGGCGTAGCCGCCGCGGCGGTCGATATCGACCACGCCGGTGTGACGCTTGGCGCGGTAGCCGACGAAGCCATCCGAGTTTTCGCCTTGGAGGTCGACGCTGAGCGCCACGCCGTTGACGAGGTCGGCGTCATCGATATCGACCAGCCGCTCCAGATCGTGCAGCGCGTCGAGTTCGTCGGCGTTGAGAATGGCGTCGCCGGTGCGGAAGCGCACCTGTGAAAGCCGCGAGCCCTCGCGCAGCAGCACCGGAAAGGTCTTCGGGCTGATCTCGGCATAGAGCGGGCCGTGATAGCCGGCGCCGATCATGTCGAAGCGTCGCGTGCCGTCAGCGATGACGCGGGTGAAGACATCGAGCCGCCCGGTCGAACTCTTCGGATTGGCGGCGGCGACGATCTCCGGCGGCAGCGCCAGGCTCTCCAATAGCGGCACGATGTAGACGCAGTTGGTCTCCAGCACGGCGCCATCGGTCAGGTCGATTTCGTGCAGTTTCAACTCGTCGATGCGTTCGGCCACCGTCGCGCCCGGCCCCGGCAGGAAGCTCGCGCGAACGCGATAGGCGATGTCGCCGAGCCGCAGATCGAGACTCGCCGGCTGGATCTGGCTTTCGACGAACGGATAGGCCGGCAGAATGAGGCCGGCATCCGCCATCGCCGCGATCATGCGGTCGGGCAGAATGCCATTGGCGTCGGGCGGAAGCGTGAAGGTCACGGTGAGGGTCCCAAGGGAATGGCCGGGCTTCAGGCCATCCTGACGCTGAAAATGCGGACTTTTACCGGTTATCCGATGGCCGCCTTGACGGAAAGGGCGCAAGGGAATATCAGCATGACTTATCCCGTGGTGATTTGAGCCGGCCGGCTTGCAGCCACGTTAAATAAATCGCTAAACAGGCCGGGGACATGTGTGATCCCGGCTTGTGGAATTTTTTCCAGGCCGGTTTTTTTGTGACCATTTCGATGGTGGTCACGACGGAGGTCACATGTCTGAGACTAAATCCACCGCCCGCTACCGTCCTGAAACCCGGCTGGTCCATTCCGGCACGTTGCGCTCGCAATATGGCGAAACGTCCGAAGCGCTGTTCCTGACCCAGGGCTTCGTCTATGACAGCGCCGAGCAATGCGAGGCGCGGTTCAAGGGCGAGCAACCCGGCTTTCTCTATTCGCGCTTTTCCAATCCCAACATCTCGATGTTCGAACAGCGCATGATCGAGCTGGAAGGCGCCGAAGCGGCGCGCGCCACCGCCACCGGCATGGCCGCGGTGACCACGGCGATCCTTGCCCCCCTGAAAGCCGGTGACCACGTGGTGGCGGCGAAGGCGATGTTCGGGTCCTGCCGCTACGTGGTGGAAGACCTGCTGCCGCGCTATGGCATCTCGTCCACGCTGGTCGACGGCCTCGACCTCGAGCAGTGGCGACAAGCGATGCGGCCGAACACCCGAACCTGCTTCCTGGAGAGCCCGACCAATCCGACGCTCGACGTGCTCGACATCGGCGCGATCGCCGAGATCGCGCATGCCGGCGGCGCGCGGCTGATCGTCGACAACGTGTTCGCGACGCCGATCTGGCAGAGCCCGCTGACGCTGGGCGCCGACGTCGTGGTGTATTCCGCGACAAAACATATCGACGGCCAGGGCCGCTGCCTCGGCGGCATCATCCTAGCGTCGGAAGCGTTCATCGCCGAGCACATCCACAATTTCATGCGCCAGACCGGCCCGTCGATGTCGCCGTTCAACGCCTGGGTGCTGCTGAAGGGGCTGGAGACACTGGCGGTGCGCGTCCGCGCCCAGACCGAAACCGCCGCCGCCATCGCCGACGCGCTGGCGCAGCATCCGAAAATCTCGCGGCTGATCTATCCCGGCCGGTCCGACCATCCGCAGGCCGCAACGGTGAAGAAGCAGATGCGCTCGGGATCGACGCTCGTCGCCTTCGAGGTCAAGGGCGGCAAGACGGCGGCGTTCCGCACCCTCAACGCGCTGAAGATTTCGCGGATTTCGAACAATCTCGGCGATGCCAAAAGCCTCGTCACCCATCCCGCGAC
>JBDRNF010000218.1:0-36542 GCA_043811435.1 Pseudomonadota bacterium
ATCCCATGAAGATGGGGGAATGGTCCGCGCTACCATTCAGGCCGCATTCATCGCGGCACGCCGTTCGCCAAGACGACATCAAGGCGACATCGCGCGGATCGCGGGTCGCGCCGCCGCGCGGCTTGTGCAACATGCCAGGCCGCGGGCGCCGCAGTGCGAGACTTTCCGGTGCCGACAGCGATACCGCTGCCGGCCGGCTTCAACTGCCTAGTGGCGGCCGGCGCGGTTGACGGGACCACCGCGGTTCGTCGGGGTACCCGCACGAACGCCGGCTCCCGGCGCGCCGGCGCCAACGCCCGCGACCCCTGCCCTGCCCGGTGCACCGGCGGCCGCAGTCGGCTTGGCCACGCAGCCTTCCGGCACGCCGGCCGACTTGCAGTACACCACGGCGGCTTCGGCCGAGCCCGCGCCCAGCGAGACCGGCGCCAGCATCGACACCACCGTCAAGGCCAGACCGGCACCAAGCCATTTTGCTTTGTTTGACATTTTCTTGTCTCCCGATTGGACGCGGCCTTGCGACGAACGATCGATCGTCGCAGCCGACGCCTGCGCCCCGACGCTGGACCGCGCGGGTCAAGATCTCATGAAGAAAGATGCGCGGTTTGACGGCAACGGCGTCGCTTGCCGGCGAACCCGCGATGCCATGAACATGGCGTAGACCGCGATCGCCACTTTGACGAGGTTGCGCTCGTTAAAGGTCAAGCAAATGATTTGAAAGGATCCGTGATGAGAACTTCAGCATTCGTTACCCTTGTCCTGCTGCTGTCGGGAGCATCGGCGGGCGCGCAATCCGGACCGAGCCGGCAGGAGCAGATGGCCTGCCGCTCCGATGCGGGAAAATTCTGCGCCGAGCATATCGGCAAGCCGCCGCAGATGAACGCCTGCCTGAAGGAGAACAAGACCAGGCTTTCGGATTCCTGCCGCAAGGTGGTGGAATCGCGCGGCGGGTGAGCGATTGATCTTCATGTGAGCGGAGGAAAGGGAGGCTTACTCCGCTTTCATCGCCCGGCTCTTGACCGGGCGACCCAGTACGCCGAGGCTTCTCGGCTTGATCGCTGGCGTCTCTGGAATACTGGGTCACCCGCCTTCGCGAGGGCTTTGCAGAAGTCGCCCGAGATGATTCTCTTTAGCGAGGGATTCGCTGGAGGCACTGATGGCGGAGCGTCAGATCGGTCAATTGAGCTTTACCGACGGGCTGGTGAACGACGCCGCTCGAGCTAATTTACCGTTGCAGAGAGTTTCGGAACTGGTCGACTGGAGTGCGATTGAAGGCCTGCTGAGCGGCTTGCGCAACGGGTCGATGGGAGCGCCGGGTTACCCGTCGCTGGCGCTGTTCAAGGCGCTTTTACTGCAACAATGGTATGGACTATCCGATCCGGGGCTTGAGGAAGCCTTGGTGGACCGGCTGTCGTTTCGGCGTTTTCTGGGCCTGTCGCTGAGTGAGCCTGTGCCAGATCATTCGACGCTGTGGCGCTTCCGCGAACAATTGGCCAAGAGCGGGCTGGCAGAGCGCGCCTTTGCCGTGATCACGGCGCAGATCGAGAAGTCTGGCTTCGTTTTGAAGCGCGGCACGTTGATTGATGCTTCGCTGATCCGCTCAGCGGTTAATCCGCCTGAGCCACCGGATCGCGATCTGCCGCCGGATCCGGACGGGCGGCCTGCCAGCAAGCTGGTCAAAAGTCCCCACGACCCCGACGCGGCCTGGACTAAGAAGGATGGCAAATATGCTTTCGGCTACAAGATGCACGTGGCAATGGATCAAGGCAGTCGCATTATCCGGCGCCTCGCATTTACGCCAGCCAACGTCAACGACACCGTGCCTGCCGATGCGCTGATCTGCGGCGACGAGGCCGCGGTCTATGCCGACAAAGCCTATGACAGTCAGGCCCGTCGCATGCGGCTGAAGGAAATGGGTATCCGCGACGGGATCATGCGCAGGCACAATCGCTGGCTTCGCTTGGGGCCTTGGGCGGTGCGTCGTAACGCGGTCATCTCGCATCGTCGTGCGCCGGTCGAGCCGCTGTTCGCCTTGCTCAAGCGCAGCTACGGCTTTGCCCGTGCTCGCTATCGGGGACTGATGCGCAATACGACAGCATTCCAGCTCGCCGCGACCGCGATCAATCTAAGGCGCTGGGCAAGGATGGAACTTCAGACCGCCTAAAGCGGGCGACCCATCCCATCCAGCGATACGATCTGACCCAACCAGCCAACGGACAAACCCAATCTAACCATCGCCCTACCAATTGGTCGACTTACGCAAAGCCCTCGCCTTCGCGGGTGACGACAAGCTGGGTTTATTCGGCAAACCGCCAATTGCCGCCTCAAATCATCGAGGCGACCTTGTCCAGGCCGATGATGCGGGCGAGCGTGCGCACTTCGCGCTTCTGGTCCTCGCGCAGCTGGAACAACAGCGGCATCGCCGCCGATTTCAGCTGCTGGACTTCTTCGGCGTCGGGATCGATCAGGGCGCCGGGATCGGACTTGCGGCTCACATGGATCTTGCGGGCAATGCCGCGCAGCGCGGTTTCCACCGCCGGCCAGTAGGATTCCTGGGAGGAAGAAAGCTTGAGCCGTTGCTTGATGCCGGCGATCTGCTCGTCGCTGAGCAGCGCGTAGGGTTTTTGTACCGGCGGCCGCGGCTTGGCGACGACCTTCGGCTTCGGCGGCGCCGGTGCGGCCTGTGGGGCGGCGGCCTGCGGGGCGGCGATCTCCGGCGGCACCATGTCGACGGGGTCGGCCGATGCAAAGGCCTGGCGCAGCGGCGCGCTCAGCGTGACGTCCTGCGACGGTCCGATCGAGGCCAGCGCGAATCTGCCAGCGACCGGCAGTTTGTCCTGCTTGGCCGCCGTGTTGGAGACCGGGCTTTGGGGAGGCGATGCGGTGGTGATTTCGAACCCGGCCGCCGGAACGCCGTCGCGGCCCAGGATGCTGGCGGCGGCGGCGCCGACCACGAGGAAACAGGTCAGCGCAATGATCGTCGTTACCCGCGTCAAGCAGCTCTCCGTTCCCCAAGGCGACCCTGATCACTTTCACGATAACTGGGAATTAATTAAGGCCTAACCATGCCACCCCTGCGGCAGGGCCCGATTCGGGCAAAATCGTCGCCAAAATGGTTAATTTCAGGCCGCAACGGCCAGTTCGTAGGCGTCCTGGATATCGGCCACGATATCGGAAGCCTCCCACAGCGCGTCCGGCGCCACCGATTTCAGGCTGATGGTCCAGTTGCCCTTGGAGGTGCGGGGCATCGAGACGATGTCGAATTGCACGCTGCGGCACAAAGGATGCCGATCGAGCGCATAGGCGACCCGGGCCCTGATCTCGTCGATGGTGGCCGGGGTCTTGGCAAACAGCGTCTCGAAATCCATCTCGCATCCCCTTGAACGGCGGCTCCCGGCGCGTCCCGCCGCTGGTGGCAGTGGACGGCCCTGCAACCGATTCTTGGAGCGAGATGGTTAACCGCGCGTTAAGCTGAGGTGAATCCGTAGTGTCACGGTGCGCTCGGCCCGTATTCGGACCTCGTCCTGAGGAGCCGCGCGCGCTTCGCGCGGCGTCTCGAAGGATGGCAGCAGGCCATGTGCCAGATGGTTCGAGACACGCGCCGGACAGCGCAAGGGCGCTGCCGGACGCGCTCCTCACCATGAGGGAGCGGGGGCGTCGCGCCGAAGACGTGCGCTAATCCGGCACCACGCGCACCGCGCCGCGGGCGGCGCTGGTGGTCAGCGCGGCATAGGCCTTCAGCGCCATCGTTATCTTGCGGGGTCGCTTCTTCGCGGGCTTCCATGCCTCAGCGCCGCGGCCCAGCATCGCCTCGCGGCGCTGCGCCAGCACCGTGTCGTCCACCAGCAGGCTGATCGAGCGGGCGGGAATGTCGATGCGGATGCGGTCGCCGTCCTCGACGAGGCCGATCAGGCCGCCTTCCGCCGCTTCCGGCGAAAGATGTCCGATCGAAAGTCCCGAGGAGCCGCCGGAGAAGCGGCCGTCGGTGACCAGCGCGCAGACTTTGCCGAGTCCCTTCGATTTGAGATAGCTGGTCGGGTACAGCATCTCCTGCATGCCGGGGCCTCCGCGCGGTCCCTCGTAGCGTACCACGACGACGTCGCCGGGCTTGATCTTGCCGCCGAGAATGCCCTCGACCGCGGCATCCTGGCTTTCGAAAATCCGCGCCGGTCCCTCGAATTTAAGGATGCTCTCGTCGACTCCGGCGGTCTTCACGATGCAGCCCTCGAGCGCGATGTTGCCCGAGAGCACGGCGAGGCCGCCATCCTTCGAATAGGCATGCTCGACGTCGCGGACACAGCCCGTGCTGCGGTCGGTATCGAGTTCCTCGAACCGGCGTTCCTGGCTGAAAGCCACCTGCGTCGGCACATTGCCCGGCGCAGCCATGAAGAACTTGCGGACGCTCTCGCTTTTGGTGCGCTTGATGTCCCAGCGGCTCAGCGCATCCTCCAGCGACGCGGCGTGGACCATCGGCAGCCCGCGATTGAGCAGGCCAGCGCGATCGAGTTCGCCGAGGATCGCCATCACGCCGCCGGCGCGATGCACGTCCTCGAGATGCACGTCGGGCACCGAGGGCGCCACCTTGCACAGCACCGGCACCCGGCGCGACAGCCGGTCGATATCCTGCATGGTGAAGGGAATCTCGCCTTCATAGGCGGCGGCCAGCAGATGCAGCACCGTGTTGGTCGAGCCGCCCATCGCGATATCCAGCGTCATGGCATTTTCGAACGCCTTGAAGCTGGCGATCTTGCGCGGCAGCGCGCTCTCGTCGTCCTGTTCGTAATAGCGGCGCGCCAGGTCGACGATCAGGTGGCCGGCCTCGACGAACAGCCCTTTGCGGTCGGCATGGGTCGCCAGCACCGAGCCGTTGCCGGGCAGCGCCAGGCCCAGCGCCTCGGTCAGGCAGTTCATGGAATTGGCGGTGAACATGCCCGAGCACGAGCCGCAGGTCGGGCAGGCCGAGCGCTCGATGGTCTCGACATCGGCGTCGCTGACGGATTCGTCGGCCGCCGCGACCATGGCGTCGATCAGATCGACCGACCGGATCTTGCCCTTGATGCTGACCTTGCCGGATTCCATCGGGCCGCCCGACACGAATATCGTGGGGATGTTGATCCGCAGCGCCGCCATCAGCATGCCCGGCGTGATCTTGTCGCAGTTGGAGATGCACACCATGGCGTCGGCGCAATGCGCGTTGACCATGTATTCGACGCTGTCGGCGATGATCTCGCGCGACGGCAGGCTGTAGAGCATGCCGTCATGGCCCATCGCGATGCCGTCATCGACCGCGATGGTGTTGAATTCCTTGGCGACGCCGCCGGCCTTCTCGATCTCGCGCGCCACCAGCTGGCCGAGGTCCTTGAGATGGACGTGGCCCGGCACGAACTGGGTGAAGGAATTGACCACGGCGATGATCGGCTTGCCGAAATCCTCGTTCTTCATGCCGGTGGCGCGCCACAGGCCGCGGGCGCCCGCCATGTTGCGGCCGTGGGTGGTGGTCCTGGAGCGGTAGGCGGGCATGGGCGTTCCTCTGGGTCGGACGGTTTGGGGTTGTTCTATACGGTGTGACCGGCAGCTTGAAAGCGCTTTGTCGCAGGGGCGCCATGCGGCCGCGCGTTCTATCGCCCTGCAGCGCCGCGGTATTCGGCCATCGTCTGCGCCACGAGGTCGTCGACCGACAGCACCGCCGATACCCCCGACGTCGAATGGCCCGCGCTCCAGATGTCGCGCCAGCGCGCCGGGCGGTTGTCGCGGGCGCCGATGTCGATGTCCTTGCCAATGTCGATGGCGCCGCGCGGCGGCAGGTCGTCGGGGTCGAGGCCGGCGGCTGCGATCGATGGCCGCAGCATGTTGGTCTGCAGTCCGGTGAAGGCCGTGGTCAACACAATATCGTCGGCGCTGCTCGTGACCAGCATCGCCTTGTACCTGGGGTCGGCCATGCTCTCGGCGGTGGCGATGAATTTGGTGCCCATATAAGCGAGGTCGCAGCCGAGCGCCTGCGCGGCGAGCAGCGCATGGCCATCGCCGATGCCGCCGGCCAGCACGACCGGCCCATCGAAAAACGCGCGCACCGCGCGGACGAACACGAAGGGGTTGAGCCAGCCGGTCTGGCCGCCCGCCCCCGCCGTCAGCAGCACCAGCCCGTCGGCGCCCGCGGCCACCGCGCGCTCGGCATGGCGGATGCTGGCGACATCGGCGAACACCAGCGCGCCGGCGTCATGCAGCGCCGCCAGCACCGGCGCCGGCGAACCGACCGAGGTGATGACGAGTTCGGGCTGATGCCGCAGCAGCACCTGCAGATCGGCCTCCAGCCGCGCATTGGAACGGTGCACGATCAGGTTCGGGCAGATTGGCGCTGCAGGCTTGCCGGTTTCATCGCCATGGCGGCGCAGACGGTCTTCGATCTCGCCCAGCCAGAGGTCGAGCTGTTCGGGGCTGCGGCAGTTCACCGTCGGAAACGATCCGATTACGCCGTTACGGCAGGCCGCCGTCACCAGCTCGACGCCGGAGACCAGAAACATCGGCGCCGCGATCAGCGGCAGGCTGAGGCGGCCGTGAAAGCGCGCGAGGCGGTCGGTCTTCGTCAAAGTCATTGTCCCCGCTTCAATACTGATGCTAGCGTTTTTCCAACATTGGCACGCCCCGCCGCGCAAACAAAGCCAGTGACAAATGTCCGGAGGAAACCATGTCCGATCCACTTTATGCCTTTCCGACGGTGTGTGCGCAGACGCTGCGGGCGCTGGCGCGCTATCCCCAGCGCACTGCATTTAGCTGGCCGGGCGGATCGATCACCTACCAGGGCGCCACCGACCTGATCGGCTGCATGCAGAAGGTGTTCATGCAGCTCGGGCTTCAGCCGGGTGCCCGGGTCGCCCTGTTGTCGGCCAACCGCGCCGACAGCTGGTGCAGCGGCGTCGCCGCGCAACTGGCGCGACTGTCGATCACCTCGCTGCATCCGCTCGGCTCGCTCGACGATCAGCTGTTTCAGATCGAGGATTCCGAAGCGCAGGTGCTGGTGGTCGACGCCGATACGTTCAGGGATCGCGGCGGCGAACTCGCCGCAAGGGCTTCCCAACTGAAAGCCGTATTCACACTCGGTCCGGCGGGTTACGGCGTCAACCTGCTCGCCGCGGTCGAGGCCACCGGCACCGCCAGCCCGCGCAGTTTCGCCGGGCCTGACGATATCGCGACGCTCAATTACACCGGCGGCACCACCGGCAAGTCGAAGGGCGCGCTGCGCACCCATCGCGAATATGGCGGTTTTGCCAATGCCATCCTGGCCGATTTCGAGATCCCGGATACCCCAAGCTATCTGACGGTGGCGCCGATCAGCCATGTCGCCGGCACCAAGGTGCTGCCGACGCTGATGCGCGGCGGCACCGTGCACATGCTGAAGGGTTTCGATCCCGAGGCGGTGTTCAAAACCATCGCGCGCGAGCGCATCAATTTCACGCTGCTGGTGCCGACCATGATCTACGTGCTGCTGGATCACCCGGCGCTGGAGAAGAACGACCTCTCCTCGCTCGAACTGCTGCTCTACGGCGCCTCCGCGATGTCGCCGAGCCGGCTGGTCGAGGGCATCGAGCGGATCGGTCCGGTGTTTTCGCAGCTCTACGGCCAGACCGAGTGCTACCCGGTTTCGGTGCTGCGCAAGAGAGATCACGATCCGAATACGCCGGAGATGTTTACCTCCTGCGGCTTTCCGATCGCCGCCTGCGAGGTCAAGGTGCTCGACGACAACGACGAGGAAGTCGCGACCGGCGAGGCCGGCGAGATCTGCGTGCGCGCGCCGCATGTGATGGCCGAATACTGGAAACGGCCGGAACAAACCACCGATACCCTGAAAAACGGCTGGCTGCATACCGGCGACATCGCCCGCGCCGACGAGCGCGGCTATTTGTTCATTCTCGACCGCAAGAAGGACATGATCGTCTCCGGCGGCTTCAACATCTTTCCGCGCGAGGTCGAGGACGTGCTGTCGCAGCACGCCGATGTCGCGATGGTCGCGGTGGTCGGCGTGCCCGACGACAAATGGGGCGAGGCCGTCACCGCCGTCGTGGTCGCGCGTGAAGGCTGCCGACCGAACGAGCAGGAGCTGATCGCGCTGGTAAAGGCGCGCAAGGGTGCTGCGCACGCGCCCAAGCACATCAGGTTCGTCACGGAGCTGCCGATGACCGGTGTCGGCAAGGTCGACAAGAAGGTGCTGAAGGCGGGATTCTGGGCCGGACGGGACCGGATGGTGGGGTAGAGGCAATCGACCGCAAGACCAGCGTCGCGCATTTCTGAAGCGACGTCTGTGCGAGCGCGGGATCGAGATTGGAATCTACGTCTTCTTTCGCTTCATAAGCATGGCCTTATACTGCGCCTTGACCGCCGGTTCCTCGATCGTACCGAGAACCTCGTTGAGCTCGGCGTCCCGTACGCTGCTGTCCAACCCGGGCGCCTGCACAGTCGCGGTGGCGAGCTGCTCATACGCGATCGGATCCCGGATGAGCGGCTTCAGGTAGGCGTCGAGATGGCCTTTCGGAGGGTTTTCGATTTCCTTGGTGAGCGCGTCGAGATAGGCGTCCTTCTTCGTTGCTGACCAATCGATGCTGAAGCCCGCGCGCTGCGCCAGCACGGAATGCACCGTCATGATGGTGCGGCCATTGCCGTCGAGAAACGGATGACCGTAAGCAAGATAACCCATTATCTCGCCGGGCTTGGCTTTCATGTAGTCCTTGTCTTGCCCTTTGCGCAGGGCGAATTCGACCGCGGCGCGAATTTCCGGCGCGTTCGCGAAAATGACCCGGCCCTTCTTGATGGTCAGCTTCGGTGCGGTCTGGGTACGATCCTGCCCGGCCCAAGGATAGATCGCACCAAACAGGATACCATGGGTCGTGAGCACTTCATCGTAGGAAAGCGTCTTGGCCTTGGCTAGGCTTGCAAAGGCCTCGTCGAGACCGGTCGTGAACGACGCGTTTTCCGCGCGCTTGACGATCGTCATGTCTTTTTCTTTTTCGAAGTTCCGCAAATAGCCTTCGGTCGCGAAATCGCCGAACGGATCGAAGGTCACGGCCTGGCTTCACGCAGATATTGGACCTGCAGATGGACGAGCTGACGGCGGTCGAGATGGCCGGCGCGGTGCAAGGCAAACAGAATGCGTTCGACCTCGTCGGGCTGGATGGCGTCATCCGCCAGGCGCGTCATGTGCTGTGCGAGCAGGTCGGATTGGGTCTGAACGTAGGCGACGTGATGCTGCGCCGCGAGCCAGCGGATATAGGTTGCGGTGGAGTTCTGGGTCACTGTTTCAGGGCGTTCGACCATGGCTTGTCCTCACCATGAATATAGCGTTTCTTGTCCTGAAAATCCATTAAGGCGTGACCGGATGGTGGGGTAGAAAGACTCTCGTGTCCCGGACGCGGTGCGGCACCCTTTGTGCTGCTCCGCAGAGCCGGGACCCACACACTGTCGCGACCTCGATGGGTCCCGGATCAGCAGCGCACCGCGCCGCAAAGAGCGGCGCGCTGCGCAGCATCCGGGACACACCCTCACCTCACCTCACCTCACCTCACCTCATCTCATCTCATCTCACCTCATCTCATCTCATCGCAGCAATTGATCGAGCCGGTCGCGCAGCTGGTCCTGGTGATAGGGCTTTGCCAGTCGCGGCAGATCGAGCTGGGCGCCCTCGGGCAACTCCGCATAGCCGGTGGCGAGCAGGATCGGCAGTGACGGCCGCATTTCGCGGGTCGCCGCGGCCAGTTCGAGCCCGGTCATGCCGGGCATCACATGGTCCGTCATCATCAGGTCGATCGGCTGCTCGCTCTTGAGGATGTCGAGCGCGTGCAGGCCGGAACTCACGCCGATGACGTGGTGTCCGAGATCTTCCAGCATCTCGGTGGTCGACATCGCGATCAACGGGTCGTCGTCGACGAACAGTATCACCGCCGAGCGGTTGACCTTTTGCAGCGTTTGCGCGGAGCCTGCGACTTCCGGCGCCGAGGTGGCGACCGGCAGCACCAGCGTCGCTGATGTGCCCTTGCCCACCGTGCTCGATAGCTGCAGCGCGCCGCCGAGCTGGACCGCAAGCCCGTGCACCATCGACAGGCCGAGGCCGGTGCCCTTGCCCAGCGGCTTCGACGAGAAGAACGGCTCGATCGCCTTCTTCAGGATATCGGGCGCCATGCCCTTGCCGGTATCTATGACCGACAGTTTCAGGTAATCGCCGGGCGGCAAGGTGGAATCGCCACCCGCCCGGTATCCGGCAACACGGATGTCGATCGTGCCGCCGTCTTCCATGGCGTCGCGCGCGTTGATGGCGAGGTTGAGGATCGCCAGCTCGAGCTGGTTGGCGTCGATCCGCGCCGGCGGCAGCCCCTCGGGAATGTCCAGCCGCAACGCCACCCGCGGTCCGAGCGAGCGCTCGAGCAGATCGCCCATGCCCTGGATCAGGGACCGCGGATCCACCGCCACCGCGCGCAAATCCTGCTGGCGGGCGAACGCCAGCAGCCGCTGGGTCAGCGACGCGCCGCGCTCGGCGCCCTGCATCGCGCCGTCGATCAACCGGTGCAGGCGCGGGTCGTCAGGCATGCGCTTGCGCAGCAGATCGAGGTTGCCCATCACCGCCATCAGCAGATTGTTGAAATCATGCGCGACACCGCCGGTGAGCTGACCGATGGTCTCCATCTTCTGCGCCTGGCGCAATTGCTCCTGCGCCCTTTCGCGGGCCGCGACTTCCTTCATCAGGTCGGCGGTGCGCTGCTCGACCCGCTGTTCCAGCGTCGCCGTCAGCTCGGCGAGCGCGGTGCGTTCGGCCGCCAGCTGCGCCAGCAGGTTCTCGCGTTCGATTTCGGCGAGCTTGCGCGCGGTGATGTCGGAGGAGACGCCGACCAGCGATTTGATGCCGCCGTCCGCCGCACGAACCGCGCGGGCGCGGACATCGATCCAGTGCTGCGATCCGTCCGGCCAGATGGCGCGGTATTCGATGCTGTAATCCGTGCCGGTCTTGACGGTTCGATCCATCACCTCGGCGCGCCGGATACGATCGTCCGGATGAATCGCATCCAGCAGGTCCTGGTAGGAAAACGGTTCGTTAGGCTTGCGCCCGAAGAACGTCTTGCAGGTGCCGGAAGCCTCGAGCTCCAATCCGGGCAGATGCAACTCCAGCGCACCGAGATGGCCCGCCCTGAGCGCGGTCTGCAGCAGGCCTTCGCTTTCGGTGAGGTCCGCGAGAATGGCGCGGGTCTGGTACTGGCGGCGGCGGCCCCGGATCGCGGAGACGACGATGCTCATCAGCGTGGTCGGGTGAAACGGCCGTTCGATGAAGGTGACGTTGCCCAGGACCTGTCCAAGCCGCACCGCGTCCGGATTGCGCTCCGGCCCGCCGCCCTGGCGTGTCAGCAGCACGATCGGAAAGTCGGACCATGACGGCTGATCGGTAAGCCAGCGCATCAGGCCGCGCAGATCCGCGGTCTTGATCGCCTCGTCGGCGATCACGGCGAGCCCGGCGCCGCGCTCGATCTCCCGGATCAGTTCCGCAATGTCGCCGCAGATGTCGGCGCAAAGACCCGCTTCCCCGATCAGCGCCGCGGCCACCGCCGCGTCGCGTCCCGTCGGAGCCAGAATGACCGCGCGTTCGGATGAGGCTCCGGGTTTCACGGGATCGGCTCCTGCAGCAGCGGCTGGCCTTCGCCGACATAGACCGGCACGCCGCGCAGCACACCCTGAAACCCGTCGAGCGGCGCGCCGATGGTGAGGCCGCGGTCATCGATGCGGTACTCCCGGATGGTCGATTCATGCGTGCCGGTGCGCTTCTTGATGATCGACATCGCGCGCCGCACGGAGCCCAGCGCCTCGAAGTAGCGCAGCAGGATCACGGTGTCGGCGAGATAGGTCACGTCGACCGGCGCCTTCATGTCGCCGACCAGCCCGTGCTGCGCCACCGTCATGAAGGTCGCAGCGCCCCTGCGGTTCAGATATTGCAGCAATTCGTGGATGTGCAGGATCAACGAATTTTCCTCAGGCATCGCGGCCTGGTAGCCGTTGAGGCTGTCGATCACCACGGTCTTGATCTCATCGTCATCGACACGCTTGCGGACCCGGTGGGCGAATTCACCGGGCGACAGTTCGGCGGCATCGACCTGTTCGATGACGAGATTGCCGCTGCGCTGCATGCCTTCAAGGTCAATACCGATGCCCTTCATGCGCGAAAACAGCAGACCGAGCTCTTCGTCGAACACGAACAGCGCGGCCTTCTCGCCTCGCTTTATCGCCGCAACGGCAAATACGATCGTGGCAAGGGATTTGCCGGTGCCGGCGGGTCCGAGAATCAGCGTGCTCGAACCGGTTTCGACGCCGCCGCCCAGCAGCTGGTCGAATTCGGCGATGCCGCTCGACACCTTGCTGCGGGTAAAGCTGCTGCGGTGTTCCGATGCCACCAGCCGCGGGAAGACGTTAAGGCCGCCCGTGGCGATGGTGACGTCGTGGTAGCCGCCGCGAAATTTCACGCCGCGATACTTGATGACGCGCACGCGCCGCCGCTCCGCGCCGTAGGCCGGCGCCAGCTCTTCCAGCCGGAACACGCCATGAGCCACGCTGTGCACGGTCTTGTCGGCGGCTTCGGCGGTGAGATCGTCGAGCAGAAGAACGGTGGTGTGGAATTGCGCGAAGTAGTGCTTGATCGCCAGAATCTGCCGCCGGTAGCGCAGCGAACTTTGCGCCAGCAGCCGGATTTCGGACAGGCTGTCGAGCGCCACCCGGTCCGGCCGGGCGCGCGCGACAATTTCGAAGATCTGCTTGGTGGTTTCGCCAAGTTCGAGATCGGATGAATACAGCAGGCTCTGCTGCTGATCGGCATCGAGCAGGCTTTCCGGCGGCAGCAATTCGAACACCTTGATGCCGTCGCCCAGTGACCAGCCATGCGAGGCCGCGCCGGTGCGCAACTCGCGCTCGGTCTCGGACAAAGTAATGTAGAGACATTTCTCGCCGGCCCTGGCGCCTTCGAGCAGGAATTGCAGCGCCACCGTGGTTTTGCCGGTGCCCGGGGCGCCTTCGGCAAGGAAGAGATGCCCGCGCGTGAACCCGCCCGACAGGATGTTGTCGAGCCCCCAGATTCCGGTTTTCGCCTTGTCCGTCAGTGTTTCGACAGCGTTCATGGGCCCCCCTAACCGGAGGAAAAACCGCCATGCTGTCCAACCGTTCCCAAAAATGGAACTATTTTTGCGGGAACAATTTGCGGCGGCGCGCGCCAAGCGCCCATTCGGACAAGGACGCGCGACCGGAATTCGGATTCACTCCAAGGCGCGGCAAGCCACGTATCGCTACCGCTTCTCGATCACGAGGCTCTGCACGGCGCGGCCGAAGTAGCCCCTGACGTCCGCCAGCCGCGCCATCGCGAGGCCGGCGCCATCGGGCCCGATCCAGGACTCTGCATCGAGCAAAATCCACTCCCCGACCGGCTGTCGCGCGAAACTGACGGTGAGATCGGCGTTGATAAAAGTCCATTCGTGGAAATCCAGCACGGCCGAGGTGCCGTTGCAGAAATCCGCCGCGACCACGGCCCGCATGGCCTGCGACACCGGCGAGCCCTCGACCAGCGGCCGGTCGGCCCGGTACCAGATCGCGCCGGGTCCCGGCACGCCGAAGCTGCCGCGGGCGGCGCGCAGCGACATGCCCGATACGAAGGGGCTCGAGGAAAAATTCGCCGGCTCGACGCGCGATTGATCCGGCCCCGGAAGCTCGACCGGCAAGTCCGCGACGTCAGGCGGCAGCATCAGGTCCTGCGTCTTGACCTTGAGCACGGTGGCGCCGACCACGACGGCGTCACCGGCGCGCAGCCGGATGGCGCACAGCTGGATCTTGCGCCCCTCGCGCAGCACCTCGGTCTCCAGCGTCAGCGGCGCCACCGGCACCGGGCGCATCAGGTCGATGGTGACGCGCGCGATCTGCATCGGCACCGGCGTCGCCATCGCCTCCGCCGCCCACACCACCAGCGATGCCGGCGCGGAGCCATGCTGCATGCCGGGATCCCAGGGACCCGCGGCATCCGGACTGGTGAGGACGCGATTGCCGTCCACGCGAAAAATAGCGTCCATGGGATTCCGTTTCAGTTTACGTTCCCCGGACGCTGCGCAGCACGAAGTGATGCGCTGCTGATCCGGGGTCCATGTTGCCGTCCGTGGGTCCCGGCTCTGCGGAGCAGCGCGCCGGACGATGCTTCGCATCGCCGGGAGCGCGCTGCACCGCGTCCGGGACACGAGAGGTCACAGCGGCGGATCGATCGCCTCGTCGTACTCCTTCTTGAACCGTGCGATCAATTCGGCGGCGGGGAGGATCTTGCCGACGCTGCCGACGCCCTGGCCGCTACCCCAGATTTCCTTCCAGGCTTTCGGCTTGGCGCGCTCGCCCGAGGCGTCGGTGCCGAAACTCATTTTCGAGGGATCGGATTCCGGAAGATTGTCCGGATCCATCCCGGCCGCGACGATCGACGGCTTCAGGTAATTACCATGCACGCCGGTGAACAGGTTGGAATAGACGATGTCTTCGGCCGACGACGTCGTGACCATCCGCTTGTAGGCCTCCACCGCATTGGCCTCGGTCGTGGCGATGAAGGCCGAGCCGATATAGGCGAAGTCGGCGCCGAGAATGCGCGCGGCACGAATCGCGCGGCCATTGCCGATCGCCCCCGACAGCGCGATCGGTCCGTCGAACCATTGCCTCGTCTCCGCCACGAAGGCCAATGGCGAGATCTCGCCGGCATGACCGCCGGCGCCGGCGGATACCAGGATCAGGCCGTCGGCGCCTTTCTCGACCGCCTTGTGCGCGAATTTCTGGTTGATCACATCGTGAAACACGATGCCGCCCCAGCGATGCGCGGCCTGATTGAGTTCTTCGCGGGCGCCGAGCGAGGTGATGATCATCGGCACCTTGTGCTTCTCGCAAAGCGCCAGATCCTGATCGAGCCGGTTGTTCGATTTGTGCACGATCTGGTTTACCGCGAACGGCGCCGACAGCGCTTCCGGATGCGCCTTGTCATGCGCGGCCAGTTCTTCCTTGATCCGGACCAGCCACTCGTCGAGCAGGGCCGGTGGGCGGGCGTTCAGCGCCGGGAACGATCCGACGATCCCCGCCTTGCACTGCGCGATCACGAGATCGGGCACCGAAATGATGAACAGCGGGGCACCGATCACCGGTATCGACAGACGGCCCTTGAACAGAGCAGGCATGGACATTCGACAAAAATCCTTCTGGTTATTCGTAACGAGGCGGACGGCAGGCCGGGAGATGGCAGACACCTACCAACAAGGCAATCTTACCAGTGTCAAGTATTGCGTTGTGACGCTGCCTTTTCGCAATGCCGCCCTTATTGGCACAGTGCGCGCGTGACGTAATTTTCAGTCCGGCAGTCACCCGGCTCGCGTTTTCGGCCCGGCAGATACACCTTGGCCGAGCATTTTTCCGCGGCGTCGGTATCGAGGCTCTGACCTGTCTGGTGGCCCTTGCTCTGGCACAGCTTGTCGGCGCCGGCCTTGCAGTCGGGCGCGCCATTGGCCGAAACCGGACAGGCCATGCGCCCGCTCACCATCAAGGAGGGCTTGATCAGGGAAGGATTGGCCAGGCGCGACAGGCCTTCGCCGGCATCCCTGGTGGCATCCCTGGCGCGCGTGTTCAAATCCTCGATGGCCTCCTGCGGGCTCTTCAGGGTGGGCAGGAGGGATTTGGACTTGTCCCAGAGCTTGCCGAGTTCGTTGACCAGGCCCGGATTCTCCGGCGGCGATGGCGGTGCAGGCTCATTTTGCTGCGGCGCAGGTTGCGGCGGTTGCGGCGGTTGGGACCGGTCCGGAACCGATTGCTGGGCCGGCGACTGGATGCCGAGCGAGGACGGCGGTGGCGCCGCCTGCGGCCATGCCGCGGAGCTGGCCAGCACGAGCATTGGGAGCGCCGCGCTTGCGCTCGCTAGCATCCTGAACAGCGCGGGGAATTTGCCGGTTGGATCAAGCATGCCTGAAGCGTAACCCGAAGTCGCCGACCGGCAAAGCAGGTCCTAGATCAACTTGAAGGCGACGACAAATCCGAGCACCAGCACAATGGCGCCGAGCGCCACCCACAATCCCAGGCGCTTCTCGATCTGGGCCCGGATCCATTCGCCGTAACGATTGAGCAGGATGGCGACCACGAAGAAACGGCCGCCGCGGGCGATGATCGAACACAGGATGAAGAGCCAGATATTGTAACCGGCAAAGCCCGAGGTGATCGTCACCAGCTTGTAGGGGATCGGCGTCAGGCCCTTGCCGATGATGATCAGGGCGCCCCATTCGGCATAGGAGGCGCGGAAGGCCTCGACCTTGCCGCTGAGGCCGTAAATCTGGATCAGCCACTGCCCCAGTGAATCATAGAGCAGCGCACCGATCGCATAGCCGACGATTCCGCCGAGCACCGAGGTCACAGTGCAGACCATGGCATAGAACCAGGCCCGCTCCGGCCGCGCCAGCGACATCGGAATCAGCATCACATCCGGCGGCACCGGGAAAAACGAGCTTTCCGCGAACGACACCGCGCCCATGATCCAGACCGAATATGGCTTGTGGGCGGAGTCGATGCACCAATCGTAAATTCGTCTCAGCATGGCGCGATGAACCATCCCCGGGCGATTTTGTCCATGCCGGGCAATGAGAGAAATCCGGGAGGTCTAGTGCCGCTTGCGCAGGCTGCGGCCCTCGAGCGCGACAATTCGTCGCCGGACAGGCGCGGCTGCGGGCGTCGCTGCAGGCGTTGCTGCCTTGTTGGGCATTTTGGGCGGTTTCGGCAGCTTCTCGGCGATTCCGAGCATATGCTCGCGCCGCTCCATCTCGCGCCAGACGTCCTCGGGCCGTACGCCGGCCGATGCCCACAAGACCGTAAGATTGTAGAGGAGGTCGGCGCTCTCGCGAACCACCGCATCGGAATTGCCGTTGACGGCATCGATCACGACCTCGATGGCTTCTTCCGCCAGTTTCTTGGCCATCTTGGCCGGGCCACGCTGAAACAGCCGTGCGGTTCGCGACGTGGCCGGATCGAGATCCTTGGCCGCGAGGACAGCCAGATAAAGCCGTTCGAGCGAATCACCCATACGCCTGAGCCTAGTCCAATCCGATGGAAAGCGTGTTAACGGCAGATTCCCCGGCCGCATCCACGCAAGGGAAATCCGCCGGCATCACCAGGGCGCCGGCGGATCGATACAGGTTCGGAAGCCGGCGCTTACCAGTTGGCGATCGGATGTCCGTTGATATGGGGCACGCCGGACCGGCGGCCGTAATATCCGCCATAATAGGGCTGACCATAATAGGGGCCGCCGCCATAGTAGGCCGGGCCGCCGTAGTAGGCCGGGCCGCCGCCGTAGTAATAGGCCGGCCCGCGGTCGTAGTAATAGTGCCGGCGGTTCTGTGCCGCGGCGATTGCGATACCGGTGCCGATGATCCCGGCGAAAGCGGCCGCCGCCGCCGCGCCGCCGCCGCGACGATAATGTCGGCGACGGGCGCTGAAGTCGGTAGCGTCGCTGGTCGCGGCCTGCGACAGGCCTTTGCCTGCCGGGGCGGGTCCCGCGCGGGCCGTTGACGGATCGAACGCGGTCAGCGCCACCGCAGCGACTGTCGCCACGACAACGGCGCGGCTGATCGATGAAAGCAAGGCTTTGCGCCTGAACATCTCAATGTCCTCCGTGGTCGTCTGGCCTGGCAGGCCTCGAAAAGCTAACCACTGGCCACATATTAGGTTCCCCAATCCGAACGCGAGCTGAACGATCGGTGTCGAAATCGTGGCACTCATCGGCTGTTCAGGTTCGATGCGACAGTATGCCCCCCTCCAGCGGCCGACGCACCATGAAACAAGCATAACCGACGCCGCAACTGACGTCGGGCTGCCCGAAGTAATAGCAATGCGTGGAATTTCGACCAATACCGTTCGCGGCTTCCTGATTTCGCTGCTCGGCTTGCTGAGTCTTGGGTTCGGCCTGGGCGTCGGCCTGGGGGTGGGCGGGGCTGCCGACGAACCGCGACCGCCGGTCGCGATCCAGCTTTCCCTGCATCGGCCGATCGATGCCAGCGCCGCCCCGTTCGTGCTGGCGCAAAGCAGGGGCCTGTTCAGTTCGGAGGGGCTGGCGGTCAACACCAATATCGCCAGCGGATCGCTTGACGGTATCGCCCGCGTCGCCGCCGGGACCAGCGACTTCGCGCTGGTCGACATCAACGAATTGATCCGGTTTCGCGACAAGCCGGGCGCGCCACCGATCAAGGCGGTGTTCGTGCTGTTCAACAAGGCGCCCTACGCCATCATTGCCCGCAAGAGCCGCGGCATTCGCGCGCTCTCCGATATCGAAGGCAAGACGCTCGGCGTCCCCGAGGGCGACCTGTCGATCCGGCTGTGGCCGGCGCTGGCGCGGCAGAACGGCATCAAGACCGCCAGCGTCAAGCAGAGCAAGATCAGCGCCGCCGTGCGCGAGCCGATGCTGTCGGCGGGGCAGGTCGACGCCGTGACCGGGTTTTCCTACCTGTCGGGCGTCAATCTGAGGGACCGCGGCATTCCCGCCGACGACCTTGCCGTGCTGCGCTACGCCGATTACGGCTGCGAAGCCTACGGCTTCGCGCTGATCGTCAACCCGGCATTCGCCGCCGCCAAGCCCGAGGCGGTGAAGGGTTTTCTGCGCGCGGTGGTGGCCGGCACCCGGCTGGCCATCAAGGAGCCGGGCCGCGCCGCAGACGAGGTCGTCAGCCGGATGGACGGCGGATCGCGCGATCTCGAGCTGGAGCGCCTGCGCACCGTCATTCGCGACGACATCCTCACCGCCGAGGTGAAGCGCGACGGCATCGGCGGCATCGACCCCGCCAGATTCGGGCGCTCGGTCGATCAGATCGCCGAGGACTTCAAATTCCACAAGCGGCCGGCGGCAGCCGATATTTTCGACGATTCCTTCCTGCCTGCGCCCGGCGACCGCGCGATCCATTGAGCAAAAGCCGGCGAACGCTGTATCTCCCGGGCGATCCCCCGACTAGAATGCGCCGCTGACCGCCGCCCCGCCGAGTCCCGCCCGCATGTCCATGCTTCGCCTGTATACCCGCGTTCTCGAGCTGCTCGGCAGGGAGGCGCGGCTGGGCTGGATCCTGGCCGGCGCCAATCTGCTGCTGGCCGGCGCGCAATTCGCCGAGCCGGTGCTGTTCGGCCGCATCGTCGACGTGCTCTCGGGCAAACCCACCGGCGGACCGCTGGCGTCGTCCTCGGCCTGGCCGCTGCTGGCGGCCTGGGCAGCGTTCGGCCTGTTCACGATTCTATGCAGCGCCTGGGTCGCGCTGCACGCCGACCGGCTGGCGCATCGCCAGCGCCAGGCGGTGCTGACCAGTTATTTCGAGCACATCATGCAGCTGCCGCTGACCTTCCACACCGGCACCCATTCCGGCCGGCTGATGAAGGTGATGCTGAACGGCACCGACTCGCTGTGGCGGCTGTGGCTCGGATTTTTCCGCGAGCATTTCGCCGCAATCATGTCCCTGGTGGTGCTGCTGCCGCTGGCGCTCTACATCAACTGGCGGCTGGCGGTGCTGCTGTTCATCCTTTGCGTGGTGTTCACGGTGCTGACCACGCTGGTGGTGCGCAAGACCTACGGCATGCAAAGCGAGGTCGAGGCGCATTACAGCGACCTCTCCGCGCGCGCCTCCGACGCGCTCGGCAATGTCGCACTGGTGCAGAGCTTCGTGCGCATCCAGGCCGAGGTGCAGGGCCTGCGTTTCGTCGCCGACAAGCTGCTGGCGGTGCAGATGCCCGTGCTGTCGTGGTGGGCGCTGGTCACCATCATCACGCGGGCGTCGACCACCATCACGGTGCTGGCGATCTTCACCGTCGGCATCGCGCTGCACGAACAGGGCCTCACCACGGTCGGCGAGATCGTGATGTTCGTGAGTTTCGCCACCATGCTGATCCAGAAGCTCGAACAGGTGGTTTCCTTCGTCAACGACGTATTCATGGAAGCGCCGCGCCTGCAGGAATTCTTCAACGTGCTGGACGCGGTGCCCGCGGTGCGCGACCGGCCCGACGCGATCGATCCCGGCCGGCTGTCGGGCATGGTCGAATTCAAGGACGTGTCGTTTTCCTATGACGGCAAGCGGCCCGCGGTCGAGGACCTGTCCTTTACCGCGCTGCCCGGCCAGACCATCGCGCTGGTCGGCCCCACCGGCGCCGGCAAATCCACCGCGATCGCGCTGCTGCATCGCGCCTTCGATCCGCAATCGGGCTTCATCAGGGTCGACGGCATGGACGTCCGCGGCCTGACGCTGACGGCGCTGCGGCGGAACATCGGCGTGGTGTTCCAGGAAGCGCTGCTGTTCAACCGTTCGATCGCGGACAACCTGCGGGTCGGCAAGCCGGACGCGACGGACGAGGAACTGCGGATCGCGGCAGGCCGCGCCCAGGCGCTGGAATTCATCGAACGCGGCGAGCAGGGATTTGCGACCAATGCCGGCGAGCGCGGACGCATGCTGTCCGGCGGCGAGCGGCAGCGGCTGTCGATTGCCCGCGCGCTGCTGAAGGATCCGCCGATCCTGATCCTCGACGAAGCCACCAGCGCGCTCGATGCCGTCACCGAAGCCAAGCTCAACGCCGCGCTCGACGAGGTAATGAAGGGCCGCACCACCTTCGTGATCGCGCACCGGCTCTCCACCATCCGCCACGCCACGCGCATCCTGATGTTCGACAACGGCCGCGTGATCGAAAGTGGAACTTTCGACGAACTGGTGGCGCAAGGCGGCCGCTTTGCCGAACTCGCCAGAGCCCAGTTCATGGTCCAGGAAAATGCCCGGGCCAGTATCCAGGCGCCACAGCCCGCCGATACGGCTGTCAAGATTTAAGTACCGCCAGTAACTGACCTATTTCGTCCACGATTTAATCCGACAAGCTCTGGCCCGGACCGGCAGACCGGTATAGGTTTGCACCCACCGGACACGCTTGAAACCCGCACGTCACACCCCAGGACCTCCTCTTCGAGAGGCGGGTCTCAAAGGACCGGAATCGGATAGTGCATTTTCCTTTCCCTTCGCTTCGCAAGATATCGTTGAGCTGGATGGTGGCCGCCGCAGCGCTGGCGCTCGTTGCGCCGCGCGTCGTGCATGCGGAAGCGCTGCTGGTGGTTGAAGCCGATACCGGCAAGGTGCTGCAGGCGGAGAACGCCACCTATCCCTGGTATCCCGCATCCGTCACCAAGATGATGACGGCCTATGTAGTGCTGAAGGCGGTCAAGGAAGGCCGGCTGTCGCTCGAGAGCACGCTGACGGTGTCGCCGGTCGCAGCCTCGCAGTCGCCGTCCAAGATGGGCTTCAAGCCGGGCACCCAGGTCACGGTCGAAAACGCCCTGCACATGATGATGGTGAAATCGGCCAACGACATCGCCGTGGTGCTCGCCGAGGGTGTCGGCGGTTCGGTCGACGGTTTCTCGGCCCTGATGAACCAGACCGCGCTCAGGCTCGGCATGACCCAGACCACCTACGTCAATCCGAACGGCCTGCCCGCCGACGGCCAGGTCACCTCGGCGCGCGATCTCGCCATGCTGGCGCGTGCGATCATTCGCGACCTGCCGGAATACGAATATTTCATGCACACCCCCTCGATCCGGTACGGCCGGCGGGTCACGCAGAATTTCAACAAACTGATCGGCCGCTACCCCGGTGCCGACGGCTTCAAGACCGGCTTCATCTGCGCCTCCGGCTACAACCTGGTGGCCTCCGCCACGCGCAACGGCAGGCGGCTGATCGCCGTGGTGCTTGGCTCCTCGTCGGGCACGATGCGCGCGGTGCGCGCCGCCCAACTGCTCGAGCGCGGCTTTGCCGACAACACGCTGACCTGGCTGCGCCCCTCGCTCGGCACGGTCGACAATCTGGTACCGATCGACGCTTCGCCGCCGAACCTGCGCGACGAGGTGTGCGGCCCCAGGCGCAAACGCCCGGCCACCGACGAGGACGCGGACACCGTCGCCAGCAACGGCAGTGCCAGCGGCGGCGAATCCGCGATCAGCTTCTTCACCGCCGGACTTCAGGCGCCGATCGCCAAGCCGTCCGAATTGATAGCGGCGGCGCCCGCGCCATCGGAACCCGTCGTCGTCTACACCGGTCCCAAGAAGACCGGCGCCGCCCTGATTGCCGCGGTGGCCGTCGACGAGCAAAAGCAGACGAAGAAGCCGCGCGGAAAAAAGAAGCCGCGGGTCGCGACCAGGAAGCCGGACGCAGCCGAAGCCAAACAGGCGGGCAAGGAGGCGAAGTCCGAAGCGAAGCCCGAGGCGAAATCCAACGGCAAGCCCGCCTCCAAACCGGCAACCGCCAGGCAGGCCCACGCCAAGCCGGACGCCGCCGCCCCCAAGGCTACGGAAAACAAGGCTACGGAAAAGCCGGTGGCCGCAACCGACAAGCCCGCCGCCAAACGGGCCAAGCCCAAAGCCGCTGAGAGGCCTGCCGAAAAGCCGGCTGCAAAGCCCGCCGCGAAACCCGCGCCCAAGAGCAGCGAGGCCAAACCTTCGGCCGCCAAACCTTCTGAAGGGAAGCCTTCTGCAGCGAAGCCTTCTGCCGCCAGACCCGCGGACCCAAAGGCCACCGCCGCGCCGCGCGGTTAGGGGCGCCTTCGGCCGGCCGCACCGGCCACTTTTAATTGAACAGCCAATGCGTCGATAGCGCGCAGCCGCTTGCCATTGGCGGCTGCATTGCTCAATACTGCCCAAAATAAGGCGTCCCGGCCAGCAGAACGGAGACATCGCGTTTTCGAGCGAATTGGGTACCGGTTCGCGGGAAGAAAACGCGTCAAAACAAGATTGAGGGCCCGGTCCTGACCCAGTCGGAACCGATCAGGCCCTGAACCAGAGGGGAACTACCATGGAGCGGATCTGGCTCAAGCAATATCCGGCCGGCGTGCCCAGCGATATCGACGTCAACCAGTACACATCGCTGGTCGAGTTGCTGGAGGAAAGCTTCAAGAAGTTCGCCGACCGCAGGGCCTTCATCTGCATGGACAAGTCGATCAGCTATCGCGAGCTCGACGAGATGTCACAGGCGCTCGGCGCCTATCTGCAGAGCAAGGGCATGGCGAAGGGCGCCCGCGTCGCGCTGATGATGCCGAACGTGCTGCAATATCCGGTAGCGACCGCCGCCGTGCTGCGCGCCGGCTACGCGGTGGTGAACGTCAATCCGCTCTATACCCCGCGCGAACTCGAGCACCAGCTCAAGGATTCCGGCGCCGAGGCGATCATCGTGCTGGAGAATTTCGCCACCACGGTGCAGCAGGTGATTGCGAAGACCGCGGTCAAGCATGTCATCGTCGGCAGCATGGGCGACCTGCTCGGCTTCAAGGGCGTGATCGTCAACCTGGTGGTGCGGCGCGTCAAGAAGATGGTGCCGGCCTGGTCGTTGCCGGGTTCGGTCGCCTTCAACGACGCGGTCGCGGCCGGCCGGAGCATGAAGCTGACCAAGCCGACGCTGACGCTCGATGATGTCGCCTTCCTGCAATATACCGGCGGCACGACAGGCGTTTCCAAGGGCGCGACACTGCTTCATCGCAACATCCTGGCCAACGTGCTGCAGAACGACGCCTGGCTGCAGCCTGCCCTGAAGAAGCCGCCGCATGTCGACGAACTGTTCATCGTCTGCGCGCTGCCGCTCTACCATATCTTCGCGCTGACGGCGTGCTTCCTGCTCGGCGTGCGCGCCGGCGGCGTCAACCTGCTGATCCCGAACCCGCGCGACATGGCTGGCTTCATCAAGGAATTGATGAAGTACAAGGTCAACAGCTTCCCGGCGGTCAACACGCTCTACAACGGCCTGTTGAACTCGCCCGGTTTCGACAAGGTCGACTTCTCCAAGCTGAAAACCTCGTTCGGCGGCGGCATGGCGACGCAAAAGGCGGTCGCCGAGAAATGGCTGAAGGTCACGGGCTGCGCGCTGTCGGAAGGCTACGGCCTGTCGGAGACCTCGCCGACCCTGACCTGCAACCCCGCCGACACCGACAAATTCTCGGGCTCGATCGGCGTTCCCGTGCCGTCGACCTATATCTCGATCCGCGACGATGACGGCAACGAGGTGCCGCTGGGGACGCCGGGCGAGATCTGCGCCAAGGGCCCGCAGGTGATGGCCGGCTACTGGAACCGGCCGGAAGAGACCGCCAATGTGATGACCGCGGACGGCTTCTTCCGCACCGGCGACATCGGCGTGATGGACGAGCGCGGCTACACCAAGATCGTGGATCGCAAGAAGGACATGATCCTGGTGTCGGGCTTCAACGTCTATCCCAACGAGGTCGAGGAAGTGATCGCGATGCATCCCGGCGTGCTGGAATGCGCCGTGATCGGCGTCGAGGACGCCAAGTCGAGCGAAGCCGTCAAGGCGTTCGTGGTGAAGAAGGACCCGAACCTCACCGCCGAGGACATCATCAAGTTCTGCGGCACCCAGCTGACCAACTACAAGGTCCCCAAGCAGATCGAATTCCGCACCGACCTGCCGAAGACCAATGTCGGCAAGATCCTGCGCCGCGAACTGCGCGACGAAAAAAAGAAGGCCGCGGCGGCCTGAGTCTATCATCCTCCCATGAGGACCAAGGCGGCATTTTCAACTCCCTCATGGTGAGGAGCACGTTGGCAGCGCGATTGCGCTGCCGGCGTGCGTCTCGAACCATCTGGCATGTCGTCCCATTCATCCTTCGAGACGCCCGTCTTCGCTGCGCTTAGCCGGTCTCCTCAGGATGAGGTTCTTTCCAGCTCTCCGGGCAGGGATGACATAACAGTGAAGGCCTCTGGCCATTGCCGTTTCCGTGGCGCTGAATATTGTGCGCCTGATCCGCCCGGTCTAAGAAACATCCGCACATGCAAGGAGATTTGACGATGACCATCAATGTTGGCGACAAGCTGCCGGAAGCCAAGTTTCGCGTGATGACGGCGGAAGGGCCGCAGGTCAAGACCACCGATGACATCTTCAAGGGCAAGAAGGTCGCGCTGTTCGCGGTGCCCGGCGCCTATACCGGCACCTGCCACAAGATGCACCTGCCCAGCATTTTCCTCAACGCCTATGCCATCAAGGACAAGGGCGTGAACACCATCGCGATCGTCTCGGTCAACGATGCCTTCGTCATGGGCGCCTGGAAGCGCGACACCGACCAGCGCGACGAGGCCACCTTCCTCGCCGACGGCAACGCCGACTTCACCAAGGCGATCGGCATGGAGCTGGACGCTTCCGGCAACGGCCTCGGCATCCGCTCCAAGCGCTACTCGATGCTGGTCGAGGACGGCGTGGTGAAGAAGATCAACCTCGAGCCGGCCCCCGGCAAGGTCGAGGTTTCCGGCGGCGATACGCTGCTCGGGCAGCTGTAAGCATCGCGTCGAGAGCAGGCGGCCGCCACAATCACAACTGTCGTCGCCCGCGAAGGCGGGCGATCCAGTACGCCGCGGCTTCTCGGCGTATCTCAACGCCTCTGGAATACTGGGTCACCCGCCTGCGCGGGTGACGACAGTCTTCAGTTGGGCGAACACTGCATCCCACCGCCACAACTCTTCACTTCTTCAGCCGCCCCATCGCCACGCCTTCGCGGGCGAGCTGGTCGGCGCGCTCGTTGGCGTCGTGGCCGGCGTGGCCCTTGACCCAGTGCCAGCGCACCTGGTGCTGGTGCAGCGAGGCGTCGAGCCGCTGCCAGAGATCGACATTCTTGACCGGCTTCTTGTCCGAGGTGCGCCAGCCGTTCTTTTTCCAGCCGTGGATCCAGCCGGTGATGCCCTGACGGACATACTGGCTGTCGGTATAGAGATCGACGGTGCAGGGTTTCTTCAGGGTTTCCAGCGCCGAGATCGCCGCCATCAATTCCATGCGGTTGTTGGTGGTGTGCGCCTCGCCGCCCTTCAATTCCTTTTCGATCTCGCCGAATTTCAGGATCGCGCCCCAGCCGCCCGGGCCCGGATTGCCCGAGCAGGCGCCGTCGGTGTGAATGGTGACCGCGGGCAGTGAGCTCACGCCGGCAGCCCCGGGGTTTCGACGCCGTAATCGCGAATGCCGGCGACGCTCTGCTGGAAGCGCAGCTTGCGGACATATTCCAGCGGATCCTTCGGCTTCACCATGGCGCCCGGCGGCACGTTGAACCAGTCGACCAGCCGGGTCAGCAGAATCCGCAGGGCCGCGCCGCGCGCCAATAGCGGCAGTGCATCCTGCTCGGCGCTGGAGAGCTGGCGCTCGCGGCCATAGGCGCCGAGAAAGGCGCGCGCCTTGGTGACGTTGAAAGAATGATCGGCCTCGAAGCACCAGGCGTTGAGGCAGATGGCGACGTCATAGGCCAGGATATCGTTGCAGGCGAAATAGAAGTCGATCAGCCTTGACAGCCTGTCGCCGAGAAACAGCACATTGTCGGGAAACGCGTCGGCATGAATGACGCCGACCGGCAGATGGTTCGGCCAGGATCTTTCCAGATGATCGAGTTCGTCGCTCATTAGCTGGCGCAGACCGTGCTGCAGCGTATCGGCGCGCGATGCGGCCTGGTCGAACAGCGGCCGCCAGCCGGATACCGACAGCGCGTTGGCCCGGGTCATCGGAAAATCGCGCCCGGCCTGGTGCATTTTCGCCAGCACCTGCCCGACGGCGGCGCAATGGCCGGCATTCGGCTTGCGCGGCCACACCCCTTCGAGAAAATCGATGATGGCGGCGGGCCGGCCGGCCAGGGTGCCCAGCATGTCGCCGCGGCGCGTCTTCACCGGCTGCGGACAGCTGATGCCGTGGCCGGCGAGATGCCCCATCAGCCCGAGGAAAAACGGCAGGTCGCCGAGCGCGACGCGTTTTTCATACAGCGTCAGGAAGAACGAGCCTTTGGTGGTGTGCAGCAGGAAGTTGGAATTCTCCACGCCCTCGGCGATGCCCTTGTAGGACATGAGTTCGCCGATGTCGTAAGCCCCGAGGAATTCCGCAAGCTCGTCGGCGGCGACGTCGGTATAAACCGCCATGCCCGCCTACGCCGCGTCGGGCCGCAGCGAGCGCGGCAGCGGGAAGAACTCGTTCTCTTCCGCGGCCGAGACCGTCTCCACATGCAGTTCGTAGCGTTCGGCGAAGGCGCCCATGATCTCCTCGACGATCACTTCCGGCGCCGAGGCGCCCGCGGTGATGCCGAGGCTCTTGATGCCCTCGAACATCTTCCAGTCGAGATCGCTGGCGCGCTGCGCCAGCACCGAAACCGGGCAGCCCTCGCGCTCGGCGACTTCACGCAAGCGTTGCGAATTCGACGAATTCGGCGCGCCGACCACGATCAGGGCGTCGACGACGGGCGCCACCTTCTTGACCGCGAGCTGGCGGTTGGTGGTGGCGTAGCAGATGTCTTCCTTGTGCGGGCCGGAGATGTTCGGAAACCGCTCCTTCAACAGCGCCACGATCTCGGCGGTGTCGTCGATCGACAGCGTCGTCTGGGTCACGAAGGCGAGATTGTCGGGATCCTTCGGCGTGAAGGTCTTGGCGTCTTCCGCGGTCTCGATCAGCGTCACCGCGCCGACCGGCAACTGGCCGAGCGTGCCGACCACCTCGGGATGGTGGGAATGCCCGATCAGGAGGATTTCGCGGCCGCGCTTGAAATGGATGGCGGCCTCCCGGTGCACCTTGGTGACCAGGGGGCAGGTGGCGTCGAGCGAGAAGAAATTGCGGGCGCGGGCGTCCGCGGGCACCGATTTGGGCACCCCGTGGGCCGAAAACACCACCGGTGCGTTGGTATTGTCGGGGATTTCGGCCAGTTCCTCGACGAAAATCGCGCCTTTGGTCCTGAGGCTGTCGACCACATAGCGGTTATGGACGATCTCGTGCCGGACATAGACCGGAGCGCCATAGATGGTCAGCGCCCGTTCCACGGTGTCGATCGCCCGCACCACGCCGGCACAGAAGCCGCGGGGCGAGCAAAGCACGATCTTAAGGGGTGGTTTGGCCTGCATGGGGGCAAATCTCGGACCGGCTAACCCCTCGCCGCCGGGCAGGGAACGGTCAATTCGTTAAAGGACTTGGGACGGCTTTTGGGCGCTGTCAAGGCCGGTCAGCAAACCATTGCGCGGTTAGCCCCAGACGGCTTATATAGGGCGTAATTCCCGTCATCGCTGATGACCACCGGCTTCGCCTCCAAAAAGGGTGGGCGAAGCGCTAAGGAGATTTGCCATGAGCAATGCACCGCTGATGCCAAAAGCGACTGCCGTATGGCTGGTTGACAATACCGCGCTGACCTTCGACCAGGTGGCCGATTTCACCAAGATGCACCCGCTCGAGGTCCGCGCCATCGCCGATGGCGACGCCGCCCAGGGCATCAAGGGCATGGACCCGATTTCGACCGGGCAATTGAGCCGCGACGAGATCGAAAAGGGCGAAAAGGACCCGAATTACCGGCTCAAGCTCGGCGAGAGCAAGGTGATGCTGCCGCCGCAGGCCAAGAAGAAGGGCCCGCGCTATACCCCGGTGTCGCGCCGCCACGAGCGGCCGAGCGCGATCCTGTGGCTGGTGCGCAACCACCCCGAGCTGAAGGACGCCCAGATCATGCGTCTGGTCGGCACCACCAAGACCACGATCGCCAGCGTGCGCGACCGCACCCACTGGAATGCCTCGACCCTGACCCCGATGGACCCGGTGACGCTGGGCCTGTGCTCGCAGATCGAGCTCGATTTCGAGGTGCAGCGCGCCGCCAAGGAAAAGCCGATCGATGCCGCCTATGGCGGCGCCACCCTGCTGCCGGCCTCGGAGACCACCGCCCGCAAGGAGCCGGAATTCGAGCCCAGCGAGAAGCAGCGCGACGACCTCAACGTCGACGCGGTGTTCGCCAAGCTGAAGGGCATCGGCGGCAAGAAGCAGGACGACGAGGAATAAGGGACGATAGCCTCAAGCTCGCCCGCGATAACGCCCCGGCGCAACAACACCGGTCGTCATCCCCGCGCATGCGGGGATCCAGTACGCCGCGGCCTATCGATTCTATCACTGCTGTCTCTGGAATACTGGGTCCCCCGCCTTCGCGGAGGACGACAGTCGAGGGAGTGGCATGCCTTCGCGATCTCGCGGCGCGCTTCGCCCGAGCATGTAGCCCGGATGGAGCCAGCGGGTCGCGCGAAGGCGCGGGCCGATGGCGCAATCCGGGGCCGGCGTCGCGTGTTGCTCCCCGGATTTCGCAAGGGCTCCATCCGGGCTACGGGTTTTCGGATTCGAATGCAAACACGACTTCGCATTCTCGCGGCGCGTTGCACCCGAGGTTTGCCATCAACTCGCCGCCCTCTCCAATCAGAGGGCGCGGGGAGGCCGGGCGCCCGATGCGCCCGATAGCCGCGCGTGCAATGGGTAGTGGTAGAAGGCACACGCGTTAGTCAGGTCACACCGGAATCACCCGGCACTCCCCGCGCAATGGTTTACGGCTTATAACGCGCTCTCCTCGGTGAGCCCTGCGCTCTTGCCACCGTCGCCCGCGCGCCTTGACGCGAGCTTGACACCAGCCCTTGGGGTGTCGGGACCACACGATTTCGCCGTCCGCTTCAGGCGCCCGGGTCAGGAGCGCCATCCACGTCCACCGCATCCCCGCCCCGCATCGGTGACCTTGCGCAATGCCCCTCTGGATGGGGCGGGATGGCTGGACATATAGCCTGGTTTTCACTTCTGGAAAACAGAAATATTTTTCCGCGCGGGGCTTGACATGACTTCTGTAAATCAGAAGTGATTTGCCCGTCGGGTGGTCGAAGCAGGGATGCCGGCGAAGCCGTCGCGTGGAGGCAGGGACCTGGTCGTTTCCCGGGCAGCACACCCGCTCCCTCATGGTGAGGAGCGCGTCCGGCAGCGCCCCTGCGCTGCCCGGCGGGCGTCTCGAACCATCTGGCAGCTTGCCTGCTGCCATCCTTCGAGACGCCGCGCTAAGTGCGCGCGGCTCCTCCAGCGACAACGGCGAAGCCGTTGCGCGGGGATGAGGGCGGGATTCGTTCACAGGCCCTCAGGATCAGCGCGGAATACGATCAGCCGGCGCTACGCTCACGTCACGCAGCGGCCGGGCTGCAGCTGCTTCGCCACTTCGGTCAGCACGCTGACCATCGGCTCGCAGGCCACGGTGGCCTTGCGGCGGTCGCCGGACCTGAACAGCGAGCGCACGGCGGGACCGTTGCGGGCGCTGGTCTCGGGCGACGTGCCGGAGGATCTGGCAACCGGAATCCGGACCAGGACTGTGGTGTCGGACAGGCTCTCCGGCCGCAGCGAGACGGTTTGGGTCCGTTCGCGCGCTCCGGCAACCACGCTGGCGCGATCGGCCTTGGCCGAACGATTGATGGCGCTGGCGATTCCGGTGGTCTGCGCTTCCGCGCCGGCCTGCCAGCGCTCTGCGAGATCGTGGCCGGACGCGAACTGAACGGCGCCGAGCGTCAGTGAGACCGCGATCACGCCAAAAATTGCTTTTGAGATCTGCGACATGTTGGTTGATCCCTCGCCCTATTGGCGATCACAGCCACAACGCGAGGGAACCCGCGAAGTTCTGGGAACCGGCCATCACTTAACCGTGTGCAAAAAATTTTCGCACGGCTGGAACGAGTCCGGGGGCCTGTGCGTCATCCCGGCAGCCGGTCTTCCCCCCTGCCCCATTGACCGGCGACGTAGGGCGCGACCGTGGTGATGCCGGTCGCGCCCTGCTTTTTTGCCCAAATTTCAAGCCCCTCCGCCCGTCCCCTCGCCTGCGGGCCGGGATGCCGTGCCGAGGCGCCGGGGTTGACATCCAGCCGCTAAAGCGCAAAATATGGTCTTTACGCCATATGTATCAGATGACATATTATGTCATGGCTTGGCTGGTTCGCTTTCATGATGAATTCGAGCTTCAGGAACTTCCTGAGGAAATTCAGGACGAACTTTTGGCTCGGTTGAAAGTCCTTTCCGAGTTCGGTCCTCAGCTTGGACGGCCCAATGTCGATACGCTCAACGGCTCATCCTTTCCGAATATGAAGGAGCTCAGATTTCGAAAGGACGGGCTATGGCGCTTTGCTTTTGCATTCGACAGCCTTCAACAAGCCATCGTGCTTGTCGGAGGAGACAAAGAAGGTAAAAACCAAAGCAGGTTCTACAGGAACCTCGTCAAAGTCGCCGACGCACGTTTCAGCGGACATCTACGCAAAATCAAGTCCACGCTGAAAAAAGACAAGTAGGAGATCAGTATGCGCACACTCAACGACGTCATCGGCAAGCTTCCCGCTGCGCGCCGGCAGAAGGTCGAGGCTCGCGCGCAGGAGCTGATTGCCGAGGAGCTGACCTTGCAGGACATCCGCAAGGCGCGGAAGCTGACGCAGGAGCAGATGGCAACGACCCTCAACATCGGCCAGGACAGCATATCCCGTCTGGAAAAACGCAGCGATATGATGCTTTCGACCATGCGGAGCTACATCGAGGCGATGGGCGGCTCGCTTGAACTGGTGGCCCGCTTTCCCAAGCGGGCTCCCGTCATTATCACGTCGATGAGGGATGTATCGCCGCAGCCAAAGGCGGTCCTCAAGCGCAAGAAGCCAAAGCTCCGCGCCTAGGACTCCACCAAAAAAAATCGGCGCGCCTCGCAGCGCGCCGAAATCATTTCAACCCGACGGCTTCCCGTTCAGCTGGCCGCGGCCCGCGGTGCGCGGTTGCGCGAGTTGCGCTGGAAGAACAGGGCCTGGCTGGCGACCGCGGAGACCATCGCGGGCTGGAACGGTTTTGAGATCAGGAACGCCGGCTCGGGGCGCTCGCCGGTCAGGAAGCGTTCGGGATAGGCGGTGATGAATACCACCGGCACCTCGAACACCTTCAGCAGTTCGTTGACGGCGTCGAGGCCGGAAGAGCCGTCGGCGAGCTGGATGTCGGCGAGGATCAGGCCCGGCTTGCGGTTCTTGGCCAGCGCGATGGCGTCGGCGTGGGTGCGGGCGACGCCGATCACGTTGTGACCGAGATTCTTCACCAGGCTCTCGAGATCCATCGCGATGAAGGTCTCGTCCTCGATGATCAGCACGTCGGTGGCGATCTCGGCGGCCATTTCTCGGCCGGCGGCGTCGGCCAGCTTGCGGGTCTCGCCGACATCGATGCCGAGAATCCAGGCCACTTCCTCTTCGGAAAAGCCTTCCAGCGACAACAGCAGGAAGGCCTGCCGCGGCAGCGGCGTGATGTTCGACAGCCGCCGCTCCGACGGCATCGGCAGGGTCGCGACATCGGAATCGTCGTTGAGCGCAACCGAATTCCAGATCTTCGTGAACAGCCGGAACAGGCCGGCGCGCGGGCCGTGCTGCTCGTCGAGCAAGGCCGGATCCTGCAGCAGGGCTTCCAGCATGGCCCCGACATAGGCGTCGCCGGAGGCCTGATTTCCCGTCAGAGCCCGGGCGTAGCGCCGCAACAACGGCAAATGTTCAGCAACAAGCTGTGATCGCGACATCCCCACTCCATATATCCTGCTCTTGGGCCAAAGCATCCCTTGAGGGTGACCTTGGGGTGACCCGGTTCCCCAGTGTGCGGGATTACGTCCCAGCCTGCAAAAAGTTCCGCCGCTGCCGGGAACTTTCCGCCGCAGTTGGAATTAGCCCCGTTGGAACGACTGCACAGGCCTCGGAAATCAAGGATAATTTCTTGAAACTGCAGGGACTTAACTCTCGGGGAAGCGTGGAACAGGTCATGAAAGATGTAAAGTCTCAAGCCAGCAAGGTGGCCACTCCGGGAAAGCCGGGCCGGCTCAACACCGAGATACAGTCGAGAATCGGGCACCAGCTCAGGGCCATGTATGACGACGTCGTGCGGCAGGGGGTGCCGGACCGCTTCGCCGAGCTGATCAAGAAACTCGATGCACCAGGGCCCACCGGTGATCCCGCCAAACACGACGGGAGGGACTAATGCCTCTCACAGACTCACTTCGCGACGACATTCTTGCGTCGGTCCCATCCCTGCGCGCGTTTGCGATCTCGCTCAGCGGCAATGGCGACCGCGCCGACGACCTCGTGCAGGAGACGCTGCTGCGCGCGCTCGCCAACATCGACTCGTTCCAGCCCGGCTCGAACCTGCCGGCCTGGCTGTTCACGATCCTGCGCAACCTGTTCCGCTCGGATTATCGCAAGCGGCGGCGGGAGGTGGAGGACGCCGACGGCAATTATGCCAAGACCCTGAAAACCCAGCCGGCGCAAAGCGCGCATCTGGAATTCGAGGAATTTCGCGTGGCGCTCGACAAGCTTCCGCAGGACCAGCGCGAGGCGCTGATCCTGGTCGGCGCCTCCGGCTTCTCCTATGAGGACGCCGCGGCCATCTGCGGCTGCGCGGTCGGCACCATCAAGAGCCGCGTCAACCGCGCGCGGTCGAAACTGAGCGCGCTGCTCTATGTCGACGGCGCCGACGATTTCGGCCCCGACGACACCGTCCGCGCCGTGATCGGCGGCAGCGGGGGTTGATGGCGGTTCAATACGATCGCGAAAAGGCGGCCCGGTGGGCCGCCTTTTTTAGATGCGAACGGAGTCGCACTACCGGGAAAACCACACCGCTGTCATCGCCCGACTTGATCGGGCGACCCAGTATTCCAGAGACGCCAGCGATATAGAACCGAGAAGCCGCGGCGTACTGGATCGCCCGGTCGAGCCGGGCGACGACAGTCTTGTTGTGACGGCATCAGAGCGTTCGATCGTAGGGTGGGCAAAGGCGCCCTTGCGCCGTGCCCACCATTGCTCAGCTCGCGCGATGATAGATGGTGGGCACGGCGCGAAGTACGCGCCTTTGCCCACCCTACGGATTCTTTGTTGTGCTACCGCCCCCGCTTGACCGGCGCCGACAATTGTTCGGTGCGGTCGCGCTCGGTCATGTCGACGACGGTCTCCATCGGCGCCGTCAGTTCGTAGACGTAGCTGACATCGGTGAAGAACCGCTTGGAGGTGCCGCCCAGCGCCTCCGGCGCGACGCGGTCGAGCAGGATCAGGCCGAAATCGCTGTCGGCGCGGCGGGTCGCCTCGCTGGTGTTGAACTCCTCCCAGCGAAAATTGAAGACGGCCTCGGGCTCTTCGCCGGTCACTTCCCAATGCGCGACGATGTGCGGATGCTTGCCGACCAGCGACAGCCCCTCATCGGAATGCGACGCCAGTTCGAAGAACAGCAGCGACAGGCTCTGGGCGGCGCGCGCGCTGACCACGATATCGGGACCGGAGACCGCGATGCGCTCGGTATGGGGGATCGCCCGCGCCTCGAACAACCCCTTCAGCTTCACGCCCTGCCACTGGCTTTCGGACAAAAGCGAGACCACGTTCGACATGGCGTGGATACGGCCGATCAAAAGCTCGCGGGCGACGTCGATGTCGGAGCCATGGCGCAGCGTGCGCGTCACGATCGACTGGATCACCGCCAGAATGTTCTTCACGCGGTGATTGAGTTCGTCGATCACGGCGGTCAGCCGGCGCTCGAAGCCGATCCGCACCTGGATCTCGCGGCTGAGCCGCAGATTGTTGTAGGCGACATAGCCGAACAGCCCGCAGACGATGCCGGTCAGCGCGAGGCCGATCGCGGCGACGATGGCGGCGGTCTGCCGCGCGCGCATCACCGCATTGTTCTTGGCGTAATAGGCGAGCGACCAGTCGCGGCCGCCGAAGCCGATCTTCCTGACCATCGACGGCGCGGCCGACTCCGCTCCGACCAGCCGCGAGGTGATGTTATCCCGGTTGAGGGCGACCAGCTCCTGGTCGGCGTGGCGCGGGTCCCTCAGCACCACCGAGAACAGCGACAGATCGTCATTCGCCAGCATCAGCGGCGCCAGCTCATAGGAAAAGGTCACGAAGCCCGCGGGCGTCGCGTTGCCCTCCTGCAGCACGGGCGCCGCCAGCACGATGCCGACCGGACCGCCGGGGTGCAGCAGCGTCAGCGGATCGGACGCCACCGGCTTGCCCTCGGCCATCGCCCGCGCCAGCATCGGTCCCAGCACCGGATCCCGGTTCAGGCTACGCCCGGGAAAAATCCGGGTCTCGGCGGTGCGGGGCTCGACGTCCATCACCACGTCCACCGGCCGGTCGAGCGCCGTCGTGTCCAGCGGCTTGTCATCGAATCCGCGAATCGCCGGATTGGAAAATCCGGCGCCCGCGAGTTCCGTCTGCGCCTCGGGCAGTTCGCTCGGGCGAAGCCGTGCGATCCAGCTGGCGACGACGAAATCGGCCTTGAAGGTATAGATCGAGGACCGCAGCGGCTGCAGCATGTCGGCCTTGATCACGCTGGGTGCGCGGAACAGACCGGCGGCGACGCGGGCGAGCAGCTCGCGCTCGATCAGCCGGTCCTGAACCAGGCTGGCGTGAACGTCGATCGCGCGCGCGATCGCGATTCGCTCCAGCGTCAGCTCCTGATCGTGGACACGATAGGCCGCAAGCCCGGAGAACAGAACTCCGATCAGTGCTATAAAACCGATGATGAAACCGAGCCGGACCACTCGCTTACTCAACGATGAGGCGTGGGCGAAGAAAACAGATCAAGCATTTGATATCCGCCGGTGCGGCGAAAATCCGAAACAGGATGAAAGCCAGCCGACTCATATAATGAAGGAGGGATCATCGGTACGCAACTGCGGTTGGTGACGCGGGACCAGACATGGCTTGCCGACAGTGTTTTCTGTCGGGGCCAGAGAGTGCTAATCGCGGCGACGCGATTTTGTTCCGGCGAGGCCTGAGGTTTTTCCAGATGCTCGCGCCCGAACCGTCAACCAGAGGGCATTGGTGCTGAACCGGTGCTGACGTTCTGGCTCACCTCGCCCCGCTTGCGGGGCGAGGTGAAAGAAGACGGAGCGCAGCGAAGTCTCCGGGTGAGGGGGACCATCCGCGAGTCCGAGTCTGTCGAGAATCCCCCTCACCCGGATCACATCTGCGATGTGATCCGACCTCTCCCCGCAAGCGGGGCGAGGTGAAAGAGGACGGAAAATTCATTCAGCTCGCTTTGGCCGGCGCTGCCGGGCTGAGACCGCCCTTGGCCTCGATGAAGCCGATGATGCGGTCGAGGCCTTCGCTCTTCTTCAGGTTGGTCATGACGAAGGGCCGCTCGCCCCGCATCCGCCGCGCGTCGGTGTCCATCTTTTCCAGCGACGCGCCGACATAGGGCGCGAGATCGATCTTGTTGATGACCAGCAGGTCCGACCGCGTGATGCCGGGGCCGCCCTTGGAGGGGATCTTGTCGCCCGCGGCGACGTCGATGACATAGATCGTGAGATCGGCGAGTTCCGGCGAGAAGGTGGCGGCGAGATTGTCGCCGCCGGATTCGATCAGCACCAGATCGAGTCCGGGAAATTTCGCGCGCATGTCGGCGACCGCGGCGAGGTTCATCGAGGCGTCCTCGCGGATCGCGGTATGCGGACAGCCGCCGGTCTCGACGCCGGCGATGCGGTCCTGACTCAGCGACCCCGAGCGCACCAGGAATTCGGCGTCCCATTTGGTGTAGATGTCGTTGGTGATCGCGGCGATGTCGTAGCGCTCGCGCATCGCCTTGCAGAGCAGATCCATCAGCGCGGTCTTGCCGGAGCCGACGGGGCCGCCGATGCCGATGCGAAGCGGACCGTGAGGGTTGGACATGTCAGGGGTTCTTTCTCTTACCTATCGTCGT
>JBDRNF010000219.1:0-2181 GCA_043811435.1 Pseudomonadota bacterium
CCGTCTCGCCGGACGATGCGGTCTATCTGTCGATCGAGGTGGCGGACGAGCGGACCACCGACAAGATCATCGACGACATCTTTGCCTTTCATGAGGAGAACGGCGTGAAGGTCGATCCGGCCACCCAGACCGAAGCCGACAACAAGCTGAACGGCATGGATGTCTCGACCATCGACTGGGAAGGGGAGGACGAGGACGGCCCTGTCTCGGTCGGCGTCACGCTCCTGTCGCCGAGGCCCGGAAAGCTCCTGCTGATGACCTATTGGGGAACGAAGGGCGAGCAGGAGAAGCATCTCAACGATTTCGTCGCGGTCATCGCCTCGATCACGCCGGTGAAGTGACAAGGGCGGGCGGCACCGGCGCCTAGAGCATATCGCAGCTAACGTGATTCAGGGTTCCGCATTTGCTCGAATTGTGATTCACTTTGTCCATGGAAGGAGAACCACCATGGGCAAGCCGCATCCGATCGAGTTGCGTGCGCGTGTCGTTGCGTTTGTGGAGGAAGGCAACAGCAACCGGGAAGCTGCCCGGCATTTCCGGGTGTCACCCCGGTTCGTCAACAACATGATGATCCTGCATCGATCGACCGGCTCACTGGCGCCGGCCCGGCAGGGTCATCCGCCCGGCAGTAAGCTTGCGGCCTATGGCGCCTGGATCAGCGAGCGTGTGGCTGGCCATGGCGAGGTGACGTTGGACGAGTTGCGCCTCGAGCTTTGCGGACGCGGGGTCGCGGTCCATCGTGCGACGGTCGGTCGGTTTCTACACCGGCTGGGGCTCAGCAATAAAAAAAAGCCTCAGGGCAAGCGAGCAACGCAGGCCGGAGATCGCCAAGGCGCGTGAGCTTTGGATCAATCGTCGAACCCGGTTCTTCAACAAGGCATTGGCGCGGCTCATCTTCGTCGATGAGACATCGACGAACACGCGCCTGACCAAGCGCACCGGATGGTCGAGGAAGGGTGAGCGGTTTGTCGCCTATTCCCCCTTCGGCAAATGGAAGACGCAGACATTCATCGCCGGACTGCGGTGCCATGGCCTCACCGCTCCCTTCATCGTCGACGCGCCGATGAACAGTCGTATCTTCGAGACCTGGATAGAGACCCAACTCGCGCCGACCCTATCGTCAGGCGATGTCGTCATCCTCGACAATGTCGGCTTCCACAAAAGCGAGAGGGCGGAGCAACTGGTCAAAGCCAAAGGGGCTTGGCTGCTCTTTCTGCCGCCCTACTCGCCAGACCTCAACCCGATCGAAATGGCGTTCTCGAAACTCAAGGCGCTCCTCAGAAAGCGCGCCGCCCGCAGCTTCGATGCGATCACACAAGCGCTCGGCGATATCATCAGCCTTTTCTCAGTCGCAGAATGCCGAAACTTCTTCAAGGCCGCAGGATATGAGGCGGAATAAGTGCGACACGCTTTAGATGCCTGAGAACAATTCACCAGAGGATGTTTTCATGCCGATCCGACAACAGATGTCACTGGCGATCCAGGCGCTCAACCAGCGTGACTTTGCAGCCCTCCAATCGCTGTTCGATGCCGAGGCGGTGCTCGACATGCCGGATGGCCAGCGGGTGATCGGCTTCGCCTCGATCCGCGACACGCTCTCTGCTTATCTGCTGCGTCACGACGCGCGGTTTGCCAATGGCGTCGTCATGGCAGACGAGGCCGGGCTTCGCGGCGGCTATGACGGCACGATCGACGGCAGCGATCGCAAGGGTGCTGCTGGCTCGGGCAAGGGCGCGCGGTTCTCGCTGCCTTGCGTGCTGGTCTTCGAAAGCGAGGACGATCACCTGACCCGGCTCAGCCTTTACCTGTCGACCGCGCTCTGAGGAGCCGGCAACTGACCTCAGGCTATTGTTCCTCCGCCAGGTAGTCCTCGAGCACCCTGACGATCAGTCCGTGGTCATCCTCGGAGGCGAGGCCCGAGACGGTGATGGCGGCAACCACGCCGGTGCCGGCGACGCGCACCGGAAAACTGCCGCCGTGGCTGGCATAGTCGATCGGATCCAGCCCCAGTTCGGCGCAGATTTCGCGGCCCTTCAGCCGATAGTTTTCGCCCACCCGCATGGATGACTTGTGGAAGCGCAGCGCCACATTGCTCTTGCGGCGCGCCCATTCGTCATTGTCCGGTGACGAGCCGGGCAGGGCGGCATGGAACAGCACACGGTCCGCGGTGCGGATGTTGAT
>JBDRNF010000220.1:0-7136 GCA_043811435.1 Pseudomonadota bacterium
TAGGCCAACTGCTCTTCGGTTTCCACCCCTTCGGCAACGACCTTCAAGCCAAGTTTGTGGGCCATCTCGATAATTCCCACCACGATGGCGGCATCTTGCTCGCTGGTGGTGATATTGTGGACGAATGACTGGTCGATCTTCACTTTGTCCACCGGTAGCAATTGCAGGTTCGACAGCGAGGAATGGCCCGTTCCGAAATCGTCGATGGATAATGTGATGCCCATCATCTTGAGCTCGCGCAAGATGGCGACAAGCTCATCGGTTTTGTCGAAGATCATGCTTTCCGTGAGTTCCAGTTCCAGGTAACGTGCCTCGAGACCGGTGTCTTCCAGGACTTTTCGGATTTGTTGCACGATATCGGGGCTCTTGAATTGCAAGGCCGATACGTTGACCGCCACATGGAATGCGGGGAAACCGGCTTTTCGCCATGCAACGGCCTGTTTGCACGCGGTGCGCAGTACCCATTCGCCGAGCCGGACGATCAAGCCGGTCTCCTCGGCCAAGGCAATAAAATACCCCGGACTGAGCAAGCCTAATTCCGGATGCTGCCAGCGTATGAGGGCTTCGGCGCCGACAACTTCTCCTGAGTAACGGTCAATCTCGGGTTGATAGTGCAACGTGAATTCAGGCTGGTATTGCAGTAGAAAATCCTCGGCCCCCACCGCCTTGCGGAACGCTGTTTCCAGTGCGAGCCGTTCCGCCGCCCCGGAGAGTATCTTGGCCGTATAGAGTTCATAGGTGTTTCGGCCGTGCGATTTCGCCTGAAACATGGCAGCGTCGGCGTTCATAATCAGTTTTTCGATATCGCTGTCGTCCATTGGATACAGCGTGATGCCGATGCTGGAGGTCACATAAACTTCCTGCGTGCCCAACTGGAAAGGTTGCCTGAGCACATGCAGGATTTTTTTGGCGACGCCTTCGGCATCCACGATGTTGCTAATGCTTTCCAGGATGATCGTAAATTCGTCGCCCCCCAGCCGGGCCACCGTGTCTTCCTTGCGAATCTGCTGCTGCAGGCGTTGGGTCACCTCCTGCAACAGCCGGTCGCCAAAGAGGTGGCCGAGCGTGTCGTTGATATCCTTGAAATGATCCAGATCCAGAAACATGATTCCCACCATCTTCTCGTTCCGCTCAGCGCGCTTCATGGCCTGGCTGAGCCGGTCATGGAACAGGCGACGGTTCGGCAGGCCGGTCAGAGAATCGTAATAGGCCAGTTGCGCCAGATGCTTCTCGAACATCACACGCTCGCTGATGTCGCGGATGGTCGCCGTGAAGTATTGGGTTTCCTTATAATCGAATGTGCTGAGCGAGAGCAGAACCGGGAGGGTTTCGCCGGTTTTGTTTTGCGCCTCCAGCGAGAGACCGGAAACCGGGTAGAGTGAGCCATCGGGTTTGATGCAGCGGTTGGCGCTGTCCGCCGTCAGTAGTTTGGCGAGAGGCATGCCGGTCAGGTCGTTTGGCCCGTAGCCGAACATTTTCTGTACCGCTGCATTGAACCGCGCGATATGACCTTCCCTGTCCAGCGTCAGGATGCTCTCGGAGGCGCCTTCCACGACCGCGCGGAAATGCACTTCCCGGTCCGCAAACTCCTGGGTTCGCTCGTCGAGCTCGGCAGTGTGGTTCCGCGCCATTTCCTCCAGACGATCGCGTTGTTGTTCGAGCACTTCTTCTGACCGCCTCAGTGCGGCAGCGTATAGGCTCAGGGGATAAAACAGAAATGCATACAGGATCGGCAGCAGCAGGATGAGCAAAATCACATCCACAATCTCGCCCCGATGGTTGGGTAAACGCGGCAATTGCCCCCGTACAAACATGAGCAGCACTTCAATAGCGAAAATCGCAAGCACTACAATGGCCAAGAGCTGCGCCGGAGATCGGAAAAGCCGGTGTTGCAGATTTGTGGCCATTTGCTCTCCTTCGAAAGGTACCTGAACCCTAGTGCAACGTCCTGCTATGCGCAATTCGAATACCGATGTCATTTCGTTCTTAGTGCATCCACCGGATTCAACCGAGCCGCGCGCATTGCCCCCCCCGCAGCCAGCCCGATCGCACTGACACCCCCAGCGCACCAAAGGCATAGTCCCGATGGTGTGTTGACAAGCAGATCGCTGACGGTGTGCTTGGGCAGCTAGGCGATGCCGGCGCAGACCGCCGATCCGTCCAGGATCGAGAGCATGGTGCCTAGCGTGTCGAGCGGCAGGTGATGTGAATTTCCATCATGCCTTCGCAGTTGGAGACTTCCAAACATTTTGTCCTGATTGCACGCGAGCTTGAGAAGAGCCCAAGACCTCAATCAACTGACCGATCTGGTGCACGAAACGGTATACGAAGTCGACGAACTGCGCGTCTGACTGAAACACGACGACAACGGGGCCTCTAGACCTACACCCCGTCCCGGGCGGCCTCGACAAGATGCTGCCCGACCTCCACGAATCGATGACCTCCTGGAAATATGCTGGCGTAGATCGGGCAAGGACCTGCCTTTCACGCCGCTGTTAATAAATGGAACATCCCCAGCGCGGTACGGAATCAAAGTGCCAAGATTGAATTTCAGCATGCTCAATCTGAAAGAGATGGGAGCCATGCAAAATATTACGTATTAAACGATAAAGACTTTGTCACAAACGCTATAAGCAACGAGCCTCGCTGAGGCTAAAGCAGAATCTGTTCCAAGCCGCAGCTTATGCCGCAATGCTGGGTGGATTCACTGGCTCACCCCGCCGCCCTCCGGACTCCTGTGTGCCCCTCCTCCCGGTTTCTGACAAATCCCCTAGAAATACATGTGGATAGCGCAGAAAGCTTCTGCTATATATACATACATATAAGTTGGTATTCAGCAGAGCCGAACGCGCCAATCGCAGAAATCGGCTCGCTGCAGATAGCTCTCTTTGCGGAGACCATTACAGATCCATTGGCCAAGATTCATATAGGGTTTGGATGATCGCATGGCAGAATACGCTATCCTTTATTTTGATGAGTTGCGCGTTGCGCTCCCCCTGTCCTTCGTCGAGCGCGTTGTCCGTGCCGTCTATCTCACTCCGCTTCCCGGTGCGCCGGAGATCGTTCTCGGTGTAGTCAACCTTGCGGGACGCATCATCCCGGCCATCAACATGCGTAGGCGCTTTCGCCTGCCTGAGCGGGAAATTGCCCTAACCGACCAGCTCGTCATCGCACACACCGCTCGAAGATCGGTGGCGCTCGTGACGGACACGGTCGACGGAATATCCGAATACGCCGAGCCGGATATCGTCGACGCCGAAACCATTCTTCCCGGCCTCGAGTACATCGAGGGCGTTGTGAAGCTCGGCGACGGCCTCGTTCTCATCCATAACCTGGACCGGTTTCTATCGCTGGAGGAAGCCGTGTCTCTTGATCGCGCCATGGCAATGCGCACAGAGATATAGCATGCAACCGACGCTGCCTTCTCCCCTCCTCGCCCGCCTCAACAACATGCTCGCCGCACGCATCGGCTTGCATTTCCCGGCGGACCGGAGGGGCGATCTTGAACGAGGCATTGCCGCCGCCGCATCCGCCTTCGGCATGCCGGATGCGGAATCGTGCGCGCACCGGCTCCTGTCCGCGCCGCTCACGCATCGCGAGATCGAAATACTCGCCAGTTTTCTCACCGTAGGGGAAACCTATTTCTTCCGCGAAAAACGGAGCTTCGACGTGCTCGAGCAGCATATCCTCCCGGCATTGCTGCGCGCTCGCGAAGGTGCCGAGCGGCGGCTGCGTATATGGAGCGCCGGCTGCTGCACGGGCGAGGAACCCTACTCGATCGCCATGCTGCTCGATCGTCTGATTCCGGACGCCAACACATGGAATATCAGGCTCCTGGCGACGGATATCAATCCAGCGTACTTGCGTAAGGCCGCCGAAGGGGAATACGGCGAGTGGTCGTTTCGCAGTACACCGGGCTGGATTAGGGATCGCTACTTCCGCTCCCTCAGGGACGGCCGTTTCAAAATTGACGAGCAGATACGCAAGCGCGCGACATTCTCGTATCTCAATCTGGCAGACGACATTTATCCGTCGCTCACCAACAACACCAATGCCATGGACGTCATCTTCTGCCGGAACGTGCTGATGTACTTCAGTGTCGAGCGGGCCCGCTCGGTCATCGACAATCTCTATCGCGCGCTCGTCGATGGCGGCTGGCTCATCGTAAGCCCCGCCGAGACGTCGACCACCCTGTTTTCAAGCTTCACTACGGTCGAGTTCGACGGTGCGACGCTCTACCGCAAGGATGCCCGCGCGGATGCCTCATGCTTCGCCAGCCAGTTGGCTGTTCCGGCTGTGGATTCCATGCAGCTGCCTTGGCGCTTGCCGGATGAGACCGCTTCGCCGGCGGACGCATACCCGGAGCCCGCGCGAGCCGCCGATACCTGCGACCGCAGCGCGCCACCTGTGGAACCGGATCAAGCGAGCCGGGCGGCGCGCGACTGCGCCAATCAGGGGCGGCTGAGCGAAGCGGACGCATGGTGCCGCAAGGCGATCGCGACCGACAAACTCAATCCGGCCCACCATTATCTGCTGTCCACCATCCAGCAGGAGCAAGGACGACGCGACGACGCCGCGCTATCTCTCGCGCGCGCACTCTACCTCGACCCCGATTTCGTACTCGCCCACTACGCGCTCGGCAATCTGCGCCAGTCCCAGGGCCGACAATGCGAAGCGCAGCGCCACTTCGACAATGCCATGGCCTCGCTTGGATGCCATGCAGCGGACGAGATCCTTCCCGAATCGGATGGCCTGACCGCAGGCCGGCTCTCGGAAATCATCGATTCGATGCGTTCCAATATGCCGCGACGTGCCGCCGCCCCGTAATCGTTGCAGGCCATCGACAACAAGAAAGGAAAACGTCGCATGAACAAGGCATCATCATCTGCCGCCGGAACACCAATGCGGATCAATTGGCATGAAGTCCGGCAGCGCCTGGAAAGCGCGCGTGCCCTGTTCAAGGATGCTGCGTCCCCGGATCCGGAAGAGACCAGACGTATCCTAAAGGCGCGCGCTCAGGCGCTCGGCCGCAAGATCGAGCCAACAGGGATCGACGACGACCGAATCGAGGTGGTGGAATTCGTCCTCGCCCACGAGCGCTACGCGGTCGAATCGCAGCACGTTCGCGACGTCTACCCTCTGGAGCAACTGACGCCTTTGCCCTGCGTGCCGGCATTCGTGCTCGGCATCGTCAACCTGCACGGCGAGATCCTGTCGGTCATCGACATCAAGAAATTCTTCGATCTGCCTGAGAAGGGGCTGACCGATCTCAATAAGGTCATCGTCCTCGAGTCCGACAGCATGCGTTTCGGCATCCTGGCCGACGCGATCGTCGACGTGCACACCCTCCGCGTGTCCGGCATTCAGCCATCGCTGCCAACCCTTACTGGCATACGCGAGGAGTACCTCAAGGGTGTGACCGCCGACCGCACCGTGATTCTCGATGCCGCAAGGCTGCTTGCCGACGAGCGGATCGTCGTGCAGGAACAGGTGCCTGGATATTCAACCTAAGGAAGACGAACATGAAATGGTTCTTGAATCTAGCTACGCGCAACAAACTCTTTCTCGGCTTCGGGCTGATGTTTGCGTTTCTCGCGACGGTGATTGCAGCGGCCTACTGGGGCATTGCCTCGATCCAGGCATCACAACAGCGCCTTTACCAGCGGGAGTTTGCCAATGCGATAGACCTGCTTAACCTGCGGTCGGACGAAAATGGCGCCCGCGCAGCCGCCCTCAGCATCATGATTGCACCAACGCCAGCCGAGCGGGATGTCTGGGCCCAGAAGACCAATACCCGCAGTGAAGAAATCGCTGCTGAAATCAGGCGGCTGTTGGAGCGTAATGGCGACGATCCGCGCATGGCCGGGCGGATCAGGGAACTCTCGACCATCAACGATAGCTTTGAGCGGACACGGGACAATGAACTCATGCCCCTTATCTCCGCCGGGAAAGTCGAGCAGGCACGGGCGCTCCTGCTGGGGCCCCAGCAGGAGCGGTATTTACGCATCCGTACGATCGCTATCGAACTTGGCGACGAATCGCTGGAGAAGGCGCGCAAGGCGGTGGAGGAATCCACGCGCAACGCAGAGCAATCGGTCCGCCTGTTCATGATAATCGGCAGTATCGCCATGCTTCTGGGGCTAGCGATGGTTTTTCTCCTCGCCCGGGTCATCGCCGTCCCGCTTCGGGCCGTGTCGAGCCTGGCTGGTCAGATTGCCACCGGCGATCTCACCGTCAGCGTGCCGAACGACAGCCGTGGCGACGAGGTCGGTGACCTGGTGCGGGCATTCCGCGAAATGCTTACGACACTCCGGCAGACGACCCGCGATCTCCACGAGGGAATCGGCGTAATTGCCTCATCCTCCAGCGAGATTCTCGCCACCACCACCCAGGTGGCCTCGGGTGCTACCGAGACAGCAACGGCGGTGAGCGAGACCACGGCCACGGTCGAGGAAGTGAAGCAGACAGCTCAGGTGGCGAGCCAAAAGGCGCGCCACGTATCCGATAGCGCACAGAAGGTTTCACAGGTGTCGCAGTCAGGGCGCAAGTCGGTGGAAGACGCGATTGCCGGCATGCACCGCATCCAGGAGCAGATGGAGTCCATTGCCGAGAGCATCATGCGTCTTTCCGAACAAAGCCAAGCCATCGGCGAGATCATTGCCACCGTTAACGACCTGGCCGAGCAGTCGAATGTGCTTGCGGTGAATGCCGCGATCGAGGCAACCAAGGCCGGCGAACAGGGCAAGGGCTTCACCGTGGTGGCTCAGGAAGTGAAGAGCCTGGCCGAGCAATCCAAGCAGGCAACCTCGCAGGTGCGCGCGATCCTGGGCGACATTCAGAAGGCCACCAGCGCGGCAGTGCTCGCTACCGAGCAGGGCCACAAGGCGGTGGAGGCCGGCGTTAAGCAATCGTCAGAGGCGAATGATGCCATCCGCCAACTGGCTGAGAGCATCAGTGAGGCCGCGCAGGCGGCCACCCAGATTGCGGCATCGAGTCAGCAGCAGATGGTGGGCATGGACCAGGTAGCGCTGGCGATGGAGAACATCAAGCAAGCGAGTTTACAGAACGTGGCCGGAACCAGGCAGGCAGAGTCCGCCGCTCGGAATCTGCATGAACTGGGACAGAAATTGGAGCAG
>JBDRNF010000221.1:0-5033 GCA_043811435.1 Pseudomonadota bacterium
GTCTAACGCCTGTGCCCTCTCGATAGATCACGCGGTATGGGTCCCTGCGTTCGCAGGGACGACGTGGAGAGAACCTACCCGTTCCTGCGCTGGCCGCGCAGCGTCGGCAGGCCGATGCCGGCGGCGTCGAAACCGCCGTCGACCGCGAGGATCTGGCCGGTGATGTAGCTGGCGCGGTCGCTGCACAGGAAGAATACCGCCTCCGCCAGTTCCTCCTCGAGGCCGTAGCGGTTGAGCGGGATGGCGTCGTGATAGTCGGCGCGGATCTCCGGGGTGTGCACCTGCTTCGCCATCGCGGTCTCGACCGGACCCGGCGCCACGCCGTTGACGCGAATGCCGAGCGAGGCCAGTTCGACCGCGAGCTGTTTGGTCAGATGCGCCAGCCCGGCCTTGCTGGTGCCGTAAGCCGAGCGCAGCGTCGAAGCGCGCACCGCCGAGATCGAGGTGATGTTGACCACCGCGCCGCCGCCGAATTCGCGCATCAGCGGCACCGCCGCCTTGGTGCACAGGAACGGCCCGGTCAGGTTGATCTCCAGCACCCGTTTCCAGTCCGCATCCGACGTCTCCAGCAGCGGTGCGAACACCGCGATGCCGGCATTGTTGACCAGCGCGTCGAGCCGGCCGAACCGCGCGCCGACCTTCGCGACCGCGTCCGCCACCGCGCCGGAATCGGAGACGTCGCAAGGCAGCGCCATCGTCGCGTCAGGATTTTTCAGGCCTGCGACCGCGCCGGCCAGCAGGGCGCCCTCGATGTCGAGCAGCGCCACGCGCCAGCCCTCGGCGAGAAACCGTTTGGTCACCGCGAGCCCGATGCCGCGGGCGGCGCCGGTTACCAGTGCGACTTTTTGCGGGGCAGGGGCCATCGGTGTTCCACTTCGCCTCAAGATGAATTTGGCGCCTCTATAACCCATGCCGCCAGCCATGTCCCTTGCATGCTGCGTTGCGTCCGGGGCACGTTGCCTAGGATCAGCGAAGGCCAGCGGCAAGCGAAAGGGCCAGCCAATGATCGTCATCGACGTCAGGGACATGACGCCCGAACCATGGCGGCTCGGCGTCGAGACCCGCATGCTGGTCTCGGCCAGCAGCGGCGCTGCCCAACTATGCGTGTTCGAACAGTGGATCGCGCCGGGCGCCGGCGCGCCGACCCATTCGCATCCGGTCGAGGAAGTGCTGACGGTGCGCGAGGGCGAAGCCGAGATGTGGATGGGCGAGCAGCGGCTGACCGTCTATTCCGGCCAGTCGCTCATCGTGCCGGCCAACCGCATGCACGGCTTTCGCAACTCCGGCACCATCACGCTGCACATCCACGCCGTACTGGCCGCGCCGTTCTTCGAGGCGAATGTGGAAGGCGAAAAGGAGACGGTGCGGCGGTGGAAAGCGATGTGAAAGCGATGGTGGTGGTGCCGTAGGGTGGGCAAAGCTTTCGCCGGAGCTCGAAGAGCGAAGGTGAAAGCGTGCCCACCATTCACGGCAACGCGCGGGATAGATGGTGGGCACGGCGCGGAAGAGCGCGCCTTTTGCCCACCCTACGGTCCCTGCGTTCGCTTCGCCTTCCGCGCCACGACCTTCTCATACGCCGCCTGCAACCGTTCGCCGACACCCGGTCCCGCCCTGCGCTTCCGCTTCATGCCGAGATGAATCTCGCGCAACTCGTCCATGAACTCCGCCCACATTTTCGGGCCGCCCTCGCTGAGCAGTTTGGCGCGGATGCCGAGTTCTTCGGTCACGTCGAGATATTTGAATCCCCAGCCCGCCATCTGCGCCAGCACCGGCAGCAGTTCGATGCCTTGCTCCGACAGCGAGTAGATTCCCTTCTGCTTGTGGCTGGGGTCGTCGGCCCAGGTGACAATGCCCTGGTCGAGCAGCGTCTTGAGCCGGTCGGCGAGGATGTTGGAGGAAATGCCTTCCTCCGATTTGGTCAGCAGCTCGCGAAAATGCCGCCGGTTGCCGAACATCATGTCGCGGACGATCAGCAGGCTCCATTTGTCGCCGACCACCTCGAGCGTGAGGTTGATCGGGCAGCCGGAGCGTTTTTGCTCGGTCATGGTGCGGTCCGGAAGGTGCGGCGGGAATGCCACGAAAAAACCGCTTGCATTATTGCACCGGTTACATCAAGGTACAACCAGTTGCAAAACAAAAGCGGTTAAGGAGGCGATATGGCCAGGCTGATCATGTGGAACCTGATGACGCTGGACGGCATGGTCGAAGGGCCGAACCGCGATATCTCCTGGCATGAGGATGTCTGGGGCAAGGAACTCGAGCAGCTTTCGACCGAACAGCTCAACGCCGCCGGCGGGCTGATGTTCGGCCGCGTCACGTATGAACTGATGGCGAACTACTGGCCGACCGCGTCAGGCGAGTCAGGCGAGATCGCCAGCTTCATGAATGCGGCGCCGAAGTATGTCTTCTCGCGCACGCTGACGCGATCGGACTGGAACAACGCGCAGATGTTCGGCGACGACGTAGCAGGCACGGTCGCCCGGCTAAAGCGCGAGAGCGCAAAAGATATTTTTCTGTTCGGCAGCGCCGATCTGGCGGCGAGCCTGATACCGCACGGCCTGATCGATGAATTTCGCATCGGAGTCAGTCCGGTCATGCTCGGCGGCGGCACGCCGCTGTTCAAGCCGGGCGAGCGCGTCAAACTGAAACTGATCGACTCGCGGGCGCACTCGACCGGCGTCGTCATCCTGCGCTATGAACCGGCGAAATGACGGAGGGCGCGATGTCCGATCGCACCAGGGCGGAGATCATCCGCGGCCTGTTTGCCGCCTACCTCGCCAGTGACCGCAAGGCGGTCGAGGAGGCGCTGACCGCAGATTTTCGCTTCACCAGCCCGTATGACGACGCGATCGACAAGGCGACCTGGTTCGAGCGGTGCTGGCGCAACGCCGACTGGATCGAACGGCATGAGTTGGAAAAGATCCTCGTCGAGGGCGACGGGGCCTTTGTGACCTACAATTGCGTCGCCAGGAGCGGTAGGAATTTTCGCAACACCGAATTCTTCAGCTTCCAAGGCGACAGGATCAAATCGATCGACGTCTATTTCGGCGCTGCTTACGCGAACGGGCTCTTCGTCAAGCAACACCCACCGACCTCATCCTGAGGAGCCGCGCGCGCTTCGCGCGGCGTCTCGAAGGATGGCAGCAGGCGGTGTGCCAGATGGTTCGAGACGCGCGCCCGGCAGCGCAAGAGCGCTGCCGAACGCGCTCCTCACCATGAGGCTGTTGGGAGTGTCCCAATGTTCATCCCCCGCGGAGTTTTCCAAAATGTCCCTGACACTGCATTTTCATCCGCTGGCATCGTACTGCCAGAAGGCGCTGATTGCGCTGTACGAGAACGCTACGCCGTTCACGCCGAAGCTGGTCGATCTCGGCAACGAGACCGAGCGCGCGGCGCTGCTGAAGCTGTGGCCGATCGGCAAGTTTCCGGTGCTGCGCGACGAGGCCAGGGATCAAACCATCCCGGAATCGAGCATCATCATCGAGTATCTCGACCGGCATTATTCCGGCGGTATCCGTTTCATCCCCGACGACGCCGACCGGGCATGGCAGACGCGGCTGCGCGACCGCTTCTACGATCTCCATGTGCATGAACCGATGCAGAAGATCGTCCTCGACGGGTTGCGCCCGTCGGGAAAAAGCGATCCGCAAGGGGTGGAAGAAGCCAGGGCACGGCTGCTCGTCGCCTACGGCATGATCGACCGCGAGATGGCGGCGATGCAGTGGGCGATGGGCGATGTCTTCAGCCTTGCCGACTGCGCCGCGGCGCCTGCGTTGTTCTATGCCAACGAGGTCATGCCGTTCGGCACGCACCGCAACGTCGCGGCATATTTCGACCGGCTCAGAGCGCGGCCGTCCTACGCGCGGGTGCTGCGGGAAGCTGAACCCTATTTCGCGATGTTCCCGCGATAAAAGCAGTCCAGTCCGCCATTACCTCCGAAATAATTTCGTCCGACATGTCGGTGCCGCAAAATCCGGTTCGTCTTATCAACGGAACCGGACATTCGAGTGGCATGGCCTGCCGACCGGCCGGATGAATCGATAAAACGGAGCATGACGATGCGATGCATGGTGATTGTGAAGGCGAGCAGGGACACCGAGGCCGGCGTGATGCCGAGCACCGAATTGCTCACCGCGATGGGCAAGTTCAACGAGGAAATGGTGAAGGCCGGCGTCATGCTGGCGGGCGAGGGCCTGCATCCGACGTCGAAGGGTGCCCGGATCAGATATTCCGGCCAGGCGCCGGATGTGCGCCACGGACCGTTTGCGGTGACCAACGACCTCGTCTGCGGCTTCTGGCTGATTCAGGTCAAGTCGCTGGACGAGGCGATCGACTGGATGAAGCGCGCGCCGTTTGACGCCGGCGCCGAAATCGAACTGCGCCAGGTGTTCGATACCGAGGATTTCGGCGAAGCCCTGACGCCCGAACTGCGCGAGCAGGAGACGCGCCTGCGCGCCCAGGTGGGCAGTAGATAGCATCCGTCATTCCGGGACACGCGTCTTCGCGTGGACCCGTAATCCAGAGATTCCGGGTTCAGCCTGCGGCTACCCCGGAATGACAGCTTCAGACAGGAGCACCCGACCATGCGATTCATGATGCTGATGATTCCCCTGGGCTACGAGACCGCGCCGCCGGACGTCCAGCTCGACCCCGAGCGTGTCAGGGCAATGATGAAGTACAATGAAGACCTCAAGGACGCCGGCGTACTGATCGCGCTCGACGGCCTGCACCCGCCCTCGATGGGCGCGCGGGTTTCCTTCCGGACCGGCAAACCGGTCGTGACCGACGGCCCGTTTGCCGAATCCAAGGAAGTGCTCGGCGGCTACTGGATGATTGACGTGGCCTCGCGCGAGGAGGCGATCGCCTGGGCGAAGAAATGCCCGGCCTCCGAGAACGAGATCATCGAAATCCGCCAGGTGCAGGAAATGGACGATTGGTCGGAAGAAGTGCAGCAAGCGATGGCCGGGCTGCCCGAGTTGCAAAAGGGCAGCGCGCGTTAACTCTTCTCCCCTCCTCCCACGCGCCCTTGCGCG
>JBDRNF010000222.1:0-6769 GCA_043811435.1 Pseudomonadota bacterium
GCGGCCACAGCGCCATCAACAGCGCGCGCGAACTCTTTTCCATCAGTCCCGCCGAAACCGCGAGCGGCCACCCCATCCCGGGGTTGACCCCGTGATAAAGACCGCTCGCGATGACCGCCAGCCAGAGGCCGGCAACGGTCCAGTCGGCTGCGTTCACGTTCAGTACCTGGAATCACAAATCGGCATTGCGGCCCATCCTTCGAGACGGCCACTTCGTGGCCTCCTCAGGATGAGGTTTAATCTGCTGCAACATAACAGCCTCATGCCCGGATGAGCGCTTCGCGCTCACTCGGGAGGAGCGAGCGGCGCGAGCGTCTCGAAGCATGGGCAGCCAGCGATTCGCCCGATCTTGCATAGTGAGTACTAGGCCGAGGGATAGCAGAACGAATCGGTCGAGCAGTCGCCGCCGTCGAGCCGGATTTGATGCGCCCGGTATCCGTCGGGGAAACCAACCCAATAATCCCTTGCCAGTTCGAGGCCCCCATCGGGGCCGGCGTTGGCCATGACCTCGGCGCCCGGCATTCCCTCGGGATAGAACTGGTCATCCCAGGTCGAGTAGAGCGAGTTGGTCCAGTACACCCGTTTGCCGTCGCGGCTGATCTCCACCATCTGGGGACCACCCGCATATTTCTGTCCGTTCGGATGCGGCGTGCGGCGAACGATGCCGCCGATGTGCACGGAGCCGGAAAGCTTCGGCTTCCGGGGATCGCTGACATCGTATTGACGCATCTCGCCGGTGCCCCAGCAGGAGACGTAGAGAAACCTGTCATCCATCGACAGGTCGATGTCGGTGACCAGCGGCGGCACCGCGCCGAACCCCTGCAGCAGCGGCGGCAGTTGCTCCTTGCTGGCCGCTTCCGGGGGAATCGTCGCCGTCTTCTCGATATGGAATCGGCCGCCCTCGCGCCACCAGGTCCAGATCGAGCCTTCGAGGTTGGTGGTGTCGACCACGACGCCGAGGAAGCCATGCTCGCGAACCGGATCGTGCGCGGGCCGCACCTCCAGCGCCATCTGATGATTGGCGCCGAGATCAATGGTCTGGACGTTCTTTCGGGCCCGCAGATCCCAGAAGTGGACCCGATGGCCATACTTGTTGGAGAGCAGATCCTCCGGCACGATCCCGTTCTCGAACTGCGGCGGCAACGCCCACTCGCTCGTCACCATGTAATCGCGCGGCAGGTTCCACCAGAAGTCATAATGCATCGTCTGCGGACCGCGGTCGATCTCCCACCGTCCCAGCACCTCGAAACTCTCGCAGTCCATGATGAAGACGCCGGGCGGCCCGTCGGTGCCATCCTTGCCACCGCCGCCGAGCGTGCTGACATAGATGCCGTCAGGACCACAGTGAATCGTGTGCGGCCGCGAATAGCCGGTCTTCCTGAAGATTTCCTCGGGCTCGATGATCTTGTGAATCTTCGCCTGGGTCGGATCAGGCCTGGTATCGACGATATAGATCCGCGACGACCGGATGCCCGGGATGATGAGATAGCGCCGCTCGAGGAACGCGTGCCCGGAGAGCGGCGACAGCGAGGACGAACAGGCATTCCATCCGAAGTGGTGAAACTCGTCGCCCTTGTTCGGCATCGTTACCGTGTGGACGATCCGGCTGTAGGTCGGAGATCCCGGCTTCACATCGATCACCGCGAGCGCGTCGGGTTTCGAGAAGTCCGGGCTGAGCAGCAAGGTATAGGCAAAATTTTCGGGCGGCGCCTCCATGGCGAGCTTCGGCGATGCGTGGAAGGTCGGGTCGGGCCTGATTGTCATCGTACTGCCTCCTGTTGAACGGATGCATACTGGAACATTTCGGCGGCATGCCGCGGCAACTCGACTTGTCGGATTCTTGTTTGCGAAAGCTGCCTTCCGCCTGCGCGCGGCCTCCTGTAACTTATGATTGCAAGCCTACTCGAAGCTGAAGCCGGCTGGAAGTGGCGGAAAGTTGATCGTTGCACCCGACGGGCAAATCACTTCTGATTATCGGAATCAGGAGTCAAGCCCCGGAATCAAAAATATTTCTGTTTTCCAGAAATTGAAATCAGGCTATATGTCCCGCCATCCCGCCCCATCCAGAGGGGCATTGCGCAAGGTCACCGATGCGGGGCGGGGATGCGGTGGACGCGGATGGCGCTCCTGACCAGGACGCCTGAAGCGGACGGCGAAATCGTGTGGTCCCGACACCCCAATGGCTGGTGTCAAGTTCGCAAGCTTAAGGCGTGCGGGCGACGGTGGCAAAAGCGCAGGGCTCACCGAGGAGAGCACGTATAAGCGTAAACCATCGCGCGGGGAGTGCCGGGTGATTCCGGTGTGACCTGATTAACGCGTGTGCTCGCTACCACTACCCATTGCACACGCGGCTATCGGGCGCATCGGGCGCCCGGCCTCCCCGCGCCCTCTGACTGGAGGGCAAGGAAAATTGATGGCAAAACTCGGGCGAAATACGCCGCGAGATCGCGAAGGTGTGTCTTTCGGACACGCGCTGTTTGAAGATTGAATCAGCAGATATTCATCGCGCGCGCACGTGCCACATCCCCCAAGTCGTCATCGTCCGGCTTGACCGGACGACCAAGTATTCCAGAGGCGGTCGCGACGGAATCGAGAGGCCGCGGCGTACTGGATCCTCCGCTTTCGCGGAGGATGACGAGCTGTGTCGTCCCTCGGGCGTGGGCAGCTTCCACCCAGCCCGCGGTGCGGCCTTGCATGAAGAACTTCAAACATCGATTCGTGTGGCAACAATTCGTTTTACAAATTGTCGTGACAACCGTTTCGACCGATTCCAACCCACAGAAACATAAAAGCCGCTTCAATCGAGATCCCGACTCATTGTGGTCGCATCCCGTTCACGCTGGCTCCGTAAGACACGCCCGCAAGCAACGCATCGAGGCAGCCATGAACGCGGAATTCGACTACGACCTGACACGGGAGCAATGGGACGCGCTGAAGGCGCTTCGCCTGCCCGCCGCGGAACACCGTATCGGGGATCGACTGACTGCGAACCTGATCGCGCTCGAGCTCGCGGCCATGACCGGCGATGGCACCGTCATTACCGCGAAAGGACGCAGCGTGCTGCTGCGCGGTTCGCCGCAGCTGTGGGACGTGGCGGCATGACGCGAGCCGGCATCGGCAACTGGGCGATGGACTGACGCCATCGGGCTGTGCGGCCTGCGACGCCGTTCGCCGCTTGTGATGAACCCCGCCGACGCGCTAGCCTCCGGCAAGGAAATGCCGGGAGGAATGCATGGGCCGGAAGATAGCGACTATCGGAGCCGGCGCTGTCGGCGGCTATGCAGGCGCGCATATGGTGCAGGCCGGCGAGGACGTGACGTTCATCGATCCATGGCCCGAGCATGTCGAGCACATGCAAAAGCACGGCCTGCGCGTCACTCATGCCAAAGACGTCGCGGAATTCACCGTTCCGGTGCGTGCGCTGCACGTCACCGACGCGCAGCAGCTGGCCAGGGAGACGCCGGTCGACATCGCCTTCATCTGCATGAAGTCCTACGACACGGCCTGGGCCACCATGCTGATTCAGCAGTATCTGGCCCCCGACGGCTATGTCGTCTCGCTGCAGAATTGCATGAATGAAGAAACCATCGCCGGCATCGTCGGTTGGGGCAGAACGCTCGGCTGCATCGCCAGCAGCATCACGGTCAACCTGCCCGGGCCCGGCCACATCCACCGCGGCGCCGGCAAGCACGGCGCCGCGCACACGGTGTTTCGTGCCGGCGAAGTGCATGGCCGCATCACCCCAAGGGCGGAAGAAGTCTGCCGGCTGGTAGGCTTTGCCGACAGCGCCAGGACGACCACCAATCTATGGGGCGAACGCTGGTCGAAACTGGTCGCCAACGCCATGGGTAACGGGCTGTCCGCCTGCACCGGTCTGCCCGGCGGCGAGATGCTGCACAACGAGCCGATCCGCCGCTTCTCCACCCGGCTCGGCAGCGAAGCGATTCGCGTCGGGCAGGCGCACGGTTACCAGCTGGAAGAGATTCTGCATCTGCCGCCCGAGACCATCGCGCGCGCCGGCGAGGGCGACGAGGAAGCGATGCGCGCCTGCGACAAGCAGCGCTTCGAGGACGGCAAGCACACCGCTGCCGGGCAGCGTCCATCGATGGGCCAGGACATGGAGAAAGGCCGCCGCACCGAGATCGAATTCCTCAACGGTTTCGTGGTGCGCGAGGGCGAAAAGGTCGGGATCACCTGCAGCGCCAACGCCGCGCTGACGGACATCGTCAAGCGCGTGGAACGTGGCGAGTTGAAGCCGGATCCGCGGCATGTCACGGAGCTCAGGCTCAATTGAGCGAAGCATGCTGCCGTGCCCTGCCTTGGATGGGGAGGGCATCCTCGAGGTGGCCGAGGCGATCTCGTTCGTCTGAACGACGCCGTCCAGCTACGAGAGCCAACAAGGCGGCGCCGTCATTACCTGAGAAACTGTCGAAAGCGCCGCAGCGACAGAACGAAGAGTATCCCTCCGATTCCGAGCAGCGCCAGGAACTGAGGCCAGACCACATCGAGGCCCGCGCCCCGGAACAGCACCGACTGCGCCAGGATCACGAAATGGGTATTGGGCGCTGCCAGCATGATACCCTGGATGATCTCGGGCATGCTCTCCCGCGGCGTCTCGGCCCCTGACAATGCCTGCAGCGGCATCAGTATCAGCATCAGGAGCAGGCCGAACTGCGGCATGGTTCCCGCCATGGTCGCCAGGAAGATGCCCATGCAGGTCGTGGCGAACAGATGCAGCATCGTCCCTGCCAGAAACAGCATCATCGACCCCTCGATCGGGACCGACAGGAAGCCCTGGACGACCACCAGCAAGGCTACGCTGGAAGCCAGGAGAACGACGAGGCCCATCGACCAGATCTTGCTCGCCATGATCTCGAACGGCGTGACCGGCATGACCAGCAGATGTTCGAGGGTGCCGTGTTCGCGCTCGCGGATCAACGCGGCGCCTGTCAGGATTATCGACAGCATGGTGATGGAGTCGATGATTTGGTTGATGGCGCCGAACCAGCCCTTGTTGAGCTGCGGGTTGAATCGCGCGCGGAGCGCCAGGTCGACCGGCACGGTGGGCGAATTCCGATAGCGGTTCAGGAATTCGTCGACTTCGCCGGACACGATGGATTGGATATAGCCGCCGCCGGTAAAGGCCTGCGTCATGCGGGTCGCATCGATGTTGAGCTGGAGGGTCGGCGATTTGCGAGCCAGCAGGTCGCGCTGGAAATCCGGCGGAATGTCGAGCGCGAAGGTATCGATACCGGCGTCCATGCGGCGGTCCATCTCCCGCTGCGTGATGAGCCGCGGTATCGTGAAGTAGGGCGGATTGAATGCCGTGATGATCCGGGACGATAGCGGCGACTGGTCCTCGTCGACCACAGCGATCGCCGCACGGTTGAGGGTCTCGGGGATCGCTTTCGATGCCGCATAGACGGAAAGCGTGAAGGCGTAGACGATCAGGATCATCAGCATCGGATCGCGGACGAGGCCCCGCAGTTCCTTGACTCCGAGTTCGAAGATGTTGGCCAACCGCATGCTCAGTCCGCCTGTTTCTTGAGAAGGGCTGCGCCGAGGCCCAGCAGGACCGGAATGGCGATGAGCAGCGGCAGGAACGAGTCCGCCAGATCGCCGAAGCCGAGCGCTTTCGAGAAGGTGCCGCGGGTGATGTTGACGAAATAGGTGGTCGGATAGATCCCTCCGATAAAGGCGCCCAACCCCTGAAGCGACGATACCGGATCCATCAGCCCCGAATACTGGATGGCAGGGATCAGGGTGACGAGCGTGGTTCCGAAGATCGCGGCGATCTGACTGCGCATGAACGTGGAGATGACGAGCCCGAGGCCGGTGGCGGCGACGACGTAGAGAAATGCGCCGCATGTGAAGGCGAGTAGGCTGCCGGTAAACGGAACCTGAAAGGCGAAGATGGCGAAAGCGGTCAGCAGCACGAAGTTCAGCATGCCAAGCGCGACATAGGGAATCTGCTTGCCAACCAGGAATTCGAGCCGCGTCACCGGCGTTGCATAGAAATTGACGATCGATCCGAGTTCCTTTTCGCGGACGACGCTGAGCGCCGCCAACATGGCGGGGATCATCATCAGCAGCAGCGGAATCACCGCGGGCGCCATCGCCACGAGACTCTTGATGTCCGGGTTGTAACGGTAACGGACCTCGATCGAGTAGCTTGCAGCGGTCGCAGACGCACCGTGGAGCTCACGCGCCTTCTGGGTGAGCCAGCTCGCGTGCATGGCCCGCACGTAGCCGCTCGCGGTCTCCGCCCGGGCAGGCATGGCGCCGTCGATCCACGCACCGATTTCGACGTTGCGACCGCGCGTTATGTCGCGCCCGAATCCGGGCGGAATCTCGACCGCCACGCTGATTTCGCCGCTTCGCATGCGCCGATCGAGATCCGCATAGTCGATGATCCGGTCCTTTTCCTCGAAATAGCGCGATCCGGCGATCTGCGAAATGTAGTCGCGGCTGATGGTGGTGTCGTCGCGATCGAGGGCGGCGAAAGTGAGGTTCTCGATGTCGCTGTTGATGCCGTATCCCATCACGAACATCAGGATAACGCTGCCGATGATGGCGAGCGTGGCGCGGATCGGGTCGCGGCGCAGTTCGAGCATCTCTCGCCTGGTATAGGCGAGCATGCGCCGGAGATCGAAGAATTGTTTCGTCCGGCCTGGCGGCGCGGCATTTGCTTCGACCGGCGCAGCCGTCCCTGCAGCCGCCATCGTCGCGCCGGCAATCGAGGGTGCGGCCTCCGCCTCGCCGATGGCGT
>JBDRNF010000223.1:0-70297 GCA_043811435.1 Pseudomonadota bacterium
CTCAAGGCGCAAACCTCAACTCCTCCGGCAGCGAATCCGTCCGAGCAGCAGGCCCGCTTTGACGAGTTCCGAGAACATTATAACAAGGAGCGGCCGCACGAAGCGCTCGGCCAACGGCCGCCGGCCGAGGCCTACACGCCGTCCCTGCGCGCCATGCCGCCTCGTGAGGAGGATCCCTGGTATGACGCCGATCATCAGGTCCGCCGCGTCCGCAACACGGGCGAAATCAAATGGAAGGGCAGGTACGTCTTCATCGGTGAGGCTCTGGTCAATGAACTGGTCGGCATTGCCGAGCGCGAGACCGGCGACCACGTCGTGCGCTTCTGCGACCTGGACATCGGTCTGATCGACCGCCGCGGGCTGTTCACCCGGTTCGCTCCGCAACGTGAGGGCTCCCGCGACCCCGCTCAACCCAAACTGTCGGGAATCATGCCGGTCCAAAATGTCGACAATCTTTCCGGTTGAACAGCTGAGACACCCCCCACCCCCGACCCCTCCCCACCACGCGGCGCAGAGCCGCGCGGGAGGAGGGGAGAAGACTCGAACTCGCCATGGCCCTGCGGATCGACCAGGCGGTTGATGCGCGGGGCGGCGGCCAGTGCGAAGCGGACCGTCATGGCCTTGCGGGTCGGCGCCGGCAGGCGGTGTTCGGGCGCCTCGCAATGCAGATGCGCGCCATAGGCGTCGGCGACGATCAGGCCGGTCTCGCCGGGAAAGATTTCGCAGGGCAGGTCGCGGGTGAAGGCGAAGAACAGCCGGTCGCAATGCGCCCGGTATTCCTGCCATTTCTGGTCGGCGCGCAGATCCTCCACCGAGGATTTGATCTCGACGATCCAGATCTCGCCGCGCTCGTTCAGCGCCACCAGATCGGCGCGCCGTCCCGACGGCAGCGGCAATTCGCTGATGCAGGCAAATCCCAGCGCGTGCAGCAGCCGCGCGGTGCCGCGCGCGATCTTGAGCGCCGTCTCCGACTGGCGACGGTCCGGTGGCGGCACGAGGCTCACTTGGCGGGCGGGCGATTCCATCGCCGCAGCCTAGCCGATTTTGCGCCGGCCGCCCATTCACCGGCCGCGCCATTGCGACAATGGCGCGGGACGACGGCGGAAAACCGTGTCATCACCGGATAAGGCTTGGGAATAACCGCCTGCCGGGCTAACGTCACTCCGCCTGAGGGGGCGGGAATTGTGACCGAGTTCAGTTTTTTTGCGCGCGACGCGGATTTCAGCGTCGCCGAGATTGCCGCATTGACCGGGGCCGAGCCGTGCGAGGGAGCCGACCTCTCCCGCCGCGTCAGCGGCATCGCGCCGGTCGATCGGGCCGGCGCAACCGACCTCAGCTTCGTGTCCGAGACCAAATTCGTCGCTTCGCTGCGGTCGACCCAGGCGGGGATCATCCTGACCACCGAGCGCTTTGCGCGTCATGCCCCCGAGGGCGTCGCGGTATTGCGTGCGCGCAAGCCGTATGACGCCTTCATCGCGGTGGCGCGCCGGATCTACCCCGGCGCGCTGCGGCCGGCGTCGACGTTCGGCACCGTGGGCGTCTCGCCGGGGGCGATGGTGCATCCGACCGCGCAGCTGGGCGCGGGCGTCACGGTCGATCCGTTCGCGGTGATCGGGCCGTCAGCCACGATCGGCGCCGGCACCCTGATCGGCGCCCATGCCGTGATCGGCCCGAATGTGCGGATCGGCAATGATTGCGCGATCGGGGCCAATTGCACGGTGACCCATAGCCAGCTCGGCGACCGTGTCATCCTCCACCCCGGCTGCGATATCGGTCAGGACGGCTTCGGCTATCTGCTGAGCGCCGAGGGACATACCAAGGTTCCGCAAATCGGCAGCGTGGTGATCCATGACGACGTCGAGATCGGCTCGGGCACGCGGATCGATCGCGGCGGCATTCGCGACACTGTGATCGGCGAGGGAACCAAGATCGATAATCTTTGCCAGATCGGCCACAACTGCGTCGTCGGCCGCCGTTGCATCATCGTCGCCCAATCCGGACTCAGCGGCAGCGTGACGCTGGAGGATTTCGTCGTGCTCGGGCCGCGCACCGGCATCATTCCGCATATCACCGTCGGCAAGGGCGCGATCACGGCATCGCGATCCACCATCTACGAGAACGTGCCGGCGGGCCAGTTCTGGGGCGGGTTTCCGGCCAAGCCGAAGAAGCAATGGCTGCGCGAAGTGGTCGCCCTGGAGCAGCTCGCCGCGCGGGCCCGCAAGAAGCCGGACGACGAATCTTCGACCGAGAGTTAGAGTGACGCTTCTTCTCCCCTCCCCCCGCGCGCCCTTGCGCGTGGCGGGGAGGGGTCGGGGGTGGGGGGTGCTTCCGCGCATACGACTGACAGAGAATTTGCTGAGACACCCCCCGCCCCCGACCCCTCCCCACCGCTGCGCCCGCCTTCGCCAAGCGGCTTCGGCGGACACAGCGGGAGGAGGGGAGAAGAATCGCGCCACCGCTTTCGATTCCGAATAATTCGCGAATCTCTCGCAAATCTTTGTCTTGGCGCGCCGCCAAAAATCGGCATTGTGCGGCCATGACCCAGCACACCGAAGCCAAGGCGAAGGCCGGCGCCCTCATCATTCCCGTCACGCTGTTCGAGCAGAACTGCATGCTGCTCTGGTGCGAAACCACCAGGAAAGCCGTGGTGATCGACCCCGGCGGCGACGTCGACAAGATCCTGGCCGCGATCAAGCAGGCCGACGTGTCGGTCGAGAAGATCTGGCTGACCCATGGCCATATCGACCATGTCGGCGGGGCCGCCGACCTGCGCGACGCGCTCAAGGTCGAGATATCAGGCCCGCATATCGCCGACAAGTTCCTCACCGACAATGTCGTGACCAGCGGCGCGCGTTTCGGCATGACCGGCGTGCGCGATTTCGTGCCGGACCGCTGGCTCGAGGAAGGCGACAAGGTCACGATCGGCGAATTGAGCTTCGACATCCTGCATTGCCCCGGCCACTCGCCGGGCAGTGTCGTATTCTACAACAAGGACATGCGCTTCGCCCATGTCGGCGACGTGCTGTTTGCCGGCTCGGTCGGACGCACCGATCTGCCCGGCGGCGATCACGCCACGCTGATCAGGTCGATCACCGAAAAACTGCTGCCGCTCGGCGACGATGTCGGCTTCATCTGCGGCCACGGCCCCGGCTCCAGCATCGGCCAGGAGCGGATGACGAACCCATTTCTGACGGGAGAGATGTGAGGCAAACTCCACCTCTCCCCGCTTGCGGGGAGAGGTCGGATCACATCGAAGATGTGATCCGGGTGAGGGGGCACCGGTCCATCAACTCGCACCGAATTCGCGGATAGTCCCCCTCACCCCAACCCTCTCCCCGCAAGCGGGGCGAGGGGGAAGTAAGTACGCTACCCCGACACCATGCCGCGAATCCGCCGCGACAGGTTGTCGAGGTCGAACGGCTTGGTGATCATTTCCATGCCGGGCTGCAGAAAGCCGTCCGCCATCGCCACGCTCTCGGCATAGCCGGTGATGAAGAGAATCTTGAGGTCGGGGCGGGTTTCGCGCGCCTGGTCGGCGAGTTGACGGCCGTTCATGCCGGGCAGGCCGACATCGGTGACCAACAGATCGATTCGTGCGCCGCTGCGCAGGATTTTCAGGCCCGATGGTCCATCGACCGCCTGCAGCGTCCGGTAGCCCTGCTCGCCCAGCATCTCCAGAATCACGCCGCGCACCACCGGCTCGTCCTCGACCACCAGCACGGTTTCGCCGGTGGCGGCATGCTCGGCCGCCCGGACCGCCGACGCCTTCCCGACATCAATGTCGCCATGGTGGCGCGGCAGATAGAGTTTCACCGACGTCCCCTGCCCGATCCGGCTGTCGATGGTCACATGGCCGTTCGACTGCCGCGCGAATCCATAGATCATCGACAGCCCGAGGCCGGTGCCCTGCCCGATCGGCTTGGTGGTGAAGAACGGATCGAAGGCGCGCGCCGCCACCTCCGGGCTCATGCCGACGCCGGTATCGGTGACGGCGATGCAGATATAATCGCCTGATGGCAGCGCGGGCGTTTTCGCCGCGGCGCCGTCGAGCCGCGCATTGGCGGTGGCGATCACGAGCCTGCCGCCATCCGGCATGGCGTCGCGCGCGTTGATGGCGAGATTGAGCAGCGCGCTTTCCAGCTGGTTGGGATCGCACAGCGTGCCCCACAAATCCTCCGCCGCTGTTATCTCGAGATCGATGGCCTCGCCGATGGTCCGGCGCAGCAGATCCTCCAGCGACACCACCAGTGCGTTGGCGTCGACGCTTTTCGGGATCAGCGGCTGCCGCCGCGCGAACGCCAGCAGGCGGTGGGTGAGCGCCGCGGCGCGGTTCGCCGAGGTCATTGCCGCGTCGATGTAGCGCGCGACGTTGTCGGTGCGCCCCTGGTTGAGGCGGGTCTGCAGCAGGTCCAGCGATCCGACGATGCCGGTCAACAGATTGTTGAAGTCGTGGGCGATGCCGCCGGTCAATTGCCCCACCGCTTCCATCTTCTGCGACTGCAGCAGCGCTTCCTCGGTAGCCTTCAGCCGCTCGGCCGCGGCCTTCTCCGCGGTGACGTCGCGGGCGACGGCGTAATTGTGGTCCTTGTCGGACACCCCGGTCCATGACAGCCAGCGGTACGAGCCGTCCTTGTGGCGGAAGCGGCTTTCGAACCGCACGGTGGTTTCGCGCTCGCCGAGCTCTTTGAACTTCGCCCGCGTGGTGCCGCCGTCGTCCGGATGTTCCAGCCATTCCGAGGTGCGGTCGAGCAGATCGGCCTCGCTCCAGCCCAGCGTTCGGGTCCAGGCCGGATTGACCGTTCGCCAGACGCCGTCGCGATCGGACACCAAAAGCAGGTCCTGCGACACGTTCCAAATCCGGTCGCGCTCCCGGGTCTTTTCCTCGACGCGCTGGGCCAGCGTCGCATTGAGTTCGACGAGCTGGTCGGCGAGCTTGCGAAAGCGCTCCTCGCTCCGCCGAAGCGCCTGCTCCGCCATCACCTGCTCGGTGACATCGCTGTGCGCGCCGACCAGGCGAATGGGCGTTCCATTCCCGTCGCGTTCGATGGTGGATTTGACCGAAATCCACCTGACCTCACCATCGCTCGGCCTGATGATCCGGTACTGCACGCTGTATTCGCGCAGGTCGCCGGCGACGGCATCGCGGAATTTCTGTTCGGTGGCTTCGCGATCCTCGGGGTGGATGCGCCGCACCCAATCCTCATGGGTCTCGTTGGCGGCATCCGGCGGCAGCCCGTGAATCAGCAGATATTCCGGCGAGCGGCGATTGCGGAAACCGGTGCGCAACTCGACTTCAAGCCCGCCGATCCGGCCTAGTTGCTGCACCCGCGCCAGTTCGGCCTCGCGCTCGCGCAGCGCCGCAGCGGCGACGACATCGGCGGTCACGTCGCGGCACACCACCAGCACGCCGCCGATGCCGTCGTCCTCGTCGATCGGACTGTAGCCATAGGTCCAGTAGACCTGCTCCAGCCTGCCGTGACGGGTCACCGGAACCAGCTGGTTCTCATGCCAGGTGGCGCCGCCGCCGCTCATCACCTGTTCGATCTGCGGACCGATGATGGGCCATATTTCGGCCCAGCATTCCCGGCCGCGCTGGCCGAGCGCGCTCGGGTGTCGCTCCGGCCCCATGGTCTGGCGATAGGCGTCGTTATAGAACTGGATGAGTTGGGGGCCCCACCAGATGAACATCGGGTGGTTGGTGTTGAGCACGATCCGCACCGCGGTGCGCAGGCTCTGCGGCCAGGTTCCGGGTTCGCCGAGCGGGCTCGCCGACCAATCATAGGCGCGCGTCAACGCTCCCATTTCCCCGCCGCCGGCGAGAAAATCCGCAGAACCCGGCTTACTGACCTTCAACATTCAACACGATCGGTTACGGGTTCAGCCCAAACGAGCAGCCGGAACTTAATCGCCGGTCGCACCCCGCAAACGTGCAGGACGACCCTTTGGTTCCAAATTAATCCGATATCGATGGAACAAAACAGCCAATGCCTGCGGCACCCGCTGTCGAGCCGCGGCCGAAACGGTGTGCAGTATGTGGCTCGCCGCTATTTCATCAGGCCGGCGGCCGTGAGCGCGCGGGTGATGACGGCGGTGACATCGATACCGGCGCGTTTTGGGGGGGCGGCCGGAGCGGGCTCCTGACGGCGACCCGATGTGATCGGCCAGAACACTCCGGCCAAATCCGGCGCGCCCTCGGCTGCATTTGTCTTCGCCGCGGCCTTGGCGGTCGGCTTGGCGGTCTGACTGGCCGTATTCCCGGAAGCTTCCCTTGAAGCGTCCTTTGAAACGTCCTTCGCAGTTTCCTTTGAAGATTCCCTGGCAGCCAGATGGATCCACTCGGTGAGGCCGAAGAAATTCGCGATGTGGTAGGACGATGAAATACCCGCTTCGATCAGGAACGCGCCCTGCGCGCCGTAGCGCTCGTCATTGTCGCCGATGCCGAGCGGCGTGCCGTGAGCCATGTTGGTGATGGTGTAGGATTCGACGATGGTTTCGCCATCCGCGTTCCACCAGACCTGGCGGGGATAGCCGTCGACATCGGCCTCGGACATCGGCGCGGACGGCAGCTGATGCACGTCGAGCCACTGCTTGACGATCTCGTCGGCATTGGCGGGGTTGACGGTGCGGTCGGCGCTGCCATGCCAGACCGACAGCTTCGGCCACGGACCCTTGTGATTCGAGGCATTGCGCACGAGATCGCCGAGTTCGGCGGCCGGGCGGGATGGCGACTGGTACATGCCGCTCAGCGCTTCGCGCATGTTGGTGGCGACACCGAACGGCAGTCCGGCGATAATGGCGCCGCCGGCGAATATTTCGGGGTAGGTCGCCAGCATCACCGAGGTCATGGCGCCGCCGGCGGAAAGCCCGGTGACGAAGACGCGTCGCGGATCGATGCCGACGTCGAGCTCCATCCGCGCGATCATCTGCCGGATCGAGCAGGCCTCGCCGCTGTCGCGCGCGGTATCTTCCGGGTTGAACCAGTTGAAGCAGCCATTGCCGTTGTTCGACGACTGCTGCTCGGGCATCAGCAAGGCGAAGCCGTAATGTTTCGCCAGCATCGACCAGCCGGCGCCGAGATCGTAGCCGGCAGCGCTCTGGCCGCAGCCGTGCAGAACGACGACCAAAGCCGGCACCGCCTGGCGGTGATCGGGCACGAACGAGAACATCCGGAGCGCGCCCGGATTGGTGCCAAAATCCCTGGTTTCCTCCAGCAGACTGTCGACAGGTGGCCGCAAATTCCGCCCGATATCCCCCAAGCCATTGAAACCGTTCAGCTTAGGCAGACGTCGCAGGAATTCGATATTGTTGGCAAGGGACACCGGCAGCTCCTTGATGAGAGGCTTATTAACCTCATCAGAACCAAATAGTTGCTGCACTGCAAAATAAAAAGGCCGTGTGCTGTCAATCCCCTGTTTTAACAGGATGTTGCTTAACAGGGCCCGCATTGACGACAGAATGTGGCGGGCCATGGTCGCGGATCCCGGCTAGACCCGCTCGACGACGATCATCATCCGAAACGCAATTTGCCGCCGAATGAATTCCGGAACTTTTTGCTCCAGCGCCAGCATCGGACCAACCAGCGCCGCGGGCATTAGCGACCAGTTCTGAAATCCGCCACTCATCGGATAGGCAAACAGGCTGAACCAATCGACGCTTTGGATTCTCAATGAAGGAATCACTGTTTCAACCCGCTGGCGCGCCGCCGGCGTCGAGAACAGAAGGGTGGGGATCGCCTGATTGGCGTCGAAGGGATCTCGATCCGGGTTGCTCGCAACGTTCGCAAAGGCGTCGGCGTTCATATCCACGGGCTCGACGTGGACATGGTGGTAGAACTGGCGCGCCAGCGTCGTCATCGCCGGCTCGATCATCGCAAGACGCCCGCCGGGTTTCAGCACGCGCGATGCTTCCTTCAGGAATTCAACCGGGCGCTCCAGGTGATGCAGCACATCGAGCATCACAACGCCGGAAAAGAGTTCGTCGGGAAACGGCAGCCGATGCGCATCGGCCACGACATCGATGCCCGGAAACGACAGGATGTCGGTGGTGATGACCTCCGGCCTGGAATCCTTGATGTGGGCCGTGCCGCCGCCAATGTCGAGAATACGGCCTTCCGGGCAGCTCTCCAGCAACTGCCGGTGAAAATCACGATACAGCAGGCGTATGTTTTCTTTCCGCTCCCACACGCTGCGATGGGCCAGCTGGCGCTGGTCCAAGCCATCCGAATTGGTGTTCATTGCAAACTCAACTCAAATGGCCTTGAGCTTGCGATAGGCGAACCACACCATCTTCAACAGCAGCCAGCCGTCGCGAAATCGCGAGATCTGGGTTTCGCCGAAGGTGCGCGCCTTGTAATGGATCGGCGTTTCGATGATCTTGAGATTCTGTTTTGCCGCGCCGAAGATCAGGTCGAAATCGCCGAACGGATCGAAATTGCCGAAATAGCCGCGCTCCCTTGCCAGCACCTCATAATCCTTGCGCAGCAATACCTTGGTCCCGCACAGCGTGTCGGTCAGCCTGGTGTTGACGAGGTAGCTGAACAGATAGGCGAAGCAGCGGTTGGCGATCAGGTTCAGCGGGCGCATCGCCTCGCTTTCCATCGGATAAATCAGCCTTGTGCCGTTGACGAATTCGGCCTTCCCGCTCTCGATTACGGCGTGATACTTCGGCAGCGCTTCCGGCGGCATCGTCAAATCGGCATCCAGGATCATTAATACGTCGCCGGTCGCCGCGGCAAAGCCCTTGCGGACCGCGTCACCCTTGCCTTTGCCGTCCTGCTTCAGCACCTTGATGTCCCAAACGTTCTTGTAGGCATCGCGAACCCGTTCGCATTCCTCGAAGGTGCCGTCGCTGGAATTGCCCTCGACGAACAGGATTTCCTGCGATGAGCCGAACCGAGGCATGCGCAGGATCGCGTTCTCGATGTTGCCCTTTTCGTTGCGGCAGGGAACGAGAATGCTCGCGGAGAACCGGCGGTCCGGAAACTGGCGAACCGGACGTCCGATGATGTAGGTACGCAAGCACAACTGCCTGATCCCGGGCAATGGCGCGATGAAGCGATTGACGAACGGACCGAGGCCGAACCAGCGCCGCGGCAGCAACTGCCGCTGCTCCTGCCGGATCACTTCGAAATCCGCGAGGTCCATCAGGTTGAGGAAGTCGGCAGTGGCGATGTAGTTGATCTGGGGCTGCCGGCTCTTCAGTCGAACGAACTCGCCGAGCTTCAACACCGGCTCCCACAGATGCGAATAGTAGGAAATGATCAGACGCGTTGAAGGCGCGCAGAGCCGATGCACGTTGCGCAGCGTGTCGTCGATGTTCTCGAACATGCCGATGGTGTCGGCGATCACGATGTAATCGAATGGACCTTCGATCGAGGACAATGTGTCCGGCTCTTCCACGTCACCCAGCAGGAACTGCAGATGCGGATGGGATGCCCTGGCCTTCGCGATGGTCGCCTTGCTGAAATCGACGCCGACGCCGTAGGAGGGCTCGAGCGCCGCAAGCAAGTCGCCGCGACCGCAGCCAAGTTCCAGCACCCGCTTTCCCGGAGGCACCAGGAACCGCATGAACTTCTGATCTTCCTGATAATACGCCGCATTGATACTGCGCCATTTTTCCTGCTCGTCGACATGCGCCTCGACGTGCTCCAGCAATTGGCGTTTGCGCCAATTGTCGGACAGCGGGGGAACGGAATGGACGGATTGCTCCAAAGCCATTAGAACCTCGATACTAGAACTCAGATCTCGTGGACATGATCAGTTCGACAGGGCCCCGGATTGGCAGACGGGGTTTCGATCGTTGGTTCTGACGTGCCGGAGGTGAAGGTGGATCCAAAATACACAGAGCTGGCGCGAGCCGCCCATCCGCTGGTTGATAAATCTTTTCTCGCCGGTTTGAAAGAGAAGCGGCCGGCGGCGGTCGTGGTCGCAACGGCCGCCATCTGGCTCCAACTGGTGCTGGCATGGGCTTTGGCGCTTCTGGGGCCGATCTGGCTGCTTTTCATCCCGTTTTTGGTGTCATGCGCCATCGCCCAGGCGATGCTGCTATGGGTTCACGAGGCCTCGCACTTTTCGCTGTTCGACCGCAGGCGAGCCAACGACATCTGGACCGACATTTTTTTTGCAGGGCCGATCGGGATCACGGTCGCAGCCTATCGCGTGCGTCATTCCTCGCACCATGCGGATCTCGGCACCAGTCGGGACCAGGACGGATACCCCTATCATATCGAGATCCGTGGCAGAGGGGCCTTGATGGCCGCCATGGGCCGGTCGCTTTCCGGGCTGATGGGCCTCTGGCTGGCACGGACCAAGTATCTGGGAGAATACACCGGACCTGGCACAACCCAGCCGGCCGCGCCGGTTTCGCCTCGCTGGGTCGGCCCGCTGATGACGGTGGTCTTCAACTGCACTCTTCTCCTGCTCTGCGTGCTCGCCGGACGCTGGTATCTCTATTTCCTGCTCTGGGTGTACCCGATCGTCGCCGTTGCCGTCGCCCTCAACATCGTCCGCTCGATCGCCGAACATCAACCCGACGACTTCCCGCGAATACGCGACGGCCTCGAAGTCGCGATGCGGCCGGTGGTGCGCACGACCGTGCCTAACTGGTTCGAGAAGTGGATGCTTTACCAGGCGAACTTCAACTATCACATCGAGCACCACCTGTTTCCGACGGTGCCGCGGCACAATCTCGGCAAACTGCATCGCCACCTCGTGGCCAAGGGTTTCTACAGACAGTTTCCCAACTCGCTGCAAGCCAGCGGCTTCGTGAAATTCTGGCAATTGTCGCGCAACAAGACATATGATGACTTCTCGGATGCGGTTGAAGATGCCGTCCGGCTCTGAAACCGCAGCAGCGGACCGCTCCCGGTCCATCCTGGAAACGCGATTAACCGTCTGCTCGTGCTGTGGATCGAATGCATCGAAAGAAGTCGCCAGCGGGCGCGATTACATCTATCACGGCAGCGATACGTATCTGTCGCACGTCGCCTGCGATGCATGCGCGCACATCTATCTCAACCCGCAGCCTACGCCTGCCGCATTGCCGGTGATGTATCCTGAAAACTACGGAACGTTCTCGGCCAAGTTCAAGGCCGGTACCAACCCGCTGGCAACCATCAAGAATGCGGTGAACTTCAAGCGTTTCAAGGGCGTCGCCGGCGACCTCGCGAAGGGTGCACGGATACTCGACGTCGGATGCGGCAACGGTGAGTTATTGCGCACGCTGGCAGCCGCGCGGCCTGACCTCGAACTCCACGGTCTGGATTGGCATTTTCCGCCGGCGACCCGCGAGGAGCTTGAAGCGGCCGGCATTCATCTCATCGAGGGCACACTCGAGGATGCGCCCTTGCCGGAGAATCTATTCGATTGCGTTCTGATGTATCAACTGGTCGAGCATCTGTGGGAGCCGCGCGCGTCACTGAGCAAACTCGTGACCACCCTGAAGCCCGGCGGTATCATCGCGATCGAAACACCCGACACCGATGGTTACGACCGGCGTCTTTTCTCTGCCGGCACTTGGGGCGGCTATTACGTGCCGCGCCACCTCAACCTCTACAATTTCAATCGGCTGGCGCGGCTGCTCTCGGACACCGGCCTCGAAATCGTGCAGCAGAAGAGCCTGCCTGCCCCGGTTATCTGGTGCTATTCGCTTCAGGCGGCTCTGCAGGAGCGGTTTGGGCCAAAGACGTGGATCGCACGGCTGTTCGATTTGAGGAATATCGCAGCCCTGGCCGGATTCGCCGCACTTGACGTGGCGGCCATTGCGATAGGCCTCAAGAGCTCCAACCAGCAGACCGTCGCGCGCAAGCCGGCGACGGGCTGACCCCGGATGTGGAACGCCTTGTTCGAGCGGACTGAGCGTGGCTGGTGCGTTGTCCTGCTGCTTGTTTCGATCACCGCGCACGCCTATTCAATCGCGGTCACCGGCGCCAAGTACTGGATCGATTCGATCGCCTATTTCCAGATCGCGCTGGTACTTTTCGATGCAGACAAGCTCGGCCAGTTATACGGCACGCAGTTCGGCTTCCTCTACCAACATTTGACTCCCGGGTTGCCGCTTCTGATCCACACGTTGGATGCGATTTTTCAGGAGCGCATGTGGCCCGCGTTGGTAATTCTGCAGGGAACGCTAAGCGCTGTGGCAGTCACTTATTTTGTTCTGACCTTCAAAAGCAGCCTCAGCCGACCGGCGCAACTGATGGTGGTCATCCTGTGCGGCCTGCACCCCTATTTCGTCTCCTTCCACAGCGCCGCGCTGACCGAGTCGGTTTCCGCCACGGTCCTGCTCGTCTCGCTTGGAATCGCACTGCGCGCGCTCGACGGCCGGCTTTCGCTGCATGCTTCCCTGAGCCTGCTGCTGCCGCTTTCGATTCTTGCCGCACAATTTCGGCCGTATCTCGGCATGGTCGGAATTCTCATCGCCGCTTTGGTGGTTGTTCAGCGCGGCAAGCCCCACCGCATCGCGCTCTATGCCGTCATCGCGCTGGCATTGGCCGCGGGATCGCTGGCCTTTCCGGTCTACCGAGCCGCCATGGGACTGGGCTTTTTTCTGCCGAATGTGAGCACGCTGCTTCTCACCCACGTTTCCTACGTCGCGTGGGACCTCGACGACGATACCGCACAATCGCTCCGTACCGTCGTGCTCAACGGCGACATCCGCGCGCGTTTGATCGGCAAGCAGCCGGTCAACTACGACGACGCCAGACGTATCTTCGACGATCTGGTCTCGTCGGGCCTTTCGCCTGCCGAGGCCAGACAGAGGATCGGGAATGCCGCGTGGCGGGTTCGAACCTCATCGATCGGGGCGATCGAGCGGCAGCTTCAGCTTCCGCTGGCGTCGGTCGGGTTTCAGCTGGCACCGGTATGCTGCCAGCCGGGCCGCCAGCTCACCCGCGACTTCACCGCCGCGGCGATGTACAGCCATATCCGTCGTTACTTCCGCTGGAACTCCGGTCTCGACCGCGGCGACTATGTCGAGACTTTCGACACGTTCTCGCAGATGACGCGTGCGTCGAACAGCTTCAGCCAAGTGGCGGAGGATCTCTATGTCGCCCGCATTCGTCCCTATGTGACCAACTCGCTGAAGTCATTCCGCGATCCGCTTAAGCTGTCCTGGCTCATCAGCGACCCCCTGATCGTCATCGGCGGCTTCGGTCTTTTCCTGTTCTTCTGGCACGGGCAGCGGATCAGCCTCGTGGTGCTGGCCATCCCCTTTGCGGTAGTCTATGCGGCGGCAGCATATGCCCACATCTTCGGCGACAACCGCCATGCGCATCCACTGATACCGATATTCGTCGTCGGCGTCATGAAGGTCGTCGATGACTTCTTCAGTAAGGGATACGGGTCAAGATTTCGCGACAGGCTCAGGCAACCATCGCGACCGCATTGATGCCGGCGCCGTTCGCGATCATCCGCTGCAGTTCATTCGCCGTTGACGGAAGCGGATTGTGCGTTCGCTCGTCGTAGAACGCATAGCCGTGCGGGATGAAGAACGACAACAACTCTTCCAGCGACGTGCCTCGCTCTTCCAGCACATAGGGCGCTAGTTCCATCACGAAAATCGGACGCGCATCGCGAAGCATCGAAGAGGCGCCACGCAGCACTTCGCATTCGAACCCATCGACATCGAGCTTGACGAGTTGCACGTTGCGATCGGCGCGCTCGGCCAGAATGCTGTCGAGACTGCGCGCCTGCGCCGCCTCGGTCTGCATCTCGCGGCCAAGATGCTTGGCGTGCAACCCCTCTTCCACAGCAAGAGGCCAGCTCGAATAAATCGCCTTCGGAATACCGGTCCCGTCGACCGCGGTCAGAAAACAATGGCGGGCATCTACCCGTGCAGCGAGCAGCGGATTGAGCGCCAGATTGCGACTGAGCTTGCGAAAGGCATAATCCGTCGGCTCGAAGGCCATCACGGAGCCGCCTGATCCCACCAGTTGGGCAAGGCTAAGCGTGTGCGCTCCAATATTGGCCCCGATATCGAGCACCAGGGCACCAGGTGTAACCAGCTTGCGCAGTGCGGCCCTCGTCTGCCGTTCGTAGAAATTCCCGAGAAAAATGGCGAAATCGATACCCTGGGAGAGGTCCAGATCGTAGGTAACACCATCCCGGACCACGATCGTCTGGTCGGTCCGGCCGAGAAGCGTGCGTCCGGCATGAACGGCGTGATAGATTGCACGGGCAGCGGCGATCTTGTGGGTCGTCTTCATGGCGGCATTCCGGCTAATGAAAGTGCCGTGTTCCTAGTCGACGGACCATTCGCTGTAAATTCAATATCTGTCGGTCCCTCGGGCCGAAATCGCAACGCCGGACAGCTTTTTGATGTTTTTGAGCCTCGTTAGAAACGCCGCGGTCGGACTATTCGGACTGGTGACGAAACTCGGTATCCACCGCTTACCGCTGTTTAACCGGGTGTTTCTCGCTTCTTATGCGATCTACAAGCAGTTTATCGAAGCCGGACCGATCGACCGACTGCGGGAATTTGCACCGGAAGGTGCGCTGGTGATCGACGTTGGGGCAAATATCGGTTTTTTTTCGCTTCGCTTCGCCCGATGGGTCGGCAACAGCGGCAAGGTGATAGCGATCGAGCCGGAAGACCATAACTACGACAGCTTGGTCGCCGCACTTGGCCGTGAGGGTCTCTCAGGTCGCGTTGATGCATTGAAGGCGGTTGCCGCCGCTGAAAGCGGAATGAGGCTGCTTGAAATCAACCCGCTTCACCCCGCTGATCACAAGCTTTCCCGAGACGGTACCGGCCTGCCTGTCACGGCCGTGACGCTCGACGGGTTGGTGCAGGACAAACACCGCCTGAGCCCGGCCCTTGTGAAGATCGATGTCCAAGGCGCGGAAATGCTGGTCCTGGAGGGAGCCGCCGACATTCTGAAACTGGCCGGACCGGCGCTGTTCATTGAGCTTCACGAAGCCGGACTGGGCAAGTTTGAGACTTCGGTTTCGGCCATCCTGGATCATCTTTCAGGCCATGGTTATCAGCCCTACTGGCTGATGCGAAAGGGAGCGCATCGCGAAGCCAGCCCGGCGGAGATCCACGCCAAGGTCGCCCGGGTCGGATACGTCGACGTCCTGTTCCTGAAGGACGCCTGAGCCTACAGAAATGGAGCGCCCGCTGGCACCCCGGGCGCCCTCACCGCGGAGGTCGCAGCTCGATGTCGTAACGGGCGTAGATCTGCGCGATCGTACCATCCGCCAGCAGCGCCTTGATCGCCGCATCGACACGGAGTCGCAGCTTCTCGTCGGGCCGAAACAGCCCGGCCCCGACGTTCCAGTTCGGGATAAAGTAAAAGCCGGATTGTTCTTTTTGTAGAGGCACGCCTAGGATGCCGGGCTACAACTGCATGGCGCCATGCGGGCGGGCCGAAAATCCTTTCAGCGATTGCCTTGGCCCGCCCCGCCCCGTAGTTTGGATTCCGAGCCTCAAGGAAAACAAGCAAGAACAACGATCCCGGAGAGAAACCCCATGGCGCGCCTCAAATTCGGAGCCTTCCTCGCCCCGCATCACCCGATCGGCGAGCATCCGATGCTGCAATTCCGCAGGGACCTCGATCTGGTCGAGCAGCTCGACGCGCTCGGCTATGACGAATTCTGGTGCGGCGAGCATCATTCCTCGGGCTGGGAAACCATCGCCTCGCCGGAGATGTTCCTGGCCGCCGCCGGCGAGCGCACCAAGCGCATCATGCTCGGCACCGGCGTGGTTTCGCTGCCCTATCACCATCCCTACAACGTCGCGCAGCGCATGGTGCAGCTCGACCACATGACCGGCGGCCGCGCCATCTTCGGTTCCGGACCGGGCGCGCTCGCCTCCGATGCGCACACGCTGGGCATCGATCCGATGACGCAGCGCGACCGCCAGGACGAGGCGATTGCGATCATTCGCCGGCTGTTCAACGGCGAGCGCGTCACCGCCAAAAGCGACTGGTTCACCATGAACGACGCCGCGCTGCAGATCCTGCCGTTGCAGGAAGAAATGCCGTTCGTGGTGGCCTCGCAGATCTCGCCGTCGGGCATGACGCTGGCCGGCAAATACGGCATCGGCATCATTTCGCTGGGCTCGATGTCGACCCAGGGCCTGATGGCGCTGCCGACGCAATGGGGTTTTGCCGAGGACGCCGCGAAGAAGGCCGGCACCACCGTGAGCCGCGCCAACTGGCGCGTGCTGCTGTCGTGGCACATCGCCGAAACCCGCGAGCAGGCGCAGCGCGAGGCCGGCCCGGGCCTGATGCGCTGGCACAACGAATATAATGTCCGCACCCTGCAGCGCCCGGGCCTGCAGCCCTTCACGTCGCCCGAGGACGCCGTGGAGAAGACCGCCGGCGGCGAGGGGCGGCCTCCACCATCGGCACCCCCGACGATCTGGTCAAAACCATCAAGAGCCTGATGGAAGTCTCCGGCGGCGTCGGCACCATCGTCGGCTTCGTGCACGACTGGGCCAATCCGGAAAATACCCGCCGCAGCTGGGACATGGTGGCGCGCTACGTGGTGCCGGAGATCAACGGCCACATCGCCAAACTGCGCGAGTCGCAGAAGTTCCTGATCGAGAACCGCGCGGTATTCGATCGCGCCGGCCAGGCCGTGATGGCCAAGATCATGGAGAACGACAAGGCCGCGGCCGCGCTCCAGCACACCGGCCCGGGCCGCGTCGCAATCCCCACCATCAACGCGCCGGACCTGCAGAAGGAAGCCGCCAAGCAGAAGGCCTGACGAGAACGACGGAAGGCGGCGACGCATCACCTGCGGCGCCGCCTCGTTTGGCGAGAAAGAGCCTGTTGCGGCGTGCGGCTTTGTCGCGCGGTCTGAACTGCCGGAACCCCGCCTGGTCGTGCACCAGCCTTTGCACCGGCGAGGACAAGGGGCTATTTTCCCGGCTGGACCATCAGGAGCAATTGCCATGTCGATGCAAAGTGTGGCTTCCCCCGCGTTCACCTTCACCCCGCCCAGGCGCAATTCCCTGACCCATATTCCCGGCGACGAGGGCTGGCCGGTGATCGGCAAGACACTTCACGTGCTCGCCGATCCCAAGGGCCAGGTCGAGCGGGCGGCGGCGCAATACGGGCTGGTGTATCGCAGCCATTTGTTCGGCGAAACCAGCCTCACGCTGCTCGGACCGGAAGCCAACGAACTGGTGCTGTTCGACCAGGCCAAGCTGTTCTCATCGACGCATGGCTGGGGCCGGATTCTCGGGCTGCTGTTTCCACGCGGATTGATGCTGCTCGACTTCGAGGAACATCGTTTGCACCGGCGCGCGCTGTCGGTCGCCTTCAAGGCGGGGCCGATGAAATCCTATCTGGGCGAACTGGACACCGGGATCGCGGCCCGGGTCGCGCAGTGGAAGGCGCAGCCGGGGCCGATGTTGCTTTATCCCGCCATGAAGCAGCTCACGCTGGACCTTGCCGCGACCTCGTTCCTCGGCGCCGAAATCGGGCCCGAAGTCGACGACATCACCCGCGCCTTCGTCGACATGGTGGCCGCCTCGGTTGCCATGATCCGCAGGCCGCTGCCCGGCACGGCGATGGCGCGCGGCGTCAACGGCCGCAAACGCATCGTCGCCTATTTCGCGGAGCAGATTCCGATCCGCCGCGCCAAAGGCGGCGGCGAGGACCTGTTCTCGCAGCTGTGCCACGCCACCCACGAGGACGGCGCGCTGCTGTCGACGCAGGATATCGTCGACCACATGAGTTTCCTGATGATGGCCGCGCACGACACGCTGACCTCGTCGCTGACATCGTTCATCGGCGCGCTGGCGGCCAACCCGCAATGGCAGGAGAAGCTGCGCAACGAGATATCCGCGCTGGGCGTCGCCGCCGGCGAGCCCACCAGCTTCGACAATCTCGAGGCCGTGAAGCTGACCGAGGTGGCCTTCAAGGAGGCGTTGCGGTTGAAGCCGCCGGTGCCTTCGATGCCGCGGCGCGCGGTCCGCGATTTCACCTTCAAGGGCTATGCGATTCCGGCCGGCGCCATGCTCGGCGTCAATCCGCTGTTCACCCACCACATGCCCGAGATCTGGCCCGATCCGGAAACCTTCGATCCCATGCGTTTCACCGAGGAGGCGCAGCGCGGCCGCCACCGCTTCGCCTGGGTGCCGTTCGGCGGCGGGGCGCATATGTGCCTCGGGCTGCACTTCGCCTACATGCAGGCGAAATGCTTCGCCCGGCATTTCCTGCAGAATCTCGAAGTCTCGCTGGAGCCCGGCTACACCCCGGACTGGCAGATGTGGCCGATCCCGAAACCGCGCGACGGGTTGCGGGTGACGCTGAAGGCGATTTGAGACGGTGTCTTCTCCCTCGCCCCGCTTGCGGGGAGAGGGTCGGGGTGAGGGGGCTCTCAACGAGCGCGACTCGCGGAGAGTCCCCCTCACCCGAAGGCTTCGCCTTCGACCTCTCCCCGCAAGCGGGGCGAGGTAAGGAAGGAAGCTACTCGATGAACGTGGTCAGCTGCGCGCCTTCGTCCGCCACGAACACGGCGATCAGTTCGGCGGGTTCGGTGTTGCTCGCATTGGCCGAGACCAGATGGGTCGCACCCGGCGGCTCGAAGAACGACTGACCGACCTTGAAGGTCTCGACCGGACCGCCACCGAGCTGCGAGCGGATCTCGCCTTTGGTGACGTAGGCGGTGACCGAGCCCGCATGGCGGTGTGCGCGGGTGAATCCGCCGGGGCCGTAGAACACCCGCACGATCGTGACGCGCTTGCCCGGTACGTTCGGCAGCGCGTACGAGCCGATCGGCTCGACGGTGTCGAGCGAGGAGCCCGTGGGCGCGCTGCTGGCGCACAGCGGCGCGATCGCCGCCGCGATGGCGTCCATCGTCGACGGCAAGGCCTTGCCGATCACGAAGGCGCAGGCAAGCCCGGCGATGACGGCCAGATGCAGCGGCCGGATTGGGGTTGGACCGAGCGACGTATTGAATGTTGCGGACATGATACCTCCTGTCTCGTTCGTCATTGCGAGCCAACGGGTCGACGCGAGGCGTCGCCTGATGACAGACTCCGCGAAGCAATCCATGTCGCAGAGCAAAGAAAGAATGGATTGCATCGCTGCGCTCGCAATGACGCTGATGGATTGCGGCTACCCCGTCGCCTTCTCAAACTTCTCGCGCAGCCCGATGTAACCTTGCTGTTGCACCGTCCAGTTCTTACCGCCGGTGATCGCGCCATCGACCACGAGATCATGGCCGTTGATGAAGCTGGACTCGTCGCTGGCGAGAAACACCGCGGCGTAAGCGATATCCACAGGCAATCCGGCGCGCGGAATCGGCTGCGCCGATTTATAGACCCCGTGCATCAGCTCGGGCGTCTTCTCCGCCGCCTCCACCGACAGGCCGAGCGCCTTGCCAAAGATGCCGGTGGCGATCACGCCCGGCGAAATCGAGTTGACGCGGATGCCGGCTTCGCCGAGCTCCATCGCCACGCATTTAGTGAGGTGGATGACGGCGGCCTTGGCCGCGCCATAGACCAGCGAAGTGGAATAGCCGGCGAGCCTTCCGGCAATGCTGCCATTGTTGATGATGCTGCCGGAGCCCTGCTTTCGCATATGGGGAGCGGCGTATTTCATGCCGAGCATCACGCTGCGTACCAGGGTCACCATCGCGGCGTCGAAGCGGGCGGCGTCGAGGCCCTCGATGCCGCCGGTCTGCGCCGGCCCGCCGGCATTGTTGAACAGACAGTCGATGCGCCCGAATTTCTCGACCGACAGCTCGATCAGCGCGCGCATCTGCTCGTCGACCATGACGTCGGTCTGGCGAAAGACGCAATTGGCGCCGAGCCTTTCCGCCAGCGCCTCGCCCTCGGGCACGCGGCGACCGGCGATGACGATTTTGGCGCCTTCGGCGACGAAAACCTCCGCGGTGCGAAGCCCGATGCCGCTCGTCGCCCCTGTTATCACCGCGACCTTGCCGTCCAGCCGTCCCATGTCACTCTCCCATCTGATCGCTCTTGATCCTGGATTTATCTCCGGCCTGCCGAAACTACGCAAGCCATGCTCTGTCGCGTGACAGCTTCCTCAGGTCGGGTGCCGCCCACGCTGTTTACCGCCGCGAACGGCGGAATTTTGCGCTATAGTCGGTCTAATTCTGGATTTGCTGATCGGCTGACGTCAGTTATGGGGAAATTGATCGACGAATTTCGACTGACATGGCGGGGAATATCCCAGCCATCGCCGCTTCTCGGCATCGGATTTGCCGCCGGCTGCCTCGCGCTGTCGACTGCGGCGCGGTGGGGCCTTGCCCAGATCCGGCCGGATGTATTCTTCACCCCGTATTTTCCGGCCGTGGTCTTTGCCACCGTCCTGGGCGGCTTCCGGCTCGGAATCGCGACAGCGCTGGCCGGCGGCGCGCTCGGCATGACGCTTAATTTCGGCGAAACAACCGCCGATTTTGCCCGGCTGGCGCTGCTGATGGCTTATCTGATCGCCTGCGGCCTCACGATCTGGGGCGTCGAGCACTACCGATCGATCGCCTCGCAGCAACGGGAGATTTCGAAACGGCTGATCCGGGAAGAGGAGTATCGCAAACTCATTGTCGGCGAACTGCAGCACCGGCTGAAGAACAAATTATCGACAATCCACGCGGTTCTGCACCAGGTGCTGCACGACCGGCCGGAGATCTGGGCCGGCATCGACCAGCGGTTGCGGGCGCTGTCCAGGACGGACGACCTGATCGCAAGGGTCGATGGCCTGGGTTGCGACATCAAGGATCTGCTGGTCTCCGAACTCGGGCCCTACGGGCATGTGCGGTTCAACCTGAACGGAGAACCGCTGTTCCTTCCCGACAAGCTCGCGGTGAGCCTGGCTCTGGTATTCCACGAACTCGCCACCAATGCCGGCAAGTATGGCGCGTTTTCCTCCCCGCGCGGCCTGTTGCAGGTATCGTGGCTGGTGACCGACGACCGTCTCAGCATCACCTGGGACGAAACCGAGGGGCCACCGATCGAAAGCGTCGGGGCGGCCGGCTTTGGCACCAAGTTGCTGAAATCGGCGCTCACCTCGTTCGACGGCAAGACCGAAATTGCGTTCCTGAAGACCGGAGTTCACTGCACCATGCAGTGCCGGATACCCGCGAGCTGAAGCGCCTTGTTTTCGTGCATCCGGCGCCCGGACGTGCCCTCCGCCCGGCATTGCGAAATCGCGTTAGAGTTCTGTTAATGACGATCAAGGCGGAGCCTGTTCAAATCATACACGCGCACAAGTGAAGCCGACTTTTTGAGTTCCACTTAACCAAAACTACAAGAGCTTCCGCCAGTGTCGGCGGCATGCAAAGCTGGACCCAACACGAGCAGCGGATCGCCGCAACCGAAGGCGACAGCGAACTCGCTCTCGCTACCGAATTGAGAATCCTGAGGGAAGTACTCCGGATGCTCCCGACCGGCGTGACGGTTCAGGACGAGCAGGGCCGCTTCCTGCTGGTGAACGACGCCGCCGCCGCCCAGTTGGGGATAGCCGGAAGCGAAGCGGAGACGCCGGCCTCGAAGGAGCTGGACCATCGCCGCAAGACCGGCATCGAGCTGTTGCGCACCGGCAGCCACGCGGTTGCGGAGGAATGCGTCAACGGCGGCCAGGCCAGACAGGTCCTTCTCACCACCCACCGGCCGGTTCGCATCTCGGACCGCAACCTGTTGCTGTCGAGTTCCGCCGACATCAGCGAACAGAAGACCCTCGAGGATCACCTGTTCCGGTCGGCCTATTATGACGAACTGACCGGCCTGCCGAACCGGGGCGTGATCGAGCATCGCGTTAACAGTCTTCTGCAGCGCGACCACGGCAGCTTCGCGCTGGCATTTCTCGACATCGACAACTTCAAGCACATCAACGACTACTACGGCCATCCGATCGGGGATGCGCTGCTGATCGAAATCGCCAAGCGGCTCGCGATGGACTTGCGCGAGTCCGACATGCTGTCGCGGATCAGCGGCGATGAATTCCTGCTGCTGCTCAATCCGATCCAGAGCGAGCAGGAAGTGGCGGAATATATCCGCTTCACGCTGGAACGGCTGAAGGCCCCCTACTTCATCGACGGATCGGAAGTCTTCGCTTCGACCTCGATCGGTATCAGCCTCTATCCGGAGCACGGCCGCAGCTACGACCTGCTGCGCCAGAACGCCGATATCGCGATGTACCGCGTCAAGAACGACGGCAAGGGCTCCGCGGCCTTCTTCGACTCCAGCATGGAGCGCGAGGCGCTGGCGCGAATGAAGGTCGAGCAGTCGCTGCGGCTCGCCATCCTGGAGAAGCGCTTTTGCTGCGCCTTCCAGACCAAGGTCGATATCAGGACCCAGGACATCAAGGGCATCGAGGCGCTGGTTCGGCTGCGCGACGATGACGGTGTCATTCAGGCCCCCGGCACCTTCGTCAATCTGGCCGTCGAGCTTGGACTGATCGACGAGCTCACGCATCTGGTGCTGGTCGAAATCGTCAAGTCGATCGATCTGATCAACGAGACTTTCGGTCCCGACACCTCCATCAGCATCAACGTCGCGGCCAAGCAGGCCTGCAACCCGGAATTCATGCGGCCGTTCGCGCTGGCCCTGGAGGCGACCGGCTATCCCGAGCGCTTCATGATCGAGGTGACGGAGGACGCCTTCGTCACCAAAACCCATTTCCAGGACCAGATCCTGCCGATTTTCCGGAAACTGGGGGTGCGGATATCGATCGACGATTTCGGCACTGGCTATTCGTCCTTGTCGGCGCTGGCCGATATCACCGCCGACGAAATCAAGATCGACCGCTCCTTCATCACCGACATACACAAGCGCCCGCGCAGCCAGGGCATCCTGCGGGCGATCGAATCGCTGAGCGAGGCGCTCGGCATGACCGTGATCGCCGAAGGCATCGAAACGTTCGAGGAACTCGCCTACCTGCAGGCCGCCACCAAGATACGTTATGCGCAGGGATACTACTTCTCGCGGCCGATCTTCCTGGAAGAACTGCGGCCGTCGATACCCGCTGCCAGCGAGGCGCGCGCCAGCCTGGCGAGCCGCCCGCCGCAGGAAAACCGCCCGGCCTATGCGCGCGGCGAGCGCTATCGCCGCTGAGGCGCGAAGCAAAGCAGGGTGAGCAAAGGCGCCCTTGTCCACCAGTCACGACGATGGTGTTGATGGATGGTGGGCACGGCGCGAAGAACGCGCCTTTGCCCACCCTGCGATTCCGAGTGCACGGCTTCACCTGGTCAGCGCCATCCACGCCCCGCATCTCCGCGAGCCGGACACACACTATTAAACCTTAAGTAACCGGATTTCCTAACCGGTATGCCATTTCTGCATTGTATTCATGTTCCCCGGGAGATGCGGAATGCGAAGACTGCTCAATGCCTGGGGCGCACCTGGACCGTTTCGAAAGGCCACCACCGGGGCACCGGCCATTGCCACGCCAGTTCGCCGGGGGCCGATCCTCTCGCTGATCCTCTGCGGCGGTCTCCTGGTCGCGGCGATCATCGTCGGCACCATGATGATGATCGGCGAATTCCGCGAGCGCGCCCTCAGCAACCACGAGCGCGAACTCGAAAACACCGTGCTGCTGCTTACCCGGCACTTCGAACAGCAGTTCGAAGATGCCGAGGTGGTTGCCAACGACGTGATCTCCAGATTGCAGCTTTCGGAGGTCGACTCGCCGGAAACGTTCCGGATATGGATGTCGAGCCACGACGCCCACCTGACGTTGAAGTCCGAGGTCAACGTGCTGTCCTATATCGGCACCGTCGGCATCTTCGATGCAGACGGCAGGCTGATCAACTCGTCGGCAACCTGGCCGCTGCCAGCCATCAGCATCGCCGACCGGACTTTTTTCAGGAACTTCAAGTCGGACGCCGGGTTGAAAGTTGCCGTGGCCGAGCCGGCCCGCATCCCTATGACCGGCGACTGGAACACCGTCATCGCTCACCGGCTGAGCGGCCGTAACGGTGCTTTTCTCGGAGTAATGGCGCGGCGGATCGACCCCGCCCATTTTGAAAAATTCTTCGCATCGGTCGCGCTCGGCAGCGGCGCTGCGATTTCGATGTTTCATAACGATGGAACGATGCTGGCCCGCTACCCTCATGCCAACTCGACCGTCGGGAAATATTTCAAGGACGCCCTCCTTGTGAACAGGGTGCTGACCGAGGGAGGCCGCCAGACCCTGCGTGTCCAAAGTCCCGTCGATGGCACGGACCGGCTCGGCTCGGCGGCGCCGCTGCGCCGTCTCCCGATCGTCGTGGTCGCAACCACGACCGTCGCGGCCGCGCTGGCCGACTGGGAGGCGCAAACCAGATTCATGGTTGCCGCCGCCGTGCTGTCCGCGCTGGTGATCGCCTTCGTGCTGTTCCTGATCATCCGGCAGGTGACCCGCCAGAACCAGGAATCGCGGCAGCGGCTGGGCCTGCAAAAGCAGCAGCTCGACACCGCCCTGAACAACATGACGCAGGGCCTGGTGCTGTACGACGCATCTGCGCGCATCATCCTGTGCAACCGGCGCTATATCGACATGTACGGGCTGTCGACCGACATCGTCAAACCGGGTTGTCATTTTCGCGACCTGATCCAGCACCGTCAGGACACCGGATCCTATGACGGCGACGTCGACGAATTCTGCTCGACAATCATGCGTAACGTTGCGCAGGGCAAAGTCACCCACATGACCATGGACAGCGGGGGACGCTCGTATCTGATCGTCAACAAGCCGCTGGCGCAGGGCGGATGGGTCGCAACGATTGAGGACATCACGGAACGCCGGAACCTGGAGCAGGAACGCGACCGCAACTATGCGTTCCTGCGTCAGATCATCGATCACATCCCGACGCAGATCACCGTCAAGGACGTACGCGATCGTCGCTACCTGCTGGTCAATCGGGTGGCCGAGACTCACTTCGGCCTGGCCTCCGACGCCATCGTCGGCAAGACGGCGCCGGATATATTTGCAGGTGCCGTCGCCGACGCGACCACGGCGCGCGACGAGGAGGCGCTGAAATCGCCTACCGGGCTGTTCGTCGACGAGGCCCCGTGGGATGGCTCGGCGCTGGGCCGTCGCTTCACGCATTCAACGCGGATTGCCATTCGCGACCAGGCCGGCGAGCCCCGCTATCTCGTCAACGTCGTCGACGACGTGACCGATCGCAGGCGCGCCGATGAAAGGATCTCGCATCTGGCGCATTACGACGCGCTGACCGACCTGCCGAACCGGGTGCTGTTCCGCGAACGGATCGAGCGCGAGCTGCAGCGCACCGGCCAGGGCGAGCAATTCGCCCTGCTCTATATCGACATCGACGAGTTCAAGGGCATCAACGACTCGCTCGGACACCATGTGGGCGATGAACTGCTGAAGACGGTGGCAGACCGTATCCGCAGTTGCCTCGGCGAGTCCGACCTGATCGCGCGGCTCGGCGGTGACGAGTTTGCGGTGATCCAGACCGGCGTCAGGAACGTCCGCGACGTCGTGGAATTCGTCACCCGGGTTCACGAGGCGATCCGGCAGCCCTGTCAATGCCTCGGTCACCAGCTCTCGACCGACGCCAGTATCGGCATTGCATTGGCGCCGCAGGACGGCACCGACCTGGATCATCTGATCAAGAACGCCGATCTGGCGATGTACGCGGCCAAGGCCGGCGGACGCCGAACCCACCGCTTCTTCGAGCCCGCCATGGATGCCAGCGCGAAGGCGCGGCTTGCGATGGAGCAGGACCTGCGCCAGGCGCTGGTGGATGGCGGCTTTGAAATCCACTACCAGCCGCTGGTCAACCTTCACCGTGACGAAGTGACCGGCTGCGAGGCCCTGCTGCGCTGGCGCCATCCCGAACGCGGCATGATCTCGCCCGCCGAATTCGTCCCGGTGGCGGAGGATACCGGCCTGATCGTTGAACTCGGCGAATGGGTGCTGAAGACCGCCTGCGCCGAGGCGGCCGGCTGGCCGGACCATATCCGTGTCGCGGTCAACGTCTCGCCGGTTCAATTGAAATGCCCGACGCTGGCGCTGAAGATCGTGGGCGCACTCGAAAGCTCCGGGCTGCGGGCGAACCGGCTGGAGATCGAAATCACCGAGGCCGTGCTGATCCGCGACGACGAGACCGCGCTCACCATCCTGCATCAGCTGCGCGACATCGGCGTGCGCATCGCGCTGGACGATTTCGGCACCGGCTATTCCTCGCTGAGCTATCTGAAGCGCTTCCCGTTCGACAAGATCAAGATCGACCGCTGCTTCATCGGCGATATCGCGGAAATCGAAGGATCGTCGGCGATCGTGCAGGCCGTCGTGAACATCGCCGCTTCCCGCAACATGACGACGACCGCGGAAGGCGTCGAGACGCTGGAACAGAAGGAACTGCTTCTAGCGCTCGGCTGCACCGAGATGCAGGGATATCTGTTCAGTGCCGCGAAGCCCGGCCCGGAAGTGAGATTGCTGTTCGGCCCGCGTCCGATGGCGGCGGCAGCCGTGCGTTAGCGGGAAAAAGGAGATTTCGCAGTCGCCCGACAAGATTGGGCCGCTGCACAGAAGGCAGCCGCGACCAATTCAACAATGGCGGCGCCAGGGAAGGATATGCGATGGCTCACGCAAGAGGCGTGGAGGTTGCTCATGCTTACGCCGTGCGGCTGATGCAGCATCTGGTGGTGCCGACCTTCGTCATTGATCCGCAGCGGCGTGTCGTCATCTGGAACCGGGCCTGCGAGCGGCTCACCGGCGTCGCCGCATCCGAAGTCCTGGGGACCTCGCTGCACTGGCGTGCATTCTACAGCAAGCGCCGATATTGCCTGGCCGATCTGGTGGCGCTCGGACGGCAGGACAAGGTGGGCGACCTTTACCCCGAGCATGCCGTGCCGGAGGACAACCGGCTCGGCTCCAGCGCCGAGAACTGGTGCGTGATGCCGAGGCTGGGCAATCATTTGTATCTGGCGATCGACGCCGGCCCGATCCATGACGAGGACGGCAAGCTGATTGCGGTGGTCGAAACCTTGCGCGACATGACCGACCAGAAGCGGGCGGAAATGGCCCTGAAGACGCTGGCGGCCAAGGACGGCCTGACGGGCCTGGCCAATCGACGCTCCTTTGACGAAGCTTTGGCACTGGAATGGTCCCGCGCCCGGGGCAGCGGCAAGCCGCTGGCCCTGCTGTTTGTCGATGTCGACCACTTCAAGCTGTTCAATGATCAGCACGGCCATCAAAGCGGCGACGAATGCCTGCGTGCGGTGGCAGCCGTCATCCGGGAGAACGCCCTTCGGCCTCTCGATGTGGCCGCGCGCTATGGCGGCGAGGAATTCGCCATCATCATGCCCGGGATCGGCCCTGAAGGCGCGTGCAGGGTGGCCGAGCGGCTCCGCGAAGCCGTCATGAACCTGCGGATCAAGCACGGCGCTGCGGGCGCGGGACCGTGGGTAACGCTCAGCGTCGGCGTGGCGACGCTGGCTGCCGGCTGCGATATCGGACCCGACCTGTTTCTCGGCCAGGCCGATCAGGCGCTTTATGCCGCCAAGCATCTGGGCAGGAACCGGGTGATTTCAGCCGAGACCATGCTGACCGATATTTCGAAACTGCATGGCAGGAAAAGAGGCGAGCGGGATCCCGCCCGCGCAGTCAAACGGTAGCGCGGAAGCCGGCTTGGCGACCGGAGGCGGCGCTGTCGCTGCGCCACCCCGGCTGCCCGGTCACGATGACCGCTTGCGCCCGGTCCACATCGCCTTCACCAGATTTTCATGGTGCAGCAGGCTCGAGGCCAGGACGCCCAGCACGTGCAGGCCGGCCAGCACCAGCGTGCCATGGGCGAGCGCCTCGTGCAGCTGCTCGACCCATTTGGCTCCCCAATAGGCCTCCGTCGTCATCATGTAGCCGGTGACGGCAGTGCCGATCAAGGCAGCCAGCAGCGCCAGGATCATCGCGCCGCCGGCGGGGTTGTGGCCGAGATGGCGAGGCGCCTTGAAGCTCGCGACATCGCGTAAATAGGCCAGCACCTGGCGTGGCGACCTTACAAAGCTGGAAAACCGTGCGTATCGCGGCCCGATGACGCCCCAGACGAGGCGCAGCGTCAGCAGAAAAGCGATGCCGTAGCCGGCGGCGATATGCATGCCCTCGATCTCGTCGCCGGTGGCGAAGGCGACCACGAACAGCGTCAGCAGCGTCCAGTGGAATACCCGCACAAATGGATCCCACACCTTGACCGTTGCCGGCGGCGTGACGCCGCCGGCTTCGATCGCGTCATGTATCGATGCCATGGCCGGACCGTTACAGCTGGCCGACGATGGCACCGGAGGTCGGATCGACGAACAGTTCGACCCGGCCGCCGTTCTTGTCGATGGTATAGAGTTCGCCGCAGGCGGCCTTCAGCTTGGCTTTCTGGACTTTGTAGCCGAGCGTCTCGACCTTGGCCCGGAGGGCATCGAGGGACAGCCATTTGGTCTGCGGCGCGGCGGTGCAGGGACGCCCGAGACTGCCGGCGCTGGCGAAGGTCGCCGTCGCAAGCAGGATGGCGGTGGTGAGCATTGCAGTCTTGATCATGGGAAGTCTCCGTGGTGGGCGCCTGCCTGCCGGCAGCGCGCGGAAAGGGGTCGATCCCGATGGGGCGCCTTTGATCCATGTCATCGAGCAGCCAGCGTCCCATCGGTAAGGTTATGCTGATGACGGTCAGTAACGCCGACCGTGTTCGCGGCGCTCATCGTGGCGTTCGTGAGCCTCGTCGTGATGCTCGCGATCGCCGCGCCGGGCGTCGTGGCGCTCCCGGCGGGATTCGAAGTGGCGCTCATGGGCGTATTCTTCGCCACGCTCGACCGGCTGGGTCGTTTCGGTGGCGCTTCCGGTCTCCGGCGTGGCGATGTCCCTGGCATGCGCCAGCGTTCCGGCGCCGAACAGCGTGATGAGGGTGGTGAGCATGATGATCTTGCGCATGGGTATCTCCTGGCTTGCGTCCCGGCCGCCTATCCGGCCAGCGACGGGACGCACTATCGGCCGGTACCGCTGACAGCCACCTGTTGACCGATGTCAGCGAATTGTCAGGCGGCCCATGCTGTGTGAGGTCGAAAGGAATTGGGTCGAGTCATGCGGTTGAATTCGAGAGCAATGGCAATTGCGATGGTGTCGGCGCTTGCGGTGTTCGCCGCTGGAGCGCGGGCCGACGACGATCACGACCATGACGTGGCGCGGCGCGCCGTCGAGCGCGGGGAGATCAAGTCGCTCGCCGAGATACTGCAGAGGGTGCGCGACAAGCTGCCCGGCGAGGTCACGGGCGTAAAGCTCGAACGCGAGCGCGGACGGCTGGTCTACGAATTCCGGGTCGTCGGCGCCCGAGGGCGCCTGCTGGAAGTCTATGTCGATGCGGCTACCGGCGAGATTGCTCGCACCCGGGAGAAATAATGCGCGTTCTGCTGGTCGAAGATGATCGCAAGATAGCCGCCGACGTCGGACGCGCGTTGTTGGCTGCCGGCTATGTGGTCGACCGGGAAAGCCGGGGAGAGGAAGCATGGTTCCGCGGCGATACCGAAGACTACGCCGCGATCGTTCTGGATCTGGGATTGCCCGGCATGGACGGCCTGGCCATTCTCAAGCGTTGGCGGGCGGCCGGGCGCACCACGCCGGTTTTGATCCTGACCGCACGCGGCAGCTGGAGCGAGCGCGTCGATGGCATCGATGCCGGCGCCGACGACTACCTGCCAAAGCCGTTTCAGATGGAGGAATTGCTGGCGCGGCTGCGCTCCATCCTGCGCCGCTCGGCCGGCCGGGCCTCCTCGGTGGTGACGATCGGCGACCTCGCCCTCGATGAGCGGCAAATGAGAGTCAGCGTGCGCGGCGTCCCGATCAACCTGTCGGCGCTGGAATATCGTGTCGTAGCCTATCTGATCCATCAACGCGGTCGCGTCGTGTCGCAGCTCGAGCTCAGCGAAAACATCCATGGCACCGACGACGCCAACGATTCCAACGCCATCGAGGTTCTGGTCGGCCGGCTGCGGCGCAAGCTCGGCATCGACCTGATCGAGACCCGGCGTGGCTTCGGCTATCTGATTCCGGAATCGGTCGGATGAGCCGCAACTCGCTGCGGCTGCGCCTGGTCGCCGGCGGCATCGCCGCGATCGTCCTGGCATTGGCGCTGGCCGGGCTGGGGCTGACGTTGCTGTTCGAGCGCCATGTCGGTCGCACCGTCTCCCAGGATCTGGATGTCCATCTCAAGAAGCTGCTGGCCGGCCTCGAGGTCGACGCCGACGGGCGCATCGTCGTCACCGGCGGCCCGGTGGATCCGCGCTTTTCCGAACCGCTGTCGGGACTGTACTGGCAGATCGCGGACGACCGCGGCCAGACGCTGCGTTCGCGATCGCTGTGGGATTCATCGCTGCTGCTGCCGAAGGACGAACCGGCCGCCGGCGAAGTGCATCGCCACGAGGCGACCGGCCCGGCCGCGGGGCGGGTGCTGATTGCCGAACGCCGGGTCCAGCTCGATATCAAGGGACGCGCGACTCCTGTCACGGTGGCGGTCGCGATCGATGCCGCGCATGTAGCGACGGCGACGACCGCCTTCGCCAGCGACCTCGTGACCGCGCTGGGCCTGCTCGGAATCGCGCTGGCGGCGGCGACCGCGATCCAGGTCGGGCTGGGGCTGCGGCCGCTCGACCAGCTGCGGCGCGGCGTCGCCGATATCCGCGCCGGCCGCGAACGGCGGCTTGCTGCCGGCGTGCCCGACGAAGTCCGGCCGCTGGTCGAGGAGGTCAACGGGCTCTTGACCGCCCGCGCCGAGGAAGTCGAACGCTCCCGGCACCGCGCCGCCGATCTCGCCCATGGACTGAGGACACCGCTGGCCGCGCTTGCGGCCGATGCCGGCCGCCTGCGCGAGGCGGGACAATCGGCTGTGGCCGACGGAATTGAGGAGGTGATCGGGACCATGCGCCGCCACGTCGATCGCGAACTCGCGCGGGCCCGGCTGCATGGCGCCGGGCGATCGCAACCGGACGCGTCGACGGCACTCGCGCCACTGGTTCGCTCGCTGATTGCGACATTGGCACGGACGCCGGAAGGCGTCGGGATCGCTTATGAAATCGCGATGACGGATCACGTGACGGTGCCGTTCGATCGCACCGATCTCGCCGAGGCGCTGGGTAATTTGCTTGAGAACGCGACGCGTCACGCCAGCAACCGGGTTCGGGTCGTGTCCGACGGCCTCTATGTTGCGGTCGAGGACGACGGGACCGGCATTGCGGAAGCGGCCCGGCCGATGGTGCTCGCGCGCGGCGGGCGGCTCGACCAGCGCGGCAGCGCCGGGCTCGGGCTTGCCATCGTCCAGGACGTGGTCGAGGCCTATGGCTGGACCCTGTGCCTCGATGGGTCGGAACTGGGCGGATTGCGGGCCACGATCCAGCCGAAAACCTCGCCGGTCTAGCCGGCCAACACGCCATGATGTGGCGCATCCGCGCACGACCGAATCCCGGTTCCGGCCACGGAACACGACGGGCTGAGCGGCGTTTCCTTCCGTCGCAAGCGTCGTGTCCGTGGAGGCTCAGTGAACCGTCGGGATTTTCTGCAAGTATCGGTCGCGTTGCCGCTGATGGCGTCATCCGCGCGGGGGCTCTTCACACCCGCAAAAGCCCAGGCCGTACCGTTCGAGCGGTCCAGCGTGCGGCGGATGGCACGCGAGGCCGCCGGTAAACCGTTCAAGGCCCCGGACAACAATCTGCCGGACAATCTGAAGGACCTCGACTACGACCGCTACCGCGCCATCCGGTTTCTGCCGGATCGCGCGCTCTGGCGCGGCGAAAAGCTGCCATTCGAGGTGCAGTTTTTTCACCGCGGATTCCTCTACGCAAACCGGGTGGATATCTATGAAGTCGCCAACGACCAGGCGAGCAAGGTGGTTTATCAGCCCGAACAATTCTCGTTCGGCGACACGGTGCCGCCCAAAGCTGGCGTCGATCTCGGTTTCGGCGGCTTTCGCCTTCACGCCCCGATCAACAGGCCGGATTATTATGACGAAGTTTGCGTCTTCCTCGGCGCGAGCTATTTCCGCGCTGTCGCAAAGGGCGAGCAGTATGGTCTTTCCGCGCGTGGGCTTTCGATCAATACCGGCCAGCCCAAAGGCGAGGAGTTTCCTCAATTCAAGGCGTTCTGGATCGAAAAGCCGGCGGCCAATGCCACTTCCATCGTCGTGCACGCCTTGCTGGACAGCGAGAGTGCGGCTGCGGCGTATCGCTTCACGATACGGCCGGGCGAGACCACCCTGTTCGACGTCGAGATGGCGATCTATCCAAGGGTGAACCTCGAACATGTCGGGCTGGCGCCGATGACGAGCATGTTCTTTTTCGGGCCCAACGACCGGATCGACGTCGATGATTTTCGTCCGTCGGTGCACGATTCCGACGGGCTCGCCATCTTCAATGGCAGGGGCGAGGAGCTGTGGCGCCCGCTGCAGAATCCGCGCGACCTTCAGATCAGCGCGTTCTCCGATTCGAACCCTCGCGGATTCGGATTGATGCAGCGGCAGAAGGACTTTGCCGCCTATCAGGATATCGAGTCCGGCTTCGAACGGCGGCCGAGCCTGTGGGCCGAGCCGATCGGCGACTGGGGCGAGGGCTCGGTGCAGCTGATCGAAATCCCCACCAGGGAGGAAGTCCACGACAATATCGCCGCCTTCTGGCTGCCCAGGACGCCCCTGCAAGCCAAGGGCGAACATATCTTTACCTACCGGCTGCATTGGGGACCGGACAATCCCAAGTCTACATCGCTGGCAAGGTTCTCACGCACCGGCGTCGGTATCCGAGGCGAGGGTATCAAGCTGTTCGTGCTCGATCTGATCGGCGAAAAACTGAAACGCGTGGACCCGGAAAAGATCCGCGGCCTCGTCACCGCTGAAAGCGCCAAGGTCCAGAACATCGTCACCCAGCCGAACCCCGCGACGGGCGGCTGGCGCTTGAGTTTCGAGCTTTCGGTCAAGGAAAATGTTCCGGTCGAGATCCGGGCGTCGCTGATGCAGGACGATGACCCGATCTCCGAGGTCTGGGTCTATCGATGGACACCCTGACATCTCCCAACCCGAAACTTCCCACCGGCGGCCGGCGCGATGAATTGCTGCCGCCGGAATCGAGTCTCGAAATGTCGACGCAGGCTTTACGGGACTTCCAGGGGAAAAAGGATGCGGCCGATTTCGGTCCGAAGTCCATCGCGCTCCGGCGCGCCTATATTTTCATCGGCACCGCGGCGCTGACGCTCGGCGGCTGTTACGAAATGTACCAGGTGTTGCAGGTCGGCGGCATCACCACGCTGGAAGCGATGGTGCTGGTTCTGTTCGTGCTGTTGTTCGCGTGGATCGCATTCTCGTTCACGTCCTCGCTGGCGGGCTTCTTCGTCTTGCTTTTCCGAAAGCAGGATTCGCTGGGGATCGATCCCCACGCGCCGCTGCCGCAGGTCCGAAGCCGCAATGCGATGCTGATGCCGACATACAATGAGGACCCCTATCGGGTCACGGCGCGGCTGCGGGCGATCCATGAGTCGGTCGGGGAAACCGGATATGCATCGCAGTTCGACTGGTATGTGCTGAGCGACACCACGGACCCCTCGGTCTGGATCGCGGAAGAGAAATGCTTCCTGCAACTTCGCGAAGCCGGCATCGACAGACTGTTCTACCGTCATCGTGCGGAGAACAGGGCGCGAAAGTCCGGCAATATCGAGGACTGGATCAGGCGGCACGGCGGGAGCTATGATCACATGATCATTCTCGATGCCGACAGCCTGATGACCGGCGACAGCATCATCCGGCTCGCCGCCGCCATGGAACGACATCCCGACGTCGCGTTGATTCAGACGCTGCCGATCGTGGTCAATGCAACGACCCTGTTTGCACGGTTGCAGCAGTTTGCCGGCAGGCTTTACGGCCCGCTGATCGCCGCCGGGATTGCCTGGTGGCATGGATCCGAGGGCAATTACTGGGGGCATAACGCCATCATCCGGGTGCGCGCCTTTGCACAGGACGCGGGCCTTCCCGAACTGCGCGGCCGCAAGCCGTTCGGCGGACACATCCTCAGCCACGATTTCATCGAAGCCGCCCTGATGCGGCGCGCGGGATGGGCCATTCACATGGCGCCGGCGCTCGGCGGCAGTTTCGAGGAGTGCCCGCCTTCGCTGCTGGATTTCGCCGCGCGCGACCGGCGATGGTGCCAGGGAAACCTGCAGCATCTGGCGGTTCTCCCCGCACGCGGTCTGCACTGGGTCTCGCGGCTTCATTTGCTCACCGGTATCGGATCGTATCTGACCGCCCCGCTCTGGCTGATCTTTCTGGCTCTGGGGATCCTGATTTCGCTGCAGGCGCAATTCGTCCGGCCGGAATATTTCCCGAAGGGATTTTCGCTGTTTCCGCAATGGCCGGCGCAGGATCCCGTGCTCGCCGCCTGGGTCTTCCTCGGCACCATGGGATTGCTGATCGTGCCGAAGCTGCTGGCTTTCCTGCTGCTGCTGACGCAGCGTGAGACCCGAAAGCGTTTTGGCGGAGGCTTTGCGGCGCTGGCCGGCATCCTCGTCGAAACTTTCCTGTCCAGCCTGATCGCACCCGTAATGATGATCTTTCAATCTACCGCGGTCGGAGAAATCCTGCTGGGACGCGATGCCGGCTGGCAAGTCCAGCGCCGCGACGATGGCGGCGTTCCGCGCGGCGAGACGTTGCGCAGATACGCGCTGCCGACACTGGCCGGAATCATGATGGCGATCGCCGCCTATGCGGTGTCGTTGCCGCTGTTGCTGTGGATGACACCGGTCATCGCCGGCCTTCTGCTGGCGATTCCGGTCGCGATGCTCTCGTCGATATCTTCAGGCCGGACCGGCCATCCTCCCCGGCTGTTTGCCACCCCCGAACAGACCTCGCCGCCGCAGGTTCTGGTCCGCGCCAATCAACTGGCGGCGGCCCCGCAGGATCCGATCACCTGCCCTCTGCTGGAACTGCGTAACGATACCGGCCTGTTGAACCTGCATCTGGCCAACTTGCCCGCTGGCCGCAAGCGGATCCGGGGGCAGGTCGACCCGCATCTCGCGATTGCGCGAGCGAAGATCGAGGACGCCGAAAGCCTGGAGGAGGCACGGCGGTTTCTAACTCCGCGTGAGACGTTCGCCGCTCTCAACTCCCCGGCGCTGCTTCAGGCCCTGCTGGATTTGCCGGCCAGGCACAACGAGGCCGGCTCACACCTCAAGCCGGCGTCCTGACATCTGACACCGTCGCGTGCGGCGCGACGGCATGATGGATTTTCGGCTAGTACCTTTTGCCGCGCGTCTCTTCGTATCGCGATCAATGCAGCTGAACTCGCAATCGCACATCTGCGCACCCGCTCAAGAGAGCGAGCTATCAAGGGGCGGCGACAAGGTGTGATCAGCACTCGCCGCTGCTACCATCGCTACGCGTAACATCCGCCTCGGCCGCGGCGATCAAAATGCACGTTTCCAATTGTTTCCGGAGAAACATCACCTCGCTGCGAAGGCGCTGTCTCCCCGTTTCTCCTAGAGGGATTCTATCGCCGCCTGTTGCGCGTGACACCATTTTCCGGAGTACACGATCGATGAACGCGGGCAAGGGCCAGCGGCATCGAGGCGTGAATATGAAATTGCACACAAGAAAAGCGACGAAGCAGGGCTTCCTGTTTTGCACGGTCAGCCTTGTCGCATTGGCGACCAACCTTCCGCACGGCGCGCGTGCCCAGTCGAATTTGCCGGCGGTCACCATCGACGCACCCCAGCAGCAACAGCGGGCCCGCAGCGCCTCCGCGACGACATCGCGGACGACCGCGCGCGCCAGGCGGCGCGCTCGCGCGCCAGCACCCGTGCGTCAGGCCGCGCCGACGCCGTCGGTCAGCGAACGCATCTATGCCGGCGACCACGGCTATGTCGCGGGGCAGGCGAGTTCGGCATCGAAGACCAATACGCCGCTGATCGACACGCCGCGCTCGGTGAGCGTCATCGACCGCAAGGAGCTCGACGATCGCGGCGTCACCAGCATTCCGGAGGCGGTTCGCTATTCCGCAGGCGTCACCACCGGCGCCTTCGGCTACGATCCGCGCTTCGACCAGGTTTATGTGCGCGGCTTCTCGACAACGACACTTGGCGACTTCCGCGACGGTCTCAAGCAGTTTCCCGCCGGCTTCTCCACCTTCCGTACCGAGCCGTATCAGCTCAACAGCGTCGAGATTATCAAGGGGCCGGCCGCGGTGCTGTATGGGCAATCGGTTCCCGGCGGCCTGATCGATCGTAGATCCAAGTTTCCGGTGGATAACCAGGTCAACGAAGTCGCGGTCCAGGCCGGAACCTACGGCCGCTTCCAGACCGCGTTCGACATCGGCGGCGCCGCCAATCCCGACAAGTCGCTGTTGTATCGGCTGGTCGGCGTTGGCCGCACCGGAGAGACCAATTTCGACATCGCCGACCAGCGGCTGATGCTGGCGCCATCGCTGACCTGGCGTCCGACCACCGACACCACGCTGACGACATACGCGTTGCTGCAGAAGGACGAGACCGATGCGAGCGTCGCAGCGCTCAATCGCAACGGAAACCTGCTGACCGTCAACGGCCGGTATCTCCGCGCGAGCGATCCCAAATACGATTATCTGAAGCTGCAGCAGGCGCAGATCGGCTACAAGCTCGAACATCGGCTCGACGATGTCTTCACCTTCCGGCAGCACACGCGGTTCTCCGCCTTGAGCACGCAATCGCGCTATCTCAGCGGCAGTTTCGCCAGCGCGACCTCGTCGATCTACGATCGCGCGGCCTACGCCGTGGGCGACGACCAGACGAGCTGGCAGACCGACAACAACCTGCAGGCGGACTTCGTCACCGGTGCGGTGGCGCACCGGGTGCTGGCCGGCGTGAACTACGATCACAATGTCTGGGACTTCAAGTTCGGCGGCAGCGGGGTTCAGTCGGCCTACGCGCTCGACACCGCCAATCCGCATTACGGAATCTCGGGTGCGACGCCGGCCTATACCTCCGGCTCGCGCTCGACGCAGCAGCAGGTCGGCGTCTATCTGCAGGATCAGATGCGGTTCGGCGGCTGGCACCTGTCGCTTGCCGGTCGGCAGGACTGGGCCGATCGTACCCAGGTCAACACTTATACGAATGCGATCACCGGCCAGCGCAGCGACTCCGCGTTTACCTATAGCGCCGGCTTGCTGTATCATTTCGAGAACGGCGTCGCGCCCTATGTCAGCTACGCCACTTCGTTCCAGCCCTCGACCTCGCTGGCAATCGACGGCGGCGTGCTGGCGCCGTCCGAAGGCGAACAGATCGAGGGCGGCGTGAAATATCAGCCGCGTCCCGACGTGCTGCTGACCGCGTCGGTCTACGACCTCAAGGAGAGGAACGCCGCGAAGCTCGCCGGCTACGTCAACGGCGTCGCCTATTACGCATCGGTCGGCGAGATCCACGTCCAGGGCTTCGAGCTCGAAGCCAGGGCGCGGCTCACGCCGGAACTCGAGACGGTTACCGCCTATACCTTCGCCGATGCCGAGATCACCAAGACGACGGTCGCCAGCGAACTGAACAAGGTGCCGGCAGTGACGCCGAAGCACACCGCGTCGAGCTGGCTGAACTATTCATTCCTGCATGGTCCGCTCGACGGTCTCGGACTGGGCGCTGGAGTCCGCTATATCGACGCGACCTGGACGTCGAACGCCAACACCTCGCGCAACAGCGGCTACACGCTGGTCGACCTGGCCATGCGTTACGATCTCGGCAAGCTCGGGCGGCAGTTCGCCGGCCTACAGGCTTCGGTGAACGCCAACAATATCGCCGACGACACGATCGCGGTGTGTAACGCCGGCTATTGCTATCTCAGCCAGGGACGCACGGTCATCGGGACGCTGCGCTATCGCTGGTAGGCGACGGCGGCGTGGCACGGTCGCGACGACAAGGAAGGCGCGCATGCTCGCGCCTTCCGGCGGAGGGTCCGAGGGATGGGAGCCACCCTCCCAACCCGGCGTCCCGACACCCGACGCTCCGGCGGAACGGCGAAACAGAAGCAAATCCTCCGCACGCTCGGCTGCACCGAGATGCAGGGCTATCTGTTCAGCGCCGCGAAGACCGGACCGGAGGTAAGAGGATTTTTCGGACCGCACCGGTGACGGTGACCGGCCGGCGCTGATCTTGCGCTTGACCGGTAACGAGTGCCGGCTTTATCAAGTGGAGCAAGGAGCGCGCCTTGGTCCCCTCATCACCTGTTATCGTCAGCGGCGCGCCCGGCTCGCCCTATACCCGCAAGATGCTCGGAGTGTTGCGGTATCGCAGGATTCCCTACAGCTTCGTGCATTTAAGCGCTGCCCAGAGCCGGGGACTGCCCCAGCCGAAAGTCTCGCTGTTGCCCACGTTCTATCTGCCTGGACCGGCTGGAGAACTCGAACCGGTTACCGATTCCAGCCCGATCATCCGGCGGCTGGAGCGCGATTACAGCGGGCGCAGCATCATTCCTCCCGATCCGGTGGCGGCGTTCATCGATTTTCTGCTGGAAGACTATGGCGACGAGTGGCTGACCAAGGCGATGTTTCACTACCGCTGGGCCTACCCGGCTGACATCAAGCAGGCCGCGGAAATCCTGCCGCATTGGCGCGGGATCTCGCGCTCCGATGCCGAGGTCGCGGAGCTGAGCCGCGTCTTTGCCGAGCGCCAGATCGGCCGCCTCCATGTCGTCGGCTCCAACGAGACGACCGCGCCAGTCATCGAGGCGAGCTACCAACGCTTGCTCGAGCTGCTCAACGCTCACCTGCGCGAATTCCCGTTCCTGATGGGCGCCCGGCCGGGTGCCAGTGATTTTGCGATATTTGGCCAGCTCACCCAGCTCGCGCAATTCGATCCGACCCCGATGCAGCTCACGCTGCGAACCGCGCCGCGCGTCTATGCCTGGGTCAGCCTGATGGAGGATCTTTCGGGAATGGAGCCTGCCGCGCTCGATTGGCTGGACGCCGCTTCCGTCCCGGCCACGCTGCGCGATATCCTGACCGAAGTCGGGCGCGGCTATGTGCCGGTCATGTTGGCGAACGCCCGGGCGATCCAGCAAGGCGCGGCGCGGGTCGAAACCGTCGTCGACGGCAAGGCGTGGGTTCAGCCGCCGTTTGCCTACCAGGCCAAGTGCCTGAAGTGGATACGCGATGCCTATCGGGATCTCGGTGAAGCCGAGCGGCGCTCAGTCGATGCGATCCTGGCCCCGACCGGTTGCATGGCATTGTTCGCGGCTTGAGGTATGGAGTGTCCGCCATGGCCAACATCGAATCCCGCCTCGCCGCGCTCGGCCTGATCCTGCCGCCGGCCTTCGCGCCTCCGCCCGGCATGGTGCTGCCCTTCGTCCATGTCCGCCTGATCGGCAACCGCGCTGTGATCTCCGGACACGGGCCGCAGAGCCCCGAAGGGCCGCTCGCCAAGCCGTTCGGCAAGGTCGGCGGCGAGCTGACGCTCGATCAGGGCTATTTCGCTGCGCGGCTCACGGCGCTGTCGATGCTGGGCAGCCTCAAGCGCGCACTCGGCGATCTCGACCGCATTTCGCATTGGGTGCGGATTTTCGGCATGGTCAACTCGGCGCCCGGCTTCGTCCAGCAGCCCGCCATCATCAACGGTTTCTCCGACCTCATCCTCGAATTGTGGGGAGGCGAGGCCGGCGCCCATGCCCGCAGTGCGGTGGGCATGGCCGAACTGCCGTTCGGGATGCCGGTGGAAATCGAGGGCGAGGTCGAGATCGCGGATTAGCCGCAAATTCCTATGATTGTCGGGCGTACCGTCATAGGATCGGCGAACGCTCATCCCTCAGGCTTCGTAGCAACCGCATGCAACCTGTTTCCATCCTTCTGAACATCTTCTGGATTCTTCTCGGCGGCGCCTGGATGGCCTTTGGCTGGATCATCGCCGCCGTTATCATGGCCATCACCATCATCGGCCTGCCCTGGGCCAGGGCTGCGTTCAATATCGCGGTCTATACCCTGCTCCCGTTCGGCTCGCGGGCGGTGCGTCGCGACGAAGTCACCGGCGAGCCCGACATCGGTACTGGGCCGCTCGGCGTGATCGGCAATTTGATCTGGCTGGTGCTGGCGGGCTGGTGGCTGGCGCTGGGGCACCTCGTCACCGCGGTCATTCTGGCCGTGACCATCATCGGCATTCCCTTCGCATGGGCGCATGTCAAACTCGCCGGCATCGCGCTCTGGCCGATCGGCAAGGTGATCGTGCCGGCCTAAGCCCCGGCTGCGGGCGCCTCGGGCATCGACAGATCGGGAGCCCAGTAGGGCCTCACCAGAACCTTCAGCCCGGCCTCGAACGGAAGAATGCCGACCCGGCGCGAATCCTGGGTGATCCTGATCGCCCAGTTTCTCGGCACCGCCGGATGCTCCTGGAACAGCCTTTGAACGATAGTGGCGGCAAACAGCATGGCATCGATATCGTCGTCCAGCGCCGCCCCGTCATGGCCATGGCCATCGATGGGCTTGATCGGATCGCAGACCTGAAATCTGTAAAACGGCATGGTGCATTCTTGACCGGATTTGCGTGTTAGCGCTTTGATATCAATCAAATCTTCCCGCTTCCCGCGGGAACCCGGGCAAAGATTTCGAGGCCCGGATCGCGGCGCTACGCAGCCAGCCGGCCGCGATTGTTCTCGGCCAGGATGGGGCGGATCAGCCGGCCAAAACGCTCGGCTTCCTCGTCGTGCAGATAGCCCGACAGGCAAAACGAGTGGCAGCCGACGTCGATGAATTGCTGGAACGTGTCGGCGCATTGCCTGGGATTGCCGACCACCGCGATGCCGGCACCGGGCCGGACCTTGGTGATGCCGGTCCACAGATGCGGCATCAGGAGGTCGCCATGCTCGCGGGCCAGCTCCTGCACGCGCCGGTTGGCCTCCGACTTGTTGTAGAGCGTCTTCATCTCCTGCTTCTGCCGCTCGGTGGCATGGCGCACCAGCACGTCAGCGGCCTCCCACGCATCCGCTTCGTCTTCGCGGCAGATCACCTGCAGGCGCATGCCGAAACCGATGGTCTTTTCCCGACCATGGGCCCGCGCCATATCCCGGATCTCCGCGATATTGGCGGCGATCCGTTCGGGCAGGTCGCCCCAGAACAGATGCACGTCGGAATGCTTCGCCGACATTTCCCATGCCGGTCGCGAACCGCCGCCGAGATAGAATTTCGGAAATGGCTGCTGCAGCGGGCGCGGCCGGATATGCGCGCCGGATAGCGTGTGGAACTTGCCCTCGAAGTGAACGGGTCCGCGGGTGGTCCACAGCGCCTTCAGGATCGAGACCTCCTCCTCCATCAGCGCATAACGCTCCTCCTTGGCGTAGCGCACGCCCTCGCCTTCGACTTCGCTTTCGTTCTGGCCGGCGATCAGGTTGATGCAGATGCGCCCGCCCGACATCTGGTCGAAGGTCGAGATCATCTTGGCCAGCAACACCGGATTGATGTAGCCGGGCCGGGCGGCGATCAGCGGCTTGATCCTGGACGACCGCGCCGCCATGAAGGCGCCGGTGATCCAGGCCTCCCAGCACACCGAGCCGACCGGGATCAGCAGATATTCGAAACCCGCGGCCTCGGCAGCCTGCACCACGCGGTCGCACAATTCCGGCGATCCCGGCACCTGGGCCTCCGGCAGACCATAGGCCGTGGTGTCGCCGTGCGTGGGCAGGTACCAGCCGAATTCGAGCGGACGCATGCAGTTTTCTCCCTGAAGGCGGCTTCGCCGCGCGATTTCCTCGGGGATAGTTTACAGCCTGCGTCCGGCAGGACAATCGGCGCGTTGGTCGCCTTCCGGTTTACGCGGTCGCGACAACCGCCTTCGCGGGAGAGCGAGGCAGGCATTGCAGGACCGCCAGAGTTTGCCTCAGGGCTGCCTCAAGCGGGGTGTGCGGCTCGACACCGATCGCCGCGACAAGCTTGGTGTTATCCAGACGCAACGGAGTCCGCCAAAGGTAGCGCATCTCGAGGGCCTCCCTGAGGAAGGTCACGAAGGGCGCGCCCAGATAGAACACGATCCACGGCAACTTGCGGATCGGCAGTTCAGGATTTCCCGAGACGTGGCGGATTGCTTCCGCAAACTGAACGCCGCGCTCGAGCCAGTGCCCGGCAAAATGAAAACTATCGGAAACGGGTAGGGATTTTTCGATATTCGCCAGCCGTGCGACGGTCTCCGCCAGGTCGGGAAGATAGGCCCATGCGTGACCGGCCTGAAAATCCCCGGGATAGACGATCGACTGCAGCGGCTTTCCCGGCTTGATCATCGCATCCTTCAGCCATGAGGCTGGCTGGTGCGGACCGAAGAAATCGCCGGCACGGATGATCAGCGACCTGATGCCCTCCTTGCTGGCGGCTGCAAGCAGCTGTTCCATTTCGACGCGGACCTTGCCTTTTCGCGTCAGCGGATGCTGCGGCGAATCCTCGCGCACGACTGCGCCTGCGTCGGGGCCGAAATTGTAGACGTTTCCCGGAAGAATGACGCGGGCGCCGCTTTTCCGTGCGGCGGCGATGGTGTTGTTGAGCATCGGAATCGCGAGCCCCCGCCAGTTCCTGTATCCGGGAGGATTCGCGCCGTGGAAAATCAACTCCACACCAGCCGCCGCCGCCACCACGTCCGGTTCATTCATCGCATCCCCGGCCAACCATTCCACAGGCCCCACCCAGGATGCCTTGCGGCTGGAGTCGTGGGGATTTCGGCTGAGGCCGAGCACCCGCCAGCCATGGGCGATCAGGGCATGCGCGACCGCGCCGCCGATCCCGCCGGTCGCACCGATGACAAGGGCTGTTCGCTTGAGTGCGCCGTCCGAACTTGAAGCATTCATGGTCCTGTTCCTTTTCCGCGCCGTGAAGGGACCATGACGACGAAACCGGTTCGCGAAAATTGCATATATGTGTTGTTTTGATATACATTTTCGTATGGCTGACCGAGAACCCAGCTGGGAGCTGCTGCGAACTTTCCTGGAGGTCGTTCGCGACGGCAGCCTTTCCGGCGCCGCAAGACGGCTCGGCCTCACCCAGCCAACGGTGGGGCGGCACGTCGATGCGCTTGAAGTTGCCCTTCGCCTGCCGCTGTTCACGCGCTCGCCGCGCGGACTGATTCCAACCTCGGCGGCGCTCGATCTCGTGCCCCATGCGGAGTCGATGGCGGCCGCGTCGGCGGCACTGCGCAGAGCCGCCTCCGGCGAAGCGGCGACAGATCGCGGAACGGTGCGGGTAACGGCGAGCGAGATCATCGGATGCGAAGTCTTGCCGACCATCCTTTCGGGCTTCCGGCGCAGGCATCCTCACATCGAGCTGGAACTTACTCTCAACAATCGAAACGAAGACCTGCTGCGGCGCGAGGCGGATATCGCAGTACGAATGAACCGTCCGACCCAGAACGCCCTTGTCACCCGCCGTATCGGAAAGACGATCATCGGCCTCTATGCGCATGCGGACTATCTGGCGGAGTTTGGCACGCCCGAATCCATCACCGACCTCGACGGTCACTGTCTGATCGGGTTTGACAGGGATGACCGGTCTTTTCGCTCCGTGGGATCGTTGGCTACCCAAATCGCCCGATCGCAATTCGGCTTCCGCTGCGACAGCGACCCGGCGCAGTTCGCCGCGCTGCGCGCCGGCATGGGAATCGGGGGCTGCCAGCTATCGCTTGCGGCATCGCGGCCGGAACTGATTCCCGTGCTACCAAAGGAGATCCATTTCGCTTTGGACATCTGGCTTGCCATGCACGAGAACCTCAGGGCAACGCGACGAGTTCGGCTGTTGTTCGAGTATCTGGCCGACGGTCTCAAGTCCTATGTTCGAGCCGGACAACGAGTCTCTTCCGGAGGCTGATCGCCGTCGAGTCCTCTGCCCGTGGCCTCAGGGACAGATATAGCCGGCGCCGCTCGGATTCCTGAAGCAGCCGACCGATTCCGGCAGCAGGTGCTTGGGCAGCCACAGCACCACTTCGGGGAAGAAGATGCAGAACGCGATGGCGGCGAGGAACACGAAGTAGATCGGCACCGACGCGAACATCGCCTTGCCGAAGCGCACCCCGACGAATTTCGAGGCCATCAGCAACGCCAGTCCGTAAGGCGGCGTGATCAGCCCGAACGCCAGGGTGACGATGATGACGACGCCCATATGGACCGGATTGATATCGGTGCTCTGGGTGAGGTCGGTGATGATCGGCATGAAAATGATGATGGCGGGTATCGCGTCGATGAAGTCGCCGACGATGACGAACAGCACGACCAGCAGCAGCATAATCATGAAGGGATCGCCGCCGGCGGCCGACGATATCCAGCCGGACACCACCGCCGGCCCGCGCAGATAGGCCAGCATCCAGCCGAACATCGATGCGGCGCCGATGGTGATCAGCGGAATCGAATAGAGCAGGCCGGTCAGCGCCATGTCTCTGGGCAGATGCCTGTAATGGCGGGGATTGAGCATGGGGATGGCGACGAAAACGATGTAGGCCACGGCGATGATGCCGGCCTCGGTCGGCGTAAACTGCCCGCCGAGAATGCCGCCCATGATGATGAGCGGGATCATCAGCGGTATGGCCGCTTCCCTGGTGGCGGTCGTGAACCTGCCGAACGTCGCCCGCTTGTGCCTGAGGCCGACCGGCCCGAAGAAATGGCTGTAGATCATCAGCCCGACGCCGACGAACAGGCCTGGAACGACGCCGCCGAGGAACAGCCCGCCGATCGAGACGTTGCCGGTCGCGCCGTACACCACGGCCATGATGGAGGGCGGAATGAGGTTGGCCATGGTGGAGGCCGAGGCGATCAACGCCGCCGTGAAGGCGAGGTCATAGCCTTCGCGCTTCATCTCCGGCGCCAGCGTGCGCGACAGGATGGCGACGTCGGCGGCGGAAGAGCCTGAAATGCCCGCGAAGAACATGCTGAAGATCGTCACCACCTGCGCCAGACCGCCGCGCAGATGCCCGACCATGGTTTGCGACAGCGTGATCATGCGGCTGGTGACGTTAGCCGAGGTCATGAGGTCGCCGACCAGCAGGAAGAACGGCACCGCCAGCAGCGCTTCGGTATCCATGCCGTTGAAGAGCTGGGCCATCATCGAGGCGAGGCTGACCGGGGTGAACGCCGTCACCACCAGCACGGACGCGATCAGGGCGAAGGCCACCGGCACGCCCATATAGCCGAGGAACAGGAACAGAAATCCCATCAGGAAGATGAGTCCGCCATTGGCCGTCACAGCGCTTTCCTCTTCTCGTCGGCGTGCGTCGCGCCGGCGAAGCCGTGTTTCCAGCCGTTGACGATCTGCTCGATGATGAAGATGGAGACCAGCACGCCGCAGAGCGGAATCGCCGCATACAGGCTCGACAGCGGCGTCATCGATGGCATGCGCAGGCTCTTGAAGCCGTCGAGAAAATTCAGATAGCCGAAATAGATCATGCAGAAGGCCACGCCGAGCACGACCAGCCGGTTGAACATCTCGAAGAACAGCCGCTTGTTGCCGGTCAGCGATTCCGCCAGCACGGCGAGATAGAGGTGGTCGTTGCGGCGGGTGGCCGCGCCGACGCCGATGAAGATGCCGTAGATGAAGAAGGTCATCGTCGCCTCCTGGAGCCAGAGCCAGGGATGACCGATGGTGCGGGTGACGATGTCGCACATCACCAGGACGGAGAAACCGGTGATGGCGACGCCGCACAGAATCATCAGGACCTGTTCGAGCCAGTCGAGCGCGCGCCACTTCAGGTACCGCTGCTCCTCCAGGACGAGGCTCTTGAATCCGCGCATGATCTTTTCTCGAATCCGGATTTCGGAGGCGGCGAAGCGGGGAGCGACCTCGCCCCCCGCCGCGTCAACGCGCGTGCTATTTGACGTTGCGCACCAGCCCGAGGACCTTCACGGCGTTGGGTCCGAGATCGGACGCCAGCTTGTCCTGGATCGGCTTGCTGATCTCGGCGAAGCCCGACTTGTCGACGGTCTTGACGACCTTGACGCCGATCTTCTGCAACTTGGCCAACGCCTCGTGCTCGAGCTTGAAGGCCGCGGCCGGCTCGTTGCGGCTGACTTCGTCGGCCGCCGCCTGCACCCATTTCTTCTGCTCGTCGGTCAGGCTGCTCCACACCTTGTCGCTGACGAACAGCGCGGCATTGTTGGCCTCGTGTTCGGTGAGCGAGAGCACCGGCGCGGGCTCGTAGTGCTTGTTGACGAGGTAGTTGTTGATGCCGTTTTCGGCCATGTCGACGACGCCGGTCTGCAGCGAGGTGTAGACCTCGCCGAACGGCATGTGCACCACCTGGGCGCCGTAGGCCGGGAACAGCGTGTCCTCGGTGACGGTTGCCTGCACACGGACCTTGACGCCCTTGATATCCGCGACCTTCTCCACCGGCTTCTTGCCGTACATGTGCCGCAGGCCCTGCGAGCCGAGCCCGAGCATATGCGCGCCCTTCATCTTGGCCGCGTAGAGTTCCTTCATCGCCGCGATCACGGCGGGATCACCCAGCACCTTGATGGCGTGGGCTTCATCACGGAAGATGAAGTGCAGCGAGAACACGCCGGACTCCGGTTGCGCGGTCGAGGCATTGGCGGTCGACAGCATCACGAAGTCGATGTCGCCGGTCTGCACCTTTTGCAGCGTCTGCGCCTCGGTGCCGAGCTGGGCACCGGGGTACTGGTTGATCGAGAGCGTACCCTTGCTGAGTTCGCCCAGCTTCTTGTTGAACATTTCGGCGCCGATGCCATAGCCGCTGTTCTTGGGCTGGTCGTAGGCGAACGAGAACTCGCGCTTCTGCGCCAGCGCGGCACTCGAGGCCATCGCCAGCGCGGCGCCGAGCAGAATGCCGCGCGCAAGCGGCAGATACCGTGAAACGGACATTGAATGCCTCCCCTGCTATCGCCGCTTTTGCGGACTGATGGTTTGCCGGACACCTGCCCGGCGACGCAGTATCAACCGCCTCGGCGTTGTTCACAAGATAGTTTTTTAGATTGTATACTATTTGGGAGAATGGCAGATTGCGGCCATGGCGCCCGCTCGAATTTCCAGAAAGCCGCCGGCCCGCAAAGACGCGGCGACCTCTCCCGGCAATTCACCCGCGGTGGACGAGCCTCCGCCGCGCGGGCCTTCGGTCGCCGACCTGATCGTGCGCAAACTCGAGGAAGATATCGTGCTCGGCCGGCGCCATCCGCGCGAGCGGCTGGTGGAGCAGGACCTGTGCGCGGATTTCGATACCCACCGCGGCGACGTCCGGCTCGCGCTGTTCGAGCTGGAAAAGATGGGCATCGTCGAACGAATCCCGAACCGCGGTGCGATCGTGCGCGATCTCAAGCCGCGCGAGGTCGAGGAGATCTACGACGTCCGCGAGGAGCTCGAGGTCATGGCGGTGCGGATCCTGCCGTTTCCGGTGCCGGACGCGGATCTCGCCGGGCTCGAGGCGATCCAGCACGAACACGGCAAGGCGGTCGATGCCGGCGACCTGCTGGCGGTGTTCCACAGCAATGTCCGGTTCCATCGCGCGTTGTTCGGCCTGTGCGGCAACACCAGCCTGATCGAAACCATCGAGTATCTGGCGCAGAAAGTCTCCGGCATCAGATCCTATGCGCACGCCAAGCCGGAGGCGCTGAACGACTCCCGCCGCGACCATATCGCCATGATCAAGGCGCTGCGGAATTCGCGCCGCGACGACCTGATCAAGCTGACGCGCCGCCACCTCAGGCCGGCCGTGCGGGCCTATATCGATGCCTACCGTCGACGCTTCGGCGACGGTGGCTCCGCAGCCTGAGCGCAGAACGCGATCCGCTGCGCAGGTGTTCCGGTTTCACGCCGGTCCCTTGAGCCGCTCCCGATAGGCCTCCAGGCCCAGCCGGACGTCCTTGTCCTCGACCCATTCGCCGCGCTCATCCATGACGCCGGCCTCCAGCATCGCGGCGGCGCAGGGCCAGTGCAGGTCGACCCAACGCGGAACATCCGCCTCCGCCATGCCGCTGCGGCGGCAGATCCGCTCGGCCATCTCGCGGGCCAGTGGTTCGATGTTGGAAGAGGTCATGCAGTGATCATCAACTGGGATTGCGGTCGCGAGGCCAGGTTACACCGGGACATGGCCGACAGCATGGCAGACCGGCGTCATCGATCGGGTGCCGGGCTGGCGGCGGCGAGGATGGCGGCGATCGCCGCATCGCCTTCCGCCTCCAGCGCGGTGATGGCTTCGCGGGCCCAGAGATAGGACGCGTCAAAAATTTCGGTATGGCGTTCGAACTCGGTGACGCCGATGTCGGGCGAAAACGGCGGCCGCATCACATGATCGTGCGGCGCGGTCGGTAGCGTATCGTAGCGCTGATGCGCCACCAGGCTTCGCCACAGCACGTTGACCGCGCTCGGCGCCGCGGGCAGCAGCTTCTTGCGGAACGGCGTCAGCATCGCCAAAGCGAGTTCGAACCGCCCGGGCAGTTCGGCGTAGTCGACATCGAACATCTCCTGCGCGGGATCGCCGAAATGCACCACCAGATTGGGCCCGCTCTTCAGCTGATGCATCTGCGCCAGCGGAACATTGTCGATCAGGCAGCCATCGACCAGCATCGCGCCATCCGGCGTGTAGAATGGCGGCAACAATCCGGGGATCGCGCTCGAGGCCCGCACCGCGTGCCAGAGCAGCCCCGAGCGGATCAATTCGAGATTATGGGTGGAGAGATTGGTCGCGACCGCGGCAAACGGCCGCCAGCAATCCTCGATCCGGCATTGGTCACCATATTGATCGGCCAGCGCGCGGTCGAACGCCTTGTGATCCAGCAGGGCATAGCGCGGCCAGGTCGGCCGCCGGAAGCTGCGGCTCTTGACGAAAATCTCGTGGGTGCCGCGCTCGAGATGATCGGCCTCGTGATTCTTGGCAAAGCCCGCCGCCATTGCCGAGCCGACGCTGGTGCCGACGAAAATATCGAACACGACGCCGCGCTCCCGGAACGCCTTGTAGATACCGACATGCGCCGACCCGAAGGCGCCGCCGCCGGCCGCGACGAAGCCGAGCGCGCGTCCGGACATGAAGCGGATCAGACTGTCGATATCGACCTGGTCCTCGAGCGCGACATGGTGGTGCATGAAGCAGGGCAGGCGGACGAGCCAGGCCGCGGTACCGCTGACCTCGCCGCTGCGCCGCTCGTGAATGCGAACCAGACGGCGCGCCGAGGCGGGATGTATCCTGCAGGCGAAGGTCTCGACCTCGGTCAGCCCGCCGGCGACCGGCGCCTTGCCATGCGTGACGAACACCACCATGTCGGCCTGGCGGATCGCCTTGCGGGTCCAGACCGAATCTTCGCGGTCGCCGAGATAGATCACCACCGGCGCGATCTGCTCGATCTTGTTGAGCCAGTCGGTGACCTCGGGCGAATCCAGCGCGCGGCCGGGAAACATGGTTTCGAGGCGGGCGGGGTCGACGATCTCGGCATCGGTCGCCGCAAGGCCGATGCGCAGGCGGCGATCGAAAGCTTCCGGAACAGGCTGATGTCCGCCCTGGATCAACGCCAATGTTCGCGCCGTCGGCGAAGCGCGGACCGGGGTGAGGCGCGCCGTCTCCCGGGCGAAGCGCAGCGCCAGCGCCGCGAGCACCGCTTCGACGATCGCGGGGGTGTGTTCGGCCAGTTCGTGGTAGGCGGCGCGCGTCAGCACCAGCACGCTGGTGTCGCGGATCGCAATCACATCTGCGGTGCGCGGCACATTGGCGAAGAAGCCGATTTCGCCGACCAGTTCGCCGGCGCGAAGCTCGGCGATGACGGCGGGATCGCCTGATTTACGGACTGCGAGCGCCCCATGCAACACGATGAACAGGGCATCCGAAGGCTCGCCCTGCGCCACCAGCAGCTGGCCGCGCACCAGATCCTGCCGCACCATCGCACGAACGGCCTTGCGCCGCTGTTCGGAACTGAGCGTTCGAAACAGCGCAAAGTCCTCCGACGCGTTTCCCCACGCAAATGGCGCGTTCAGCCCATCCATTGGCCCTCCCCGGCTCTAATTGGCGGCCAATGTATCGCCGGCCCGCCGTCACGGCGAGCGATTTAGGTCTTTGCTGCGCTAGCGAAGACGGGAGCCCCCTTGTGCCTCGTGTCCCGGACGCGGTGCAGCGCACTTGGCGCTGCTCCGCAGAGCCGGGACCCATCTGGAAATGAATCCGGTTTTGGCATGGCCCCCGGATCTGCAGCGCATCACTTCGTGCTGCGCAGCGTCCGGGGAACGTCGGCTGGAAGCGTCGACCAGTCGCGCTGCACCGCGTCCGGGGCACGAGACTTTTGGCGGGTTACGCCAGTGCGTAAACGGCTCTATGCCGGCGGTGACGTCAGCAGCTGGGCAAACTGATCGTCGCCGATTTCGGTCTGGGCGATCAGGACACTGCAGCGAAGATGATCGGTCAGATAGCTGCCGACCGACCCGAACCACCATCGCGCCAGCGGCCCTGAGGGACGATGACCGACCACGACCAGATTTGCACCGATCTCTTCGGCGACCGCGGCGATCTGCTGTGCAGCGGCTCCCATGCCCAGCCGCGCCGTCGGTGAGAATCCCACGGCCCTGAGCCGCTCCACGCCTTCGGCAAGGATCGCCTTGTAAGCCGCGATCTGTTCGTCGATCGAGACCCCGACGCCTCCCTCCAGGGTCGCAAGCGCAGGTGCGTTTTCCACGACGGCCAGCAGGAAGACTTCCGCGCCGCACAATTGCGCGAGCTTCGCCCCCTCCCGCAACGCGCGCCGTCCTTCGATCGAGCCGTCATAGGCGAGAAGAACTTTTTTATACATCAGGCGCCCCCATCGATGGCCATGGAATCGACCCCGTGGAGGCTAGCACTAATCGGCCGGGCGGGAAGCCGGCTTTGGTGCCGGGGAAGGAGCGGCAGAGCCGTTGTCCCTGCGCGTCCAATCGGCTAAATCAACCCGCGTACCGCAGTCAACGCGACACTCCGCGCAGCAGCGCACGGTTGCCGGAATTCGGGCTCCAAGAGACCCATGAACGACAGTCAACAGCCCTCGCCGAGCCAGGTTCCGCCCGGAAAACACGGCAAGGTCGCAGCCCTTGCGTTCAGCCTCCTGTTCATCGGCATGGGACTGCCGTTCGTCCTGATGTGGGCCGGCATCATCACGCCGGATCCCTCGAAGTTGAAGGCGCCGTTGTGGGTGGTCGGCTGCGCGGGGATGGCGTTCGTCCTGGCCGGGTTGACGTTTGCGTTGAGCGCGACGCACGCACCGACACGGCGTAACGGCAGCCCGCCGGAGACCGCACCACGATCGCTGCGCCTCGCAAGGGACGCGACGACGCTCGGAATCGTCGTACTTCTCGCCCTCGTTGCGTCGTGGGCCGCCGTCGGAACAGGCGAGATCAAGACAACGATCTCGGCAGGCGGATTGACGTCGCAACGCAGCGGAGATTCCGCCATCGGGCGCGTCGTCTTCGCGGTGGGCGCCGCATTGTGCTGGATCTTCGTGTTGTTCGTAGCGCGGCAGATCTGGCGCAAGCACCGCGCGGGCTGATGCAGCGCTCGCCGCAGGCCATTGCCTTCAAGGCACCGCCGGCACTGGCTCGTGGCGCACCCCTGACACTATTCGACCGTCTGACCCTTGCCTTGGGAGCCTTGCTCCACCGAACGGCCACCCAAAAGCCCCTGCCAGGACCGTTGCCCCTGCCTCGCCAATCGGCTAAATGAGCCCTCACGCACCCGTAGCTCAGCTGGATAGAGCGTTGCCCTCCGAAGGCAAAGGTCACACGTTCGAATCGTGTCGGGTGCGCCATCAAATCTGTAGGACGCCACATAAGTTTGGACTTGTGCCACCCGAGCTGGACTCAGCACCACATGTCCGGATTGGAGAGAGTATATCCTCCCCTCCTGCGCAATCGGCTTCATGATTAGTGCCGGCCGCTCATGACGATCTGGTTGCAGGTTCGGGGCGCCTGATGTCGCGGCAACCGGCGAGCCCAAGGTCAAGGCTCAGACCGTGCAGCCGATCCGGCATTCGCCTGCATGGGAGCGCGCGCATAGGCCTCCGGGATGGAGATCGAAGGGTCGGCCGGGTCCAGCGCCTCGTGCGTGACCACCGTGCCCACGAGTGCGGTCGCGGCAAGATCGAACTCGGTCTTTTGTGGCGAGGCGAGCGAGACCTGCACACGCGTCCGATGGAAAACGTAGGCCGCAAGCAACGCCTGGACCATCGCAGTGAACAGGAACAAGGCGCGCGGCCCCTGCACCGACATGAAGGCAGCGGCAAGAAGCGGTCCGAACACTGAACCGAGGCCGTTGGCGAGCAGGATCGTGGCGGCGATCGGCACGACATCACTCGCCGGTGTCTTGTCATAGGCGTGGGCAGCGGCAAGCGAATAGCCCGGCAGCGCGAGTGCACCGAAGAGAATCCCGAACAGCAGCAGCATCGTCCCGGATGCGGAGATCAGCCACGAGGCGACGCCCGCGGCGGCGGCTCCGATCAGGAGAACGAGCAGCACCAGGCGACGGTCCACGCGGTCGGACAGACGGCCTATCGGCCACTGCACGATCGCTCCCGCCAGCACCGCCGTACTCATGAACAGCGCCGTTTGATCGATGCTGAGACCGCTGCCGACGGCCGACAGCGGCGCGAGGCCCCAGAATGCACCGTTAGCGGCACCAATCATGAAGCTTGCGACCAGGGCGACCGGCGCCGCGCGATATAGCTGTCCGACGTGAAAGCTGACGATGGTAACCGGTGCCGGTTGCGCCGCGCGGGTCAGTGCCACTGGAACGATCGCCAACGAGCAAAGCATGGCTGCCACCATGAAGTTCCCGGACTCGGCGATCGGATAAAGCGTCACCAGGGCCTGACCGAGTGTGATGGCGCCATAATTGACCACCACGTAAGCCGACATCACGAGCCCACGCGTCTCGTTGGAGGCGCGGTCGTTGAGCCAGCTCTCGACCACCAGGTAAAGACCGGCGAAGCAGAGTCCGGTTACGCCGCGGAACACGATCCAGGCCGCAACCGCCGGCACGAGCGGGTACGCAAGCGCCACGGCGGCCGCGACCGCTACCATCGCCGTAAAGGCGCGAATATGTCCCGCGCGCAGGATCAGATAAGGCGAAAGCAGACAACCGCTGACGAAACCGACGTAATAGGCGGAGCTAATGACGCCGAGCGCAAGATCGTCAAAGCCTTCCGCGCTGCCGCGCAGCGGCAACAACATGAATTGCAGGCCGCCACCCGCCAGCAGGAATGCGAGCCCCAGGAGCAACGACACGATGGGGCGCAAGCTCTTCGGCATCCGGATCAACTGGATCGACCCAACTGTCATCAGGGTCAAGACTTATTAAATCAACAATGTGGCGACGAGGCAGACGGAGGAGATTATTGCGCGGACCGCGGGCTGCCGCACCTGCTGCAGAGGAGGCGCGTAACTTCGTTTGTCCAGCGCTGGCCCAAATGCGATGGTCGCCCCCGCGGCTGAATATTCCACCGGCGATCAGCGCACGGCCGCGGCGAGCCATCCCGGCACCGGCCGTCGCTGGCTCGACAGGTAGCCCGCCATCGCGGCGACAACCGGCATGACGGATGGACGCAAGGTCATGCGCTGGCGCCACGCCAGCAACTTCGGGGTTTCCGATCCCAGCACTGCGCCCATGCGTTCGCCGAACAGGGCCGCCATGTAGAACGCGATGTCGGCGAAGCCGTAATCTCCGGCGAGCCATTCGCGATCCGCCAGGCGCGCCTCCATCTGCGCGTAATAGCGTGACGCGCCGTCACGGGCGGCGACAGCTGCCGGATCGTCGGGCCTGTCCTGCAATCCCATCAGCCGGATGACGTGCGGGAAGTAAACCTCATCGGACTTCAGCTCGAGCTGACGCGCGGCGGCCCGGGCGGCGGGCGCGCGGGGCCACAGCGGCGGGACCGGATATGCATCCTCCAGGTATTCGAAGATCTGCGTCGAATCGAACAGCTCGACGTCGCCATCGATCAGGATCGGCACCTGCCGCTTGGGATTGACCCGCAGCACCTCGGGATGTCGCGGCTCGTAGCCGCGATCGCGATCGTAGGGCACCATGGTCAGCTGGTAATCGATCCCCTTCTCGATCAGGGCGATCTGCACCTTGGCGCCGAACATGCTCAGCGGCGCGGAATAAAGCATCATTGCGCCTGCCGTCGCTCGCCGCTCCGTGCCGGTCATGCCCCTATCCCCAATCGTCAGAGGTCGGTGCGTTCCTCGGAGATGTCGCGGCGCTGCTCCATGTTGAAACGCCCGGCATAAATCGGCCGGCCGCCGGTGGTCGGCCCCGGATATTGCACGATCAGGATATCCCCGCCGGTCGCAGTTTCGAACTGACCTTCGAAATGCGGATCGGGGTGAAACAGCATGGTTCCCGCCGGATAGATCCTGTCATCGATCCTGAATTCGCCCGAGAGAATGTACCAGACCTGTGCGAAGTCGTGATGGTGAAGGGGATGGTGGGCGCCAGGCTCAAGCCGCAGAATGCCGGCGTTCGGTTCGGTCGGCCGCTCCGGCCGCGGATGAAACAGCATCTTGCCGGTTTCGCCGGGCCAGCGAATGGTTTCCCACTCGATGTCGTCGATGTGCCGGGCTTCATACGGCAGATGGGGACCTTTCGTCGAACTCGCCGCTGTCGAAGGATTCATGACCATCTCCCTAGCTGGTTTTGGTTTTTACGGGTCGTGCCGGAGCCGCCGCGGTCGGGACTCTCCACCAGTCGAAATGCTCGCTTTTCAGTGGAGATTTCGCGACCACCATCAGCATGCGCGCTTCATCGGCGCCGATGTTGTCGGCGCGATGTGGCAGTTCGGAATTCAGCAGGATGCCCTCGCCGGCTGCGAGTTCGAAACTTTCGACGCCGACATGAAACCGGATGCGCCCGGAGATCACGTAGCAATATTCCTGCCCGGGATGCGAGACCATCAGGTCCATGCGGTTCTTGCGCGGAAACAGCAGGTGGAAGACCTCGAGATCGTCATTGGGCAGGCCGCCGGCAAACAGCCGCCAGCGATAACCGGTACTCGGTATGCTCTGGTCGTCGCCGGCATCGTCGAGGCGATGCACCGTGACATCGCTGCGCGATTGATCCGGCGCGTTGGCGAACAGTTCGCTGACGCCGACATCGAGGACCTGCGCGATCTGGATCAGATTGGCGACCGAACTCGAGACCAGGCCGCGCTCCAGCCGGGAGAGGAACGCGTCGGAGAGTCCTGTCCCGTCGGCCAGGTCCTTCAGCTTCATGCCGCGCTCCTCGCGCAGCGAACGAATGCGCGCGCCCAGCCCGGCCAGGGTATCGTCCTGCGTTTTCATGCGGCGGAGCATTTCTGGAATTTGCCTGGGTGTCAAACTAAATTGTTCAAGGGGCAATTTAGTTTGACAAGGACCGGGCATTAGCCAGAGAAACCGCTATTTTTAACTCGCATCCGGTGGATCAGATTGCGTGCTGTGTAACTGCCGGGGCAGGGCGCGGCTCGACCTACCATCCCTTGGGATTTTTGCCGGTCATGGGGGCGGCGAGTCTGCTATATCCTGCTTCGGCACCGACGGCGGCGTCTCCCAGGCGGATTGGTTCCGCTGACGCAGCAGGCCGGATGTGCCCTTCACGGAAGGCGAGCCTGACATGAGCGAGCGAATTGAGACGCTGAAAAAGGCGCGTGAGCGCATGGCCGACGACCGCGACGCCTTTGCCAAGACGCTGGCCGCCCCGTTCGATCGCGACAAAGCGGAGCGGGCGCGGCTCAAATTCATCGAGACCCAGGTCCTGATCGACGCCATCGACCGCGCCATCGACGGCGAGCAGGCGAAGCCTGCTCCCGCCGGGTAAGCACCATTCTCGTATATCCGCTACGAAAGCCGGCGTTGCTGCGCTTCAAGGAGCTGCTGGTAGACCGCCGATTGCCGGAAGCTGCGCAGGAACGCGTCCGGCCCAAGCTGCAGACGCATCGGATTGGCCATCAGATGGCGGTGAGCCTTCAGCACCAGATCGAACCGGCACGCCTTGTCGGCGGCTTCCTCGAGTGATTGGAAGTAGAATGGATAGTCCGCACCGAGATATTCGATGACGGCGGGAAGTGGGTTGACGAGCAGCGGCGTTCCACGGGCGATGCACTCGATGACGGCGTTGTTCGCACTCGCGCAGAGCAGATCGAGAAACACGATGTTGCGGGTGAGCCAATCATCGTATTCGGACGGCGGCAGATAGCTGTTTTCAATCGTGTTGTCGCGATACTTGCCGTCGAGCTTGCGATTGCGCCATTCGTGAACGAACTCCAGTCGCGACAGTCCCTTCTGCGTGTTGTCGAGAAGCGTATCGCCCAGTTTCAGGCGCACCTTGCGGTAAGGGGACGTCGTATCGAGCGGAAGATACTGGATCGACAGGGTCCGGCGCAGCCACCATCCGATGGAAATGACCTTCTTGTCGGCGTTGGCGAGGAACGATTCGAAATCGAACCGGGCGGACGGGATTTCCGTTGGATGCACGAGTGCCGACACCGCGACGCCGACCCGCGCGCGCAGGAATCCGGCCAGATCGTCCGACAACGTGAACAGACCCAGGCAATGCGGAAGGCTTTCCCGGAACTTGTCCGATGCCATCACGTGCTCGATCCGCGGCCCGTCGGGAAACCATGCCGGCAGGGAATGGGGGTTGTGGAAGAAGCCGGTCCAGGGACGTGCGAAAGGAAGATCCTGCTGGTAGCGCGGGTTCAGTTCCCGGCTGAAGGTCTTGTCGAGAAAGCCGTCGAACAGGATGCCCGCATCGGAGTGCTCCGGCCGCAGCGCATCGATGGCGATCGCCCATCCCGACCGGTGATGGCCGAACAGCTGCTGCTCCCCGATCCGGATCGTCCCGCGCGGTTGCTGATGGTTCATGGCTGATCGCATAGCAGAGTGACGCTCAGAACGGCAATTCCGAGCGGACGCGGATCGCCGGGGGCAAACCACGGATCGCATACGAGTTCGATGCGCTGCTCCTCGCGGTTGACGCGTGCAGCGGGCGGAAGCGGCACGATGATCGTCGTTCCGTCGACCCGGATCGAGTCCGGGGAAATCAGCGTTCGGTTGAGCCGGACGCGGAAACGTTTGAGGAAGTCGGCATCGAGAGGCCGGACTTCCAGCAGCTTCAGCGCGAGCGAGCCGTGTTGCGGGGAGACCGGCGCCAGCAAGGATGCGTGCGGTTCCGACCAGCGAAGAAAGCCGTCGGGAGCATCTTCCGGCGGAAACCAGCCGGTCCAGCCGGTCTCCTGAAACAACGAGAGCTCCAGCGTGGTCTTGTCGCCGCGCCACCATCGCGCCAGCTTGCGGCCTCGCGCCTTGATCCCTTCCAGGATCGCGCGAAGCTGAAGCCGCGTGAGGCGGCGGAGCGTGGGAGCGAGCGGTCCGTTGAAATTATTGACGGCACGGATGTAGTCGGACAGGCGCAGGCCAGGAAACCTGCGCCGGACACGCAGATACGACGGAACATGGGATGGCAGCTCGCGCCAGAAGGGATGACAGCCGGGCGTTCGCCGGACCTCGAGTGCCAGTTCGGCACGAGACCACGGCGCGCCATCCCAGCGCGGAACGCGCTGCAGGGCCTCGATCGCTTCCGGTTGCTGCAGTGTGCGGGCGAGATACTCCAGGGTAAGGCCGACGTGCTGCGACAGGCCGAGCCGCGCGGCGAGCGCATGAAGCGCATGCCAATCCAGCGCGCCTCCATTCCTGATCTGGAAGAATGCATCCGCCAGCCAGCGCATCGGCGGCGTCGGATTGTAGCGCAAGCCGTGCTCGCATGTATGAATCAGGCTGCATTCGGGCGACAGCAGCCGATAATGGATGCCGTCCAGCACGGTGGTTCGCGCCGACTGCCAGATGTCGGCCATGATCGCCGGATCGAGCGGACGGCCGTGGAAGAACTCCCAGTGAAGGTCGAGCTGGCTGTCGCCGCGATAGAACTGGCAGGCATGCGTGGTCATCGGCAAAAGGTCGAGATTGCGGAAGTTCGCTCTCCATCCCGCCCTCTCCAGCGCTTCGATCGCCTGGCTCAACTGGCTGCGGGGGACCGCGATATCGACGTCCGACATCAGCCGATTGGCATCGGGATAGGCATTCACATTGAGGGCGGCCCCCTTGAGCAGCATGATCTCGATTCCGGCAGAACCGAGCGTGCTGCCGAGCTCGCGGATATCCCGGCGAAACCTCTGATGCATGACCCATGCATGGCGCACGACGCCGCGCAGCCGATCCTGGTCGCGATAGGCCTCTCCCCAGCCTTTGAGGCGTTCGTAGAGCAGCATCAGGAACAGGTTGAGACCGTTGTCCACGAAGAACAGGTCGTCGGCCCGGCTCCCGTCGCGAAAGGCGGCCCGCGCCGCGCCGGCATCGTCGAGCAGGGAGGCCTTGATCAGCAGTTCCTGACTGGCGTTCGGCCACACGCCATCAGGCCAGACGGGACGAAAACGGCCCTGACCCGACTGCGCGTTCATTTCGTCTTGCCGATGCCGCGCAGCCTGTGCACGAGGTCGGCGTATTGGGTGCCGGCGGATCGGGAGAGACTGCCTTCGTGGAGCCGCCGGTAGGCGACGATCTGGTCCATCTCCTCGATCGGCGCGCCGTGCGATTGCGCCCTCCTGATCCAGTCGAGAAAGTCGCCGATCCGCAGCGCGGCGTCGAATGGTCCGACCAGACCGAACGCACTGGCACGGACCATTGCGGCGCTCGGCACATAGCCCGGCCGGACGCCGGAGAGATCGGCCGTGCCGTCGTCGAGCGCAAGCCGTTCCTGCTCCGAACGGAACGTCAGCTGTTTTCCCAGTGCAATGGCGCAATGCGGATCCCGCGCAAGCACCGCGCGCTGCAGCTCGAGGCGCCGCGGCGCCATCAAGTCATCGGCGTCCAGCAAGGCAATGGCCTCGCCATGCGCCGCGGCAATGCCGCGATTGCGCGCTGCCGCAACCCCGGCATTGGACTGCGCAATCAACGTGACGCGCGAGCCGAACTTCCGGACGCACTCGGAAGTCTGGTCCGTGGAGCCATCATCGACGATGATGATCTCGTCCGGTGCCGCCGACTGCGACAGAGCGCTGTCGACGGCATCGCCAATATGGCGAGCGGCGTTCCAGGCGGGGATGACGACGCTGATCGAGATCATGACGGGTGAGGAACCGGATGTGCCTGCGCCGTCAAACCTGCCTGTCCGGCGAGAAGGATCAGCTCGGCGATACGCGGCGGAATCCCCTCTCGCTGCGTTCCAATGTCGAGCCACCAGGATGGCATGTTGCGGGCGAGGGTCGTCAGCCACTTGATGCCTTCCGGGCTTGCCGGCGTGAGCGCCAGGGTCGACGGCACCAGCGCGCGCCACGTTTCCCCCGGCCGGGCCGGCGCGACGGTCGTCCCGGACCTTCCGGTGATGCGCGGGAGCAGGATCGCGGCCAGCCGCCGCTGCCGCGGCAAGCGGCCGGCAAACGCCGGATGGAGATAGAATGTCGGCTTGCCGTCGCCGCGGACTGAGTCGTCGAGCGGCGTGAGGTCTTGCGTGAAGCGGTCCACGTCGTGAGGCAGAAGCTTGCAGGCGTTATACAGGCTGAACGCATGCCATTCGCCGCCGAGCCTGCGCGCGAGAAAGACATCGTCGCCAAGACATTCGAGGCTGGAGTGATGCAGGCACGCGAAGGCCGTGCTGGACTTGCCCGCCCGGTAGGTTCCGGCCAGAGCCACCGCGGATCGCCCGTCCGCGACGACGGCGCCATGGATCAGGTGGCCATCATGCTCCCTGAACCATCGATGCAGGAGATCGCGAAACGGCGTTGCCATGTCCCAGGCTGGAATGAGATTGACGTTCTTGAACGACGACAAGGCAATGCGCCGGGCCGGCGCGATCAGGTCAAGGCGTCCGCCATCGCCGGGCGTGAAGTTCGCCGAAAGCGCGGCGCGAGGGATGTCCGATTGGGACCAGCGCTGACCTGCGGCAGTCCATTCGTCATTTGTAAGCTGGAGGGGCGGCGATTCACTGGCCTGCGCAATGATCGTCAGTTCGGCGGGGCCGTCGGATGCGGCGGCAAGATGCGCCAGAGATGGATGCAGCCGGGTGTAGAGCTCTTCGGAGAGATAGTGGACCGCAATATGCTGCGCTCCAATCTCGTAGCTGCAGCGGACTGCGGGTGTGATCGACCGCACCTGATCCAATAGCCGATCGGCCTGATCGCTTGAAACCGGCGAAGTCCGCGGCGTCTTCACATCACCTGCGAACAATGGCTTGCCTTTACGTCGTGATCAGATGCGGCCAGCCAGCCTCATCGGTATCATGCACGATGTCCGCGAGCAGGAGCTCGCGCAACTCGTCGAACTCTTCGACAACCGGCGTCGCATAGGCCCGTGCCGACGTGAGCCGCACCGGTTCCTCGGCGCGTTGTATCAGCAAACCTTCGTCACGCAAGCGCGCGAGGAATATCTCGATTTCCTGGCTCGCAGAGGCCGGTGCATCCGCAAAGGCGGCACTCAGAGAGTCCGCGGTGGCCGGCCCATTTTCCAGCAAGCTCCACAGTTCGGCGGCGGTATTGTGAAAGCTGAAATAAGATCCCGTAGCGAGGTTAACGGCGATGATCTCGTCATCGAACCTGTTGTGCGAAATCTGAGCATCGAGGATCTTGTAAGCGACGGTCACAGTGCGGTCCTCTGCTTCTAAAACAGGCATTATCTCAGCTGGTTAATGTACTGCAGCGGCGAAATCGCGTCAAACGAAGCGCGCCAGACGATCCGCCACCGACCGGCGTTGCTCCATCAGCAATGGCGCAGGGCCGGCCGGTTGCAGCCGGGTGCGGGTTCGGATTGCCATGTCGCCCGGCCGATGATAGAGGCTCGGTTACCCCGCCGAATTGATATCCCGAACGCCGTCGGGGTAGCGAGGAAGACCGAACCATCCTATTGTCGACGCCTTCCACTGTATTTTTTTAGATTGTAGGCAATGGACGACGAGATTGCGCACGAGTTGCTGGGACGGCTGAAGACTATCGAGGAACGACTGGACGGGCTTGAGAAAAGCCAGAGCCAGTTGCAGGAAGCCTACGCAAGGTCTCGGGCGCATCTTCGGCGATTCTGGCTGCGTCCGCCGATGTGGACGTTCGAACAGCATTCGCCCCGCCGGCTCGACCTGCATTCACTGCCCGGTCCGCCAGCCTTGCCCAGTCACGTTCCGGCCATCGCGATCGTGACGCCAAGCTTCAATCACGCACCATTCCTGGCCGCGACCATCGACAGCATCCTCGGCCAGAATTATCCGGCGCTGTTCTATCACGTTCAGGATGGCGGCTCCGGGGACGGCAGCGTGGAGCTGCTGAAGAGCTATGGCGACAAAATCAGCTGGCTAAGCGCGCCGGACCAGGGGCAGGCCGATGCGATCAACCGCGGCTTCGCGGGCGTCGATTGCGAGATCATGGCCTATCTCAACAGCGATGACATCCTGCTGCCGGGAGCGCTGGCCTGCGTCGCCAATTTCTTCGCGGAGAGACCGGAGATCGACATCGTCTACGGGCATCGCATTTTCATCGATTATGACGGCTCCGAAATCGGTCGCGCCATCCTGCCCGGGCATAGCGACGAGGCGCTTCGCTATGCCGGGTATGTGCCACAGGAAACCATGTTCTGGCGACGCCGCGTATGGGACGCCGTCGGACCGCTTGACGTCAACTTTCAGTATGCGCTGGACTGGGACTTCATGTTGCGGGCGCAAGCCGCCGGATTCAAATTCGAGCGAATGCGCAGGTTTCTCGCCTGCTTTCGTGTGCATGAAGAGCAGAAAACCACCAAGAACTACGAACTCGGGCGAAAGGAGATGCAAAGCCTTCGCTTGAGGCATCTGGGATCCCAGCCGAGCCAGATCGAAATATCCCGCGCCATCGCGCCGTATTTGCTGCGTCAGTTTGTTTTTCACTGGAGCTACCGGCTCGGCCTGTTGAAGCGTTGATCAGAGCGATCGTCCGTCGGCGACGGACATCGTGTACTGCTCGATGACCTTGTCGACCGGACCAAATTCCTTGATGCGACCCTGATCAAGCCAGACGCCCATGGTGCACCAGCGGCTGCACAGCTTGAGATTATGCGAGGCCAGAACCATCACGCTCGCGCGTTCGATGAAGCTTTGGACTCGTGTTTCTGCCCTGCTCATAAAATGAGCATCGCCGGCCAAAATCCATTCGTCCATCAACAGAATTTCCGGCTGAAAGCACGTCGCGACCGCGAAACTAAGGCGCAAGATCATTCCCGATGAATAGGTCCGCACCGGCATGTCGAGATATTCGCCGAGTTCGGTGAATTCGGCGATGTCAGGCAAGTGCTGCTCGATTGCGCCCGGCGACAACCCGAGCAAAAGCGCACGCAAGCGAATGTTGTCATATCCGCTCAGGTCCGCATCGATTCCAAGACTGATGTCGAACATCGGGGAAATCCGCCCGTGCGTGACGACACTGCCTTCGACGGGCTCGTAGATTCCCGCAATCGTCCGCAACAGCGTGGTCTTGCCGGCGCCGTTGGCTCCGATCAGCGCCAGCCGATCTCCTGCCGACAGCGAGAACGACACCTCCCGCAACGCCTCGACAACGATCTTGTTGCTCGCGTCGCGTCCGACCCTGCCCGCCGATCCATGGAAAAGGACGCGCTTTTTCAATGAACGCGATCCTCCCTGATAGACCGGAAACGAAACCGATACTCGATCGAGAGTGACAATCCTCTCGCTCTCTCCATCTGGAATCATCGAGGTCATATCCAGTAAGCAATCCTGCCGCGAAACCGGACGAAGAACCAAATCGTCGCAAGAAAATTCAGCGCCGTTATCGCCAGCGTCGCCGCTATTGTTTGCATGGACGGCAAGGAGCCGAGCAAGGGCGCGCGCACGATCTCAATCAGGTGAAACAAGGGGTTTGCATACGCAAGATACATCCGCGGTCCAAGCAAGTCCGGGGTCCAGATAATGGGCGTAATCAGGAACGCCACCTGAATAAAGCTCGCTATGATGCGGGGGATATCCCGAAACCTGGCGGAAACCATTCCGATCATCAGGCTAAGAAGCAGAGCGTTGATCGCCAGCAGCAGAAATCCGGGTATTGCGCATAGCGCAACCAATCCCGGCCAGGCTTCAAAATACAGGATCACACCGATATAGATCAGGAAATCGTGGGCAAAGAGTATCAGCTTGCTGAACACGAAGCGGCATGCGTGAAGCGAATAAGGCAGCCGGATCTGTTTGATGTAGCTTTCCGAGCCGGAGAAAAGCGTGCCGGCATCGAGCATGATCGAGCTGATAAAGCCCCAGACGATCAGTCCGGCGCAAACGTAAGGCAATAATTGCCGGATCGGCAGGTTGAATATCTGAGAATAGACCAATCCCAGCGCGATGACCATGATCGCCGTGTTCGCCGTGGACCAGAACGGCCCCAGCGTCGAGCGTCTGTATCGATAGAGAATGTCGTTCCAGCCGAGCCTGATCCAAAGCGGCCGAAGCTCAACGGCGTCCGCGAAGTCCGCCACCGCGCGGTTGAACTGGCTGGCTGACTTTCGCTTTACGAGCAAACTCCGACATCCTTGATGCAAAAAGCAATCATATCACCTTGTAGCAGGCATTTGCACCACGCATTCGGCGCGCGGCGACATATGGCGCGCAGGCGGCAAGGGATCACGGCTGTGGATTTGCCGACGACCGCGACGCCGACAGCGAGCAGGCGAGGCCTGCTCCCGCCCGGCAAGCCCGCCGGCGGCCGCTCCGCGTTTCCGCCCCGCGGAATTTGTGGGCCTATTTCAGTGCGCCGCCGCACCGTTGCCGCGGCACCCCGACAATGCAACACTTCGCCGGTGGCTCCCGCGACCGCTGGGCCATGGTCGGCATCGTCGCGACGCATCGACATCCGGTGATGTCCTATCGTGCGCTGATGTCCGTTATGCTCCAACACCGGGACAACAGCGATGACGGCCTTCGTATCTCCGGCCGAACTGGCCGCAAGAATAAAATCCGGCGCCAAGCTTGCCGTGCCGCCGGATAATTCGGGCGCCTCGGTCGGCCTCACCAGCTACATCATAGGCGGTGGCGCGAACGACCTGCACTTGATCTGCGCTCCCATCGGGGGGCTGCAGGTCGACATGCTGGTTGGCGCGGGTCTGGTTTCGACCATCGAGACAAGCGCCGTCAGTCTCGGCGAGGCCGGCGGCGCGCCGTCATTCACGCGCGCGATCAAGACGCAATCGATCCGAATTATGGACGCTACTTGTCCGGCGATGCTGACCGGCCTGATGGCGGCGCAGAAGGGTGTCCCCTTCATCCCCATGCGCGGCCTGATCGGCAGCGACATTCTACGCACGCGGCCCGACTGGATCGTGATCGAGAATCCCTATGACAAGGGCGATCCGATTGTCGCAATACCGGCCATTCGCCCCGACGTCTGCCTGTTCCATGCGGCGGAAGCGGATCGCTTCGGCAATGTGCGCGTCGGTCGGCGGGGCGAGCTTCAACTGCTCGGCTATGCCTCGGCAACGACCCTGGTTACCGTCGAGCGCATCGTCGAGAAGTCATTGCTGAGCGATGAAGCAACCGCGGCCGGCGTATTGCCGGCGCTCTACGTGACCGCCATTGCCGAACTGAAACATGGCGCATGGCCGAACGGCCTGCACGGCGAATACGAACAGGACGCCGCCGAGATTTCGCGCTACGCGGCCGCGGCGCGCACGCAGGAAGGCTTCAATGGCTACATGCGGTCCTTTGGCGGGAGCATGGCGCAGTGACCGAAGCCACCGCACGCGAGACCTTGATCTTCACCATCGCGCGGCTACTTCACGGCGTGCGCCACGTCGCCGTCGGCGCCTCGTCGCCGATCCCCGCTGCCGGGGCGATGTTGTTGCGGGCGCTCGAGGAGCAGCGTGGCGGCGATCCCGTTCGGATATCCATTCTAGGCTCGACAGAGCATAATTTCTTCACGCAGGGCGCCAGCGAGTTGTTCGACTGTGCCGCGCAGGGCCGTATCGATGCCTTCTTCCTCGGTGGGGGCCAGATCGACGGCGGCGGCAACATCAATCTTGTCGGCTCCGGAGACTATCCGAATTCGGACGTGCGCTGGCCCGGCTCGTTCGGGTCGGCGTTTCTTTACTACGTCGTGCCGCGGGTGATCCTGTTCCGCGAGGAACACAGTCCGCGCGTGCTGGTCGAAAAAGTCGACTTCATTTCCGCGCCCGGCACCAGCCCGGCCGGGGTCTACCGTGTCGGCGGCCCCTATGCCCTGCTGACCGGCTCCGCCCTTTTCCTGTTCGAGAAAGACAAAGGCCGTTTCCGGCTCGACAGCGTGCATCCGGGCCATTCCATCAAGGAAATCCACGAACAGACAGGGTTCGCCTTTGACTCGGCTCCCCCGGCAGGCACAACGCCGCGGCCCGACAAGGAAGCACTGGCTTCGCTGCGCGGTCGCGTGCTCGACGAGCTCTCGGAAACCTATCCGCAATTCGCCGAACTGCTCCGCAAGGCTGCCTAGCCGGTCATCCGCGCGCCTACGGGCGTCTCGTTCGCCCCAAATCGTCTTTCGCCGGGACCGCCCTGGGATTCCGCGGGGCCGCGTCGCGATGGCGCCCGATCCGGCTCTTAAATCGGTGACCGATCACGATCAACGCGCCTTCCGGGCGGGCGGACGCCTCGGGGACATCGGATGGGCGCTGGATCAAAACCGGCGGCTGGTTATCCTGGGTGATGGCTTCAAGCGCGTCGAGGAATTTTCGGCCGGCCTCGGTGATCTGCCATCCCTCGGCGTCGCGCAGCACGTAGCCGGAGCCGAAAATATCGATGGCGGCAACCCGCGCGGCCAGACGCCTGGTCCGCGCACTCCATTCCGCGCCGCTGGCCAGGAGAATCGCGATGTCCCTGTTGAGGGAAGCGAGCGTGGCCCGGCCACTGTCGTGACTGGCCAAGACCTTCAGAATGGTAACCTGCAAACTCACGCCGACGCCTTGGACCGCAACGGTTCTTGTTTTTGTGCGCGATCGTTGGGGCTTGATTAGCTCGCCGCCGGCGCCGTCGTCCAGCGCAGGCGGCGAGTTATCCGCAGGCTTGAGAATTCCACGCGACGGTACGCGCGCTAGACTTTGACCAGGCTTTCGAAGCCGCCATAGATCATCCGCTTGCCGTCGAACGGCGCCGACTTCATGTCCATCATGTCCTTGAGCCGTGGATCGGCCATCACCTTGGCGTTGATCCTGTCGCGCTGGGCGCGCGACTTGTAGGTGATCCAGGAGAAAACCACGGTCTCGCCGGGCTTCATCTTGACCGCACGCGGGAACGAGGTGAGCTTGCCGACCTTGACGTCGTCGGCGACCCATTCGTGATAGTCTAATGCGCCGTATTCGCGCCAGATCTTGCCCGCCTTCTTGGCCAGGCTCTTGTAGGCGTCGATATTTTTCTTCGGAACCGCAACGATAAAGCCGTCAACATAGGGCATCGGTCATTCCTCTCGTTTTCCCGTCCTTGCGAGTCACCGGGTTGCGCGAGCCCGGCAATCCATCTCACGGGTAAAGGAAGATGGATTTCTTCATCGCTTCGCTTCCCGCAATGACGAACTGAAGCGCTGTCACCTATGGCAACAAGACGCCTGAACTGTGACCGGTTCGTATTGGTCGCGTAGCCGCATCACCCAGTCCATCGGGCACGGCAATCGCTCTTCAGGCGAGATACTTTTCCAGCTTGTCGAACAGCTCGTTCCATCCCCGCGCATGGCCGTCGCGCGCGGCTTCGTCGAAGAACTGTTCATGGTGCAGCGTCAGAATCGTGCCGCCGCCGTCGGGCTGCAGCGACACCGTGACCTGCGATTCCCGTTCCGGCGTCGAGTGCCACGCCCAGCTGAACGCGATCCGCGCGTTTGGCGTGACCTCGAGATAGACACCGTCGACCTGAAAATACTCGCCATTGCCGGCTTCGAAGCTGATGCGGTAGCGGCCGCCAACGCGCAGATCGATGTTCGCGCTTACCGAGCCGGCCCTGACCTGCGCCGGCCCGAACCAGCGCGCTATTTTTTCCGGGTCGGTCCACGCCGCGTAGACTTTTTCGGGGACCGCATTGATACGGCGCTTGAGGGTGAGGCTCGGCCGGCTGGCGAGCCCGGCGTTGCCGGCAGCGGCTGATGCGGTGGCCATGTTTCCTCCTCCAGGAATGCGGCAAGGCGGTCGAGATTTTCGGACCAGAAGCGCTGGTAGCGGTTGAGCCACTCCATCGCCTGCTCCATCGGGCTGGCGGTGAGCCGGCACGCCACGGTGCGCCCGGTCTTCTCGCGCGCGACCAGGCCAGCGTCCGACAGCACGTCGAGATGTTTCATGACTGCAGGCAGCGACATCGCGAACGGCTGCGCCAGTTCGCTCACCGAAATGCTGTCCTGGCCGCCGAGCCGCGCCAGCAGCGCGCGCCGGGTCGGGTCCGCCAGCGCGGCGAAGGTGCGGTTCAGGGTCTCTTCGTTATACTTAACCATGAAGTTTAGTATAGCGGAGCGAAGCCGGCGTCAAGCGCGACGGCATTTCACGAACCGCGGATCACGTCTGCCGGTCACACGCCGTCACCGGGTCTCGCTTTTGGCGAGCCCGGTGACCAGCGATGACGGTCCAGCTCCGGATGTCAGTAACCCCGGTAGATCCGCCCGCGCGGCTGCTGATTGAGGGCCGCGCGGGGATTGAGGTTGCAATAGAGACCGCGCCCGGAAGCGCTCGCCATGCATTGGGCATAGGTCTGATAGGAACAGTCGCCGGGAATGCCGACACCCCTGCCCTGAGCACAATAGGGGTAATCGTAAGCCGCGGCGGGCGTCGGGCTGGCCATCGTGGCGGCTGCCGCCGCCGCAATGGCCAACACTGCCATGGTTGCATAGCGCATGATCTGGTCTCCTGGTCCTGGGTTACGTAGCCGCCAAGAAAACCAGATCACGCCCGCATCGTTCCGTGACTCAGATCACTCGACCTTGAGGCCGGCGGCCTTGTTCCGCCAGCACCTCGTAGCCGGGAATGGTGTCGGCGAGAACGGGCACGTCGGGCAACAGCGACGATCGGGCCGTCGAGTCACCGCCAGCCCGCGCAAGGAACCTGCACGGATATGCTGCAGGATCGAAGGCATGTTATCGAAGATCAGCCGGACAGGCCGCCGATCATGAGTGCGAGTGCCGCGGAAGACGTCCGGTATGGCGGATCGCCCCTCAGACGCGACGAAAGGATAACGCATGGCTGTCATGGTGAATGCGCTCGATCACATCGTGATCAATGTTTCCGACGTGGCGCGTTCCGCCGAATGGTATCGAAAGATCCTCGGCATGGAGATCAACGTGTTCGATCCGGGCCCGGGCAAGGCGCCGCGCACATCGCTCAGGTTCGGGAGCCAGAAGATCAATGTGCGGCCCCGCGACGCCGACAAGGTCGAGTGGTTCACCGCCGACCATCCGACCGCCGGCAGCGACGACCTGTGCTTTCTCACCTCCAGCGCGCCGGACGAGGTGGTCGCGCATCTGAAGGCGCATGGCGTGGCGATCGAGCAAGGTCCGGTCGCGAAACAGGGCGCCCGCGGCACGCTGCGAAGTGTCTATTGCCGGGATCCCGACGGCAGTTTGATCGAAATTTCCTCGTATGAGGGAGAGGCTCGCTGACGCACACACCTCCGTCATCCTGAGGTGCGCGCACTTGCGCGCCTCGAAGGATGGCCGCAAGCACCGAGCCAGTCATCCTTCGAGGCTCGCTGAAGAAGCTCGCACCTCAGGATGACGTTCATCCGATTTGATCCCAACGCGTTCCAATGGCAGAAGGGCTCCCAAGCAAGAATACTGGAAAGCGGCCGGCAAGGCTGCGCGGGAGGATACATGTCGAATTCACAGGCAGCGCCGGGCATCGTGGGGCCGTTCGCGGGGCTTGATGTGCCATGGCTGCTGCGGATGCGGGCCGAGACGCGGCGCGACCATCCGTTTCTGGTCTGGGCGCCGTTCGATGCGCCGGCGCGAAGCTGGAATTATGGCGAGTTTCACCAGCGGGTCGGCGCGCTGGCCGCCGGGCTTGCCGCGCGAGGCATCAAGCCCGGCGAGTATGTGCTGATCCATCTCGACAACTGCATCGAGGCCATGCTGACCTGGTTCGCCTGCGTCGAGCTCGGCGCCATCGCGGTGACCACCAACACCCGCTCGGCGCCGGCGGAAATGGAATATTTTGCCGGTCATTGCGGCGCGGTGGCCGCGATTACCCAGCCGGCCTATGCCGAGATGGTGGCGGCGCATTGCCGTGACTTGCGCTGGATCGCGGTGATCTCGCATGATTCCGGGACGGCCCCGGCGCAGGGCTTCACCCCCCGGCGCAGCGACAGTTTCGAGGCGCTGTTCGGCGACAGTGCCGACCGACCACGCCGCGCCACCGATCCGCTGGCCCCCTGCAGCGTGCAATACACCTCAGGCACTACCTCGCGCCCGAAGGCGGTGCTGTGGACCCACGCCAATGCGCTGTGGGGCGCCAAGATCAACGCCGCCCACCAGGACCTGCACCAGGGTGACGTGCATCAGACCTATCTGCCGCTGTTCCATACCAATGCGTTGGCCTATTCGATGCTGGCGAGCCTATGGGTCGGAGCCACCTGCGTGATCCAGCCGCGGTTCTCCGCCAGCCGGTTCTGGGGCGTGGCGCTGCAGCACGGCTGCACCTGGACCTCGACGATTCCGTTCTGCATGAAGGCGCTGCTCGATCACGAGATTCCTGCCAACCACAAGTTCCGGCTCTGGGGCACCGCGGTCAACGATCCGCCGCCGTTCGCCGCCTTCGGCATCAAGACGATCGGCTGGTGGGGCATGACCGAGACGATCACCCACGGCATCGTCGGCGAAGTCGACCAGCCCAACATTCCGATGTCGATCGGCCGTGCCGCGGCGGAATACGCCATCCGCATCACCGATGACGACGGCGCGCCGACGCCGGTCGGCAGCACCGGCAACCTCCTGATCAAGGGCGTTCCCGGGCTGTCGCTGTTTGCGGAATACCTGCACAACGAGAAGGCGACGCGGGAAAGCTTCGACGAGCACGGCTATTTCATCACCGGCGACCGCGTCACCTTGCTCGACGACGGCTTCATCAAGTTCGGCGACCGCGCCAAGGACATGCTGAAGGTCGGCGGCGAGAATGTCGCGGCCTCCGAGATCGAGCAGGTGATCGCGGTGGTGCCGGGCGTGCGCGAGGCCGCGGTGGTGGCGAAGAAGCACCCGATGCTCGACGAGGTGCCTGTCGTGTTCATCATTCCCGCCGCCGGCGTCGAGGGCGCGCCCAAGGACTTGCACGACACCGTGATGGCCGCCTGCCGCGGCGCGCTGGCCGATTTCAAGGTGCCGCGCGAAATCCACTTCGTCGACGACATGCCGCGCTCGACGCTGGAGAAGGTGGCGAAGGCGGAATTGCGGAAGCTGCTGGGGTGATGTGCTTCCACCTCACGCGAGTCCGTACGCTTCTTCTCCCCTCCCCCCGCGCAGCGGCGGGGAGG
>JBDRNF010000224.1:0-3245 GCA_043811435.1 Pseudomonadota bacterium
CTGGTCGTAAAGCCCCTTCCCGTGGCCCGAATGCGTCGGAAGAAGCAGCCCTATAAGCCCCGAACATGGATTGTATCGCGTGTCCTTAATACTCGACGCGATCTCCCAATCTACGTGCTTCAACTTCCAGGTCTCAGCGCCGACCAAGACAATGGTTATTGACGTATCCCTGAGGCATTCGTCGCGAATCTTTTGGCAGAAGCTCTCTGTCGGAAGGCTCGAATCGATATCCCCTGTTTGAATAGGGTGCAGATCGGCCCATGTCATGCGGCCTCGATGAGAGTGGGCAATGCGACAGGGGTGGATGATTGCAGGCGTTTTCGCGTACCGTCGCGTTGGGCGCTCTCCCGCATGCGGTCGTGGACGAACGAGACGAAGCGATCCCAGTCGCCGTTGGCTTCGATACAGCGAAGCTGGACGATGGCCTCGACGCGCTCCTTGATCCAGCGCATACCGCCGTGGTCGCAACGCTTGCCGATGATGTTCTTGACGGCCCCTTCGACGGCGCCCGTTCCGAGCTCGAGGTCCAACTTGATGAGATTGTCGTAGGGCATCTTGGCGACGCGTTTATCCAGGTAGCGGATCACTCCCAGCAGCCGGTCCCGCCGTCCTTTGTTGCCCGGACCGGTGCGAGCGATGGCGTCCAGGCGCCGCCACAGCTCAGCAATGATCGCTTCGACTTTGCCGCCGTACAAGCGCTCCTTCTGCGCGTCGATCCACTCCCGCAACGGCTTGCTGCCTTCGTCGAACAAGCACTCGCCGGCAGTCCACAGCTTCTCGATAACGTGCATCACGTCCATCGTATGCATCGCCTCCGGAAAGTACTCGCTCACGTAGACGTCGAAGTCGAGATCGCCGTCGGTCACGATCTGGATGAGCTTGCCCGAACCCGGGGCGAAACCGCGCTTGTCGGCGTCGCGTCGGGCGATCGCGAACGCGTGTCGCTTGGGCGCGAACGAGGCGTACAGCCTGCGGTTGATCGGCCCGAGCAACTTGCTGCCGTTGCGGCGAAGCGTGAACATCACGACCATCGTCGCCATCTTGGCGTTCTTGGACTTGTCGCCTTTCTTGCGCCTCGGCCGCTTGTCCCAGTAGCGACGGCGCTGCCGCCCCCGATGGCGCGGAGATTCCGGCAGTTGCCGCCGCCGCCGCTTGCCGCGCCGTCGCGACAGCTCGGACTCGGTTGCTGTCGGCGCGCCTTTGCCGTCGAACATGATGACCAGCACCTCGCCGTCGCCCTCCGGAGCCGGCGCCTGCTCGAACCAGTCCGCGGTATGCCGTCCCAGCCCGAGCACCACTTGCTCGATGACTTCGGTCGACGGCGCGTCCGGAACAAACCACGCCAGGGTGGCTCGAGCATCGGCGAAGCTCAGCTTGGTCGCGAGCCGCGCCGCCAGCGTCAGCACATTCCAGCTGAATCGATCACCCAGTAGCCCCAGGGACACATCCAGCGGGTGAAACCCATGGCGCGACCGACAGCCGACTTCGCGCATATAGGTGCGCGCGTACCGCACCACGCCGAACAGCGTCGTCAAGCTCCGCGCGATCGCCGGTGCCCGGCGGAACCTGCGGCCATCGCGCTCGATCTGCTGCGGATACGATCGCATCACCTGCTCTTCGCGAAGCGCGAGAAACAGCATGACCGCGACTCGCGCGAACGAGAACACAACCAGGCGTAGCTCCAGCTCGAAGGCCCTGAACGATACCGGCTCATCGCGTCTCGCCCAGCTCTCCGTCAGCGTCATCACGGTTGCAGCCCCCTCGCGCAAACGGTGGCGCAGCTCCGGTGCATGCAGCGGCAACTCGTCGTCCGGCGACTTCCGCACCAGCGTCAGCTTCGCCATCACCGCCTCCTTATGGTGGGATCGCGGCCCGGGATTTCCAGGTAGGCGTCTTCGGGCGACAGCATGCCGCGCGTCAGCTGAACGCGCTGCTCGATCGCTGCCCGCGTCGATGCATCGAATGTTGCCAGAAACGCTTCGCGCAGCGCCGGCAACCGGGCCAAGGACCCTCGCGTGTCGTCGATCATCGCGCCCCAGTCCAGTCGGCCAGGCGGTCGGTCGAGCACGTACAGCGCCTCCGCGAAATCCGCGTCGAGCTCCTGAAGCTGTCGCAGCGGCGCCGGCAGGCTCTGCGCAACTAGCATGTGATCCAACGCGCGGTACAGAGCGCGCAGATCCAGCCGCGCCGCTTCGAGTTGCGGCCGCATTTTATTCGCGACCGCACGGGTATTTTGCCGTGTCATGGAATGACGCTGCCAGATATCCCGCGGTTTCAGCAAGCCCAGACGACGCTGCCATCACGCCGCCGCTCGCAAGTGATCGAAAACATTACGCAAGACGCCGCAAAACTTGGATCTGGGCGCGGCTGCACCCAAATGACTTCAGGATCGAAGCTTTCGGCGATCAGCACGACTTCTGGGTTCCCGGTCTCGTAGCTCTCGTCTGAAAGCAGCGACCGAAGCTCCTCGGCCTCGTCATCGGTTCTGCTGCCGAGCTCCTTCAGGAAACGCTTCGCGTCCCACCTGGCCACCATCGCGGCATACGAAATCCCCTGCAGCAGCTGCAGGCGGTCCCGGTGCCGCTTCAGCTCGAACACGACCGGCGTCCCTTCGCGGCCCAGCCCGAGAATATCAATTCGGTCGCGACAGGAATCATGGGGCACGACCTCGGAGCCAATCAGAAACAGCTCCTCGTAGCCCATCTCGCTGCAGAAGGCGTCCCAGGAAGAAACGATGGCCTCCTGCAGGTCGTTTCGCTCCAGGATGTTTGACTGGGTTAGGGTCGTCGATGAAATCGGAACGAGTTTTTTCGAAGTCGGGTCGATCTTCAGCATGGCTAAAACTCCACCACCGCGGGCTCGTAGCCTTTGTCGTCCTCGGGTTCGGGGTCAAACGGCGGCTTGCCCTCTACAACGCGCTGCTCGTCCTCGGTCGGCTCCTTGGGCTTGAACCCCGAGTCCTGCATCGGGTCGAAGGTCGGGTCGTCCTCTACCATGTCGAGCACGTCCACCAGCTGCCGCAGGAACTGCCGCGGCACCACGCCCACGTCCCCGCGGAAACCCTCGGTCACCTTGTTCACGAGCTGCGCCACGAAGTCGGTCGTGATCTTCGACTCGAGCCTTGCGCGGTCGGCCGTGGGGTAGATCTCCCTGAGCTTGAGCGCCACCTCGCTCAGCCGTTGCCTGTCAAAGGGCCTGAGCTCGAGCTGCGGCTGGCGTGCGCTGGCCCGGCCGCCCTCGTGCGA
>JBDRNF010000225.1:0-7000 GCA_043811435.1 Pseudomonadota bacterium
CACACGTGGTGCTGGCGAACGCGGCGACCGCCGGAGCGTCTTACCCTCCCCTGGAGGGGGAGGGTCGGCTCGCAGCGCAAGATGAGAGACGGGGTGGGGTGATCTCTCGCAGGCACCGTTCGAAGTGTGAGACTTTCACCCCACCCCGCCGCTCCTTGCAGTCGCGTCGACCCACCCCCTCCAGGGGAGGGTGAAGCGCACCTACCGCCTACCCCTTGCCCTGGCCGCGCATGAAATCGAAGTCGCAGCCTTCGTCGGCCTGCAGGATGGTTTCGTTGAACAAGTGCGCGTAGCCGCGCCTGGCCCAATCCGGCGTGGTTGCGGGCTTAAGCGCGGCCTGGCGTTCTGCAAGCTCGGCGGCATCGACCAGCAGATCGATGCTGCGCTTGGCGACGTCGAGCCGGATCATGTCGCCGTTCCGCACCAGCGCCAGCGGGCCGCCGACCGCGGATTCCGGCGTGATGTGCAAAACGATGGTGCCGAACGCGGTGCCGCTCATCCGCGCGTCCGAGATCCGCACCATGTCCTTGACGCCGCCGCGCGCCAGCTTCTTCGGGATCGGCAGATAGCCCGCTTCCGGCATGCCCGGCGCGCCCTTGGGGCCGGCATTGCGCAGCACCAGCACGTCGTCGGCGTTGACGTCGAGATCGGGATCGTCGACCCGCAGCGTCATGTCCTCGACGGATTCGAACACCACGGCGCGGCCGGTGTGCTGCAGCAACTTTGGGCTTGCCGCCGAATGTTTTATGACCGCACCGCGCGGCGCCAGATTGCCGTGCAGCACCGCCATGGCGCCTTCCGGCTTGATCGGACTTTCGCGCGCGCGAATGACGTCCTGGCCCGGCACCTCCTCGGCGCTAGCGACGACATCGCGCAAGGTCGCACCGGTGATGGTCCTGGCATCGAGGTCGATCAGGTCGCCGAGCTGCGCCATCAGTTTCGGCAGGCCGCCGGCATGATGGAAATGCTCCATGTAATGATCGCCCGACGGCTTCAGGTCGATCAGGACAGGCACCTCGCGGCCGAGTTCATCAAATCCTTCGAGATCGATGCGATGTTCGGTGCGGTTGGCGATCGCGGTGAGATGGATCAGCCCGTTGGTCGAACCGCCGATCGCCTGCAGCACCACCTGCGCATTGCGGAACGAGGCCCTGGTCAGGAACTCGCTCGGCTTCGGCCCCTTGGCCTTCGCCATCTCGGCGGCGACCTTGCCGCTGGCCTCGGCGGAACGGAAGCGCTCGGCATGCGGCGCCGGGATCGTGGCACTCATCGGCAGCGACAGGCCCAGCGCTTCGGTGATGCAGGCCATGGTGGAGGCGGTGCCCATCACCATGCAGGTGCCGACGGACGGCGCGAGCCGGCCGTTGACCGCCTCGATCTCGACGTCGTCGATTTCGCCGGCGCGGTATTTCCCCCACAGCCGCCGGCAATCGGTGCAGGCGCCCAGCACCTCGCCCTTGTGATGCCCGACCACCATCGGCCCGACCGGAATCACCACCGTCGGCAGATCGGCGCTGAGCGCGGCCATGATCTGCGCCGGCAGGGTCTTGTCGCAGCCGCCGATCACGACGACGGAATCCATCGGCTGGGCGCGGATCATCTCCTCGGTATCCATCGCCATCAGATTGCGCAGATACATCGAGGTCGGATGCGCGAAACTCTCGGCGATCGAGATGGTCGGAAACACCATCGGCATCGCGCCCGCCAGCATCACGCCGCGCTTCACCGCCTCGATGATCTGGGGCACGTTGCCATGGCAGGGATTATAGTCGCTGTGGGTGTTGGTGATGCCGACGATGGGGCGGTTCAGCGCGTCGTCGGAATAGCCCATCGCCTTGATGAAGGCCTTGCGCAGGAACAGCGAAAAGCCGGCGTCGCCGTAACTGGTCAAACCCTTGCGCAGTCCGTCCGCCATTGTGCTGGTTCCTTGCTGTCTCCCCCTTATGAAGTCCGCAGAATTATTGTCAATATTTGATAATCAAGACGCGCAAAACGTCCGAAGAGAAGACGAAAGCCATCATTATTGACAATGAATACCGCAACGTGCTGACTTCGGCCATGATCCCAAGTGTGCGCCCATGAAACCACAGGCTGCGTCACCGGAAGCATCCCCGCTCTCGCGCGAGGAGGAACAGGCCGACGTGATCCGCCGGCTCGAGGAGGACATCATCTTCGGCCGCTTCGCGCCGGGCTCGCGGCTGGTCGAGGACACCCTGATGGCGCGCTACCGCGCCAGCCGGCATTTCGTCCGCCAGGGGCTGTTTCAACTGGAGCGGCAGGGCATCGTGCTGCGCGAGAAGAATATCGGCGCCACCGTGCGCTGCTATTCCAGCGAGGAGGTCCGGCAGATCTACGAGGTGCGGGAAATGCTGACGCGGCAGGCGGCGCTGATGATCGCCCTGCCCGCGCCCGCGGCGCTGATCGAGCGGTTGATCGAGCTGCAGCGGCGCTATTGCGGCAGGGCCGATGCGCAGGACCTGCGCGGCATCCATGAAGCCAATGACGCTTTTCACGTCGCGCTGTTCTCCGCCTGCGGCAATCCCTATCTGGTGCGCTCGCTGCAGGACTACATGAACCTGACCCTGCCGATGCGGGCGAAAAACCTTGCCGACACGCAAGGCCTCGCACTGTCGCGCCGCCAACACGAGTTCATGATCGAATTGCTGCGCGGCCGCGACAGCTGGGCCTTCGCGCAGCTCTGCGTCGACCACATGCAGTTCAGCAAGTCGGATTACCTCGTGCGGATCGCGGGGGATGGAAACGCGGACTAACAGCCGTCATTCCGGGGCGCGAGCGAAGCGAGCGAGCCCGGAATCCATAACCACGATAGTGAGTATGGATTCCGGGCCTGCGCCAAGAGGGCGCATCCCGGAATGACGGGCGTTAAGACCTTACTTCCAATCCACAATCCGGCTCATATCCCCGTCGAACTCCATGCCGCAGAACGCGCCGCCCTGATAGAAATCGCCGACCGGATCGGGCTCGAGCCTAGCCTGCTCCGCCATCGCGTGCTCGCGAAAATCCTCTCCCCGGCCGGTCGGGCGATAGCCGAGGTCGTAGGCGCGGTGGTTGTCCCACCAGGCGCGCTCGTTGTAGGAGGCGCCGTAGAAGATTTCAAAATGGATGTCGGGATGGTCGAGCCCGATCCGGCACAGCTGCACCAGATCCTCCGGCTTGAGCCAGATCGACAGCCGGCGGTGATCGAGTGGCTTGTCGCCGAAATTGCCGATGCGCAGGCAGGTGACGCCAAGCCCGTGCTTGTCGGCGTAGAGCGCACCGACCGCCTCGCCGAACACCTTGCTGACGCCGTAGCGGCTGTCCGGCCGCGCCGTCACGTCGGTGCCGATGCGGTGATGGCGCGGATAAAAGCCGACCGCGTGGTTCGACGACGCGAACACCACGCGCTTGACGCCCTGCTTGCGCGCCGCCTCGAACAGATTGTAGCAGCCGATGATGTTGGACTGGTGAATCTGGTCCCAGGTTCCTTCCACCGAATAGCCGCCAAAGTGCAAAATGCCGTCGACGCCGTCGCAGATCGCTTCGACCTGCGCGAGGTCGGCCAGATCGGCCGCCTTGAATTCTTCTTCGCTGCCGAGATCGTCCGGTGTCTTCAGATCGCTCAACAGCAGGTCCGGATAGACCGGCGGCAGCAATTTGCGCAGGCTGGTGCCGATTCCCCCCGCAGCGCCGGTCATCAATATGCGTGGCATTTCTTCCCTCGTTCTTGTGACTTAAGACGAGTATGGCGTGGTGGCCGCGATGCAGCAAGACTCTCTCAACGTCATTGCGAGCGCAGCGAAGCAATCCAAACTTTCTTCGCAGTGAGATGGATTGCTTCGTCGCAAGCGCTCCTCGCAATGACGGGTGAGGGACCGGTTGCTTGCTGCCAAACCGCATGGATGATAGCAAGATGATCCGCGAGGAAACGCAACAAGCAACGAGAACAGCAAATGTCCGAGGCAGCGCCCCGCGCCGGCTGGCAGCCGGCGACGTATTATCCGGATCCCGCCATTCACGCGCTCGATCCGCGTTTCGAGAAATACTGGTGGAAATTGTCGGCGGTCGAGCGGCTGACCACAGGGCTGCGCTGGGCCGAAGGACCGGTGTGGTTCGGCGACGGGCGTTATCTGTTGTGCAGCGACATTCCCAACCAGCGCATCATCAAGTGGGAAGAGGAAACCGGCGCGGTCAGCATTTTCCGCAAGCCGTCGGGTTTCGCCAACGGCAACACCCGCGACCGCCAGGGCCGCCTGGTCACCTGCGAGCATGGCGGTCGCCGCGTCATCAGAACCGAGTATGACGGGTCCATCACCGTGCTGATGGATTCCTTCGACGGCAAGCGGCTCAACTCGCCGAATGACGTCGTGGTGAAATCCGACGGCTCGATCTGGTTCACCGATCCGGTGTTCGGCATCCTCGGCAATTACGAGGGCTACAAGGCCGAATCCGAGATCGGCATGAACGTCTACCGGATCGACGGCGCGAGCGGCAAAGCCAGCATCGTTGCCGAGGGCATTCTGGGGCCGAACGGGCTGTGCTTCTCGCCGGACGAGAAGATCCTCTACATCATCGAATCGCGCGGCGAGCCGACCCGCAGGATTCTGGCCTATGACGTTTCAGCCAATGGGGAAAAGCTCTCCAACAAGCGCACCTTCGTCGACGCCGGACCCGGCACGCCCGACGGCATGCGCGCCGACATCGACGGCAATTTGTGGTGCGGCTGGGGCATGGGCGATCCCGAACTCGACGGCGTCGTGGTGTTCGCGCCCGACGGCGTCATGATCGGCCGCATCGCGCTGCCCGAGCGCTGCGCCAATCTGTGCTTCGGCGGATTGCAGCGCAACCGCCTGTTCATGGCCGCGAGCCAGTCGATCTACGCGCTGTATGTGAACACGCAGGGCGCGCCGGGGGGATGACCTCAACCGTCGTCCCTGCGAACGCAGGGACCCATACCGCGTTGTGCTATCGACCAAGGCCGGATGTTTGAAGACCGTGCACAACACAACGGCCGGTGATTATGGGTCCCTGCGTTCGCAGGGACGACATCGAGTTTGTTGATGGTCCCCACAAAAAGAAAACGCCGGAGCGGATGATCCGCCCCGGCGCTTCGTTTTTGTCTCGTGCCGAACTTACGCGGCGTTGTAGCCGGCGACGGCCTTGACCTCGAGATATTCCTCGAGGCCATACTGGCCCCACTCGCGGCCGTTGCCGGACTGCTTGTAGCCGCCGAACGGCGCGGTGCGGTCGTTGGGCATGCCCTGCAGGTTGACGTTGCCGGCGCGAATGCGGCGGCCGACCCGGCGGGCGGACTCGACGGTGTCGGCGGAGACGTAACCGGCCAGGCCATACGGCGTGTCGTTGGCGATCTTGACGGCGTCTTCCTCGTCCTTGGCGCCGAGGATGGTGAGCACCGGTCCGAAGATTTCCTCCCGCGCGATCGTCATGTCGTTGGTGACGTCGGCGAAGATCGTCGGGCGCACGTAGAAGCCCTTGTTGACGCCTTCCGGCAGGCCGGGGCCGCCGGCGACCAGCGTGGCGCCTTCGTCGATGCCCTTCTGGATCAGGGTCTGGATCTTGTCCCACTGGATGCGGGACACGACCGGGCCGATGGTGGTGCCTTCGGCGCGGGGATCGCCGGCCTTGGTCTTGTCGGCCACGCTTTTCGCGATGGCGGCGACTTCCTTCATCTTCGACAGCGGCACGATCATCCGGGACGGCGCGTTGCAGGACTGTCCGGAATTGTTGAACATGTGCATCACGCCGCCGGTGACGGCCTTGGCGAGATCGGCGCCCTCCAGGATGACGTTCGGCGACTTGCCGCCGAGTTCCTGGCTGACGCGCTTGACCGTCGGGGCGGCGCGTTTTGCCACGTCGACGCCGGCGCGGGTCGAGCCGGTGAACGAGATCATGTCGATATCCGGATGCTCGCTCATGGCGGCGCCGACCTCGGGGCCGAGGCCGTTGATCAGGTTGAACACGCCCTTCGGCACGCCGGCTTCATGGAGGATTTCTGCAAAAATCAAGGCCGACGTCGGGGTGAATTCCGACGGCTTCAGGATCATGGTGCAGCCGGCGGCCAGCGCCGGCGCCACCTTGCAGGCGATCTGGTTGAGCGGCCAGTTCCACGGCGTGATCATGCCGATGACGCCGACCGGCTCGCGCACCACCATGGCGGAGCCGACCGGCTCCTCGAAATGATAGTTCTTGAGCACTTCCAGGGTGGAGGCGATATGGCCGAGGCCGGCGCCGGCCTGCAGCTTCTCTGCCATCGGCAGCGGGGCGCCCATCTCGTCGGACACCGCAGCGCCGATGTCCTTCATGCGGGTCTTGTAGACTTCCATGACCTTGGTGAGCAGCGCGACGCGCTCCTCGCGGCTGGTCTGCGAATAGGTCTCGAAGGCTCGCCTGGCGGCGGCGACCGCCTTGTCGACGTCGGCCTTGGATCCCAGCGCAACCTCATACATCGCCTCTTCAGTCGCCGGATTGACGACCGGGGTGGATTTCTTGACGACGGGATCGACCCAGGCGCCATCGATGTAGAATTGCATGCGGTTGACCATCGGAAACCTCTTTATTTCGAAGCAAATGGAGGGGAACGGAGCGTTCGGCAGGCACCCTTGCACGAAAGCCGGGGGAATTGAACCCGCCATATGCGGGACGCCGCGTTGCGGCAGGCGCGGAATATAGGGTGAGGGTTGGGATGGAAGCAAGACGGGGCATACTTGCTTACCCTCCCCTGGAGGGGGTCGAGACGAGCGAAGCTCGCTCTTGGGTCGGCTCACATGAAGCGCAGCGAAATGTGAGACGGGGTGGGGTGAAGGTCTCTCAACTCGAGCACTGTTCGAAACGAGGGACTTTCACCCCACCCCGATCGCTTTGCGATCGACCCGACCCCTCCAGGGGAGGGGGAAGAGCTCACACCGCCAAAATCCGGTGCCGGACCGGTGCGCCCGACGGCAGGCTCTACGCCGCGTCGATGATGGCGTTTGCGGCGATGCCG
>JBDRNF010000226.1:0-10420 GCA_043811435.1 Pseudomonadota bacterium
ATCCGGCGCCGCCGAATCCTCCACCCAATACGACCAAAATGCCAAGACACGACGCCACCAACGCCCAGACGATCCAACGGAAGACAGCGACGCTCATTCGTTGCCGGTCCCGTCGGCACCACCATGGTGATGATCAGTCGCTTTCGTGCCCGGCGCGAACAGTCGGGCCAAAGCCTCCAAGCGACGCCCATCTTCAAAGACCAGCGTCATGGCGATGGCTTGGCCTTCGACGAGGGGATTCTTCGGATCAGCAAGCATGAGGTGGATGCTGCCGCGCTTCATCAGCAGTTCGGACTGACCTGGAATCGGGAGTGATCCCTCCACCGGGCGCATACGGGCCACGTCGCCGCTGACCAGTGTCCTATGGATCGATACCGACCCGAACGTGTCGCTTTCGACAGAGCGCAGTTCCGCCTGCGTCCGCGTTCCGTTCCAGATCGTCAGATAGCCAGCCATCATCATTGCGCCTGGTGGCGCCAGAACGATCTCCGCGTGCTCGACGACGAGCTCCTGGCTTTTGCGGGCATGCGATTCTGTGCCGGACGCGCTCTGTATCAGTGCGGTCAGCACGAAGGCCGCATAAGTTGCAATCTTGGTCCAGGTCAAACCGGTTCCTCACCATTGGCGCAGATGGGTGGAGATACGACCTCTAGCAAGATGAGGTTCAAATCACGATTCACTGAATGCACGAATGATTGCCCGCTTTGCTCAGCGACAAAATCGCGCTGTTGCCCGGATCGATGCTAGCGCCTAATCTCAAGTCTCTAGAGGATTGGAGACCCACAATGCTGACAATAGGAGACCTGTCTCGCAAGACGGGCGTAAAGGTGCCGACAATCCGCTACTACGAGCAGATGGGATTGATGGCGCCGGCTGAGCGTTCGGAGGGCAACCAGCGCCGATATGACCGCAACGAGCGCGACCGGCTCTCGTTCATCAAACATGCCCGAGACCTCGGCCTGACAATCGAGTCCATCCGAGAACTACTCGACCTCAGCGCTCATCCTGAGCGCCCGTGTCGCCAGGCGGATCGGATTGCGGCCGAACAGCTAAGGGCCGTCCGTGACCGGATCGAGAAGCTTAAGCGTCTCGAGCACGAGTTAGAACGGATTTCTACCCATTGCAGCGGAGACCACGTGCGCGACTGCTACGTCATCCGCGCGCTGGCCAACCACGACTTGTGCGACGGGGAACATTGAGGCTCCCCGTGGCCGTGGCCCATATGCGGTGCGTCCGCTTGGACCGAGGACCGTGCCTTCTGGGCGATTAGAGGGTGGCATGCGGCTGGTGCCTATCCTTATCAACTCACCCGACCATGACTGACATCATCACGCTCTGCGTTACGTGGTATAGGCGTGGGGGACACCAGACTTCACATTGATGACTGAATGCTGTTGGATCGTTGCCCTTGGGGTAGGGTTTCGACAGGGGGCATGCAGATATGAAGCGACACTGCGGGCTGGCGATATTTGTTGGGTCCTTGCTGACATTCGGTTCCGTCGTCGCCCCTCAGAACGCAGCGGCTCGAACGAATCGGGCCTTGCTGGTCGGCGTGACCGAGTATGTGAACCTGCCGAAGGGCGATTGGCTCGACGGACCGGCCAACGACGTCGAGCTGGTGCGGGACTATTTGCTGTCGAACCCTGCTTCGGCGTTCTCGGCCGAGAACATCACTCTGCTGGCAACGGGGATAGAAGGCGCAAAGTCCCCGACCCGCGCCGCGATTATGACCGCACTCGACCAAATGGCAGCACAGGCCGAGAACGGCGACTTCGTCTATGTCCACTTTTCCGGCCACGGGTCGCAACAGCCTGCGCGCGTGGCCGGAACCGAACAGGATGGGAAGGATGAGATTTTTCTGCCGGCCGATGCGTCACGCTTCGACCCGGAGAAAAACGGCCTACCGAATGTCATTATCGACGACGAATTCGGCGGGGCGCTCGACGCAATCCGCGATAAGGGCGCGTTCGTCTGGGTGCTGTTCGACGCTTGCAATTCAGGCACCGCGACTCGCGCAGCCGGCCTTCGCAACGGAGAGGTCGAGCGCAAGATTTCGCCGGAGGCGCTCGGCATCCCGAAGGAAGCTTGGTCGAAGGTCGAGGCAACCCGGGGCGGTGGAAGCGAGCGTGAAAACGCGCTCGGTTTCGGCGCGGACGAAGCCCCGGCAGGACCCACCCGGCGCGGCGGCATAGTGGCATTCTTTGCGGCGCAAACGGTCGAGACGACGCCAGAGCTGTTCCTGCCCGAGGACAAGCCGGGCGCTACCAAGTTTGGCCTGTTTACATACACCATGATCTCGAAGCTCGCCGAGAATCCGAGGATCACCTACCGTCAGCTCGGTCAGAGCATTCTCCAGCACTATTCGGGACTGAACCGGACGAAGCCCACGCCCCTGTTCGAAGGTGACCTCGACGTTCCGGTGTTCGGAACGGACCTTGGCGATACGGTGCTTCAGTGGAAAATCATCATAAAGGACGGCGTAGCCACGTTGCCGGCTGGCGTGCTGCATCGAGTGACGCCTGGCACCAAGCTCGCCATCCTGCCATCCCCGCTCTCCGAAATGACCGATGCAATCGGCTATCTCGACGTACGCTCGGCAACCAACCTGACGAGCCAGTTGCTGCCCGCCGCCTTCGGCGGACGGGCTGCTCTCCGATTGGAACAGATTCCAGCCGAAGCCTATGCCCGCGTCGCCGAGTTTGAAATGAACTTCGAGCTCGTCGTGGCCCGACCTCCTGTCATGCTCGGTCTCGACGCGCATACCACGCTAACCAATGCTGCACTCGACCGGATCGCAGCCGACAATAAAGTTCCGCTGAAGCTGAAGGTGGTGGGGCCGGAGGATCGTGCCGACATACGCTTAGCCGTTATGCGCGAATCCGAGGTTGGCGGAGCGAGCATCGGAGCCGTGGGCAACCCGCTGCTGTGGCTCCTACCTCCGTCTGGGGAAATCACGCTCGATGCCGGCAAGAGACCTCCCGCGATCGATCTTGAGACGGTGACTGGCGATGCCTTGATCAAAGCGCTCAGCGACAACCTCATCCAAATTTCGCGCGCCACCAATCTGTCGCGGCTTGCCGGAGCATCTGATTTCCGGTCAAGCGAGGTCAGCGTCACATTCTTGATTCAGCGCAAGGGCAGCGACGATTTCGAGCCAATCGAATTTGGCAAGGTGCCATTCCTGCATCCGGGAGACAGCATATTCGTCAAGGCGTCAAACATGTCGCGTCGCCCGGTTGATATGAACGTTCTTTACGTGGGCAGCGACTACACGATCTCGTCGGCGGCCGAGCCGATCCGGCTCTTCGAGCGCGAGGAACTGCCGGAAACCGGCCTGTTCACCGTCTCCGACGGCAGTTTCGGCAATGAGAAACTCTTGGCAGTGCTCACCGAGGCCGCACCGCAATCACCCCTGCTCGACCTTGGCTATCTGGCGCAGCGAGGGGTAAGGCAGATGACGCGCTCCGCAGGCGCTCCGGAAGGCTTTACAGGCATGTTGAGCGACATCGCGACAGCTCCTGCGACGCGCGAAGTTAAGCGCTATCAGGACAAGCGCAGCGGTAAGGGCGCGGTCCTTATCTTCCCGATGGAGACCGCGCCGGCTCCGGAGTAGTCCGCGCCCGGCACAAGCCTATTCGGCGACGCCACGCGGACCTGGATCTGGCCAAGTTTCGACAGGGATCTTTGCCGCATTGGGGAGCGAATTTGCTCGCCTTCCCCGAGCCCAAACCAGCAATGGATGGGGATATGTTTGTTTCGAGAGGAATGCGAGCATTTTTGAGCTACGGGCTATCGTCTTAGGAATGCACGGAACGCGTCAAGCGTCTCGGCGCTGACATGATGTTCGATGCCCTCGGCGTCGATCCGCGCGGTCTCGGCGCTGATGCCCAATGCGCACAAGAACGATTCAACCACCTGGTGGCGTTCGCGGCTGACGCGAGCCAACTCCTTCCCCTCTTCGGTCAGGAAGACGCCGCGATAGCGGCGTTGCTGGATAAGGCCGTCGGAAGCGAGCCGCTTCAGCATCTTGGCGACGGTCGGCTGTGCGACGCCCAGACGTTGCGCGATATCGACCTGGCGCGCCTCGCCGTCATGGTCGATCAGATCGGCGATCAGTTCGACGTAATCCTCGACGAGTTCGGTCCGCCGGTTGTTGCGGGTCTGACGAAAGCTTTCGACCTGGGTGCTGGCGTCGACCAGCGTCGCTGAACTGTCCTCGGTGGACGGGCGTTTGATCTCTTGGCCCATGGCGTCTTGATGTCCCATTTTCAGTGCGGAACATTCTTAGCCCAAGCTAAATGTCATGTCTCGCATTTCGCCATGGTGCCGCCATCGCTGACACAAGATTATAGCCGTTGCTATTTTTCAACCATAGTGCTTTTCTTATGCGATCTGGCTAACTCGGAGTCGATATATGAGACGTTGGTTGCCGTTCGACATCGGGCGACGGGGGTTCCTCGGTGCCGGACTTCTTGCTGCTGGCGGTGCGGCGCTGTCCGCCCGTCCGGCGTCCGGTCAGGCCGGCCATCCAGCCGGGCACGGCTCGACCGTCACCTCTGCCGCCGAGCCGGGTGCGCCACCGGTTCCTGCCCACCGCGCCGCACATGGCGCAATGATCACCGTCGGCGACGTCGACAACGCGCGCAACGGCTTTGATCCGACCTCGATATTGACCGACTGGGACACCGGCACACTGTCGATGCTGCCCGATGGCCGCCGGTTGCGGACATTCGAGGTGACCGCTGAAGACAAGGAAATCGAGATCGCGCCCGGCGTGTTCTTCCCGGCCTGGACCTACAATGGCCGCGTGCCGGGTCCTTCGCTGCGGGCGATGGAAGGCGAGCGGCTTCGGATCGTGTTCAGGAATTTTGCGTCCCATCCACATTCGATGCATTTTCACGGCATTCATTCGGCCCGCATGGACGGTGTGCCCGGATCGCCGGGGCTGATCGGCCCGGGTGAAGAGTTCACTTACGAGTTCGACGCAAAGCCGTTCGGCTGCCACCTCTATCACTGCCACGCCTTGCCGCTGGCGCGCCACATGCACAAGGGCATGTATGGCCTGTTCGTCATCGACCCGGACCCGGCGCGCCATCCCGACCTCGCCGAGGTCGCGCGCTCGCGTCTGCACGGCACGCCGGAGAACGCCGAGTGGCAGGAACTCGCCATGGTGATGAATGCCTTCGATACGACATTCGATGGCGAGAACGAGTTCTATGCCTGCAACACGGTCGCGCACGCTTACGCAAAGACACCGATAACGATCGTCAAGAACCGCCCGGTGCGCATCTACCTCGTCAACGTCACCGAGTTCGATCCGATCAACTCATTCCACCTGCACGCCAACTTCTTCGACTATTTCGATCAGGGCACGACGCTGACCCCGACTTTAAAAACCGTCGACCTGATCATCCAATGCCAGGCGCAGCGTGGCATTCTCGAGTTCACCTTCGCCGAGCATGAACCGGGTCTTTACATGTTCCACGCCCACCAGTCGGAGTTCACCGAGCTTGGCTGGATGGGGATGTTCGATGTCGTGGAGGCGGTGTCGTGAACGAGCATCTTGCGTCGCGCGACATCGAGGCCGCAGCGAGTCCGGCACCCGCCTCTCGAGGTCTAGTTCTTCTGTGGGCTCTCGTCCCGATCGCCGTTCTCGCAGCTGCGATCTGGTGGCTGGTCGCCGCCAACCCGTTGGCGCGTTTCGACAACGGTGCACCGCCGGTCGAGAATCTGACCGTCGAGCGGACGGTCCTCGATCAGTCCGGGCTGCGGTTGCTGGTCCGCGCCGGTGGGTCGGAGCCAATGACCGTCGCGCAGGTGCAGGTCGACGCTGGCTACTGGGAAGTCCCACCGACGCCCGGCGGTCCGATCGCGCGCGGCGACACCGCCTGGATCAGTATTCCGTTCCCGTGGGTGCTCGGCGAGGCGCATCTGGTCAATTTTGTCACCAAGACCGGCGCGAAGTTCGAACATGCAATCCCGGTCGCCGTTGCGACGCCTGAAGTCACCTCCGGCAATCTGGTGTCGCAGGCGATTCTCGGAGCCTTTGTCGGTATCTTGCCGGTCGCTATCGGCCTGATGTTCTATCCCGCCTTGCGCGGGGCCGGGCCTGCGCTGATGGATTTCCTGCTCGCCATGACGGTCGGCTTGCTCGGATTCCTGATCGTCGACACACTGGAAGATGCATTCGAGTTTGCCAGCGAGGCGTCGGCGATTTTCCAAGGCCAGGCGATGGTGGTCTTGACCGCCGCCGCCAGCTTCCTGCTCCTGATGGGGATCTCGCGTCGCCGCGGCAGACCAAGCGGCTTAGCGCTAGCGACCCACATCGCCCTTGGCATCGGGCTGCACAATCTGGGCGAGGGTCTGGCCATCGGAGCCGCGTTTGCGGCAGGAGCGGCGGGACTTGGCACCTTCCTCGTCATCGGCTTCACGCTCCACAACATCACTGAAGGCATCGGGATCGCAGCACCAATCCTCAAGGTGCAGCCGCCGCTCTGGACCTTCGCCGGGTTGGCGCTTCTCGCCGGCGGTCCGGCCGTCATCGGCATGTGGCTCGGCAGCCTCGCCTATGCGCCGCAATGGTCGGCGCTGGCGCTGGCGATCGGGGCCGGCGCGATCCTCCAGGTCATCATTGAGGTCGGCGCGCTACTGATGCGAGGACGTATCGGAACCGCGACCCTCTGGCCGCCGGCGGTTCTTGCTGGAATTTTCGCCGGCGTCGGATTCATGTATCTCACCGCGATGCTGGTCAAGATATAGGGTTTGGCGATGATTCGACACAAAGCGATTGGAGCCGCTGCAACGGTAATCGCGGTGGTCGTCGCCGGGGTCGTGTTTGCGCACGAGGGGATGACGGGCGTGGTCGCTCAGCGCATGGAGGGCATGAAGGCCATGGCGGCGGACCTAAAGGCAATCTCGAAAATGGTCGAAAGTTCAACTGACCTGGACGTCGGTGAGTTGAGCGCGCGCGTCGGAGCGCTGCACCGCAACTGCCATGACGCCAAAGGCCTTTTCGTCGCTGCGGAGCACGACAAAACAAGCAGGCGATGCCTGCGGTCTGGGAACATCCTTACGAGTTCGCGCATGCGATGCAAGATTTCGACACTGCGGTCAAAGAGCCGGGGGCGTCTGCCGCCGGAGGTGAGCGTGCCGCGATATCGCGATCACTGACAACCGTGGGCCGCACGTGCTCCGCCTGCCACCAGGTGTTCCGACGTCCGGACTGATACGATGTTCGTTGCGAAGGAGAGAACTGGTCAGGTCTCGACACCCTTCTCCTCAAAGCGGCAGAAGTAGGTCGTGCGGTTGACGGACTGGCCATTCAAAGGCACATCATTCAGCAGGAGCTCAACAACCTGGGCTTCATGTCCCACCGTGACGTTTCCCTCGATGGTCGTATCAGGATGGTAATCGGGGGTCAGGACAAATGTCGTCGTTCCGTCGACGGTCGCGCCCCAGGTCACCGCGCCATAATCATAGTCGCCTTCGGCTGCGAAAGTCGGTTCCATGCGCGCTTCTGACAGGAACAGGTAGAACTCGACGGCCCTGCCGTCGCCTTCCGGGACGCGGCCCCAGAGCCAGTCCTCCGCTTTGGATCGAGACGGCTGCACCTCGTCGACTAACGTGCGACAGTCATCGTCGTTCGGCGCCACCGACGACTTAGGAAACCACAGGAAGACTCCCTGCGGCGGAGTCGAGGGCCAGATATCGCCGCTAGTCAGAAACGTCGCAATCGCTGCAGCGAGCGCAACCGAGTAGGCCATGACAGATCATTCCATGGTTCGAGGGCGAGGTCTGCCAAGACAGATCCATCGCCGATAGTATCGTGAATGGAGACCAAACGTCGAGCAGACCTGACCACGGCCGTATGTCATCGAGAAGCGAACTTGCCTGGCGAGCGTCCCTCGAAGGCTCGGCTCGTGAACAGCCTATCAAGGAGCCGAGATTGTCGCGCATAATCGGATGTTCACTGCTAAACCGGGACGCGGGCCGGCCTTGTATGCTCGGTGCTCTCCTTTATCGCTTCCCTCGGCAGCCTCCATCCCTTCACGATGCCGTAAACCGCCGGGATCACCACTAGGGTCAGAAGCGTGGACGAGATCATGCCGCCGATCATCGGCACAGCGATGCGCTGCATGACTTCTGAACCCGCTCCCGTGCTCCACAAGATCGGCAGTAACCCGGCCATAATGGCGACGACGGTCATCATCTTGGGTCGGACGCGCTCCACCGCCCCCACCATGATGGCGGCGTTCAAGTCGGCGCGAGCAAACGCGCGGCCTTGCGCGTCGCTCCTTGCTTTGGCCTCGACCAGCGCGTGGTCGAGATAGATCAGCATGATGACGCCCGTTTCCGCCGCGACGCCGGCAAGCGCGATGAAGCCGACAGCGACCGCGACCGAGGTGTTGAATCCAAGCCACCACATCAGCCAGATGCCGCCGACCAGCGCAAAGGGCAAGGACAGCATGACGATCAGCGTTTCCGTCAGTCTGCGAAAATTCAGAAACAGCAGCAGGAAAATCAGCGCCAGCGTCAACGGCACGACAATTTTCAGGCGGGCTTCGGCACGTTCCAGATATTCGAACTGGCCGCTCCAGCCGAGCGAATAGCCGGCCGGAAGCACGACGCCTGTCGCGACCGCAGCCTGCGCATCGGCGACATAGCCACCGAGGTCACGGCCGGCGATATCGACGAAGATGTAGACGGCGAGTTGCCCGTTCTCGGTCCGGATGGAGGTCGCGCCGCGTGTGAGCTCGATCCTTGCCACTTCGCCGAGCGGCACTGTGCCGCCCCCGGGCAGCGCCACCTGCACGTCGCGCGCGATCGCCTGCGGGTCGCTCCGTAACGCGCGCGGGTAGCGGATGGCGACGCCGTAGCGCTCCCGGCCCTCGACCGTCGTGGTGATCACCTCCGCGCCCAGCGCCATCGAGATCACGTCCTGCACGTCGCCGACCGAGAGCCCGTAGCGGCCGAGCGACACACGATCCGGCACGATGTCCAGAAAGTAGCCGCCGACGACCCGCTCGGCATAGGCGCTCGACGTGCCCGGGACGTTTCGGAGCACTGCCTCGACCTGACGTGCGACTTTTTCCATTTCGGTGAGATCCGTGCCGTAGACCTTGACGCCGACAGGCGTGCGGATGCCGGTAGACAGCATGTCGATGCGGGCGCGGATCGGCATCGTCCAGGCGTTCGACACGCCCGGAAACTGCAGCGCCGCGTCCATCTCATTTTTCAGGCTTTCGGAGGTCACGCCGTCGCGCCACTCCTCCTTCGGCTTCAGGTTGATGATCGTCTCGAACATTTCGGTGGGCGCCGGGTCGGTCGCGGTCTGTGCCCGGCCAGCCTTGCCGAACACGCTCTCCACCTCAGCGAACGATTTGATGATGCGGTCCTGCATCTGCATCAGTTCCGCCGCCTTGGTCACCGACAGACCAGGCAGCGTGGTTGGCATATACATCAGCGTGCCTTCGTCCAGCGTCGGCATGAACTCGCTGCCGAGCTGGCGCGCCGGCCAGACCGTGACGACCAGCGCTGCGAGTGCGAGCAGGATGGTAATGGTCTTCGCCCGGAGCACGCCCTTAATGATCGGACGATAGAGCGCGATCAACATGCGGTTGAGCGGATTCCTGTGCTCCGGCACGATCCGGCCGCGCACGAACACCACCATCAGGGCGGGCACCAGCGTCACCGACAGCAGCGCCGCCGCTGCCATGGCGAAGGTCTTGGTGAAGGCGAGCGGTCCAAACAGCCGGCCCTCCTGGCTCTCCAGCGTGAAGATCGGCAGGAACGAGACGGTGATAATCAGGAGGCTGAAGAACAGCGCTGGGCCGACCTCGCTGGCGGCCTCGATCAGCACCTCGACCCTAGGCTTGCCGGGCGGGGCACGCTCCAGATGCTTGTGCGCGTTCTCGATCATCACGATCGCCGCGTCGATCATCGCGCCGATGGCGATCGCGATGCCGCCGAGGCTCATAATGTTGGAGCCGAGGCCCAGGAGCTTCATAGCCGTGAAGGCAATTAAAATGCCGACCGGCAGCATGATGATGGCGACCAGCGCGCTCCTGACATGCAGCAGAAAGACGATCGTGACGAGCGCAACGATGACGCTCTCTTCGATCAGCGTGACCTTCAGGGTCTCGATCGCCGCATCGATCAGTTCGGACCGGTCGTAGACGGGGACGATCTCAGCGCCGCCCGGCAAGCTCTTTTCGATGTCGGCAAGCTGTGCCTTTGCGTTGTCGATGACGGTCAGCGCGTTCGAGCCGACGCGCTGCAGCACGATGCCGCTCGCAACCTCGCCCTCGCCGTTCAGTTCGGCGATTCCGCGGCGCTCGTCCGGCACGATCTCGACCGTGGCCACGTCAACGAGCCTCAGCGGCACGCCGCCGACGGTCTTCAGGCTGATGCTCTCGATGTC
>JBDRNF010000227.1:0-12622 GCA_043811435.1 Pseudomonadota bacterium
TTCGTTCGCAACCTCGGCGACAACGCGGTTCTGGCCGGTTACGTCGCCGTCACCGAGGAACCGGCATCACCCCATGCCATCGGCAAGCCTGTCAAACCGCCGGCCAGGAGCGACCAGTTGCTCACGGGCGAGTGGAAGACCGAACTTGTCGATCCCTTTGCGAGCCCGCCACTGCCGCAATAGTCATCTCCGGAAGGCATGAACTTACATATGTACCAGCCCCGCGTCGAATTTCAGAACCTGCCGAGGCAAGGTGTTGCCCTGGGCACCTCGATGCTGAGCGTGGAACGCATCGTCGCCATTCTGCGCCGGCAATGGCCGCTGATCGCTTCGATTGCCGGCGGCACGCTGCTGCTTGTCCTGATCTATCTGCTGACGGCGACGCCGATGTATACGGCATCCTCGCGAATCCTGATGGATACCCGCCAGACCCAGGTTCTGGACAAGGATACTGCGATCCCCAACACGCTGATTGATCCCGGTTTTGTCGACAGCCAGGTCGAGATCCTGACTTCGGACGATTTGATCCTGTCGATCGTGCGTAGAATGCGGCTGACCGAGGATCAGGAATTCATCGGTTCCAACAGCGGCGTCATGGCGGCGATCTCCGGCGCGATCGCCGCCCTGTTCGGCTCCGACGGTCCGCCGTCGCCAGAACGTCTCGAACGCATCGCGGTCGGGACGCTCAAGAGAAACCTCAAGGTCGAGCGCGTATTGGCGACCTATGTGCTTGCGGTGAGCTTTCGTTCGCTAGACGCCGACAAGGCCGCGCGAATCACCAATGCGCTTACCGACGCCTATATCGTCGGCGCGCTCGAGGCCAAGTACCAGTCGACCAAGCGGGCTGGCGAATGGCTGCAGCAACGCAGCGCCGAGCTGCGCGAGCAGGCCACTGCCAGCGACCGCGCCGTCCAGGCTTTCAAGGCGGAGAATAATATCGTCGGCACCAGCCGCGGGCTGATGAGCGAGCAGCAGCTCACCGACGTCAACACCCAGCTGATCCAGGCGCGCGCCGCCACCGCCGAAGCCAAGGCGCGGCTTGACCGCATCGAGGCTATTTCGGGCAAGGATCTTGCGCAGTCGACCGTGACCGACGCCATCAACAATACCGTCATCACCCGGCTCCGTGCCCAGTACCTCGACCTCGCCGCGCAACATGCCGACTGGTCGAACCGTTACGGCAAGACCCATCAGGCCACGGTCAATCTCGCCAACCGCATGGAGGAAATGCGCAAGTCGATCGCCGATGAAGTGAAGCGGATCGCCGATTCCTATCGGAGCGAATACGAGATTGCCAAGAGCCGCGAAAGCTCGCTCGAGAGCAACATGAACAAGCTGGTCGACCAGGCCGGCAATAGCGGCCAGGCCCAGGTGAAGCTGCGCAATCTGGAGAGTGCCGCCGACACCTACCGCAATCTGTACAATAATTTCCTCGAGAAGCTGCAGCAGGCCACGCAGAAGGAGAGTTTTCCGATCAGCGAAGCCCGCGTGATCTCGACCGCCGTCAAGCCTGATCGGAAGAGTTCACCAAAGACCCTGCTGTTCCTGATCGGCGGCGTCGTCGGTGGCCTCTGCTTCGGCATCGGCGCCGCCTTTGCGCGCGAGCTTCTCAATGACGTGCTGCGGACGCCGGCCGAAGTCGAGGACGAATTCGACATCAAATGCCTGGGCGTTCTTCCCGACATCGGCGACCGCCCCGGCCCGCGCAAAACCCTGGCGCTGGTGTCCCGCGACAGGGCTCCGTCCAAGGCAGGGGCAGCATTGTCACGCTACGTAATCGACCATCCGTTCTCGCGTTACGCGGAAACGCTGCGCAATATCAAGGTCTCGATTGACGTCGCGCGGCTGACGCGCGAAGTGAAGGTCATCGGCATCGTTTCGTCGCTGCCCAAGGAAGGAAAAACCACGGTCGCGGCAAATCTCGGCCATCTGATCGCCTTGACCGGCCACCGAACCCTGCTGATCGATGGTGACCTCCACACGAGGTCGCTGACCCGGGAACTGGCGCCGCGCGCCAAGACCGGGCTGCTGGAAACGCTGAGGGATCCGCGCACACTCGGCCAGCACATTCAGCGCAGCAAGGAGACCGGGCTGGATTTCCTGCCGTCCTTCCTGGTCTCGCGGATGGTCAATTCGGCCGACATCATGGCGTCCAAGGCGATGGCCGACATGCTCGCGGTGCTGCGCGAGAACTACGAGTACATCTTCGTCGATCTGGCTCCGGTCATGCCGGTGACCGACTCCAAGGCGATCAGCCACCTGATCGACGGAATGGTCTATGTCATTCAATGGGGGCAAACGTCACGCAGCGCTGTGCTGGAATCCATTTCCAGTTCGGAACCGATTCAGAAAAAGATCCTGGGTGCCGTTCTGAACGGCGCCAATCCGAAGATGCTGAAGCGGATCGAGGCGTACAAGGGCTCCCACCACAACAGCTACTATGTCGAGGGGTAGCTTGAGGCCGCCGCCGCCCGGCTTGCTCGCATCCGAGGCAGCGGCAGCGCTGCGGCGAGTTTGTCTGACGCCCCTAAGACTTTCCGCATTCGAGGGCGTCCGCCTGCTCTGCAAGGCGGCGCCGGCTGAACACTTTTAAGATTACCATCCGTGCCCGACGGTCCGAACGCGCTGCCGCTCCGTTCTAGCTTGCAATGGCCAAACGTTCGACCGAGGGCCCGGTTGGGACCGCGTTTACGACGCCCGCCCGGCTTCGTCGCCCGGGAGGTTCTGCATGTGCAGCCGGCAGATGGAAATGCGGGGAAAGATCGCGGAATTGGGCAGGCGGGCGCAACGGCCTCAATAGGCTTCCTGATACATCAGGGCGGACGCAGTCCGCACCATGATTTTCAGATCCAGCCAGATGCTCCAATTGCTGACGTACCAGACATCGTATTCGACGCGCTTTTCCATCAGGTCGATGGTCGGCGTTTCGCCCCGGAAGCCGTTGACCTGGGCCCAGCCGGTCAAACCCGGTTTCATGTGGTGCCGGTACACATAGTTGCCGATCACCTGATCATAATAATTGTCGTGTGCCAGCGCATGCGGCCTGGGACCGACCAACGACATTTCGCCGCGCAGCACGTTCCAGAGTTGCGGCAGCTCATCAATGCTGGTCCTGCGCAGGACCCGGCCAACCCGGGTCACCCGGGCATCCTGCCTGGTCGCCTGCGTGACCGTGTGGCCATTTTCCGACACGCACATGCTGCGGAATTTCCAGATTTCGAAAGGTTTGCCGTTGAAGCCACGGCGAGACTGCCGGAAGATCACGCTGCCCGGCGAATCGAGCTTGATCAGGATCGCGGCCGTCAGGATCAGCGGCGCCAGCATCAGGAGGGCGAACGAGGCGACCCCGATATCGAGGCAGCGCTTTTGAGCGCGCTCCAGCACGGACAGCGGCGGCCGCTGAATTTCGATCGCAATCGTGCCGCTGACCGGAAGGAAGGGCCGCGATACCAGATCGGCGATCGGAAAGTCGGGCAGCAGACGAATGGGCTGGGGCACCACGCGCAGGTGCTGGCTGAGCTTCTGCAGCATCGGCAACTCGTCCCAGTCGATCGCCAGCAGGTACTCATCCGCATCCGTCGCGCGCGATTGCCGGATCACGTCCTGGATCTGGCGGTCCCACGCCACGTCGTCGCGGTCGTCAGGCGTGCCCAGCACGAAATGCCGAACGACGTCAAAACCGTTCTTGTGCAGGTCCTTGAACCGGCTCGAGGTAAAATCAAGCGATCTGAGGCTGAGCAACACGACCTTCCGGTCGATCAGCCGCCCTTTCGTGAATGTGGAGGCAAGGCCGACGCGCCAGACCACGCGGTGCGCGCCCAGTGCGACGACGCCGGTGAATGCAAACAGGATGATCGTGCCGCGCGAAAGGTTTGCCGTCGACTTCAGCAGGAACGCCGCGACCGCGAGAATCGTCAGCGATACCATCCAGATCACCACGACCTTGCGCAACTGCCACATCGCACTGAGCAGGCGGTGGTTGTCGTAGACGCCCTGGAAATAGGCGATCGCGACAAACACAACGCCGACAATAAGCCCGGCGCCGATTGAAATCTCCAGTTCCGGCGCCGCGCCCATCAATGATTGATAGACCACGCTCGCGATAAAATAGCTGAGCAGGATCAGCAGAAAGTCGCCGGTGATGATGAAGACCTGAAACGGCCTCTGCAGGGAGGCACCGCGGTTCGACGCGACCGAATAGAGATTTTCCGAGCCGTATGTTGCTGCCGACATTCGAACCTCATCCCCTTCTACCGAGACCGTTGCGCATCGCGGTGGCAGCAGTCTCTTCGGATGCTCTCCGCTTCAGGGAACATCCGAACGCATTCGCGGTAGTCGGTTCAGAGGGTGTTAACCAAACGCAGCGACAATGTGGCGTTGCACCATAAAAATTAAGTCAAATTTGGCAATGCAGCGCGTTCGGTTTCAAATTTTTGAAATCGAACGAAGTGTCTGCCCCAATTGACGTCACGCCATTGATATGCCGTTGAGCAAACTGCTGCGTTTTAGATCAGTACGAATTCCAGCGCTTGCGGTGTCGGGCCGGCGATCAAGGCCCGACATCGCTGCTTGCCAAAATTGTGGCTGCCGCGTGCGAGGTCATTCGCAGTGCGACGCGGCGTTGTGCGCGAGAGCCTGATCGATGACGAGATGCAATCGAGGCTGGACGATCGGGCAGGCGGCAAACGGCTCAATCGTTCTCAGCTCTCCGGTTGCCCCGGACGCCCGATGCCCTGGTAGAGAAATCCCCGCTTGGTCAACTCCCTGGGATCGTAGACATTGCGCAGATCGACCAGCACCGGACAGGCCATCTCACGCTTCAGCCGATCGAGATCGAGCGCCCGAAACTGCTCCCACTCGGTGACAATGACCAGGGCGTCGGCGCCGTCGGCGCATTGATACGGGTCTTCGCAATACTGGATGTCAGGCATTTCGATGCGGGCCAGTTCCATGCCGACCGGATCGAACGCCCGCACCGTGGCTCCCATATCCATCAGCGCGGTAATCAGCGGGATCGACGGGGCCTCGCGCATGTCATCGGTGTTCGGCTTGAAAGTCAGGCCGAGCACGGCGACGGTCTTGCCGCGAAGATTGCCGCCGAACGGCGCCGCGACCTTGCGCGCCATCGCCCGCTTGCGGGCATCATTGACCGAATTGACGGCCTCGACGATTCGAAGCGGCGCATCATGGTCCTGCGCGGTCTTGATCAGCGCGCGCGTGTCCTTCGGAAAGCAAGAGCCGCCGAAGCCTGGCCCTGCATGGAGAAATTTCGATCCGATCCGATTATCCATGCCGATACCGCGCGCGATCTCCTGAACGTCGGCGCCCACCTTTTCCGCCAGATCGGCCATTTCGTTGATGAATGTGATCTTGGTCGCCAGAAATGCGTTGGCCGCATATTTGATCAGTTCGGCGGTGCGGCGGCTGGTGTACATGATCGGCGCCTGATTGAGATAGAGCGGCCGGTAGATTTCTCCCATCACCTTACGGGCCCGTTCGTCGGTCGTTCCCACAACGATACGGTCGGGATGCTTGAAATCGCGTACCGCAGCCCCCTCGCGCAGGAACTCCGGGTTCGAGGCCACCGAGACATCAGCCGAGGCATTTACCTGCATGAATATCCGTTCCACCTCATCGCCGGTGCCGACAGGCACGGTCGATTTCGTGATCACAACGGTAAAACCCCTGACCGCCTCGGCGATCTCCCGAGACGCCGCGTAGACGTGGCTGAGATCGGCGTGACCATCGCCCCGTCGCGAAGGTGTTCCGACTGCGATGAAAATGGCCTCGGCATCGCTTACGGGCCCCGCCAGTTCGGTCGTGAAAATCAGCCTGCCAGCCAGGCTGTTGGTTTGCACGACGCGCTCCAGATCCGGCTCGAAGATCGGAATTTCCCCGCGCGACAACGCAGCGATCTTGGCCGCATCCTTGTCGACGCAAGTGACGTGATGTCCAAAATCAGCGAAGCAGGCGCCCGAAACCAATCCCACATATCCTGTTCCAACGACAACGATCCGCATGAATTGAGCACTTTCCTGTTTGGCCGATTGCCCGACGGCGAACGTGTTAGATCAATGAAGCATGCCGGTCAAAAGACGCAAACGTTTGCATCATGCAAATCGCGCGGCGCCGCGAACGAATTGTGGCGGTTCACAATCTCGCCGAAAATCGATCCATGGCGAAACGTGCGGCAGCTCGGCCGCCGTCGTGTCGAAATTTTCATCGGCTTGTCATGTCGCGACGGCTTCGTTGCGCAATCGCTAGGCGAACCCGATCGGGGATGCGTTTCACCATCGGTCGTCCCGGTCACGGTTTCGCCAAATTCGATCTCATTTGGCTGCAAAACGTTAAACTCTTTTTAGGAGCGGGCCCGTACGATTCGTGTTGGTTCCTCGGAGTATCGTCACGTGATTGCGCTTGGCCTTTGCAGCATCCTGATCGGATCGATACTCGGAACACGATTCCGATTCGTCATTCTGCTGCCAATCATTGCCGCCGGTTCTGCAGTCCTCGCGGTGATCTCGACGGCACAGGGCGGCACCCTTTTACAAACCGTGCTGGCGATCGTGACATTCGCATCCCTGCTGCAATTCGGCTACATCTGTGCCGCACTCTTCAAGCATGCCGCGATGCCCGGCTTTGCAGGCAAGCCGCAGGCCGCGCTGGGAAGCCGGAAGGTTCGATCCTGACGCTGACGCATTGAGTTCAGCCGGCCCTGTCTGTACACAAAAGCGGCAACTGCCCGACAAATCTGCAACAGCGTTCGACTCGCGATTGATCCGCCTGAGCGCTACCATGGATTCGTTCCCGGGCCAGCCGCTCGGGACGTGACATTTGTACCGTTGCACCTCGGGCGTGGAACCAGACCGCGAGCACCAAGATGCAGATCGCCCAGCTACCGCCGAAATTAAGCACCAGGCCGAGGCTGCCGGATGGCATCCGGATCTATGCGATCAGCGATATTCACGGCTGCGCGCACCTGCTCGAACAAATGTTCCGGGTCATCGATGCCGACGTCGCCCATAGCAGGCCGTATCGCGCAATCGAGGTCTATCTCGGCGACTATATCGACCGCGGACCGGACTCGGCCCTGACGCTCGACCTTCTGATCGATCGCAGCCGCCGCAGCAATACCGTCTTCCTGAAGGGCAACCACGAAGCCTTCCTCGCCGAGGTCTTTCGCAATCCTTCGTGCCTGGCCGACTGGTTTCAGGTCGGCGGCCGGCAGACCCTGATGTCCTACGGCCTCACGCCACCGCCCAACCCGCGTGACGAAGAGCAACTTGCCCTCGTCAGGGAGCTGTTCGCGGCAATGCCGCCACAACATCGCGAATTTCTGAAACGCCTGCGCCTGAGTTTCACCTGCGGCGATTTCTTTTTCGTCCATGCCGGCGTCCGGCCGGGCATCCCGCTGTCGGAGCAGCAGGAAACCGACCTGCTGTGGATCCGCGACGAATTCCTGCAAAGCAAGAAGCATTTCGGCAAATACATCATACACGGCCACACGCCGGTTCGCTCGGCGGAGATACTGACAAATCGTGCCAATATCGACACCGGCGCCTATGCGACCGGAAATCTCACATTGCTGTCGATTCAGGGCAGCAGCCTGCTCGCGGTGTGATCGAGCAGCGCATGGTTTCGCCGCGATAGCATTCGGCCATTTTTCTTACGACGGGGCGGTCGAGGTCCGGCGGCGAAAATCGCGCCTTCCGAGACGCTCAATCCCGCGGCGTTTCCCAGGGCTCCCTTGGTCCGGCCGATGCCGCCCCTTGACGCAAATCAATAGCGCCGTCCTTGGCTCGCATAGAATTTCAGCTGGATTGTGCAATCAAGAGGCGGGATCGATGTTTGATTCAAGCGCGCTGAGAAACGCGCTGCGGTTACCGAAGGGCGGCGCGTTCGCCCGCCTCGCAGTTCGCGCGTGGCATCGTTGTCGACCTCCAGCGGCCTAAAATAATCCCCGATCGAGAAACAAGGACTGACAGTCATGCCAACCGAATCGAAGCCGATCTTGAATACGTCGCTGCCACCGCAGTTCAGACAGATCCGGATCGAACTCGCGCGCGAACCCGGCCACCCCGAAGGGGAGCGCGCCGTCGCCTACATCATCGTGGCACCGCTCGACCCGGAAGACCGGATCGATGCCAAGCTGTGGCGAGCGCATCGGGAAGCTTGCCGGATCGCGCGGTTGCATCCCGGTCAGGAAGATCGCCGGGGCCATCTCGTTCATCGCCAGGGCGGCGGTTGGGCGTTCCACTACGACGCCGACACCCGGCCCGACGATGTCGGATTTCACTTCGCGGACGAGCGGTTCGTTGCCGGTGAATACGTATCGATTAACGAAAGCGGCAAGATGCATACCTATCGTGTCGCATCCGTGTCGCACCTGTGAGTCAGACGATCGTTTCAAACTCGCCTCGGCCGCGCCTTGCCATCGTTCGTGTCAATCTCGACACCGGGCGCGAGAATGTCGTGGTCATTTCGCGTCGATCAAAGGCGCTGCGACCGGAGGTCTTTCGGGGTTTTAGCCGCGTCGAACTCCGCTATAACTCCAAAACCCTTCTGGCGACGCTCCTGATCACCGATAACGATGCGCTGGTGGGGCCAGGCGGTATCGGCCTGTCCGAGCCGGCATTCCGGCGCTTCGCCGAGCCCGAAGGCAGCCTTGTCGCGGTAACGCCGGCGGCGCCTCCCAACAGTCTCGAGGCCGTCCGCGGCAAGATCCAGGGACGGATCATGAGTGCCGGGGAAATCGAAGAGATCATCGACGATCTGACGCACTATCGCTACTCCGACATGGAAATCGCCGCCTTTCTGCTAGGTTCGGCAAGTTTCATGACCAGCGGCGAACTGATCGCCCTTGTCGGCGCAATGTCCCGGGCCGGCACCCAGCTGCGGTGGAACACTCCGATCGTCGTCGACAAGCATTGCATCGGTGGAATTCCGGGAAACCGGACGTCGATGATCGTCGTGCCGATCGTTGCCGCGCATGGCCTTACCATTCCAAAGACATCGTCGCGGGCGATCACTTCCCCCGCAGGCACGGCCGATACGATGGAAGTGCTGACCCGCGTCGACGTCAGCGTCGATGAAATGAAGGAGGTCGTCGCGGCCTGCAACGGCTGCCTGGTCTGGGGAGGACACGTCAATCTGTCGCCCGCCGACGACATCCTCATCTCCGTCGAGCGGCCGCTCGCACTCGACACACGGGAGCAGATGGTCGCATCGATCATGTCGAAGAAACTCGCGGCGGGTTCAACGCACCTTCTGATCGATCTTCCGGTCGGCCCGACCTCCAAGCTGGTCAACGCCAATCAGGCGATGCGGCTGCGAAAGTTGTTCGAATTCGTCGGCGACCACTTCGGGATTGCGGTCGAGGTAATCACGACCGACGGCCGGCAGCCGATCGGCAATGGAATTGGGCCGGTGCTCGAAGCCAGGGACGTGATGGCGGTCCTGGCCAATGATGTCGCGGCACCCGCCGACCTGCGCGAAAAGTCGCTGCGGCTGGCCGCGCATTTGCTGGAGTATGATCCAAAGCTTCGCGGCGGAAGCGGCTACGCCCGGGCCCGGGAACTGCTCGAAAGCGGCGCGGCGCTCAAGCAGATGAACAGGATCATCGATGCGCAGGGTTCTTCGAACTGTCGCTCCGATCTGGGAACGTCGACATTCGACGTTACCGCATTGTCGGACGGGTCGGTCTCAGGCGTCGATTGCCTGCAGTTGAACCGCCTGGCGCGGACCGCTGGCGCGCCTATCGACAAGGGTGCAGGGATCAAGTTGTTCAAGAAGATCGGCGACCGGGTCGAGCAGGGAGAGCCGCTCTATCGCGTGTACGCCTTCGATTCCGCAGAGCTCGATCTTGCGGCGGCCATGGCAGCAGCCAATTCGGGCTATTCGATCGATGGCGCCGACGTGCGATCCGCGAGATGAGCGCCGCGATTGCCCTGCAGAGCCTCCCTTCGTCGGCGGAAGATGCCGCGCGCCTCGCCCGGCGACTGGACCTTCCAATGCACGGGATTGCGCAGCATTCATTCCCCGACGAAGAAATTCGAGTGACGATCGGCCCGGTTTCGCCGACCGCCATCATCTACGCTTCGCTCGACCACCCCAACGACAAGCTTGTGGCGCTGCTGCTGGCGGCCGAGGCGCTGCGGCGCGGCGGCTGCAAACGCATCGTCCTGCTGGCGCCCTATCTTTGCTACATGCGTCAGGACGCGGCCTTTCGCGAAGGCGAAGCCATCAGCCAGAAAGCGGTCGGCCGGCTGCTCGCCGGGATCGCGGATCGCATTATCACCGTGGATGCGCATCTGCATCGTACCCACGACATTGCAACGGTGTTTCCCGGTATCGAGGCTGTCAATCTGTCGGCCATGCCGGTCATTGCCGATGCTCTGCGCACGGAAGGCATCGACCCGGCGACGGTCGTCATCGGTCCCGACGCCGAGTCGCGGCCATGGGTCAGCGATCTCGCGGGCCGGGTCGGTCTGAGCTGTGCTGTCGCGCGAAAAATACGCCGCGGCGATCGTTCGGTCGAAATCGGGTTTGACGAGCCTGGCCTGATCGCCGGCCGCCCTGCCCTGATGATCGACGATATCGTTTCCTCCGGCGGCACCATGATGGCCTGCGCGAAGGCGCTGACCGCTGCTGGGTCAACCGCGATCGATGCGATCGTAACTCACGCGATGTTTCCCGCGGTCCTGCAGCACGACATGGCGCTGGCCGGCATCCGCTCGATCCGTTCCACCCATAGCGTGCCGCATCCGACCAATGCGTTCATTCTCGACGATCTGTATGTAGCCGCGCTACATAGCGAATTGAACGGCCAGGAAACTTTGTCATGAGCGTGACGATTCGATTTTGCGGCGCGACGCAAACGGTGACGGGCTCTTGCTACCTCCTCCAGACCCGATCCGGGCGCTTTCTCATCGATTGCGGCCTGTTCCAGGGGCAAAAGACTCTCAAGGAATTGAACTATCGGCCGTTCCCGTTCAACCCGGCCGAAATCGACGCGGTGCTTCTGACGCATGCGCATATTGACCACAGCGGACTGTTGCCCAAGCTGACCAGAGAAGGCTTCAAGGGCCGCATTCTGGCGACACGCGGCACCATCGATCTTTGTTCCTACATGCTGCCCGATGCCGGAAGCATTCAGGAATCCGAGGTTGCCGCCCTCAACCGACGCAATGCCGCCCGCAGGCGGCCCGCGGTCAGTCCCATCTATACCCAGGTTGACGCCATCGCCTCTTTGCAGTGGTTCCGGCCGGTGGAATACGAGGCCTGGGCGGACGTGATCCCGGGGGTGCGGGCGCGTTACTGGAACGCCGGCCATCTGCTGGGTTCGGCTTCCATCGAGCTCGAATTCGCCGGCGAAGGCGCGTCCGGCCAGCCACTGCGACTTCTGGCATCGGGCGATATCGGACCCGACGCGAAACCGCTTCAACCCGATCCCGAGGCGCCTTCCGGATTCGACTACGTGCTGTCGGAATCAACTTACGGCGACCGGATCCGGCCGGCGATCACCCCAAAACTGCGCCGTCAACGCCTCGCCGGAGAGGTCAATGATGCCGCGGCGGCCCAGGGCGCCCTGCTCATTCCGGCATTCGCGGTCGAACGCACGCAGGAACTGATCATCGACCTGGTCGATCTGATGGAACGCGGAGAAATCCCCACCGCGCCGATCTTTCTGGACTCCCCTCTGGCGATACGCGCGACCGAGGTGTTTCGAAAGCACGCGGCGAGCCTGGATCCGGCTATCGATGTCGGCCGCTTGCTCAGTTCGCCTCACCTCCGGTTCACGGAAACCGTGGACGAAAGCAAGTCGATTGCCAAACTGACAGGCTTCCACATCATCATTGCCGCCAGCGGCATGTGCGACGCCGGCCGAATCCGGCACCATCTCAAGCATTGGCTATGGAATAACCGGGCCACGGTACTGCTGGTCGGCTTTCAGCCGAACGGCACGCTCGGCCGATTTCTGCTGGACGGCACCAAGGCGGTTCGCATCCAGGGTGACGAGATCAAGGTGGCCGCCCGCATCCGCATGATCGACGACTATTCCGGCCACGCCGACGGCTCGGAACTCGCACGATGGATCGCAGAACGCCGCCCCATCCGAAGAGGCATCTTCCTGGTGCACGGCGAGGAGCAGGCAATCGCGGGGCTGACGGAGCGCGTCGCGGAACGGATCATTCCGGCCGCGCTACTGATCCAACCAGCCCTGGACGATGTCTATGAGCTTTCGACCCCTGCGCCGACGCTGATCGAAGAATCACGCCAGCGCCCCCGGCTGACGCCTCAGGCGGTGACCCATCTGGATTGGCACAATGACATGTCGAAACTTATCCTCGACATCCATGAACGCATCGACGCTGCGGCGGACGAACGCGCGCGCGCCGTCATCATCCGAAAACTGAGGCGGGCTCTCGACGAGCTGGACTGACTGTCTCGCTCCGGGGGCAAACGACAAAATATCGAAAACAACCCCATGCACAGATAGGGTCGGCGCATGAGGCGGTATGATGGTAGGAGATAGGATTTTAGAACGAGATGGCTTTTGGTTGAATCGATCGGCTGCGGATTCTGCTTACCTCTCCCCAGCGGGGAGAGGTCGATTTGCGCA
>JBDRNF010000228.1:0-33893 GCA_043811435.1 Pseudomonadota bacterium
TTCAAGGCACCGTGGCAGGACTTCGCGGTGGCGCCCGAAGTGGCCGCGCCCATCTGACGTCCGCGCGCCAGCGCATGAAGCAGCCAGTGCGCGCGGGCTGTTGGCACGCTGGGAAGGGCGCTATGACAGTGTCCGAAATGATCAAGCGGCCGAGCGCCTTCCTTCCGGTGCTCATGTCCATGGCGGCCCTCGCCACGGTTCTGGTGTACGTGGCCCGGTTCGGCGTGGTTCACGAGCCGGATGAGGGGACGGCTGCCCACATTTGGCGGTTGCTCATGGCGGCGCAGGTGCCGATCATCGCGTTCTTCGCGATCAAGTGGCTACCGCAGGCTCCCAAGCAGGCCCTTCAAGTAGTTGCGCTGCAGCTCGTGGCCGCGCTCGCGGCGCTGGCACCGGTGTTCATTCTGAAGCTCTGACTCGCGGCGGCGGAGCGATGGTGGTCTTCGTCGTAGACCTAGTCCGGCCGGCGGTGCCGTAGCAGGGCACCGGCGGTCCCGGATCGATTTACGGGCCCCCTGCTCTTGTAATTTCGTCTTACCTAAACTATCTACCACGGTGATGGCGGACATCACCGTTCCCGAGGAGCGCGCCGAGGCGGCGGGGCCGGGCCCGGAGCCAGGCTGGCGCCGGACGCGGCTCGCGCCGAGCCTCGCCGAGTCGTACCGCACCATCCCCGTCAGCGGGCGGAGCTGGTGGCGGAAGGCGCTGGCGTTCGCGGGACCGGGGTACCTGGTGGCCGTCGGGTACATGGACCCCGGCAACTGGGCCACCAGCCTCGCCGGCGGCTCGGCGTTCGGCTACACGCTCCTCAGCGTGATCCTGATCTCGAACCTGATGGCGATCCTGCTGCAGGCGCTGGCCGCCAGACTGGGCATCGTCACCGATCGCGACCTGGCGCAGGCCTGCCGCGCCACCTATTCGCGGCCGGTCAATTTCATGCTCTGGCTGGCTTGCGAGGCGGCGATCATCGCCTGCGATCTCGCCGAGGTCATCGGCACCGCGATCGCGCTGAAACTGCTGTTCGGCATTCCCCTTGTCGGCGGCGCGCTGATCGCGGCGCTCGACGCTTTCCTGCTGCTGCTGTTGATGAACAAGGGCTTTCGCTTCCTCGAGGCGTTCGTCATCGCGCTTCTGATCGTGATCGCGGTTTGCTTTGCGATCCAGATCGCCGCCGCCGCACCGCCGGTCGCCGCGATGCTGAAGGGCTTTGCGCCGTCGACCGAGATCTTCACCAATCCCGAGATGCTCTATCTCGCCATCGGCATCATCGGCGCGACCGTGATGCCGCATAATCTCTACCTGCACTCCTCGATCGTGCAGACCCGGGCCTATGCGCGGTCGGATGAAGGCCGCCGCGACGCGATCAAATGGGCGACGACGGACTCCACCATCGCGCTGATGATGGCGCTGTTCATCAATGCCGCGATCCTGATCGTCGCCGCCGCTACGTTCCACACCAGCGGCCATTCCGACGTCGCCGAGATCGGCCAGGCCCACGAGCTGCTGTCGCCGCTGCTGGGGCTGTCGATCGCCTCGACGCTGTTCGCTGTGGCGCTGCTGGCCTCCGGCCTCAACTCGACCGTGACGGCGACGCTGGCCGGCCAGATCGTGATGGAAGGCTTTCTGCACCTGCGCCTGCCGAACTGGGCGCGGCGGTTGTTGACCCGCGGCATCGCCATCGTTCCGGTCGTCATCGTCACCGCGCTCTATGGCGAACGCGGCACCGGGCAGCTTCTGGTATTCAGCCAGGTCATCCTGTCGATGCAGCTGCCGTTCGCGGTGATTCCGCTGGTGCAGTTCGTGTCGGACCGCAGGAAGATGGGCAAGTTCGCGATCTCCCTGCCGGTCGCAGCAGTGGCATGGTTCGTCGCCGGCATCATCGTGGTCCTGAACCTGAAACTGCTGTTCGAGACGTTCTTCGGGTGAGGGGTGACCGGTGAGGCGGAGCAAAGGTCTGTCGCGTTGATGCGCGAAGCTCGCATCACCCACAACTGTCGTCGTCCGGCTTGACCGGACGATCCAGTATTCCAGAGGCCGTTGTGATTGACCGAGAAGCCGCGGCGTACTGGGTCACCCGCCGTCGCGGGTGATGACAATCACCTTGGAGCAGCGTTGCCAGCTAAGTAGCGCGGCTGAAACGATCAATGCTCCTCGAACCGAAACCGGAACGCGTCGCCATGGCTGACCACGCGTCCCGCGGTCGGCGCGGGGAAGTGACCTGTGAGCAGGTAGCTCGGCGTGTCCGCAATCTGCCGCAGCAGGCCAAGGCGCGTCGTCAGCGCGGCGGCGGGGTCGAAATCGGCGGCATTGGCCAGCCATGGCGCCGCGCACTGGATCGGATGATGGATCACGTCGCCGGACATGACGGCGTGATCATGGCCGCCGCGCAGATCGATCATCATGTTGCCGATGGTGTGGCCCGGCGCCGGCACGAAGCGAAGTGCGCCCGAGGGATCGTCGAACAGGCAATGGTCGGCCTTGACGAACTCGGCCTGTCCCGCCGCCACCACCGGGAGTACCGAGTCCTCGAACGAGCCGTGATTGACCGGATGCTCGGGCTTCAATTTGTGCTGCCGTTCCCAATGATCGTATTCGACTTGCCCCATCAGGTAACGGGCCCTCGGGAACGTCGGCACCCAGCGGCCGTCGAGCAGCCGCGTGTTCCAGCCGACATGGTCGACATGCAGATGGGTGCACATGACGAAATCGACGTCTTCCGGACGCACGCCGAGCGCGCGCATATTGTCGAGATAAGGCTGGTTCAACTGGTGCCAGACCGGGACGCGCGGCCGGTCCTTGTGGTTGCCGCAGCAGGTGTCGACGATGGCGGTCCATTGCGACGTGCGCACCACGTAGGAGTGATGGCTGAGGATGAAGCGGCCGGAGCCGGGCTCGATGAAGCGGTGATCGAGCCAGCTTCGGTTGGCTTCGATCACCTCGTCATCGGCATTGGCGAACAGCCATTGCTTGTCGAACGGCAGCCGGTCGATCTCGACCAGCCGGTCGATCCGCATGCCGCCGAGGTTCAGCTGCCGCATATCGGGATCAATTCCGCAGCAATTCGCCGAACGACACCCATCGCGTGCCGTCGAAGCGGATCAGCTGCAGGCTCGTCATCGGCGTGTATCGCTCCGGGGAATTATTGACGGCGGTGCCGTTGATCAGCATCGACAGGCGAACGTCCTTCAGGCTGGTGGCCTGCTTGATGATGTTGGCGCGCGTCAGATCGTTGCCGGCGGCCTTCAGCGTCGCCACCAGGGTCTGCGCGATGGTGTAGCCATAGACGTTGAGGAAGTCGGTGCGGCTGGCGCCCGGCATGTATTTCTCCATGAAGGCGAGCCACTCCTTGTAGCCGGCATCGTCCTTCAGACCGGGATCGGTGCTGTCCTTGAGGTACTGGCTCGAGATCACGCCGGTGGAATTGTCGCGCCCGGCCGGTTCGAGAACGCCGCTGATGGAGGCCGACACATTCGAAATGATCGTAGTCGGCTTCCAGCCGATCTCCGCCACCTTGCGGATCGCCTGCGCCGCGAATTTGGGCGTGGCCGCCACCAGCAGCACATCGGCGCCGCTGTTTTTCAGAACCAGGATCTGGGTATCGATGGTGGGTGAGGAGGTCTCGTAGGGGGCCTTGGCAACCAGCAGATTGCCGCCTTCGGTGCCGAGCTTCTCTTCCAGCGCCTTTAGGTAGTCCTTGCCGAGGTCGTCGTTCTGGTAGAGCACCGCGACCCTGGCATTCGGGCGGCTGGCCTTGATGTAGGTCGCATAGGCAAAAGCCTCGTCGCGGTAACTCGGCTGCCATCCCACGGTCCACGGAAAATTCTTCGGATCGTCCCATTTGGCCGCACCCGAGCCGAGAAACAGCTGCGGCACTTTCCTGTCGTTGAGGTATTTGTGGACGGCGCTGTTGGTGGGCGTGCCGACGCCGCCGAAGATCAGCAGAACCTCGTCGCTTTCGACCAGCCGCCTGGTCTGTTCGACCGTCTTGGGCGGACTGTAGGCGTCGTCGGCGATGATCAGTTCGATGCGACGGCCGTTGATGCCGCCTTCGTCGTTGATCTTGTTGAAATAGGCGTCGGCCGATTTGGAGATCTGCGCAAAGGCGGAGACGGGACCGCTCAGCGGCGCCGTCATGCCGATCTTGATGCGCTTGTCGTCGGCGCCGGAATCGTATTTGGCGGCGGTCTGCGCCTGCGCCGGGATCGCGGCCAGCAGGGGCAGCGCGACGCACAGAGCGTGCAGGGGGCTTTTGAGAAAACGGGACATCTTGCGTGTTCCTTCCTTCAATTTTTCTTGGTCGTTCTGCCGTCGCGGGCGCCGGCTTGATGCCTGCGTCCCGCCGTCGTTCTTCGGGAATGAGGCCCTAACGAACGATCGTTCGTCCCTTGACTAGCGAACGATCGTTAGCTAGTCAACGCGCATGACTTCGAAGGCCTCCACCGCGACCGACGCCAGCGCGCTTTCGACCCGAGAGCGCATCCTGGCGGAAGCACTCAGCCTGTTCGCCGAGAGCGGCTATGGCGGTGCGTCGATGCGCGAACTGGCGCGGCGGGTCGGAATCCGCGAGAGCAGCCTCTACAACCACTTCGCGGGCAAGGCGGCGATCCTCGAAGCCATCGTCAGCGAGGAGCATGGACCCGCGAGTTCGGCGAGTCGGCTCGAAGCGCCGCGCTATCGCCAGCTGAGCCGGCAGCCGGCCGCGTTCTGCCGGCAGTTCGCGCTCGATCTCGTCACCCAGTGGTCGGACCCGCGCGAGCATCAGTTCCAGAAAGTCATCACCGCCGAGCGAAACCGGGTGCCCGGCATCCGCGCCAAATTCGCCGACCAGTTCTATTCGCGCGAGCAACGGCTGATGACGGATTATTTTCGCGGTTTTGCGCTGGCCGGCCTGATGGCAACGCCGGATCCGCGCGAGACCGCGCGGATCTTCGCCGCCGGCCTGATCTACATCCGGCTCGAACATTACGTCATGGGCGCGCAGGCCTCGCCGCGGGAAAAGGTGATCGAGGCGATCGATCATTTCCTTGCGTTCTTTTTGATACTGTTTGCGGTAAAGGACGCAGGCGGCGCGACCGCTGAAAAAAACACCAAGGCGAATACAAAGCCGAAAAAAGCCAGGGGAGGCACGCGTGGCAAGACTGCCGCTGATTGACCCGGAGACCACCACCGGAGACATCCGAGCATCCTTCGACAGGATGCCGGTCAAGCTGAACATCTTTCGCATGATGGCGCATGCCGAAGCCAACATGATTCCGGCGATGCGGCTCGGCAATTCCATCCTGCATAAACAGAAGCTTGGTCCGGTCAACCGCGAATTGCTGATCCTGCAGGTCGCGCAGCTGGAAGGCGGCGCCTATGAGTGGCGGCAGCATGTGCCGATCGCGCTCGGCGTCGGCGTCACCCAGCCCCAGATCGATGCGCTGGAGCGCGCCGACTACGGCGATGAAGCCTTCAACGCGGCAGAGCGCGCGCTGCTGGCCTTTGGCCGCGAGGTCACCGAAAACGTTCGGGTGCCGGAGCCGGTCTTCGCTGCCGTGCGCGAACATTTCAGCGAACAGGAGATCGTCGAGACCATCGTCGCGATCGGATTCTACATGATGATGGCGCGCCTCACCGAGGCGACCGAGACCGATCTCGATCCCGCCGCGGGCATGCGGGTCTATGACGGCGGCAAGTCGCGGAGCGCCTGAATTGTCCGATCGATCAGCGTCGTCCGATACGAAGCCCGAACGCTACGTCCGCCCGCTCACCGCGGAATCGTCGGGCACCGCTCCCGGCCGCGGCCGGCTGACCGGCCGCCGCGTGCTGGTGGTCGGCGGCGGGCAGCGGACTTTTGACGAAGCCACCGATCCGATCGGCAACGGAAGGGCGATGAGCCTGCTGTTCGCGCGCGAAGGCGCGCAGGTCGCCGTCGCCGACGTCAATCTCGGCTCCGCCGAGGACACCGTCGTCAGGATCAAGGCCGAGGGCGGCCGCGCCTTTGCGGTCCAGGCCGACGTCACGCTGGAAGCCGATGTCCGGCGCATGATTGATGACGCGCACCGCCTCATGGGCGGCCTCGACGGCATGGTGCTCAATGTCGGGACGTTCGGGCAGCCCGGCCTCGACGGGGTCAACGCCGAGCAGTGGAACAAGATCTACGACGTCAATGTGCGCGGCCCGATGCTGGCCTGCCGCGAGGCGCTGCCCAAGTTCGAAGACGGCGGTTCGATCGTCTTCATCTCCTCGATTGCTGCGCTGCGGGCCGGCTCGCAAATGCCGGTCTATGATTCCTCGAAGGCGGCGCTTGGCGGGCTGATGCGCAACATCGCCCATGTCGGCGCGCGGCGCGGTATCCGCGTCAATCTGGTCTATCCGGGTCTGGTGGACACGCCGAACGGCCGCAGCGCCGGCGCCGGACGGCCCTCGCGCGGCAAGGGGCATATCCCGTTCGGGCGTCAGGCCACCGCCTGGGAAGTGGCCTATGCGGTGCTGTTCTTCATCTCGGAAGAGAGCGCCTATGTCACCGCGCAGACGCTTGCCGTCGACAGCGGCCTCAGCGGAATGTAACGGGGCGAAAACATGAGCATGATGTTCGGCAAGGTCTGCCAGAACGGCTACGTCGTTCGCGACATCGAGACGGCGATGAAGTTCTGGATCGAGGTGATGCGCGTCGGCCCGTTCTTCTACATTCCCAGCGTCAAGACCGACTGGTTTCGCTACCGCGGCGTCAATTCGGCGGTCGAGATGAGCATCGCGCTGGCCAATTCCGGCGACCTGCAGATCGAACTGATCCAGCAGCGCAACGACGCGCCGTCGATGTATCTGGATCATCTCAGGGATCACGGCGAGGGCATGCAGCACATGTCCTATTGGTCGAACGACTATCAGGCGCTGTACGACCGCGCCATCGCGTCCGGTTTCGTCGTCGGCCATGAGGGCCAGATCGGCGGCGCGCAGGGGCGGTTCGCATATTTTGAGAGCGCGGGACATCCGGGAACGGTGATCGAAATATCGGACATCAGCGGCGGCAAGGGCCGCTTCTTCGGCCATATACGCAAGGCCGCCGCGAACTGGGACGGCAGCGATCCGGTGCGGGTCATTGAGAGTTAGTCCGCGCCCCGGCGTCACATGCCATTGTCATCGCCCGACTTGATCGGGCGACCCAGTATTCCAGAGACGGTTGTGATTGACCGAGAAGCCGCGGCGTACTGGGTCACCCGCTGGAGCCTGTCATCGGGCTCGCCGAAGGCGAGACCCGGTGGCGGGTGATGACGACCGAATGGGGGCGCGCGCGCAGTGCACCCCACGACGCTTTGGCTACTCTAATCCTGCGGTTCCGACAAAACCTCGCCCGTGGCGTCGATGCGCAGCCAGCCGGAGGGGGCGAGGCGCTGCTGCGGCAGGAAGCGGCCCTTGTAGTCCATCTTCTTGGAGCCTTCGATCCAGTAGCCGAGATAGACGTAGGGCAGCCCCAGCCGGCGGGCGCGCGCGAGGTGATCGAGGATCTTGAAGGTGCCGAGCGAGCGGCTTTCCTCCGACGGTTCGAAGAACGAATATACCATCGACAGCCCGTCGCTGAGCACGTCGGTCAGCGCCACCGCCACCAGTTCCTGACCGCGGCCGGTGATGCCGGTATCGACGCCGCGCTTGCGGTATTCGATGATGCGGGTTTCGACGTGGCTGTCCTCCACCATCATGGCGTAGTCGAGCACGGTCATGTCGGCCATGCCGCCATGGCGATGCCGGGCGTCGAGATAGGCGCGAAACACCGAATATTGCTCGGAGGTCGGCACCGCGCTGCGCTGTTCGCCCGTGATGTCGGCGTTGCGGGCCATGATCTTGCGGAAATTGCGCGAGAGGCGGAATTCGTTGGCGATGACGCGGACCGAGACGCAGGCGCGGCACTGGTCGCAGGCCGGGCGATACGCGATCGACTGGCTGCGCCGGAACCCGCCATGGGTGAGCAGATCGTTGAGATCGCCGGCCTTGTCGCCGACCAGATGGGTGAACACCTTGCGCTCGTGCCGGCCCGGCAGATAGGGGCAGGGCGATGGCGCGGTCAGGTAGAACTGCGGTGTGTCACGCGAGTGCTGGGTCACGTTGTGTCGTCAGGCCTCCGAAGCCGAAGCAGCAAGACAGAGCATCGCGCCGCGGAGGCTCACGGTCAATCAATTTACGGGTTCATTTTACCGGTTCAAAACGGCCGCGCGGGCTGCGCGACCTGGCTTCGCAACGAGCTGTTGATGACCACGGTGCCCAGCACGAAGTCGTGCAGCAGCCGCCGCCGGTCGTTGAACAGGCCGACGAGCAGGACCAGCGGGGTCAGGAACGAGATTGACACCCAGAACAGCACCGCATGCATGGCCCCGAGCACGAAATAGCCCGGCGCGCCGTACCAGGTGCGCAGTTCCAGGTCCATGACGCGCATGCCCAGGGTGGCCGAATGGGGGCCGCCGATCGATGCGCCGTAATAGACCACCGCCCATACCACCGTGGCCGGCCAGGCCAGCCAGAACAGCATCCAGCCGAGCCCCAGGGTGATGATTCCGAACACCGCGATGAACAGGTAGCCCAGGATCACCGGGACCGTCAGCACCACGAGGTCGATCAGGAACGCGAACACCCGCCGCGTCAGCACCCCGCGAAACAATTCCGGCTGCTGTTGGGGATCGAAGGCATGGGGCTGCACCCCGCCGCCGCTGCGCCAGGCTTCGCCACTACCCGAATCGTTGTACGACATGGTCAGTCCTCCAGACCGTGCATTCCCGTGAGAGCACATGGGAACCAGTGGCGTGGGTGCAAGAGCCGCGATCATTAACAGGCAGCAATAATCCGGCGACCGGAAACGTTCGTCATTCCGGGGCGATGCGCAGCATCGAACCCGGAATCCCGAGATTCCGGGTTCGCGTCTTCGACGCGCCCCGGAATGACAAGCGGCTACTCCGCCTTCAGCTTCTCCGCCGCCTGCGGCGCGAAGTAGGTCAGGATGCCGTCGGCGCCGGCGCGCTTGAAGCCGAGCAGGCTTTCCATCATCGCGCGCTCGCCGTCGATCCAGCCGTTGTTGGCGGCGGCCGCGATCATCGCGTATTCGCCGGACACCTGGTAGACGAAGGTCGGCATCGCGAAGGTGTCCTTCACCCGCCGCACGATGTCGAGATAGGGCATCCCGGGCTTCACCATCACCATGTCGGCGCCTTCGGCGATGTCGAGTTCGACCTCGCGCAGCGCCTCGTCGGAATTGGCCGAGTCCATCTGGTAGGTGCGCTTGTCGCCGGTCAGCGTTTTCGCCGAACCGACGGCGTCGCGGAACGGGCCGTAGAAGGCGGAGGCGTATTTCGCCGCATAGGCCATGATCTGCACGTCGAGGAAGCCGGCGGCGTCGAGCCCCTCGCGGATGGCGCCGACGCGGCCGTCCATCATGTCGGAGGGCGCGATGATGTCGCAGCCGGCTTCGGCCTGCACCAGCGCCTGGCGCACCAGCACCGCGACGGTCTCGTCGTTGAGGATGCGGCCGTCCTGGATCAGACCGTCATGGCCGTGGCTGGTGTAGGGATCGAGCGCCACGTCGCAGAGCACGCCGAGGCCGGGAAATTCCTTCTTGATGGCGCGCACCGACTGGCAGACCAGGTTGTCGGCATTCAGCGCCTCGGAGCCGTGCTCGTCGCGCAGGGAAGGCTCGGTGTAGGGGAACAGCGCGATGCAGGGGATATTCAGCTTCATGGCGCGCTCGGCGTCACGCACCGCCTGATCGACGCTGAGGCGGTCGACGCCCGGCATCGAGGCGACGGGCAAGCGCTGGTTGTGGCCGTCGACCACGAACAGCGGCCAGATCAGGTCGTCCGCGGTCAGCACGTTTTCCCGCACCAGCCGCCGCGCCCATTCCGCCTTGCGGTTGCGGCGCGGGCGAACCACGAGGTCGAGCGAGGGGGCGGCGAGGGCGGTTTGGCGCCGCGGCGCGTCGCGCAGTTCGATCGGACGGCCGAATTTGATCGCCATGATGGGCACTCCTGGAGGCGGCAGACTGGACTTGTTCCAATCCTAACATCTTGCATGGCGGGCGTCATTCATCTTGACCTGCCGCAAATCGGCCGGCCGGCATCGCCTGCCGGATTGATTTTGCCGCGCCGAGGGGCCAAAGAGTCGTCCAAGAGTAGGTCCAAGGTCGGTCCGTGGGTCGGTCCGTGGGTCGGTCCATGGCCGCGCATTTTCCTGTTACGAACGGCACGCCGCATGTCTGAAACCCCATCGCGCGACCAGCCGCGCGACAATGCGATGTCGGTGGCGGCGATTTCGTCGCAGCGAATCGAATCCGACGAAAATGTCTGGACCCGGCGGCTGGTATTTTTCCTGCGCATCATGGCCGTGGTCTCGGTGGCCAAGGGGCTCTATCACTGGGCCCAGGTCACCGGCTTCGTCGGCGGCGAGGAAGAGGCGTTCGAGAACCAGCCGATGGCGTGGCAGACCGCTACGGTTTATTTCGCCGTGATCGAACTGGTCGCCGCGGTCGGCCTGTGGCTGGCGACGCCGTGGGGCGCGGTTGTGTGGCTGACCACCGTGGTATCGATGGCGGTGATCGAACTGATGTTTCCGGGAATCTACGGCGGCAGCCTGACGGTGGTGGGGCTGGAAGCCCTGATGCTGGCAGCCTATCTCGCGCTGGCGTGGATGGCCGCGCGCGAACGGCCGCCATAGCGCGCGAACGGTCGCTGGTGTGAGTGAGCAAATTCGCGACGCGTGCAGAACAAGGCGCGCCATCCAGGTCGACCGTTGCCGGCTTGGATAATATCGAATGTCGCCGAACCAGAGCAAATCCGAGTTCGGTTGCCTAAAATTTTCGGGAATTTTTGCGGTAACTTTTGAGTCACCCTAACGCTGCGGTCACACCTGTTACGCAGTCGTTTCGAATTTGAACGGTCCTGTTCCCATATGCGACAGAACGCGCCAACGAAGCGTGAACAGAGGCCTTCCACCGTTATCGAAAGGTTGCGAAAAGCCCTTTATTAGCGGGCTTAATCCACGATTCACTGTCTTAAATTCATGATCTCTTTATTGTCTTATTTAAGCGGATCTTCAAACCGGCCCCTTAAGTTGAAGCTATCAGGCGGGACACAAGTTTCGTCGAATAAGTCGATAAAAACGACAGCAGGGGAAGTGTCATGATGAAAGCCGTTGCAACGGTGGCCGAAACCACCGAACGCGCTCCGGGCCAGGCTCCGGTGCAGCCGCTCTATCTCGAAGCTTTGACTTTGGTGGAGCGGCTGCATCGCCGGCTGCTCGATGTGATCAAGGACGAATTCGATCGGCGCGGCCGCGCCGACATCAACTCGGTGCAGGCGCTGCTGCTCTACAACATCGGCGACAAGGAGCTGACCGCGGGCGAACTGCGCACGCGCGGTTACTACCTCGGCTCCAACGTCTCCTACAATCTGAAGAAGCTGGTCGAACTCGGCTTCCTCGATCATCAGCGTTCGCGCGTCGATCGCCGCTCGGTTCGCATCCGCCTCACGCCGCAGGGCCAGGAAATTCGCAAGATCGTCGACGCGCTCTATCAGAAGCACGTCAAGACGGTGGAGCAGGTCGGCGGCATCTCGAACGAGGAATTCGCGACCCTGAACAAGTCGCTGCACCGGCTCGAGCGGTTCTGGACCGACCAGATCCTGTATCGGCTCTGAGACTTATTCGACTGCGAAATCAGGCCAAGCCGGCATCCCAGAAGACCGGCGGCAACTAACTAAGTCAGAGACTTCCCCAAGCGCATCGGCCCGGATTACCGGACCGGTGCGTTTTGTTTTTGCGAGGGTTTTCGCCGCCGGGCGCCACAGGTTTCCCGAAATGGAACTATTGCCCGCTACCGGGCTTATCCATCCGCGTCGGAGGACAAGCTATGCTGGTGGAGCGCGGATTGCAGGTGATGAATGTGGAGGTGGTCGGCGATGCCTATGCCATCGCCGCCAACTATCTGCGTCGCTCCGGCGTCATCCCCGACACGCTCGCCACCAACGAACGGCTGCTGGAGATCATCGTCCAGATGTTCCAGCGCGGCGAATTCAACCGGCTTCGCCTCGCCAACAAGGCGATCGCGAAATTCGAAGCCAGCGAACTCGTTCGATCGTAAACCCCAGAGGATTGCATGGAACCCGCCATCGACCGCATCATGATGACCTACGACCTGCTGGTGAACCGCACCGCCGCCGCCAGCGCCGAAGCGCGCGCCAAGGTGACGGAATATCTCGCGACGCTGGTGGAAGCCGGCGAGAAGGATACGCACCGGCTGACGGTGTGCGGGCTGACTTACTTGCGCGAACTCGACGGCTCGAGCGATCCGGTGAAGGCGGGATTTACGGGGCTGTAGAGGAAAACGGCACGCTGCGCGGCCGACGCCTGTATGCGTTGCTGACATTGCAAAGAGCCGATACACCTCGGGCAATAATCAGTCCGAGGAAACATCCATGCTCACCCTGCATCACCTCAACGACTCGCGCTCGCAACGTATCCTGTGGCTGCTGGAAGAACTTGGGCTTCCCTATGAGATCAAGCGCTATCAGCGCGACGCCGCCACGCGGCTGGCGCCGCCGGAATTGACCGCGGTGCATCCGCTCGGCAAGTCGCCGGTCGTCACCGACGGCGGCCTCACCATCGCGGAATCAGGCGCGATCGTCGATTATCTCATCCGCACCTATGGTAAGGGCGCGATGATGCCGGCGCCCGGCAGCGCCGACTATGAAGCCTACAATGAGTGGCTGCATTATTCCGAGGGGTCGGCGATGCTGCCGCTGATGCTGAACCTGTATGTCTCCAGGCTGAAGGAAGCCGGCGCTCCCTTGCATCCACGCATCGACAGCGAGTTGAAAAACCATCTCGGCTATGTCGACTTCACGCTGAAGGGCAGGGAATTCTTCGTCGGCAATTCGCTGAGCGGCGCAGATATCCAGATGAGCTTTGTCGGCGAAATGGCCAAGGTGTTCGACAGGCTCGCGCCGTATCCTGACCTCGCGGCGTGGCTGACGCGGATGCATGCGCGGCCGGCATTCCAGCGCTCGGTCGAGAAGGGCGGGGCGTACAGGTTTGCGTCGTAGGGACGCGTCACCGTCATTCCGGGGCGGTGCGCAGCATCGAACCCGGAATCTCGATGTCTCGTGTCCCGGGCGCGGCGCAGCATGAGCCAACGGGTCGCGCGAATGCGCGCCCGATGATAAACTCCGCGAAATGGTGCGTCGCAGAACCGGGACCCACGCTTATCCCGAGGAAACCATGGGTCCCGGCTCTGCGGAGCGGCGTGAAGAACGCCGCACCGCGTCCGGGACACGGGGAGCCACCCCCCACCGCCCCACCATATCTTGCATAAATATCAGCCATGTACCGCAACCGCTTGGCCGCCGCCGCTTGATATGGTATCCCGCCAGCGCCGCTTTCGATCGCCACACGTGACCGGCCGCACCTCAGCTAACAGGTTGCGGCGGTGGAGATATTTCGCCGATGAGCTCTTCCGCCACCAGCCCCAAATCCGCTTCCGCGCCCGACTCGTTCTTTACCGCCACCCTGGAGCAGGCCGATCCCGAGATCGCCGCCGCCATCAAGGGCGAACTCGGTCGCCAGCGCCACGAGATCGAGCTGATCGCCTCGGAAAACATCGTCAGCCGCGCGGTGCTGGAAGCGCAGGGCTCGGTGATGACCAACAAATATGCCGAGGGTTATCCGGGCAACCGCTATTATGGCGGCTGCGAATGGGTCGACGTCGCCGAGAACCTGGCGATCGACCGGGCCAAGAAACTGTTCGGCGCCGGCTTTGCCAATGTGCAGCCGAATTCCGGCAGCCAGATGAACCAGGCGGTGTTCCTGGCGCTGCTGCAGCCCGGCGATACCTTCATGGGGCTCGATCTCGCCGCCGGCGGCCATCTCACCCATGGCTCGCCCGTCAACATGTCCGGCAAATGGTTCAAGGCCTCGCACTATACGGTGCGGCGCGAGGACCAGATCATCGACATGGATGCGGTGGCAAAGCAGGCGGAGGAAGTGCGGCCCAAGCTGATCATCGCCGGCGGCTCGGCCTATTCGCGCAGCTGGGATTTCAAGCGTTTTCGCGAAATCGCCGATTCGATCGGCGCCTATCTGATGGTCGATATGGCGCATTTCGCCGGCCTCGTCGCCGGCGGCGCGCATGCCTCGCCGGTGCCGCACGCCCATGTTACCACCACCACGACTCACAAATCGCTGCGCGGCCCGCGCGGCGGCCTGATCCTGTGCAATGACGAGGCGTTGGCCAAGAAGCTGAACTCGGCGATCTTCCCGGGCCTGCAGGGCGGCCCGCTGATGCATGTGATCGCGGCCAAGGCCGTCGCGTTCGCCGAGGCGCTGCGCCCGGATTTCAAGATCTACGCCAAGAACGTGGTCGAGAACGCCAAGGCATTGGCGGAGACGCTGCGCGCGCAAGGGTTCGATATCGTCTCCGGCGGCACCGACAACCATCTGATGCTGGTGGACCTGCGGCCGAAGGGCCTCAAGGGCAACGTCTCGGAAAAGGCGCTGGTCCGCGCCGCCATCACCTGCAACAAGAACGGCATCCCGTTCGATCCGGAGAAGCCGTTCGTCACCTCGGGCCTTCGCCTCGGCACCCCGGCGGCGACCACGCGCGGGTTCGGCGTCGCCGAATTCAAGCAGGTCGGCATGATGATATCGGAAGTGCTCAACGCCATCGCGCAGTCGGAAAATGGTTCGGCGCCGATGGTGGAAGCCGCGATCAAGGAACGGGTCAAGGCGCTCACCGACCGCTTCCCGATCTACCAGTAAAGGCCTCAACCGGATGCGATGTCCCAGCTGCAACAGCCTCGATACGCAGGTGAAGGATTCGCGTCCGACCGAGGATTCCGCCGTGATCCGGCGCCGCCGCGTCTGCGTCGCCTGCAATTTCCGCTTCACCACCTTCGAGCGGGTGCAGCTGCGCGAACTCACCGTGATCAAGCGCAACGGCCGCCGGGTGCCGTTCGACCGCGACAAGCTGGTGCGCTCGCTACAGATCTCCTTGCGCAAGCGCCCGGTCGATCCTGAAAGGGTCGAGAAGATGGTCTCGGCCATCGTGCGCGAGCTCGAAAGCGGCGGCGAGGCCGAGATTTCATCGGAGGCGATCGGCGAGATCGTGATGGAGCATCTGCGCCAGCTCGACGACGTCGCCTATGTCCGCTTCGCCTCGGTCTATCGCAATTTCCGCGAGGCCAAGGACTTCGAGACCGTGCTCGGCGAACTCTCCGCCGACGACCAGGCGCGGCTCGCCACGTTGCCCAAATGATCTTCCGCATTCTGGAAGACCAGTACGCGCAGAAATCAAGGGATTCGAAAGCCGCCGACCAGCGCTTCATGGCGCTGGCGCTGTCGCTCGGGCGGCGCGGGCAGGGCCGCACATGGCCCAATCCGGCGGTCGGCGCTGTCGTGGTCAAGGACGGCGTCATCGTCGGCCGCGGCTGGACCCAGCCCGGCGGCCGTCCCCACGCTGAGCCTGAGGCGCTGGCGCGCGCCGGCGAAGCCGCGCGCGGCGCCACGCTCTATGTGACGCTGGAGCCGTGCTCGCATTTCGGCAAATCGCCGCCCTGCGCCGATGCCGTCATCGCAGCCGGGATTGTCCGCGTCGTGTCGGCGATCGAGGATCCCAATCCGGAAGTGGCAGGCCAGGGCCACGCAAGACTGCGCGCCGCCGGGATCACGGTCGATATCGGGCCGGGGGCTTTGGAAGCCGCGCGGGATCATGCCGGGCATTTCCGGCGCATCCGCGACAAGCGCCCGCATGTGATCCTCAAATTGGCGGTATCGCCCGACGACAGGATCGCTGCCGCCGGCCACAAGCCGGTGGCGATCACGGGCGAAGCCGCGAAGTCGCGGGTGCACCTGTTGCGCGCGCAATGCGACGCCATCCTGGTCGGGATCGGCACGGTGCTGTCGGACGACCCGATGCTGACCTGCCGGCTGCCGGGCATGGAGGCGCGCTCGCCGGTGCGGGTAGTGCTCGACCGCGCCTTGCGCATGCCCGGCACCAGCCGACTGGTGCATTCGGCGCGCGAAACGCCGCTGTGGGTGATGACATCAAATCTATCGGAGGCGCCCGCCGCCATGAAGCTCGGGGCATCAGGCGCGCAGGTGATCCGCGTGCCGGCCACGACCACGCCGCCGCCGGGGCTCGATCTTGCCGCCGTGCTGCATACGCTCTCGGAAAAGGGCATCACGCGGCTGCTGGTGGAAGGCGGCGCCCGCGTCGCGTCATCCTTTGTCGCCGCAGGTCTCGCCGACGAAATCTGGCTGCTGCGCGGCGCTCATCCGGTCGGTGCCGACGGCATCCCCGCGCTGGAGGCATTGCCGCTCTCCGCCATCACCCAGTCGCCCGCGTTCAAGCTACGTGCTAGCGAAACGCTGCAAAGCGACACCCTGACCATTTACGAGCGGGCATAACCCTCCAAGTTCGTCATGCCCGGGCTTGTCCCGGGCATCCACGTCTTGGCAGCGGATGATAAAGAGAAGACGTGGATGGCCGGGACGGGCCCGGCCATGACGGAAGTGGGACTGAGGACACAAATGTTCACCGGCATCATCACCAACATCGGCGAGATCGTCAGCCTGACGCCCACGGCGCAGGGCCAGCTGCATCGGCTGCGCATCGCCTGCCGCTACGACCGGTCCACCATTGCCGACGGCGCCTCGATCGCCTGCAACGGCGTCTGCCTCACCGTGGTCGGCTCGGGCGTCGCGGGTGACAAAACCTGGTTCGAGGTCGATACCGCCGCCGAGACGCTGGCCATGACCACGGCGAAACACTGGGTTACCGGCACCAGACTCAATCTCGAACGGGCGCTGAAGATCGGCGACGAACTCGGCGGCCATATCGTCGCCGGACATGCCGACGGCATCGCCACCATCGTCAAGCGTGACGATCTGCCCGACATGGCGCGGTTCGAGCTCTCCACCACGCGGGAACTGGCGCGCTTCATCGCGACCAAAGGCTCGGTTACCCTGGACGGCGTGTCGCTGACCGTGAATACCGTTGATGACGTCGCGTTTGCGGTGCTGATCATTCCCCATACGCTCAGCGTCACCACGCTGGGCGGCTGGCGCGCCGGAAGCGAAGTCAATCTCGAGGTCGACCTGATGGCACGCTACGCCGCGCGGCTGTCGGAAATGAAGTAGAAGCAGCCCTTGGCTTTGGTCGCCGCTACGCCTAAAACCCGCACCAATCCATCAATATTGACGGGAAGACCATGGCGGACGCGCGGCGCGCACAGTTGAAAGACCAGACCGACATTTCCGGCGCGCGGGCGCTGATCGTCGAGGCGCGTTTCTATGACGATATCCAGGATGCGCTGCTGGAGGGCGCGGTCGCGGAATTGAAGGCGGCCGGCGTCGGCCACGACGTGATCACGGTGCCCGGCGCGCTGGAAATCCCGGCGGCGATCGCGATCGCGCTCGATGCCGCCGAGAACAATGGAAAACCCTATGACGCGGCGATCGCGCTCGGCTGCGTGGTCCGCGGCGACACCATCCATTTCGAGATCGTGTCGATGGAATCCTCGCGCGCGCTGATGGACCTCGCGGTGGCGAGAAAATTCCCGCTCGGCAACGGCATCATCACCGTCAATACCGACGCCCAGGCCTGGGCCCGGGCGCGCGCCAGCGAGCTCAACAAAGGCGGCGATGCCGCGCGCGCGGCATTGGCGATGTTGCGGATCAAGCGCCGGCTGGCAAAGGCCTGATCATGGCAGAGAATAAAAAGCCGGCGCCAACCAGGGGCCTCGACAAAAAGGCTAACCGGCGCGGCGCCGCACGGCTCGCCGCGGTGCAGGCGCTCTACCAGATGGACATCGGCGGCGCCGGGATCAACGACATCTTCGCCGAGTTCGAAAGCCACTGGCTCGGCAACGAGGTCGAGGGCGACACCTATCTTCCGGCCGAGGCCGCGTTCTTCCAGGACGTGGTCGCCGGCGTGGTGCGCGACCAGGCCAGGCTCGACCCCGTGATCGACGAGGCGCTTTCAAAGGGCTGGCCGTTGAAGCGGATCGACGCCATCTTGCGCGCGGTGTTGCGGGCAGGGGCTTACGAACTCGAGCATCGCAAGGACGTGCCCGGCCGCGTTGTGGTGTCGGAATATGTCGATGTCGCGCACGCCTTCGTCGAGTCCGAGGAGACCGGCATGGTGAACGCGGTGCTGGACCAGATCGCCCGCCAGTTTCGTGCCGACGAGTTCGCGCGGGGGTAGGTGAGCCTGCGGATGAGACAGCCATGGAGATGGCCTGCTTTGGAGCGGTACGCCAGCCACACATTCGGTCGTCATCATCCGCGAAGGCGGATGACCCAGTACGCCGCGGCCACTCGGTCAATCGCTGACGCCTCTGGAATACTGGGTCGCCCGGTCGAGCCGGGCGATGACAGTTGTGGGGATGGCGCACCGTGACCGATCCCAAGCAGTCGACATCCGGTGAAGACTCCCTGATCGCCCGTTATTTCCGTCCGCTCGCGACCGATCCCGGCGCGTTCGGTCTGGTCGATGACGCGGCGATCCTGCAGGGGCGCGGCGACGAGATCGTGGTGACCACCGACGCCGTTGTCGAGGGCGTGCATTTTCTCTCCGATGATCCCCCCGACACTGTCGCGCGGAAAGCGTTGCGGGTGAACCTGTCCGATCTCGCGGCCAAGGGGGCGGAGCCTGCGGGCTTCGTGCTGACGCTGGCGCTGCGCGTCCAGGACGACGGCTGGCTGGCGCCGTTCGCGCGCGCCCTTGGCGAGGATGCCGGCCTGTTCGGCTGCCCACTGCTTGGCGGCGATACGGTATCGACGCCGGGGCCGGTGATGATCTCGGTCACCGCGTTCGGGCGGGTGCCCCCGGGCAAAATGGTCCGCCGCAGCGGTGCCAAACCAGGCGACCGCATTGTCGTGACCGGGACGATCGGCGATGCCGCGCTTGGCCTTGATATCCTCAAAGGCGGCGCGGTGGCGACGGCGCTCGCGCAGGACGAGGCGGCAAGCCGGATGCTGACCGGCCGCTACCGCGTGCCGCAGCCGCGCAGCGCCGTGGCGCAAGCCGTCCGCGACCACGCCAGCGCGGCGATGGATGTGTCCGACGGTCTGGCGGGGGATCTCGCTAAATTGTGCGGGGCGTCTCAAATATCCGCCGTCATCGACATCAAGCATATTCCACTGTCGGCGGTTGCCGCGGCGTTGCTGGCGCGCGGCACGGTCGGCATCGAGGCGAACGTTTCCGGCGGCGACGATTACGAGATTTTGTGCGCGATCCCGGAGGCCGGCTTCGCGGCTTTCGCGCAAGCGGCCGGGCTGGCCGGGGTGGCCGTGACCTCGATCGGAATGGTGATCGCGGGGACGTCGGCCCCGCGATTCCTCGATGCAGAGGGCAGGGAGATCGCGTTAACGCGACTGTCCTACAGCCATTTCTAGGATTCCCGGGAAAAGCGCCCGTTCGGGTGCAAATACCTGCCGAAATTGTTGGTTCCGGCCCTCCGCAACATTGCACAGGGGATGCGATTTTGGCATGGTCCCGCCGATTTAAGGCCACCCCTTTGGGCAGGGGCAGGCCTTCTTTTTAGGCGCCCGCCGCTCCCGCGGTGTGGTGTGGGGTAGATCCAGGATCTGAGGCAAATTCAATGACAGTATTATGGGCGATTGTGCTCTGCGGGGCGCTTTCCATCGTTTACGACATCTGGGCGACGGCATCGGTCATGAAGGCCGATGCGGGCAATCCGCGAATGCAGGAAATCGCGGCCGCGGTGCGCGAAGGCGCGCAGGCCTATCTGAAGCGTCAGTACATGACGATCGGCATCGTCGGCGTCGTGATCTTCGTGCTGCTGGCCTACTTCCTCGGCATGAAGGTCGCGATCGGCTTCCTGATCGGCGCGGTGCTGTCGGGCGCCGCCGGCTTCATCGGCATGAACGTCTCGGTCCGCGCCAATGTGCGCACCGCGCAGGCCGCCACCACCTCGCTGGCCGGCGGGCTTGAGCTCGCCTTCAAGGCCGGCGCCATCACCGGCATGCTGGTTGCGGGTCTGGCGCTGCTCGGCGTCACCATCTACTTCGCCTATCTCACCCAGGTCCTGGGCCTCAAGGCCAACGACCGCATCGTGGTCGATTCGCTGGTGGCGCTCGGCTTCGGCGCCTCGCTGATCTCGATCTTCGCCCGTCTCGGCGGCGGCATCTTCACCAAGGGCGCCGACGTCGGCGGCGATCTCGTCGGCAAGGTCGAAGCCGGCATTCCCGAGGACGATCCGCGCAACCCGGCCACCATCGCCGACAACGTCGGCGACAATGTCGGCGATTGCGCCGGCATGGCCGCCGACCTGTTCGAGACCTATGCGGTGACCGCGGTCGCCACCATGGTGCTGGCCGCGATCTTCTTCGCGACCTCGCCGCTGCTGGTTCCGATGATGACGCTGCCGCTCGCGATCGGCGGCGTCTGCATCCTGACCTCGATCGCCGGCACCTTCTTCGTCAAGCTCGGCGCCAGCCAGTCCATCATGGGCGCGCTGTACAAGGGCCTGATCGCCACCGGCGTGCTGTCGCTGGTCGGCATCGCGGCCGTCATCTACTGGCTGGTCGGTTTCGGTGCGCTGGAAGGCGTGAATTATACCGGCATGGCGCTGTTCCAGTGCGGCATCGTCGGCCTCGTCGTCACCGGCCTGATCATCTGGATCACCGAATACTACACCGGCACCGAATATCGCCCGGTGAAGTCGATCGCGGCGTCCTCGGTCACCGGTCATGGCACCAACGTGATCCAGGGTCTCGCGATCTCGATGGAATCCACCGCCGGTCCGGCGATGGTGATCATCGCGGGCATCCTCGTCACCTACAGCCTCGCCGGCCTGTTCGGCATCGCGATCGCCACCACCACCATGCTGGCGCTGGCCGGCATGATCGTGGCGCTCGACGCCTTCGGCCCGGTCACCGACAATGCCGGCGGCATTGCCGAAATGGCCGGCCTGCCCAAGGAAGTCCGCAAGGCCACCGACGCGCTCGACGCCGTCGGCAACACCACCAAGGCGGTCACCAAGGGCTATGCGATCGGCTCGGCCGGTCTCGGCGCGCTGGTGCTGTTCGCGGCCTACAATGAAGATCTCAAATTCTTCATCGCCAACGCCGCGAAGTATCCCTACTTCCAGGGCGTGCTGCCCGACTTCTCGCTCAACAACCCCTACGTCGTGGTTGGCCTCCTGTTCGGCGGCCTCTTGCCGTACCTGTTCGGCGCGATGGGGATGACCGCGGTCGGCCGTGCGGCCGGCGCGATCGTCGAGGAAGTGCGGCGTCAGTTCCGCGAAAAGCCCGGCATCATGCAGGGCACCGACAAGCCGGACTACGGCCGCGCGGTCGATCTTCTGACCAAGGCGGCGATCAAGGAAATGATCATTCCGTCGCTGCTGCCGGTGCTGTCGCCGATCTTCGTCTACTTCGTGATCTTCGCGATCGCAGGCGGCGGTGCCGCCGGCAAGTCGGCGGCGTTCTCGGCCGTCGGCGCCATGCTGCTCGGCGTGATCGTGACCGGCCTGTTCGTCGCGATTTCGATGACCTCGGGCGGTGGCGCCTGGGACAACGCCAAGAAGTACATCGAGGACGGCCATTATGGCGGCAAGGGCTCTGACGCCCACAAGGCCGCGGTGACCGGCGACACCGTCGGCGATCCCTACAAGGACACGGCGGGTCCCGCCGTCAACCCGATGATCAAGATCACCAACATCGTGGCGCTCTTGCTGCTGGCGATCCTGGCGCACTGAGCGGCTCGGCTTCGACTGAAACGCAAAACCCCGCGGCGCAAGCCGCGGGGTTTTTTCGTGATTATTCGTCCATCAACCGGCGTTCCCCGGATGCTGCGCAGCGCGCCGCCCTTGCGGCGTGGTGCGCTGCTGATCCGGGGTCTATGAATGGACATCAGCGCAGATGTGGGTCCCGGCTCTGCGGAGCAGCGCGAAGGGCGCTGCACCGCGTCCGGGACACGAGAGCCTCAGCCGGCGTCCATCTGCAGGCCTTCCTGCTTGATGATGGCGCCGAACTTCGCGGTCTCCGCGGCTACGAAATCGGAATACTGCTGCGGCGTGCCGTAATCGGTGCGGGCGCCGATCTTGGCCATGTTGGCCTTGATGTCCTCGCGCTCCAGGAACACCTTGATTTCCTTGTTGAGCGCGTCGACCACCGGCGCGGGCGCGCTCTTCGGCAGGAAAATGCCGAACCAGGACGACACGTCGAACTTGGCCAGTTCCGGCGCGCCCTCGCGTACGGTCGGGATCTTGGGCGCCAGCGGGCTGCGCTCCGGCGTGGTCACCGCCAGCGCGTTGAGCTTGCCGTCCAGCACCTGCGGCAGCGTCGGATAAAGATTGTCGGACAGGATCTGAATGTCGCCGCCGAGCGCTGCCTGCAGCGCCGGACCGGCGCCGCGGAACGGCACATGCACCACCTTCAAGCCCGTGAGCTGCAGCAGCCAGGCCATCGTGAGGTGAGGGCTCTGCCCGATGCCGGACGAGCCGTAGGTCAGCTTGTCCGGGTTGGCCTTGATGTAGGCGACCATCTCGGCGATCGACTTGATCGGCACCGACGGATGCGCGGAGATGATATTCGGAATCCGGATCAGGTTGCTGACCGGCTGCAACTCGTCGGGCTTGTACTTCATGTTCCGGAAGATGCTGTAGGCGATCGCATTGGGGCCGGGATTGCCGACCAGGATGGTGTGTCCGTCGCCCTTCTGGCGGACAACCTCCGCCGTGCCGATGGTGCCGCCGCCGCCGGAGCGATTCTCCACGACCGCGGATTGGCCCCATGCCTTCTGCAGATGCGCCGCCAGCAACCGGCCCATCACGTCGGTGGTGCCACCCGGGGCGGCCGGCACGATCAGGCGGACGGTTTCGGTCGGGCGCCAGTCGGCGCCGAGGCTCGCGCGCGGCAGAATGGCGGCCGCGGAGATCGCTGCGGCCCCGGTAAGCACGCGGCGGCGGGAAATCAGTTTGGTCACTTTTCGCTCCTTGTTGGGATTCTTGTTGGCAGGGAAGGCGTAGGAAAAGCGTCAGCGGTCGGCAAGCCGACGACGCTGCGCAGGCGTAGAGCCGTCCGCCTTTTGACGCGATTTCGTTACGAACTGGTGATCAACCTGCATCAAGTGCAGCGCAGACTTTCAGCTCGCTTTAGTTGAAGCTGAGCAGCTTGAACAGCGGCGTCAAATAGCTGAGCTCCTGTCCGGAGGTCGGCGTGGTGCGGCTGATGAAGTCGAAGATCTTGCCGTCCTGCAGTCCGTAATTGGCCAGCCGCTGCACCTGGCGATTGCGGTCGAAATAGACCGCGATCACGCGCTGGTCGATCACCTGCTGGTTCATGAACGCGACCTTGCGTTCGGAACGCTGCGAAATGTAATAGAACACCTCGCCGTTCAGGGTGGCGACCGTGGACGGCGTGCCCATCACGATCAGCACCTGGTCCTGGCTGGCGCCGATCGGAATTTGCTCGAGCGCGCCCGTCGGCAGGATATAGCCCTTCTGGAACTGTTCGCCGGTGCAGGCGCCGAGCGCCGCGCACACCAAGGCGATCGCGGCGATGGCCCGCATGCCGCGCCAGCGCGCGGCGAGGCCGCGCGGAGCGCGCGCGCGGGAGGCTGTCTGGCTCAATTCAGTCATTCAGAAATGATCCCGTCCCCTTGCATCGCGCGAGGCGTTGACGTACCGGGCAGCACGCCGGATTGCAACATGCGCGGGTTCCCATCGGCAAACCTTTGGGGCTCGCTTGCGGAACCCACAATGCTTTGGCCGTTCAATCACTTCAGGAAACCCCGGATGCCCTCGCCGGGCACCATTGAGACCATCTATGGCATGATCGTGACGCAAGCGCGAGAACCGCTGTTTTATCGGAACCTGGGCGTGCTGGACACGGTTAACGGCCGTTTTGATCTGCTGGTCCTGCATTTGTGGATGGTATTGCAGCGGATGAAGCCGATGGAGGCCGGCGCGGACCTGTCCCAGGCGCTGTTCGACCGCTTCTGCGAGGACATGGACGCCAATTTGCGCGAAATGGGGGTCGGCGACACCACCGTCCCGAAGCGCATGCGGGCCTTCGGGGAGGCGTTCTACGGCCGTATGGCAGCCTACGATCTCGCCTTGAGTGCGGGCCATGAGCCGCTGGCGCTGGCCTTGTGCAAGAACATCCTGAACGGCGAGCAGCTCGACAAGGGCCGTCGGTTGGCCGTCTATGCCGAGGCGGCGCTTGCGGACCTCGCGGCACTGGACGACACGGCATTGCTGGGCGGATCGTGGAAATTCCCTTCGCCAGCGCAGACAGGCGTTTAAGCCATGAACAGCAACCGATGAACAGAACCGCCAACATGACCGAAAAACCCGATCCTTGGCGCATTCCCGTCGCCGTGGCGCAGGTCCCCGACACCGGACTGCATCGCGATCTCGAAGCCGACGAGGCGGTGCGCGAGGCCATCGCCGAGGTCGGCGGCCTGCGCGAAGTTCTCGTCGCCAGTGCATCGCTCGACGTCACCCCGATGAGCGGTGGCCGCTTCCACGTCGAGGGCAGGGTCCGGGCGCGGATCGGGCAGACCTGCGTGGTGACGCTCGATCCGATCGAGAACGCGATCGACGAGCCGATCGACCTGATCTTCGCTCCGCCGGAGCAAATTCCTGAAATGGCCGATCTGGTCGAGGAGGCTGCCGAGAGCGAGGTGGAAATTCCGGATCCGCCGGAGCCGATCGAAAACGGCGTGATCGATCTCGGCCGGATCGCGACCGATGCGCTGTATCTCGCGGTCGACCCCTATCCGCGCAAGCCGGACGCGGTGTTCGAGCCGCCTGTGGTGCCTGAGGATCCCGAGGATCATCCGTTTGCCGCGCTCAAGGCGCTGCAGCTCGACGCCAAACCGCCCGGCCCGAAGAAGCCGGGAAAGGCTTAGAACGAGCTTTAAGCCAGCGCTGAAAACGCACTGAAGCGTGGCTGAATCGGCTTCAACTTCGCATTCCCGTCGAGGCGGATCGGGTAATGGCGCAGGATTATCGCTTAATGCTTTGAATTGGCTTGTATTATCGCTATTGTCCGATTCTGCCCTGGTTCAACCGGTTCCGCAAAAGGCTGACGTCAAGAGGTTGTGTCGGGCAGGGGACACGGTATTGTCCCGGCCCGGCCGGGGCGCAATAGCGCTTCGCCGATCGCCGCCGTCAGTGGCGATTTCCAGTCCGCGGCCGAGTGCTCAAGACCGCAGCACAAGATCAGGTTTCCGGGTTTTCATGCCGAAAAAGGTTCGAATCGCGCTTGACGCCATGGGTGGCGATTTCGGTCCATCCGTCGTCATCCCCGGGGCCGCTGTCGCGTTGACCCGGCATCCCGACAGCGAATTCCTGCTGTTCGGCGATCGGGCGCTGATCGACCCTGAGCTCGAAAAACTTCCAGCGCTGAAGGCGGTGTCGCGCGTCATCCATACCGACGTTGCCGTCAGCATGCACGACAAGCCGAGCGTGGCGCTGCGCCGCGGTCGCAAGACCTCGTCGATGTGGCTGGCCATCGACGCCGTCAAGAAAGGCGAGGCCGATGTCGCGGTTTCCGCCGGCAATACCGGCGCGCTGGCGGCGATGGCGAGGTTCTGCCTGCGCATGTTGCCCGGTATCGATCGGCCGGCGCTGGCGGCGATATGGCCCACGGCACGCGGCGATTCGGTCGTCCTCGATCTCGGCGCCACCATCGGCGGCGATGCCCATCATCTCGTGGCGCTGGCGGTGATGGGCAGCGCGCTGGCGAGCGTGGTGTTCGGTCTGGAACGTCCGACGGTCGGATTGCTCAATATCGGCGTTGAGGAAATCAAGGGCCGCGAGGAGATTCGCGAGGCGGCGGAACTGCTGCGCGCGATGAACCTGCCGCAACTGGAATATATCGGCTTCGTCGAGGGCGACGGCATCGGCAGGGGCGCCGCCGACGTCATCGTCGCCGAGGGCTTCAGCGGCAACATCGCCCTGAAGGCGGCCGAGGGCACGGCGCGGCAAATCACCGAATTCCTGCGCAATGCGATATCGAGCAGCTGGCGGGCGAAGATCGGCTATTTGTTCGCCAAGAACGCCTTCAAGGCGTTGCGCGACAAGCTCGATCCCTCGAAATCCAACGGCAGCGTGGTGCTCGGCCTCAACGGTATCGTGGTCAAGAGCCATGGCGGCACCGACGCCGAAGGCTTTGCCTATGCCGTCGATGTTGGCTATGAGATGGCCCGCTACGACCTGATGAACAAGATCAAACAAATGCTCAATCGCGATGGCAGCGCGCCGGCCCAGGCGCAGACCTCGCAGGAGGCTGTCTCGTGACTGCAACACGTTCGGTCGTGCTCGGCTGCGGCTCCTATCTGCCGCAGCAGATCCTGACCAATGCCGAACTGGCGGCGCGGATCGACACCTCGGACGAATGGATTGTGCAGCGAACCGGGATCCGGCAGCGCCACATCGCCGCCGACGGCGAGTTCACCTCGCATCTGGCGATCAACGCGGCGCGCGCGGCGCTGGCCGATGCCGGGATCGACGCCCAGTCGATCGACCTGATCGTGCTCGGCACCTCGACGCCGGACCATACCTTTCCCGCCACCGCGGTGGCGGTGCAGGCCGCCCTCGGCATCCACCATGGCGCGGCCTTCGACCTGCAGGCGGTCTGTTCGGGCTTCATCTTCGCGCTGTCGACCGCGGACAGTTTCCTGCGCACCGGCGCCTTCAAGCGCGCGCTGGTGATCGGTGCGGAGACCTTCTCGCGGATCCTCGACTGGAACGACCGCGGCACCTGCGTGCTGTTCGGCGACGGCGCCGGCGCCGTCATCCTTGAAGCGCAGCAGCAGCCGGGTGAGGCCAGCGACCGCGGCATCCTGACGACGCATCTGCGCTCCGACGGCCGCCACAAGTCGAAACTCTATGTCGATGGTGGACCGTCCTCGACCCGGACGGTGGGCTATCTCCGGATGGAGGGCCGCGAAGTGTTCAAGCACGCGGTCGGCATGATCACCGACGTGATCTACGATGCGTTCAAGGCCACCGGCACCACGGCCGAGGACATCGACTGGTTCGTTCCGCACCAGGCCAACAAGCGAATCATCGATGCTTCGGCGCACAAGCTGCATATTGCGCCGCAGAAGGTGGTGCTGACGGTCGATCTGCACGGCAACACCTCGGCAGCTTCGATACCGCTGGCGCTGGCGGTGGCGGCGAAGGACGGACGCGTGAAGAAGGGCGACCTGGTGCTGCTCGAAGCCATGGGCGGCGGTTTCACCTGGGGCTCGGCGCTGCTGCGCTGGTAAGCGCTGCATTAAAAAGTCCATCCATATTGTTGGATTCTTTCATGCTTCTGCATGCATGAGCGCTGTTGACCGTCGCGCGTTAAGCTCTTAATTTCAACCACATATTGTTCGCCGAGAGTGCGGGGCAGGCGATGACCGGAACCGGAAAAACAGTCACACGCGTCGATCTGTGCGAAGCCGTCTACCAGAAGGTGGGGCTGTCGCGCACGGAGTCGTCGGCGTTTGTCGAACTGGTGCTGAAGGAGATCACCGACTGCCTGGAGAAGGGCGAGACGGTGAAGCTGTCGTCGTTCGGCTCCTTCATGGTGCGTAAGAAGGGCCAGCGTATCGGCCGCAATCCCAAGACCGGCACCGAGGTGCCGATATCGCCGCGTCGCGTGATGGTGTTCAAGCCGTCGGCCATACTGAAGCAGCGGATCAACGGCCACGCCACCGGCAATGGCGACGGCACCAAGGCCGAGTAGCGTCCCTTCAAACGAACGACCCAACAGGGAGCGGGCATTTGGACAAAGCGCCGGATGCGTTCCGAACCATCAGCGAGGTCGCAGCCGACCTCGACATCCCCCAGCATGTGCTGAGGTTCTGGGAGACGCGGTTCACCCAGATCAAGCCGATGAAGCGCAGCGGCGGTCGCCGCTATTACCGTCCTGACGACGTCGACCTGCTGCGCGGCATCCGCCGTCTGCTGTACGGTGAGGGCTATACCATCCGCGGGGTGCAGCGGATCCTGAAGGAACACGGCATCGGCTCGGTGCAGCGGCTGGCCGACGCCACCGCGGTGGCGAATTTCGGCGCCATCGAGGAAGCGGTCGGGCGCAGCCTGTCGGAACGGGACGAGGAGGCGGCCACGCCCGGCCCCGACCTCGACGACGACGATTACGAGCCCGCCGACGGCATCGACTTCCGCCTGCTCGACGCCGACGAGGACGGCATGCCGACGCTGGACTCCGGCCCGATCCCCGGCGTTGCCGGCCCGCGCCCGCTCGATGTCGCGCGGCTGCAGAACGTGCTGGCCGACCTGATCGCCTGCCGCGAATTGCTCAATGCCGCGATGAAGGACGGGTAGGGGCGTCCTTACCTCGCCCTGCTTGCGGGGAGAGGTCGGCGCGCGGCGCCGGGTGAGGGGCTCTCCGCGAGTCGGCTGCGGCCGAACTCGCCCCATTGCGCGCGGCCCCCGGCCATTGCGCCGCGCTTTTACATAAATCTCGAAAACAACCCCATGTACAGTAGGAACGGGATCCGAGCCAGGGACGCGGCGAGCCGGACCAAGGGCCGGACCAATGGCGGAACCGGCCCATTCAGCCGCCTTGCGCGCGGGGCTGATCGAAGCTAATGGAACGGCATCGGAGCGTGGCGCAGCCCGGTTAGCGCACTAGTCTGGGAGACTAGGGGTCGGAGGTTCAAATCCTCTCGCTCCGACCATTATCAATCGAGATAACCTCGATAGCCGTTGCCCGCGTCTGACGTGGAGCCCCACATGAGCGAAACGCATCGCATCACCGTCGATCCGGCCCAGTGCGGCGGGCGGCCCTGCCTGCGCGGTCTTCGTATTCGCGTCAAGGACGTGCTCGATCTGTTGGCCGCCGGCGCCAGCCGCGAAGAGATTCTTGCCGATTTTCCACTGCTGGAAGCCGGGGACATCACCGCCTCGCTTGAATATGCGGCGCGACAAAGCGACCATCCGGTCCTGCATATTGCTTGATGCGCTTTCTGGTTGATGCCCAGTTGCCGCCTGCACTTGTTGAATGGCTCGCGGCCGCATGTCGCCGAGCTGCAGATTATAAACTGCGTCCGATGCCACGACACGGGACGACGCGCTGGCGACGTCCGCCGTAATGTGAGTACTGATACTCCGACTGTTTCTGCAACAAACCGGTGAGCAATCATGGTTACGCAAGCGGAGTACGCGGCCTATCAGATCAAAGTGCTTGCTGGGCTAAAAGAACTTATGAATAGCACGGGTAATCGCGCAAGCTAACGAACAGTTGGGCTACGAGATTAAGAAATCTGATAATGAGTATCACTTTGCTTTTAAGTCCGGCAGCAAGGCCGAGACTCGCAAATACTCTGAGAATTTCGTCGAGCTCGAAATCGATTAAGGATGCAAATGGAAAAGCCTCCCCGAAATGAAGATCTGGATTTCAAAGGAGCCGTCCTAAGGGTGCAAGCTTCCTAAAGGATCGCGCGTGCTTGTAACCCTAGCTGGCTATAGTTTGCGGGAGGACAATGTTCCCTCCACAATCGATGACGAAGGTCGCGATGACGTGATCAATAATGCGAAAGAGCTTGTGCTTCGCAAGGCGGCGCTGCGCGTGTAAATTCGTTCTCGTCGGCCGTTGCGTGGGCAAAGGTCACTTAGACGAAGCAACAGCACTCAATGCCTTGTCGAGCGAAAATGTTGTCTTTGAGCCGTCCTGGAATCGAACTCCTAGACACCGCGTATACCCGCCATTTCTTTTTTCCATCGTCGGATAAAAAGAAATGACCGGTGATGTGACCGAGTAGTCGGTCTTACGGCAGTATTCTTCATAGAGTGCCTTTAACTCAACGTAATGAGATGCCGCGACATCAACGTCGAGGGGGCTATTGGATCGAATAGGATCAAAGTGGGCTTTTGCGCTAGCGATTGTCGCAAAATCCAGCCCTGATCCGAGATGAACACGTTTCGACATCTTGTGGGAAATCCTTAGCAGCTGCAAGCGATGTGGCGCGGCGCTTGGCTAAAAATCCGAAGGATTGTAGTCAGTTCGCGCCCGACCCGTCGACTGCGGCCTCGCTATATTGGGGCCACCCTTCGGCAGTCTGACATGGACTGTAAATTTAACTCGACTGGCATTGCGGCCGGTGTTCGAGTCGCTGCTTGCGATTTCTGTATCACCAACTTTGACGTTTTGCTGTCCATCTTTCGTTTCTGCTACAACGAGAACATCAAAATCGACGCGCGTGAAAAATCCGCTCGTGCCTCCAGCCATCAGATTGCCTTCAGAGCCTAGGTAACCGTCCGCAGCTACATTCTCGCCGCCGGGGAGTTTCTGTGCGTCCCTTATTCCGTCTAGAATTTGACTTAGGCTCTGCGATACGAAGGTTTTCAGGTCCATTGGTCAGCCGATCATTCCTGCGAGCGCTGGAAGGAATGGGGTGACGACGCCAATGTGATCAGCGGTCAGTCCGATGAATTTCTGGTAAGCCTTGGCGAACCCCGCTTTCCCTTTCTGAGATCGCATTTCTTCGACAACAGATTTAAGCTCCTCCAGTCGTGCACGGTCTATCGCGGCAGCTTCAAAGGCCTTTATGATGTCTTTGAATACATCACCGTCGTTCACGGTGTTGGTCGAGTGATCGAGAGAGTGAATGTTTACGCGGGCATTGTTGCCAGATACGTGCACCGAATAATGCCCGCCGGTGTGTTTCGGATAAGTGCCTCGTCTTCGGATTTTGATCTGATAGTGAGCAGCAATTCCGTGGAACGTGTCGTAGAAGCGGGGATCGACGACTTCAAAGACTTCCTCGTGGCCGTTGGGCAGGGTCCGTCTTATCTCGTCTCCCGGTTCAACGATGACTGACGTATCCTGAACCATCAGGACGTCCCCGCCGAAAATTGCTTGTGTGCTGCTCCGAATGTTTCCGTCGGGCGACACAATATCGATCTTTGATTTCGGGAAGCCGCTAAATGGCATTGACGATCCTTATCTACCGAAGGCTGGGTAGAAAACTATTGCGTTACCGAGGTCAGCGTAGATGTCGGAAACCAATTTGGCTCGGCCGCGTCGATCGAATCCTTGCAGACCCTCAGCCCATATGGCGGCCTCATAAGACGCTTAGGTTGATTTTTCGCCGGATTGCATCTGTTTGTCGAGTCCACACAGGCAGAGACCCTTCAAGGCCGCAGTGGCCGCGGAGATTGATGCGATGCCGAAGATAGGATCCCGAACGTCAGCCACAAGGTCGGCTAAGCAATTGAAAATACAACAGAATAATACATCCAGATGTTGCAACTTTTCGTCAAATCTGCAGCCAACCGTGCCCCTTCAAGACACGGCAAACTCCGGCAGATCGCCCGGAAATTCGCCAAACGCGGCGGCCATCTTTTCGCGATGCGGTGCTTCGCCCACGGCTTCGATCAGTTCGAAATACAGCGTCTTGTAGGACAGGACGGTCACGCCCTCCGACCGCAACCTCACAAGCGCGGCGTCGGTGTTGGCGGCCGACGAGAACAGCAGTTCCTCGACGGCGAAAACCTCAAAGCCCAGTTCGAGAAGACCGAGGCAGGATTGCAGGACGCATACGTCGGTTTCGCAACCCGCAACGATGGCTTGCGTCTTCTTCAGCCGTTTCAGATGGGCCCGGATCGGTTTCTCCCGGGTGAGGTCGAAGAAATCCTTCTCGAAAACTTTTCCACGGCTGCCGAGATGCGGCTTGATGTCTTCCGGCACGGCCCCCTTGGCGTAGACCGGCCGCTCCAATGTTGCGATCATCGGAATGCGAAAGTAGCCGAGCAGGCGCACGAAATTCCGCGTATTCGCCCGCAGGCGCGCCCGGGCGCGACGCTCGACCTGCGACAGGAAGAAGTCCTGGTAATCGACAATCACGCCGCAGCTTTTTTCGACGACGATACGTTTGACCATGACATCGCCCTGCAGGAATGATCTCGTGCCGGAATAGTTCTCTCAGCTATATGCCGCCGGCGAGCCGGGGCCACAACAGTCCGCGGCATGGGTTGAGCGCTTCGCGAAACCCATCGCATTCGCAAGACAGCATTGGTGGTCAGGCAGGAAGCGGAAGGGGAACGGCCTTTTTCGGCCGCGATTCCTTGAAGCTGTTGGCTGATATCCTGAACGACAGCACGACGTCGGTCTGCGTTTCGAAACTTTCGACGGCCTTGCGGCGTTCGATCTTGCCTTCAAGGCTGACCAGTTGCAGCGAGGCGACGATCACCTGAACGCGACCGCGCGTGCCGAACGGCAGCAGCAAACGCTCCAGATCGACCGGCGATCCCGCGTCGTCGTAGGTTCGAAGCACGGTGTAGATGGCGCAGCCGCTGCTGGCGCATTGGGCGGACGCCGCGATGATGGGGATTCGCAAAACCGGCGGGGCGACCTCGGCGAGGGTCTTTCCGACCCAGGCATCCTTGACGGCTTCGTCGATGAACGATCCGCGGTACAAAGCGCGAAAGTCCAGCTGGTCCTTGCCGGCTTCGACTTTCCACACGGCAACGTGTTTCGCATCGTGAATTCCGGGGCCGGGCGCAAACTGATCGAACGGCGGCAAGCCAGCTTCAGCGAGTGCCAGTCCCGCCCAATAGGCGGCCAGGCTGCGTTGGCTGGTCGACCGAATGCTGTGAATCGTTCCGTTCTCAAAATTCATTCTGATCTCACCTGTCCGGCCAACCTTGCACCCCAATGGTTAAGGAATTTTCAGTCCGCGGCGTGGCGTTTGGTCCGTTGATCCGCGTCTCGAAGTCGCCCATTTGGAGGCGCCGGCGCCGTTTGACCGGTGCGTATCGGTGCGACTATACCGGAAGACGAGCAGCGGGGGTTCAAACCCGTGCCGCGATATCTCCTGGTCCCGCAATGAAAAGGTCATCGCCCCCATGAAAGACTTTGCCGGAAAGATTGCCGTCATCACCGGAGGCGGCACGGGCATGGGCCGCGAACTGGCGCGCCAGCTCGTCGCCGAAGGCTGCAACGTCGCGATGTGCGATGTCTCGGCCGACGCGATGGCCGAGACGAAACGGCTGTGCGAGGTCGAAAGGCTGCCGCAGGGCCTGCGCGTCACCACCCATATCGCTGATGTCTCGATCGAGGACCAGCTCCAGCGCTTTCGCGACGAACTCGCTGAGCAGCAGGCGACCGACAGGATCCATTTGCTGTTCAACAACGCCGGCATCGGCGGCGGCGGCAGCCTGTTCACCAACACGCGGGAGCAGTGGGAAAGGACCTTCAACATCTGCTGGGGCGGGGTCTATCTCGGCGTCCGCACCTTCCTGCCGATGCTGATGAAGGCCGACGAGGGCCATATCGTCAACACCTCCAGCGTCAACGGTTTCTGGGCCTCGGTCGGAATGGGTGTATCACACACCGCCTACAGTGCCGCGAAATTCGCGGTCAAGGGATTTACCGAAGCGCTGATCAACGACCTCAGGCTGAACGCGCCGCACATCAAGTGCTCGGTGGTGATGCCCGGCCATATCGGCACCTCGATCGTGTCGAATTCGCGCAAGATCCAGAGCGGCACCGAATCCGAGCTTCTCAGCGCCAACGAACTGCTGTCGGCGCGCGTGCGCCTCAAGGCTCTCGGTGTCGACACCGAGGCGATGTCGGACGACGACGTCCAGACCATCGCGCTGGACCGTGCGCGCGCCTTCCGCGAGGACGCCCCGACCACGGCGGCGCAGGCGGCCAAAATCATTCTCGACGGCGTCAAGGCCGAGCGCTGGCGCATCCTGGTCGGCGACGACGCCCACAAGCTCGACGAGCGCGTGCGGAAAACGCCGGAGCAGGCCTACACGCCGGAGTTCTATCAGAGCTTTACGGAAGAGGTCGGCTGGCGGCTGGGGTGAGGTAAAGCGCTTCTAACCCTCCCCTGGAGGGGCAGGGCAATCGCATGTCTCCCTAAAATGAAGCTGGCGATGGAA
>JBDRNF010000229.1:0-21235 GCA_043811435.1 Pseudomonadota bacterium
TCATCGAAAGCGCCGTGATCGGCAAGGGCGTCATCGATGGCGTCGAATGCGATCATCTGGCGTTCCGCAACACTGAAACGGACTGGCAGATCTGGATCGAGTCCGGTGCGAGGCCGATCCCGCGCAAATACGTAATTACCAGCAAGGCGATCGGCGGAGCGCCGCAATACACGCTGCGCATCAAGGAATGGAAGACGGACGTTCCGGCTGATGCCTTTGCGTTCAAGCCGGATGCATCCGCCAAGAAGATCGCGCTGGTTGATCTCGGTGACATCGATGAAGTGCCGCATGGCGTCGCGAAGACAGGAGGAAAGAAATGACCACGATATCAAAGACGTTCATCCATCTCTCGATAGCGACCATTCTCGGCGGTGCAGCCCTGATGTGGAACGGGCAATTATCGCTGGATCCGCAGTCATCGATGCTGTCATCCGCCGAAGCCCGGATCGGGCGACCGCTGACCCCGCTGAGTTACGCCGGCGTAGCCCGGCGGACCACACGCCGGGCGGTGGCCGTCGGCGCCGCGGCCGGAGCAGCGGTCGTTGTAGCACCGAGGGTGGTCGCGCCCGCATGCAGGCAAGTGGTGGATGTCTACGGCAGGATCGTCACCGTTTGTCCGTAAGGTCGCCTCGCAGGGAGTGAGGTCGGTCTGCCATCGGCGTCGCCCGGATGAGGGGCACGCCGGTGAATTGTTGTTCCGGAATGAGCGCCAATATCGCTTGGGAGAAAATCCAGATGATCGGGAAGAACTTGGTCTTGTGCTGCGGGATCATCGCCGTTGCAGGACCCGCGTACGCCCAGGTCGAACTCAAGACGTACGCGGACCGGGACGGTTATATCGACGTGCAGAAACTGACCTGCGCGCAGTTGGCGAACACCTTCCAGGAGGACGCGGATTACCTCACCGTCTGGTACAGCGGCTGGTACAACGGCCTCGCCAAGAAGCACCTGATGCAGGTCGATCGGGCGAAATCCCTCGAACACCAGGTCATCGTCCACTGCAAGGCAAATCCCGGCAAGAAAGTCATTGAAGCCATCGACGTGGTCTTCAAGCAGTACAGGGCCGAGAGGGGCATCAAGCTGAAGCAGTGATGGCCGCCCAGCGCACCCTCGCTACAAGGTGGTCGCGGATAGAATAATCTCGTTCAATAAGGAGGATCCAACATGCTTCGAGGAATACTGACGCTGACAACATCCCTTGGCCTCGCCGCCATGGCGGCATCCGCTACGCTGGCTCAGGGGGTGACACCCGCTATCACCGATCAGGAAGCACAGGCGATCGCGGTTGACGCCTACGTCTATTTTTATCCACTCATGTCGATGGAATTGACCCGCAAACAGTTCACCAACGTCGAACAGGGCAAGGAATCCTTCAAGGGTCCCATGAATACGTTCGTCAACGTTCCCGAATATCCGCCGGCAAGCTTCAAGGGCGTCGTACGTTCGAATTTCGATACGCTTTATTCTGCGTCCTGGCTGGACATGACCAAGGAGCCGGTCGTCATCTCCGTACCGGATACCAGCGGCCGCTACTACCTGCTGCCGATGCTTGACATGTGGACCGATGTTTTCGCGTCGCCGGGCTGGCGAACGACCGGTACGAAGGCCGGCACGTTCCTGATCACGCCTCCAGGCTGGAGGCCCGATCTCCGCGACAAATTTGCCGAGGAGTTCAAGCTGCCCAAGGACACCCAGCGGATCAACGCCCCAACTCCTTACGTCTGGGTAATCGGCCGCACCAAAACGGACGGGCCGCATGATTACAGTGCGGTTCACAAGATCCAGGCCGGCTACAAGGTCACCAGACTTTCCGAATTCGGCAAGACCCCGAATCCGGTCGCGGTCAAGATTGACCCCGGCATCGACATGAAAACGCCGCCAAAGGTCCAGGTCGACAGCATGACGGCCGGCGTCTATTTCGCCCAGGCAGCGGAGTTGCTCAAGCTTCACCCCCCGCATATCACGGACGAGCCGATCATCGCGCAGATGAGGAAGATCGGCATCGAGGTCGGAAAGAGCTTTGATATCGGCAAGCTCGATCCGGTTGTGCAACGCGCGCTGGAGTCCGCGCCGCAGACTGCGCAGAAGTTGATGGCGTGGAAGGTGCCGACGTTGGCGCGGGTTGCCAATGGCTGGTCGATGAACACCGATACCATGGGTGTCTACGGCAACTATTACCTCAAACGGGCCATCGTCGCGCAAGTGGGGCTGGGAGCCAATGTGCCGGAGGATGCCATTTATCCGCTCAATCTCGGCGACGAATCCGGCAAGCCGCTGGATGGCGCCACCAAATACACGATCACCTTCGAGAAGGGCGCTGCCCCGCCGGTCAATGCCTTCTGGTCAATCACGCTCTACGATTCCGAAGGCTTCCAGGTCGGAAACGCCCTCAACCGTTTCGCGGTCAGCAGCTGGATGCCGTTCAAGTACAACGCGGACGGATCCCTCGACCTGTACTTCCAGAACGAGAATCCTGGCAAGGACAAGGAAGCGAACTGGCTCCCTGCGCCGAAAGGACCATTCAATTTGACCATGCGCCTCTACAGCCCGAAGTCGGAAGCGCTGACCGGCAAATGGAATCCGGCGCCGGTTGTGCGGACGGTGGGAGCGGCGAGTTTGTCAGCTCAGTAGCCCTGAGCTCGGAGCCGGCGCCACGACGCCGGCTCCAGACTGCCGCGGCCGGTCGCCCGGGCCGTTGTCACCCCAGGCATCGGCGCTCCCGGCGTAGGCGTGCGGCCGGGAACGCCGATGAACCGTGGCGGTCCCGTCAATCGGGTTGGCAGGCGCTAGTGTCGAAGCCGCAAACCAGCTTCGCTTCAGCCTTTGTCGGTGAAGAGTCAGGTCGGTGTCAGTCTGATGCTGGGAGCAGCAAGGATGAGGCTCACTGCGGTGAGTTGATCGGTTGGAATCAGGCATCGAACCCGGCAAGGAGACTGTCCCTATGAACGTCAGAACCTGCTTTCTGTTTTGCGCAGCGGTCGTTCTCGCAGAACCCGCTTACGCCCAGGTCGAACTCAAGACCTACGCTGATCGCAACGGCTATCTCGACGTTCAAAAGCTGACCTGCGCCCAACTGGCGAACACGTTTCAGGAAGACGCTGATTACCTCACGGCCTGGTACAGCGGATGGTACAACGGTCTTGGCAAGAAGCACATGATGGATGTGGCTCGCGCCAAATCGCTGGAGCACGAGGTTATCGTCCACTGCAAGGCAAATCCCGGCAAGAAGGTTATTGAAGCCATCGACGTGGTATTCAAACAATACAGGGCCGAGAAGGGCATCAAGATCAAGCAGTAATCGTCCGCAAGATGGCGGTATGTGGCCAAATCAAAAACGGAGCTGGCGCAAATGAATTCTATTCACAAACTGCGGTTTCTGACGGCGGCACTCGCGTTGACGCTATGGGTACCTGTGGCCGAGGCGCAGACCGAGCCGAAATTTTCCGCCAAGGTTCCGCCAAACGTCATGACGCCGGACACTGTGGAAACCCGGATCGGTACATTGAAGTTCTTCGATGGCCAGCCCGATTCCGAGACGGTCAAGAAGGTTTACGACAACCTCGATTTCGTGCGTGGCGTGGAGGCGTTTCTTTCCGGCATGCCGGCGGCGTCCGTTTATGGATTGTGCGAGGGCATGAGCGGCGCGGGCGTCAAGCGAAACAGCGGCATTGGCATTATGGAAGACCTGATGGATGCACGCTCCGTGTTCCTCACGGGAAATTCCACCACAGTCTATGTCCTCATGTGCCTGGACCTGAAGGATGGACCGGTTGTCGTGGAGGTACCGCCGGGTGTGCTTGGTCCAGCGGACGATGCCTTTTTTCGCTGGGTGACAGACGTCGGGTTGACCGGGCCGGACAAAGGCAAGGGTGGCAAGTATCTATTTGTTCCGCCCGGCTACACGGGCAAGCTGCCTTCCACCGGCTATTTCGTCGCCAAGTCGCCCACATACAGCAATCTGCTGTTCTATCGGGCCTTTGTCAAAGACGACAACATCTCTGCCGCGGCAAACGGCGTAAGAGCCAAGGCTCGGATTTATCCGTTGTCAGCCGCAGGCCGCCCGCCGCAACAGGTTTTTCTCAATCTTTCCGGCAAGCAATTCAACACAGTTCATGCCAACACCTTCCATTTCTACGAAGAGATCAACCAAGTGATCCAACACGAGCCGGGCGACGCATTTGATCCGGAAATCGTTGGGTTGCTCGCATCCATAGGCATCAAGAAAGGTAAACCATTCGCACCGGACGCGCGCATGAAGGGTATCCTGACGGACGCGGTGGCAGTCGCCAACGCAACTGCCCGCGCCATAGTATTCGCGCCGCGCGACGAGCGGGTGAAATTCTATCCAGACCGCCAGTGGAATACGGGTTTCGTAGGCGGAAGCTATGAATTTTTGAACAAGGGCGAACGCATGCTCGATGCACGGACGTTGTTCCACTACTACGCCACCGGCATCACGCCTGCGATGTCCTTCGCCAAGCCTGGCAGTGGTTCGGCCTACGCATATTCTACGCGCGACGCGAAGGGCGAGTACCTCGAAGGCGGCAAGACCTACAAGATCACGCTGCCCGCGCCCATCCCCGTCGCACAGTTTTGGTCGTATGTGGTTTACGATGGGCAGACCCGCTCGATGCTTGAGACCGATCAAAAGCTGGCTGGCCTTGACAGCAACCAGAAAGACCTCAAGAAAAATGCCGACGGCTCCGTGACGGTTTGGTTCGGTCCAAAAGCACCAGCGGGTCAGGAAACCAATTGGGTTCAGACCATGCCGGGCAAGGGTTGGAATGTGCTGCTTCGTCTGTATGGACCGCTGGAGCCTTGGTTCAATAAGACGTGGAAGCCGGGCGACTTCGAACTGGTGAATTAAGGGCAAAATTGCAAACTGGAAGCGAGGTCAGAGCACGACTTTGTCTGGCCTTGGCTTTGTTGGTCCGCCGTGGATGCGTGCTCTGACTGATCGTACTCAGTGGGTCACCACGGATGATTTCCTATGCGGGTCTATGCTTGCCATCGACCTGCACATACGGGTCACGGCACAATCGTCAAGCTGGAGGTGGGGTCGATGAATGGCTGCAACGGATGTGAAGGAAAGTTGCGACCCGGGAGCCGGCCATGCTGATCATCCTGACGCTCTACCTCGTCCTGTTATGGCTCGTCTTCTCCAGGCTCGGGCTGGTCAGATGGGGGTGGGCATCCGGCAGCGTAGCGGTGCTGATCGGCGCGTTCATCCTGTCGGTATTCATGGCGATGTTCAACTATCTCACGCCGTCGGGCAGCTTCGTCGTGGTCTCGCGGGTGATAGAGGTCACACCCAACGTTTCCGGCCAGGTGACCGAAATTCCGGTTCAGAGCAACGTGCCGGTGAAGTCCGGAACCATCCTCTTCAGGATCGAACCGGGGCCGTTCAAACACAAGGTCGATCAGCTCGAGGCATCGCTGGCCGGCGCCAGGCAACAGGCCTTGCAGCTCAAGGCGAACTACCAGCAGGCGAGCGCGAATGTCGAGGGGCTCGCCAAGCAGCTCGCCTATAACGCGCAGCGGCTTGCCGACATTCAGAGGCTGGCCAGCCAGGCTGTGCAGAGTCTGTTCCACGAACAGGATACCCAGGTTCAGTACGAGACCGTCAGCGCTCAGCTGCTGGCGGCCAAAGCGGCGCAGCAGAGCGCCAAACTTGCGATGGATTCGGAGATCGGCGGCGTCAACACGACCGTTGCGCAGATCCAGGCGCAGCTTGACCAGGCCAAATGGGAGCTGGAACAGACGGTCGTCCGTGCGCCGGGCGACGGTCATGTTACGGTTATGGCTCTGTCCATCGGCGACCGCGCCACCCAGGCGCGTGCGGTGATGTCGTTCATTGTTGCAGACGAGGTCACCATCGTCGGCATGTTCCAGCCGAACGGATTCCGGACAATCAAGCCCGGGGCGGCGGTCAGCCTCGTTTTCGGCAATGATCCCGGCCGCATTCACGAGGCGACGATCACCGGCATTCCCCAGGGCGTGGGACAGGGCCAGATCGCAGTATCCGGGACGCTGGCGCGGGTCGGCTCGATCGGCGGCGCGAAGACCTATCCGGCTGTCATCTCCATCCCGAAGGACATCGATCGCAGCCATCTCAAGCTCGGCATGCCCGGCTCGGCCACGGTGTTTGCGGAGGACGCCGGCGTCATCGGCCTGATCATGTCGATCCTGGTTTGGGTCAGTTCGTATGCCGCGTACCTTTGATATGGAAAGGGACCGTCCGGTTGCAATCAGCGACGGCCATTTCGAGTGCAGACGCGACCGCTTTTGGGGGCAGAAGATGACACGCGACACATCCAAACGAACATCCCGGCGTTGGCTCATTCACTCCAGTCTCGGCACCGCCATGGCGCTGCTCGGCTGTATGGCCGAGCCAGCATATGCGGACGAGGGCGGTGTTTCGTACTGGCTCCCCGGCCGCTTCGGCAGCCTCGCGGCCGTCCCCGCGGTGCCGGGATGGTCGATGGCTGCGGTGTATTATCACACCTCCGTATCTGCGTTCGGAACCACAGCCGCGGCCAGGGAAATTCAGATCGGGAGGTTTCCCGCGACCGTGAACACCAGTTTGAATCTGCACCTTAATGCGCAGGCCGATCTCGTGTTGCTCAATCCCACCTACACGTTCGCGACCCCGGTGCTTGGCGGCCAATTGGCCGTTGGCGTAACCGGTCTGTTCGGACGGTCGAGCGCCGACCTTGGCGGCACGCTGACTGCGTCGCTGGGACCGTTGGTGACGACCCGCACGGGAAGCATCGGCGACTCCATCACGTCGGTCGGCGACCTCTATCCACAGGCCACCCTGAAGTGGAATGCAGGCGTGCACAATTTCATGACCTACGTGACGGGCGACATCCCGGTCGGCGCCTATTCGGCAACCCGCCTTGCCAACCTCGGGATCGGCCATGCGGCTATCGATGGCGGCGGCGGCTACACCTACTTCAATCCGCAGACCGGCCACGAGTTTTCGGCTGTCGCGGGATTGACCTACAATTTCAAGAACCAGGACACGCAGTACCAGAACGGCATCGACTTCCATCTCGATTGGGGTGCGTCGCAATTTCTGTCGAAGCAGGTTTTTGTTGGTCTGGTCGGATATGCCTATCAGCAGATCACCGACGATTTCGGACAACATCCGAGCCTTGGCGGATTCCGATCCCGCGTTCTTGGCTTGGGTCCGCAGGCCGGATATTTGTTTCCGGTTGGAGGCATGCAGGGATATCTCAACCTGAAAGCATATGGCGAGTTCGCTGCGGAAAACCGGCCGGCCGGATGGAATACATGGTTGACGTTCTCGATCTCGCCGATGGCGCCTGCCGGCACCGTGACGCCAACCCGACGGATGGTCACGAAGTAGGTTTGGGCGGCTCCTGGCGTCTGACCACCGTCACATTTCAGCCGGCTTGTCGTCCCCGGCATCGCTTGCCTTCACCGGTCCCGGGACGGTAAACAGTCGGCGAGGGCGGCTAGCTCAGCTGGTTAGAGCATCTCGTTTACACCGAGAGGGTCGGCGGTTCGAATCCGTCGCCGCCTACCAGCCTTCGCCCGCTGCGCGGGCTTCGGCTGGGCAAGCCCAAGGGATCGTGAAGCGAAGATTGTCGCGCCTTGAGTTGCGATGCAACCAGGCGGGCTGTTGATACCGGAGGTCCGCGCATGAGAGTTTTCCTCGCCGCCATTGTCGTCGCGTCACTGGCCGGGCCGGCTTTTGCCCAACAGAAACCGATCCCGAAATACGGGGAACTCGAGGGCAAGGCGGATCATGAGATCAAGGCCGAAAAGGAAGCCGAGCGCGCCTATCAAAAGTCGCTGCGCCGTATCCCCGAACAGAAGGGGACGAACGATCCCTGGGGTAGTATGCGCAGCGAACCCCCGCCCAAGGCTGTCGCGAAGGACCCGAAACGGGCCAAGGCCGCCGGCACGGCGAAATAGCGCGTGATGGACACCCCGGCAGGCCACGACCTCAACGCGGACCAGATTGCATATTGGAACGGACCGGCGGGCCAGCGCTGGACCGACCGGCAGGCGTCGCAGGATGTCCTGCTGGCGCCGGTCTCCGAAATCCTGATCGACCGCGCCGCGGTCGGGGCAGGCGAGCGGATACTCGACGTCGGGTGCGGCTGCGGCGCCATCGCCATTGCGCTGGCGCAGCGGATAGCCCCGACCGGGCAGGTGCTGGGCATCGATATCTCGGCGCCGATGCTGGCGCGGGCGCGGCAGGTGGCGCCGGCGGGCCTGCCGGTCGAATTCGTGCTGGCGGACGCCACGGTCCATCCGTTCGAGCCCGCCAGCTTCGACCTGCTGGTGTCGCGGTTCGGCGTGATGTTCTTCGCCGATCCCGTGCTTTCCTTCGCCAACATGCGCCGGGCGCTGAAGCCGTCGGGGCGGCTGGCCTTTGCCTGCTGGCGCGAGCCGCGCGAAAATCCCTGGATGATGGCGCCGCTGCAAGCGGTCTACCGGCATGTGCCGAAGCTGCCGCAGCAGGGGCCGGAAGATCCCGGGCCGTTCGCCTTCGCATCCGAGGCGCGGGTGCAGCGCATCCTCGGCGAGGCCGGATTTACCGGCATCGCCATGGAGCCATGCCATTTTACCCTTGATGTCGCGATCGGCCGCGGCCTCGATGCGGCGGTGGAGGCCGTGCTGGAGATCGGCCCGGCCAACCGCGCGCTCGAAGGCCAGCCGCCGGAGGTGCGCGAAGCCGCCAAGGGTTCGATCCGCGAGGCGCTGGCGCCATTCGCCAACGGCGGCACGGTGCCGCTCGGTGGATCGATCTGGATGGTGACGGCTCGGGCTTCCTGAGGGGCGCTGAGCCCCGCGAGCACGATAGTTGAAAGTATCCCTGAAATATCTCTAACGATTTCAATGGCTTATCAATGGGATTTCCATGGGATAACCCATTGATATCATTAAATATTCGAATTTGAAGGTATCTGGATAAGGGGATTTCCTACTGTACATGGGGTTGTTTTCGAGATTTTGAGTCCAGGCCCCGCCTAGGCCCGCTCCTCGAAGATCATCGCCAGATGCACGATGGTCTGAACAGCCTTTTCCATGTCCTGCACGCTGACCCATTCCAGCCGGGAGTGAAACGCGTGCTCGCCGGCAAAAATGTTGGGGCAGGGCAGCCCCATGAACGACAGCCGCGAGCCGTCGGTGCCGCCGCGGATGGACGTCCTGACTGGCGTGAGGCCGGTGCGGCGGATCGCCTCCATCGCATTGTCGATGAGTTCGGGGTGACGGTCGATCACCTGCTTCATGTTGCGGTACTGCGGCGTGATATCGAGCCGATACGTCGAGTGCGGAAAGCCCTTCATCACGTCCTGGACGATGCTTTCCAGCAGGGCTTCCTTCTCCTGCAGGCCCTCGTCCGTGAAGTCGCGCACGATGAAACCGATCGTGGCCTGCTCCAGCGCGCCTGAAATGCCGATCGGATGCAGGAAGCCTTGCCGGCCCTCGGTGGTCTCCGGCGAGCAGGTATCTTTCGGCAGCCGCTCGACGATGGCGGCGGCGATCTTGATGGCGTGCTCCATCTTGCCCTTGGCGAAGCCGGGATGGGTGCTGACGCCTTCGATAATGAGGGTGGCGCCATCGGCGGAAAAGGTCTCGTCCTCGATATTGCCCGCGGTCTCGCCGTCCATCGTGTAGGCGAAATCGGCGCCGAGCTTCTTCAGGTCGGCCTTGTCGACGCCGCGGCCGATCTCCTCGTCCGGCGTGAACAGGATCTTGATCGCGCCGTGCTTGATCTGCGGGTTGCCGAGCAGGAACTGCGCGGCATCCATGATTTCGGCAATGCCGGCCTTGTTGTCGGCGCCGAGCAGGGTGGTACCATCCGTGGTGATGATGTCGTTGCCGATCTGATTTTTCAGCGCGGGATGCTCCGCGGCGCGAATCACCTGGGCAGGATCGGCCGGCAGCACGATGTCGCCGCCGCAATAGTTTCGAACGATCTGCGGTTTGACGTCCTTGCCGGTGCAGTCGGGCGAGGTGTCCATATGCGAGCAGAAGCAGATCACCGGAACCCGCTTGCCGGTATTGGCCGGGATCGTCGCATAGACGTAGCCGTGTTCGTCGAGATGGGCGTCGGCGAGGCCCATCGCCCGCAACTCGCCGGCAAGCAGCGACCCTAAGTCCGTCTGCTTTTCGGTCGAGGGGCAGGTGGGGGAGGTCGGGTCCGACTGGGTATCGATCGCCACGTAGCGCAGAAAGCGCTCGGTCACGGTATGTGTGAAGCCTGAGGGCAAGACCACGATCAGTACCGCTGGCAGGGCCGGGAAAACGGGGGAGAGGGTCGAAACGTCACTCCGGAGGCCGGCGTCGGCCGCGCCGGAATGACGCCAGGTCAGAGGCCGGAAAACCCGTCGGGTCAGACGGCTTCCTTCAGCTCCTTGGCCGCGCGGAAGGCGACCTTCTTGCTGGCCTTGATGTGGATGGCTTCGCCGGTGGCGGGGTTGCGGCCCATGCGGGCGGCGCGCTTGCGCACCTGGAGGATGCCCAGACCGACGATACGGATACGTTCGCCCTTCTTGAGGTGCTTGGTGATGCGGCCGACCAGGTCGCTCAGAATGGCTTCCGCCTGCTTCTTGGACAATTCCTGTTCCTCGGCGATCGCCGCCGCCAAATGCTTGAGCGTGACCGTGGTCGGTGCCGCTGCCTTCTTCGCCATATTTGGCCCTCCTCGTTGGTGATGGCTTAAGGAAACTCAGACGTAGCAGGCCTTAAACGATTCGGTGACGAGCTGACTACGCTGTTTTGCCTGCAAACAGGCCATTATTTGCATCGGCATCGCAAAAACGCCCGACTTATGCGGGGATTCGCAACGACCTTGACTTGGATTGGTCCCGCCTTTAAGTCCCACCTCGCGCGGTTTTCGCAATCACGCGGGAGTAGCTCAGTTGGTTAGAGCGCCGGCCTGTCACGCCGGAGGTCGCGGGTTCGAGCCCCGTCTCTCGCGCCATTGAATCAATGGCTTGGATCAACGGCTTGGCGAAGCTTCGTTTCCCGCACGTCACATCGGCAGACGCAAAGCAGTAGACGCAAAGCAAAAGGCCGCCCGGAGGCGACCCTTGTTTTCCCGCGACGGCCGTGGGTATCCCGGATTGGCCTTAGCGGACCAGCGAGGCGTTGGAACTGGTAACCGTGATCGGCTTGCCGGCCTTTATGACCTGCGCCGTCTGGCTGTAATCCGCATTGGTCCGGGCGGAGATCCCGATAGCCGCCACCGCGATGCCGGCCACGAGGGCGACAACCACGATCTTCAGGTGGGTGGTGCGGTCCGCTGAGTGGATTGAGTGGTTCATCTGAGCCTCCAGGGCGACTTTGCCGCCGCGTCGTTGGCCAGATGAGTACGCCCGCTCTGTTTCCGGATGGTTTCGTGGGTTCCCCAAAATGGTTTCGTCGGCATTTCCGGGGTATTTCGGCGGCAGGCCGGCGATTTTGATGGAGGGCAGGCAGCCTGTTGGCGCGGCGCGGATGGCGCGCAGCCCGCACGAACGGCTCGGCGGCGAGCTCGCCATTCGCCGTCGCATCCGAGTTATCCCGCCGCGTGTGGCAGCGGGCGGAGGCATAAAATTAGCTTGTCTTGCGCCCCTTGTTGCGCTGCGCTAAGCCTCAGAACAATTCCAATTAACGAATCTGCGGCCCCAGAAACCGCGGAATAAGGGCTCCGCCGATGACCGGCATCTTGCAGCAATACCTTCCTCTGGTGGTGTTTATCGGGGTCGCGGGCCTGATCGGGTTGGCGCTGCTGATCGCTCCCTTTCTCCTCGCCTTTCAGCAGCCGGATCCGGAGAAGCTGTCCGCCTATGAATGCGGATTCAACGCTTTTGACGATGCCCGCATGAAGTTCGACGTCCGGTTCTATCTGGTGGCCATCCTCTTCATCATCTTCGACCTCGAGGTGGCATTCCTGTTCCCGTGGGCGGTGGCGTTCGGCAAGCTGGGGGCGACCGGGTTCTGGTCGATGCTGGTTTTCCTCGCCGTCCTGACCGTCGGCTTTGCCTATGAATGGAAGAAAGGCGCGCTCGAATGGGATTGAGCCCCACCGCCGCAAGACCAGGATTTGCACCGGTCATCGCGCCGGCTGCGACCGGCATTCTCGATCCCTCGACCGGCCGGCCGGTCGGCGCCAACGACCCGTATTTCCTCGAGGTCAATCACGAACTGTCGGACAAGGGCTTCTTCGTCGCCGCCACCGATGACCTGATCACCTGGGCGCGCACCGGCTCGCTGATGTGGATGACCTTCGGTCTGGCGTGCTGCGCGGTCGAGATGATGCAGATGTCGATGCCGCGCTACGACGCCGAACGATTCGGCTTCGCGCCGCGCGCCTCGCCGCGGCAGTCCGACGTGATGATCGTCGCGGGCACCCTGACCAACAAGATGGCGCCGGCGCTACGCAAGGTCTACGACCAGATGCCGGAGCCGCGCTACGTCATCTCGATGGGATCCTGCGCCAATGGCGGCGGGTATTATCATTACTCCTATTCGGTGGTGCGGGGCTGCGACCGTATCGTGCCGATCGACATCTACGTGCCCGGCTGCCCGCCGACGGCGGAAGCGCTGCTTTACGGTGTGATGCTGCTGCAGAAGAAGATTCGGCGCACTGGAACCATCGAGAGGTAGTCATATGGCAGAGCCCGCTGACTTGATCCTTCCATTGCTTCGCGAAATGCGCGCCGAGAGCGCAACGCACTTTGCCACAATTGAAAATCGATTGAACAGGATGGATGAGACGCTTGTCACGTTTCGTCACGCTCTAAGCGCGGATAGCCTGCTAAGCAAGATTGTGACCGGCGAGTTTGAAGAACGGCTCGGCGTGCTTGAACGTCGTTTGCGTGAGTTGGAGGCGCATAAGTGACCGATCTTGCTGGTCTCGGTGACGCCATCAAAGCAGGGCTCCCCGGTGCCGTTACCGGATACACGATCGCGTTCAATCAGCTGACAGTCACGATAGAGGCGAGCAGAATCGTCGATGTCGTGAAATTCCTGCGCGACGATCCCGGCTGCCGTTTCGTCAGTTTCATCGACGTCACCGCGGTGGATTATCCGGGCCGCGAAAAGCGCTTCGACGTGGTCTATCACCTGCTGTCGCCGACGTTGAACGAGCGCATCCGGCTGCGCGCGCAGGCCGATGAGAGCACCCAGGTGCCCTCGATCATCGAGGTTTTTCCCGGCGCCGACTGGTTCGAGCGCGAGTGCTACGACCTCTATGGCGTGATCTTCACCGGCCATCCCGACATGCGGCGGCTGTTGACCGATTACGGCTTCGACGGCCACCCGCTGCGCAAGGATTTCCCGCTGACCGGCTTCGTCGAGGTGCGCTACGACGACCAGGAGAAGCGGGTGGTCTACGAACCCGTCCGCCTCAACCAGGAATTCCGCAAGTTCGATTTCCTCTCGCCGTGGGAGGGCGCCGATTATCCGGTGCTGCCGGGCGATGAGAAGGCGGGGCCGAAAGTCTGATCATGAACGAACAGAACCTTCGCAACTTTACGATCAACTTCGGGCCGCAGCATCCCGCGGCCCACGGTGTGCTGCGTCTAGTGCTTGAGCTTGACGGCGAGGTCGTTGCCCGCGTCGATCCGCATATCGGGCTCTTGCATCGCGGCACCGAGAAGCTGATCGAGCACAAGACCTATCTGCAGGCGATTCCGTATTTCGACCGGCTCGACTATGTCGCGCCGATGAACCAGGAGCACGCGTTCTGCCTCGCGGCGGAAAAGCTGCTCGGCATATCGGTGCCGCGCCGCGGCCAGCTGATCCGGGTGCTGTACTGCGAGATCGGCCGCATCCTGTCGCATCTGCTCAACGTCACGACGCAGGCGATGGACGTCGGCGCGCTGACCCCGCCGCTGTGGGGCTTTGAAGAGCGCGAAAAGCTGATGGTGTTCTACGAGCGCGCCTCCGGCTCGCGCATGCATGCGGCCTATTTCCGGATCGGCGGCGTGCATCAGGACCTGCCGCCGAAGCTGGTCGACGATATCGACGCCTGGTGCGATCCGTTCCTGCAGGTGGTCGCCGATCTCGAGACCCTGCTGACCGGCAACCGCATCTTCAAGCAGCGCAATGTCGACATCGGCGTGGTGACGCTGGCGCAGGCCTGGGAATGGGGTTTTTCCGGCGTCATGGTGCGCGGCTCGGGCGCGGCCTGGGATCTGCGCAAGGCGCAGCCCTATGAGTGCTATGCCGAGATGGATTTCGACATTCCGATCGGCAAGAACGGCGATTGCTACGACCGCTACTGCATCCGCATGGAAGAGATGCGGCAGTCCGTGCGCATTATGAAGCAGTGCATCGCGAAGCTGCGCGCGCCGGAAGGGCAGGGCCCGGTCGTCGTCGAGGACAACAAGATTGCTCCGCCCCGGCGCGGCGAGATGAAGCGCTCGATGGAAGCGCTGATCCACCACTTCAAGCTCTACACCGAGGGCTTTCACGTGCCGGCGGGCGAAGTCTATGCCGCGGTGGAAGCCCCGAAGGGCGAGTTCGGCGTCTATCTGGTCGCCGACGGCACCAACAAGCCGTACAAATGCAAGATCCGCGCGCCGGGCTTCGCGCACCTGCAGGCGATGGACTTCATCTGTCGGGGCCACCTGCTGGCCGACGTCTCGGCCATTCTCGGCTCGCTCGATATCGTGTTCGGAGAGGTCGATCGGTGATGGCGATGCCGCCCATCCAGTTTGACCGCGCTTCCGGGGCTCTAGAGGGGGCCAACCTGTGGGAGCGAGCGGCTGCGCTGGCATTGGTGACCGGTTCCAAGATTTCGTCGCACTTCTCGCACCGCGGCTACAATATGTGCGCCAATCTGCTGCGCAGGACGCTGTCCGAGCGCGACATCGACATCAAGCTGAATGCGGATGCGACCTTCGCGTTTCCCTATGGCGACGGCTACTGGAGCAAGCTGCTCAATCGCTCGTTCTCCTACGAGAACGAGCTCGAGCTGCTGTTTCAGCACTCCGCCGATGTCGACTACACGCTGCTCGATTGCGGCGCCAATTACGGCTACTGGTCGGTGCTGGTTTCCAGCGCGCCCTATGGGTCGCACGAGGCGATCGCGATCGAGCCATCGTCGCAGAATTTCGCCAAGCTGAAGAACAACGCCGAAATCAACGGCAACCGCTTCGAAGTGATGAAGTGCGCGATCGGCGCGGCCCGGGGCACCGCGCGGCTGTCCGGCACCAAGCACGAGGCGTTCAGCATCGCCGGCGGCCCCGGCGACGGCGGCGAGGAAGTGCCGGTCATCGCGCTCGATAACCTCATCGACGACGGCAAGGTTTCGGCAAACGGAAAATTTTTGATCAAGCTCGACGTCGAGGGCGTCGAGATCGAGGCCATCAAGGGCGGCACGCGGCTGCTGCAGGGTGACAGCGTCATCCTGTGTGAGGAACATGGCAACGATCCCCATCATACCGTGTCGCGCTATATCCTTGAACAGACCCCGCTGAAGCTGATCGTCTACGATCCGCGCAGCAATCTGCTGGAAATCGTGACCGAGCTTTCGATCCTCGACCGCATCAAGGTTTCAACCCACGTCGGCTACAATGTGTTCGGCACCGCAAGCGCTTTCTGGCAAGACCGGATCAGCGCCCTGAACGCCGCGCGCCGCGCGCCGCGCGCAATGAGAGACTGAGAGACAATGTCCGTCCGCCGCCTTGCACCGAAAGAACTTCAGCCCGCGAGCTTCACGTTCACAGCGGAGAACCTCGCTTGGGCCAAGCAACAGATCGCCAAATATCCGGAGGGCCGCCAGGCCTCCGCGGTGATACCGATCCTGTGGCGCGTCCAGGAACAGCACGAGGGATGGGTTTCGGAGGCGGCGATCCGCGCCGTCGCGGATTTGCTCGGCATGCCCTACATCCGGGCGCTCGAGGTTGCGACCTTCTACACCATGTTCCAGCTGCAGCCGGTCGGCAAGAAGGCCCATGTGCAGGTCTGCGGCACCACGCCCTGCCGGTTGCGCGGCGCCGGCGATATCATCGAAGTGTGCCAGAGCCGCATTCATCACGATCCCTTCCATCTGTCCAAGGACGGCAATTTCAGCTGGGAAGAGGTCGAGTGTCTGGGCGCCTGCGTGAACGCGCCGATGGTGCTGATCTGGAAGGACACCTACGAGGACCTGACCAAGGAAAGCTTCGGTAAGGTGCTGGACGGCTTTGCCTCCGGCAATCCTCCGAAGCCGGGTCCGCAGGTCGACCGTCAGTTTTCGGCCCCCGAGGGTGGATTGACCACGCTGAAGGAGACGACATGAACAAGGATCGCACAGGGCAGCGCGGCGCGCCGAATGCGTCGCGAGATTCAAGGCTGCTGTCGGCGCTGACCTGCGGCGGATGCGCCGCGGGCCTTGCCTGCATGCAGTCCAAACGCTGACCTCCCAGGGAAGTTTCACGTCATGCTCGACGACAAGGACCGCATCTTCAAGAACCTTTACGGCCTCCACGACTGGGGTCTCGAGGGTGCGCGCCGCCGCGGCGCCTGGGACGGCACCAAGGCGATCATCGACAAGGGCCGCGACTGGATCATCAGCGAGATGAAGGCGTCCGGCCTGCGCGGACGCGGCGGGGCCGGCTTCCCGACCGGGCTGAAATGGTCGTTCATGCCGAAGGAATCGACCGACGGCCGGCCGAGCTATCTCGTGGTCAATGCCGACGAGTCCGAGCCCGGCACCTGCAAGGACCGCGAGATCATGCGGCACGATCCGCATCTTCTGGTCGAGGGCTGCCTGCTCGCAAGCTTCGCGATGAACGCGCATACCTGCTACATCTACGTGCGCGGCGAATTCATCCGTGAGCGCGAGCATCTGCAGGCCGCGGTCGATCAGGCCTACGAAGCCAAGCTGGTCGGCAAGGACAACATCAACGGCTGGCCGTTCGACATCTACGTCACCCACGGCGCCGGCGCCTATATCTGCGGCGAAGAGACCGCCCTGCTGGAAAGCCTCGAAGGCAAGAAGGGCATGCCGCGGCTGAAGCCGCCATTCCCGGCCAATGTCGGCCTCTACGGCTGCCCGACCACCGTCAACAACGTCGAATCGATCGCGGTGGCGCCGGACATCCTGCGCCGCGGCGCGGCATGGTTCGCCGGCATCGGCCGGCCCAACAATGTCGGGACCAAGCTGTTCTGCATCTCCGGCCATGTCGAGCGGCCCTGCAACGTCGAAGAAGCCATGGGGATTCCGTTCCGTGAACTGATCGAGCGCCACTGCGGCGGCGTTCGTGGCGGCTGGGACAATCTCAAGGCGGTGATTCCCGGCGGTTCGTCGGTGCGCATGGTGCCGGCCGACCAGATCATCGATACCCCGATGGATTTCGACAGCCTCGGCAAGCTGCGCTCCGGTCTTGGCACCGCCGCCGTCATCGTGATGGACAAGTCGACCGACCTGATCCGGGCGATCGCGCGGATTTCCTATTTCTACAAGCACGAGAGCTGCGGCCAGTGCACGCCATGCCGCGAGGGCACCGGCTGGATGTGGCGGGTGCTGACCCGCATGGCCGAGGGCCGCGCCCACAAGCGCGAGATCGACATGCTGCTGGAAGTGACGAAGCAGGTCGAGGGTCACACCATCTGCGCGCTCGGCGACGCCGCGGCGTGGCCGATCCAGGGCCTGATCGCGCATTTCCGTCACGAGATCGAGGAACGGATCGACCAGTATTCGCACAAGGCGGATGTCGACGATGCCGGAATTCTCGATCCCGCCCACATGGTCGCGGCGGAGTAGGAGGGAGCGATGGCTGACGAACCGGATAGCATTGTTCTTCAATATCTACGTCGCTTCGATGCAAAACTTGATCGCGTCGTCGATGAGATGCTGGACGTGAAGGTGCGCGTCACGTCAGTCGACGAAGGCTTGGCCGGGGTGAACCGAAGACTGGATCGATTGGATCATCGCGTCGAACGAATCGAGAAACGTCTCGAATTGTCAGACGCAGCGCATTGAGATCATGAAGACGATGTCGCAACCGAGCATCTTCTGGTGGCAGAAATACGGGACGGTGGGCCAGATCGCGCAGGCGGCGGTGGCGGCGCTGGGCTTCGTGGCGATTCTGATGCAGATCAATGTGCTCGGCAAGAATGCCCATGAAGCGGGGGCACGGCAGATCTATCAGGCCTACAACGACCTCGAATTCAGGAATCCGCAATACGCCAGGCCTGATCTCGACCGCCTCAAGGCGGGGCCGGCAAGCGACCTCGTCCAGTACGAGTCGTTCGTTTCCTATTTCCTGTATGCGTGCGAGGAAGCGGTCGATGCGTTCCACTCCAGGCGCGAGTGGCAGGCGACGTGCGATTACGACCTGAAGGGCCATCTGCCGTTTCTCTGCGAAAGGGCGGCCGCTGAACCCGTTTACCTGACGACGTATAGCGGCGCGACGCGGCGATGGATCGATTCGGAAATGCGGCGGTTGGGCGTCACCGCCCCGGACTGCAAGGTGAGAAAGACTTGAGGCAATGACCATACTCATCGTCGATGGCAAGGAAATCGATGTCCCCGCGGACTTCACGCTGCTGCAGGCCTGTGAAGCGGCGGGCGCTGAAATTCCGCGCTTTTGCTACCATGAGCGGCTGTCGATCGCCGGCAATTGCCGGATGTGCCTCGTTGAGGTGAAGGGCGGCCCGAAGCCGGTGGCGAGCTGCGCCTGGGCGGTGCGCGATTGCCGTCCCGGCCCCAAGGGCGAGCCGCCGGAAATCTCGACCCGCTCGCCGATGGTCAGGAAGGCGCGCGAAGGCGTGATGGAATTCCTGCTGATCAACCATCCCCTGGATTGTCCGATCTGCGATCAGGGCGGCGAGTGCGACCTGCAGGATCAGGCGATGGGCTACGGCGTCGACACCAGCCGCTTCGCGGAGAACAAGCGCGCGGTCGAGGACAAATATCTCGGCGCGCTGGTCAAGACCTCGATGAACCGCTGCATCCAGTGCACGCGCTGTGTCCGCTTTGCCGCCGAAATCTGCGGCGTGCCGGAAATGGGCGCGACCGGCCGCGGGGAGGACATGGAGATCACCACCTATCTGGAGTCGGCGCTGACCTCGGAACTGCAGGGCAATCTGGTCGATATCTGCCCGGTCGGCGCGCTGACCTCGAAGCCCTATGCCTTCGCGGCCAGGCCCTGGGAACTCGGCAAGACCCAGTCGATCGACGTGATGGACGGCGTCGGCTCGGCGATCCGGGTCGATACCCGCGGGCGCGAGGTGATGCGAATCCTGCCGCGCGTCAACGAGGCGGTGAACGAGGAGTGGATCTCCGACAAGACCCGGCACGTCGTCGATGGCCTGCGCACCCAGCGCCTCGATCGTCCCTACCTCAGGGAAGGCGGCAAGCTGCGCGCGGCGTCGTGGTCGGAAGCGTTCGGCGCTATCGCGGCCAAGGCCGGCCGCATCGACGGCAAACGGATCGGCGCCATCGCGGGCGATCTCGCCGCGGTCGAGGAGATGTTCGCGCTGAAGGAACTGCTGGCCAAATCCGGTTCCAGCAATCTGGCGGTGCAGGGCGGCGACGCCTTCGATCCCAAGGCCGGCCGCGCGTCCTACATTTTCAATCCGACCATCGCCGGGATCGAGCAGGCCGACGCATTGCTGATCGTGGGGTCGAACCCGCGCAAGGAGGCGGCGGTTCTCAATGCGCGCATCCGCAAGCGCTGGCGCACCGGGCAGCTCAAGATCGGCGTGATCGGCGCCAGGGCCGATCTCACCTATGACTACGACTATCTCGGCGCGGGCACGGATTCGCTGGCCGAACTCGCCGCCGGCAAGCATGCCTTCGCGAATGTGCTGAAGGGTGCGAAGCATCCAATCGTGCTGGTCGGCGCCGGCGTGGCCGCGCGGCACGACGGGGCGGCGGTTCTCGCCGCCACGGCAAAGCTCGCGCTCGATGTCGGCGCGGTCACGGGCGACTGGAACGGGTTCGGCATCCTGCACGATACGGCGTCGCGGGTCGGCGCGCTCGACATCGGCTTTGCCTCCGGCGCGGGCGGCGGCCTGACCGCGGCGCAGATGACGACGTTCGGCACGCTCGACGTCCTGTTCCTGCTCGGCGCGGACGACATCAAGGTGCCAGAGGGTACCTTCGTGGTCTATATCGGCACCCACGGCGACCGCGGCGCGCATCGCGCCGACGTCATCCTGCCGGGGGCGGCCTATACCGAGAAATCCGGTATCTACGTCAATACCGAGGGTAGGGTGCAGATGGCCAACCGCGCCTCGTTCCCGCCGGGCGAGGCGCGCGAGGACTGGGCGATCGTCCGCGCGCTGTCGGATGTGCTGGGAAGGAAGTTGCCGTATGACTCGCTTGGCGGCTTGCGGCAGGCGATGTTCAAGGCCGTGCCGCATCTGATGCGCATCGACCAAATCGAGGCCGGCAAGGCTGGTGACGTCAAGACGCTGGCGGGCAAGGGCGGCAGCGTCGAGAAGGCGCCGTTCAAGACCGTCGAGGATTTTTACCTGACCAACCCGATCGCACGCGCGTCAGCGATCATGGCGGAATGTTCCCGCCTGGCCTCCGGGCAGATGCTGACGGCGGCGGAGTGAACTGATGGCTGAATTTTTCGCAAGCGGATTCTGGACCGGCTTCCTGTGGCCGCTGATCATCATGATCGCGCAGAGCGTCATGCTGCTCGTCATTCTGTTGGTCGCGATCGCCTACATCCTGTTGGCCGACCGCAAGATCTGGGCGGCGGTACAGATCCGGCGCGGACCCAACGTCGTCGGCCCCTGGGGCCTGTTCCAGTCCTTCGCCGATCTCCTGAAGTTCGTGCTGAAGGAGCCGATCATCCCCTCCGGCGCCAACAAGGGCGTGTTCCTGCTGGCGCCGCTGGTGAGCTGCGTGCTGGCGCTGGCGGCCTGGGCGGTGATCCCGATGGATCTCGGCTGGGTCATTTCCGACATCAATGTCGGGGTGCTCTATATCTTCGCGATCTCGTCGCTGTCGATTTACGGCATCATCATGGCCGGCTGGTCGTCGAATTCGAAATATCCCTTCCTGGCGGCGCTGCGCTCGGCGGCGCAGATGGTCAGCTACGAGGTCTCGATCGGCTTCGTGATCATCACGGTGCTGTTGTGCGTCGGCTCGCTGAACCTCTCGGCCGTGGTCGAGGCGCAGCATACCCGTGGCCTTGCGACCCTGATCGGCCTGCCGCAGCTGACGATCCTGAACTGGTACATCTGGCCGCTGTTCCCGATGTTCGTGATCTTCTACGTCTCGGCGCTGGCGGAAACCAACCGTCCGCCGTTCGACCTG
>JBDRNF010000230.1:0-16473 GCA_043811435.1 Pseudomonadota bacterium
GGGCCTTGGGGGGGGGGGGGGTGGGGTGGGGGGTGGGGTGTGCTCCCGAAAATTCGCTGTCAGTCGTTTGCGCTGATAGACCCCCCACCCCCGACCCCTCCCCACCGCTGCGCCCGCCTTCGCCAAGCGGCTTCGGCGGACACAGCGGGAGGAGGGGAGAGCACCGAGCTTGCCGCGCCATCATCGCCCTACCGCGACGATTGCTCGGTCGCGATTGCCCTCAACAAAAAACCCCGGCCGCGAGGCCGGGGTTTTCGATTTGAGAGATGTCGCCGCGATCAGTACTTCGCGATCACCGGGGCGTTGAAGTGATAGTTCACCCCGGTGCGGAAGATATGTTCCTGGACCCGGGTGGTGGTGGTGGCGGTGATGATTCCAGCACCGGCCACAGGCGTCGTGAAGGCGCCCGAGCTCGAGCCGAGATCGATGTAGAGATACTCGCTCTTCGTGGTCCAGTTCGGCCCAAGCAGCCCGAGCAGGGTGAACGGGGTCTCGATGCCGCCGCCGACGGTCCAGCCGCCCTTGGTGTCCGAGAACTCGACGTCGTTGTTTACGCCGAACAGGGTCGAATTGACGCGGGTCTTGATGTTGCCATAGGCGTAACCGCCGGTGGCATAGAACAGCGTGGAGCCGACCGAATAGCCGAGACGGCCGCGCGCGGTGCCGAACCAGGGCAACTTGGCGTTATAGGCCGCGAAGGAAGCCCCGTTGCAGAACGCGACGCAGGCCTGCTTGTCGCGCTGGCCCGATGCCTGGATATCGGCTTCGACGCCGAACACCCAGTTCGAGGCCTGCCAATTGTAGCCGGCCTGGATGCCGCCGACGATGCCCTCTGGGCTCAGATTGAACCGTTCGGTACCGATCGGCCCGAGGTTCACGGCGAGCGAACTGCGGTCGCGTGCGTAGCCGGAGCCGATATTGCCGCCGAGATAGAAGCCGGCCCAGTTCGCCGGCGGCGGCGTCACATAGTTGCTGTTGCCGCCGATGCGGTAATTGAGGCCGACCCGGAAGATGTGTTCGCGAATGTCGGTGGTCAGGGTCTGCGCGGCTCCGTTCAGGATAAAGGCATCCTGCCGGTCGCCGAGATTGAGGTAGAGGTATTCGATCTTGCCGGTCCAGTTGCCGCCGAGCGAGGCCTCGACGCCGCTGCCATAGACCCAGCCGCTGCGGTTCTGGTTGGACGAGAATGTACCGGTCCCTCCGAAGGCGGTTTCCGTGAGGGTGGTCTTGACGCTGCCATAGGCCCAACCGCCCGTGACATAGCTCAGGACCGGTCCCTTGGCGATACCGATGCGGCCGCGAACCGTGCCGAACCAGTCGAGCTTCTGATTGTACTGGGCGTTCAGCGCGGCGGTGCAGCCGAGCAGACAGGTATGGGCGTCGCTCATGCCCGTGCCCTGGATGTCGGCCTCGACGCCGAGAACCACCGGACCCACGATGGAATTGGTCTGCCAGTTGTAGCCGATCTGGCCGCCACCGAGCGCGCCCTGCGGATTGAGGTGGGATACTTCGAACGAAGGGGCGGCGGGAACGTCGAGGCGGGTATAGTCCCGGCCCATGCCGACGCCGGCGTTCACGCCGAGATAAAATCCGGTCCAGTCGTACACCATGGCGACCGGCGCCTTGAGATACGGCGCCCTGGCGCGAAGGTCCGCCGCCTGGGCGTTGGCCGCTACCGCAAGAAACGCCGTCGTGGCGAGGAGTCTTTTCATCGTTGAATTCCCAATTGCATTCCGGGAGGGAACCTATCCGTCGCGGCCCATCCTGTCTGTGCCTTGCCGGCTACACACGGCGAAAATCGATCCGTCATGTGCCGGTAACACATTTGAAACTATTTGGTTTTTCGGCTCGACCGATCACGTCATGCGGGCCTAATCTGCGGCGGTGAGATCCGCCGAACCAGAGCCTCTTTCGCCCGCGTTGCTGCCCGAAAAATTCCTGCGCTGGTTCGCCGGCCGCGGCTGGTCGCCCCGCGCGCATCAGCTTGATCTGCTGCAAAAAGCCCGCGACGACCGCTCGGCGCTGCTGATCGCCCCGACCGGCGCCGGCAAGACCCTGGCCGGATTTCTGCCGACGCTGGTGGAGCTTTCTTCCCCCCTCCCCCCGCGTAGCGGCGGGGAGGGGTCGGGGGTGGGGGGTCTCTCAGCGCGTACGACTGGCAGCGAACTGGCGGAAACTCCCCCCACCCCCGACCCCTCCCCACCACGCGCTGCGCGCGCGGGGGGAGGGGAGAAGAAAGGGCCCGCCGCTCCGTCGTTCGCCAACCTCGGCTCCGCTGGACGCAGCGCCGCAAATTCCCGCGGCCTCCACACCCTCTACATTTCGCCCTTGAAAGCGCTCGCGGTCGATATCGCGCGGAACCTGGAGGCGCCGATCGCCGGGATGGGATTGCCGATCAAGGTCGAGACCCGGACCGGCGACACGCCGGTGTCGCGGCGGCAGCGGCAGCGGCGTTATCCGCCGGATATCCTGCTGACCACGCCCGAACAGCTGGCGCTGCTGCTGTCGTCCGACGATGCGCCGTTCCTGTTCGGCTCGCTCAGGCGAATCGTGCTCGACGAGCTGCACGCGCTGGTGACGTCGAAGCGCGGCGATCTCCTCTCGCTCGGGCTGGCGCGGCTGTGGCGGTTGGCGCCGCACATGCGCGCGATCGGGCTGTCGGCCACCGTGGCCGAGCCGGAATCGCTGGCGCGCTTCCTGGTGCCGCAGCGCGACGGCAACAGCGAAGCCGCCGACATCGTCGTCGCCGGCGGCGCGGCGCCGCCCATCGTCGAGATGCTCGACACCAAAGAGCGCCTGCCGTGGGCCGGCCATTCCGCGCGCCACGCGCTCAACGAAGTCTACGATCTGATCAAAGCCAACAAGACCACATTGGTGTTCGTCAACACCCGCAGCCAGGCCGAGATGCTGTTTCAGGACCTGTGGCGGATGAACGACGACAACCTCGCGATCGCGCTGCATCACGGCTCGCTCGATGTCGCCCAGCGCCGCAAGGTCGAGGGCGCGATGGCGGCCGGCAAACTGCGCGGCGTGGTCTGCACCTCCTCGCTCGATCTCGGCGTCGACTGGGGCGATGTCGATCTCGTCATCAATATCGGCGCGCCGAAGGGCGCCTCGCGGCTGATGCAGCGAATCGGCCGCGCCAATCACCGCATCGACGAGGCCTCGCGCGCGGTGCTGGTTCCGGCCAACCGCTTCGAGGTGCTGGAATGCCGGGTCGCCATCGATGCCGTCGCGGAGAACGCGCAGGACACTCCGCCGCTGCGCACAGGCGCGCTCGACGTGCTGGCGCAGCACGTGCTTGGCTGCGCCTGCGGCGAGCCGTTCCTCTCCGACGAACTCTACGCCGAAGTGCTGACCGCCGCACCCTATGCCGGCCTGGCGCGGAGCGATTTCGACGACACGGTCGAGTTCGTCGCCTCCGGCGGCTACGCGCTCAAGACCTATGAGCGTTTTGCCCGCATCAAGCAGGACAAGACAAATAAACCTGACTCGCGCTGGCGCGTCACCAATCCCAGGGTGCGGCAGAGCTACCGTCTCAACGTCGGCACCATCGTGGAAGAGTCGATGCTGAAGGTGCGGCTGGTGCGTTCGCGCGGAGCAAAGGGAAACACGGGATCGACCGGCGCGCTCGGGCGCGGCGGCCGCATGCTGGGGCAGATCGAGGAATATTTCATCGAGGGCCTCGTGGTCGGCGACACCTTCGTCTTCGGCGGCGAGGTGGTTCGCTACGAGGCGCTGGCGGAAGACCAGGTCTACGTCTCGCGCGCCCACGACGCGGATGCCAAGGTGCCGTCCTATATGGGCGGCAAGTTTCCGCTCTCGACGTATCTGGCCGAACGCGTCCGCAAACTGCTCGATGACGACAGGGCCTGGAAGGCGTTGCCGGAACAGGTGCGCGACTGGCTGTCGCTGCAGGCGCATCTGTCGCGGGTACCCGGCGCGCGCGAACTGCTGGTGGAAACCTTTCCGCGCGCCGACAAGCATTACCTCGTCTGTTACCCGTTCGAAGGGCGGCTGGCGCACCAGACCCTCGGCATGCTCCTGACGCGGCGGATGGAGCGCGCGCGGGTGCGGCCGCTCGGCTTCGTCGCCAATGAATATGCGCTGGCGGTGTGGGGGCTCGGCGACATGTCGTTGATGATCCGGCAGGGCAGGCTTGACCTCAGCGCGCTGTTCGATCCGGACATGCTGGGCGACGACCTCGAGGCGTGGCTGGCGGAATCCGCCTTGATGAAACGTACCTTCCGCACCTGCGCCATCATCTCCGGCCTGATCGCGCGGCGTTTTACGGGCGAGGAGAAGACGAGGCGGCAGGTGCTGTTCTCGACCGACCTGATCTACGACGTGTTGCGAAAACACCAGCCCGACCACGTGCTGCTGCGCGCCGCGCGCGCCGACGCCGCCACCGGCCTGCTCGATATCCGCCGGCTCAGTGATATGCTGGCGCGAATCAAGGGGCGAATCACCCACCGGGAACTGACGCGGATTTCACCGCTGGCCGTGCCCGTGATGCTGGAAATCGGCCGCGAAGCGGTCTATGGCGAAGCCTCCGACGAACTGCTGGCGGAAGCCGCGGAAGAACTGGTGAAAGAGGCGACGTCGTAGAAGAAGATGCATCCGTTGCGCGCCAATATATCAACATCGTCATGCCCGGGCCTGTCCCGGGCATCCACGTCTTTCTTGATGTTGCCAAGACGTGGATGGCCGGGACGAGCCCGGCCATGACGGAGAATGTTGCCCGCACCTTCGTCTCGAAAGACGCTTTGAATATCGCCGGCGTGACCCTGGTTGCCGATCTCTCCGGCGCATTATTCTGGGAAGAACAGAGCCTGCTCGTCGTCTCCGACCTGCATCTGGAAAAAGGCTCCAGCTTTGCCACCCGCGGCGTGCTGCTGCCGCCTTACGATACCGTGGCGACGCTCGGCCGCCTCGCTGCCGTGATCGCGCGGCACGACCCGCGCATGGTGATCGCGCTCGGCGACAGTTTTCATGACCGCAGCGCGCACGACCGGCTCGCCGCCACCGATCGCGACGCGCTGTCGGCCTTGCAGGCGCGGCGCGACTGGATCTGGATATCAGGCAATCATGACCCGGCGCTGCCGTCCGATCTCGGCGGCGTGGTCGCCGAGCAAGTCGCGATCGGTCCGATCGTGTTCCGCCACGAACCGTCAGGCGCCTCAGGCGAAATCGCCGGCCATCTGCATCCCAAGGCGCGGGTCTCGACCCGCGGCCGCTCGATGGAGCGCCGCTGTTTTGCCTGCGACGGCGAACGCGCCGTAATGCCGGCCTTCGGCGCCTATGCTGGCGGCCTCAACATCCGCGACGCGGCGTTTGAAAAGATATTCGGAACGCCCGGTTTCATGGCGCATGTGCTCGGCGATCGCAGGATGCATACGATCGCGGCGTCGCGGTGCTATTAGCGATCACTTACCCTCCCCTGGAGGGGGAGGGTCGTATCGCGTAGCGCGAAAGCGCGGTGCGATACGGGGTGGGGTGACGGTCTCTCGTTTCGACCAGTGCCCGAGTTGAGAGTCTGTCACCCCACCCCGTCTCGCATTTTCGCTGCGCTCACGCGAGCCGACCCTCCCCCTCCAGGTCCCCCTCCAGGTCCCCCTCCAGGGGAGGGTGAAGCCACCCGACGGGCAAATCGCTTCTGTTTATCAGAAATGAACGTCAAGCCCTCGAAGCAAAAATATTTCGCTTAACACGTCGGGCAAATCACCTTTAGCAATTCGCCCGTCTCACCCGACAAGGGGCGTTGCGCACGTCACGAACGCGCGGTGGGATGCGATGGACGCGACAGCGTCGGGCGCGCAAGGGATCGCAGGGCGGAATGAACTCCGTGAGCGATGATCCGGCGCGCAGACGGACGACGCTGCTAACTGTCTTTGCTGAAACTTGCCGGGACGCACGAGGACCGGCGAGAGCTTCGGCGAGGCGGGCGCGGACGGTGAAGTCGTGTGGTCCTGACGCCCCCATGCTGGCGTCAAGCCGTGCGGAGATGCATTTGGCCCAACCGGGCTTGCGATGTATCGTCAATCCGCAAGGCGACGGTGGCAACAGTGCAGGGCTCACCGGGGAGATCACGTATACGCCGTAAACCATCGCGCGGGGAAAGCCGGATGATCCGGTTGAACCTGTGGTCTACTCGTGCGCTCACCATGCGCACGACCGCGGGTGCAATCGGCGCCCGGCTTTCCCCGCGCCCTCTCTTCTCAGGAGGGCGAAACTGAAGCAAAGCCTCGGGCGCATCGCGCCGCGGGAATGCGAAGTCGCGTGGCGAGAGCTTTGGTCGGCGGTGGCGGCCGCGACGCCCTCAATGGTCTTCGCGCCCGCTTTCTCTTTCCGCCGCGTCCTCGCCATGCGCGCCCGCCGGCGGTGCGCCGCGGGATCGAATGACGATTGCGATGATGTCGACGTCGACCTTGAGCAGGTCGAGTTCGCGCGTCATTTCGCGCACCTCCTGGCCCTTGCGGGCAATTTCCTCCGAGACGTCGATCGCCATGTTGCGCTCGGTGACCCCGCCCGAACTGGCGGTGAACATCTTGGCCCGCAGCCACTCCAGCCGCGCCCGCTGGGTGTCGCGCGTGAATTTCTTCTCCACGAATTGTCGCCGGGCCTCGATATAGGCCGCCAGCAATTCGACGTCGGGCATCTTGTACAGGGCGTCGGCTGAAAGGGTCATGGCCACCGGGCTGAGACGTGTTGGAACCATGGTGCGCCGGCGGACGCGCAGGCGCATTCACTGCTTTTTCCCCAGAATATTGCCACGTCGCCGCTCTACCAAGCGGAATCAGCAGGACTATCATAGAGAAAGTCCGAATCACTGGAGGAATGGCCATGGCCGTCAACATGGCGCAGAAGCGCGGCAGGAAAGCACAGAAGCGAAAACAGGTGGTGGCGCAAAAACGGCAGGCCGAGGCCATCGAGAACAGCCTGTCCGCTCGCGCGCTCCGCGCTTCCAATGCGCCCATCCAGCATTGTCTTCTCACCGAGTCGCTGTCCGAGGTCGGCATGGGAATGCTGGTTCTGGCGCGCGGCGCCAGTCGCGATTACGTCACGATGGGTTCGTTTCTGCTCGACACGTGTTGTCTCGGCATCAAGGACGTGATGTTCGAGGCGGTCGATGGCGAAGCTTTCGAGGACTACATGGAGGCGATCAATGCCGACGCGCCCATGGTCGAGGTCGACCCGGCCTACGCCCGCAAGCTGCTGCGCGACCTCGCCGTTTGGTCGCAATCGATAGGTTTTGCGCCGCATCGCGATTTTGCGGCGGTGGAGCGGATATTCGGCGAGGTCAGCGCGGACGCAAGCGACGCTGTGTTCCGGTTCGGTCGCGACGGCAAGCCGGTCTATATTCCGGGCCCCGACGACAGCCCTTATCTCATTCGTCAGCGGGTCGAGCAATTGCGGAAGCATCTCGGTGATGACGGCTTCGAGAGCGCTGCCTGAGGGTGGAGTGCCCTGCTGAGGCTATCCCGGATGCCGCCGGGCTGTTAAGCCCATGACGCCATCAATCCATCCTCGTCCAGACTGCAATTCATGACCCTGCCCACCATCACCCCCTCGCAAGTCCGCGGCATGCTGCTGCTGCGCGAGGAAATCGCGTTGCTCGATTTGCGGCACGAGGCCGCCTTCGCGTCAGGCCATCCGCTGTTTGCCGCCAACATGGCGGCCGGCCGGATCGGGCTCGAAGCCGAAGCGCGGCTGCCGCGCAAGGATGTGCCTGTCGTCGTCTATGACGCCGGCGAGGGCCTGGTCGCGCAGGCCGCGGATCGTCTCAAGGAACTCGGCTACACCAACGTTCGCCAGCTCGCCGGCGGGCTGCAGGCCTGGCAGGCGGCGGGTTATGAAATCTTCCAGGATGTGAATTCCTACGCAAAGGCCTTCGGCGAACTGGTCGAGTCCCGCCGCCATACGCCGTCATTGCCGGCGGACGACGTCGCGGCGCTGATCGCGAGCGGAGCCAATATCGCGATCCTGGATGTCAGGCGATTCGACGAATACGCCACCATGAACATTCCGGGCTCCGTCAGCGTGCCCGGCGCCGAACTGGTGCTGCGCGCCGGCCGCGCGGCGCCGGATCCCGCGACCACCATCATCGTCAATTGCGCCGGCCGCACCCGCTCGATCATCGGCACCCAGTCGCTGATCAACGCCGGCGTCACGAACAAGGTGGTGGCGTTGCGCAACGGCACGATCGGCTGGACCCTGGCCAAACAGAATCTAGAGCATGGCGCCAGCAGGCGCGGCGAGGTCGGCGCCTTCGAGGGCGCCGAAGCCAACGCCCGCGACGTCGCCTATCGCGCCGGCGTCCGGCGGCTCGGTGTGGAAGAGACGATGGCGCTGGCGGCGCAGCCCCACCGCACGCTCTATCGCTTCGACGTCCGCTCGGCCGAAGAATATGCCGCCGGTCACATCGCAGGCTTTCGCCATTACCCGGGCGGCCAGCTGGTGCAGGAGATCGACATGGCCGCGCCGGTGCGCGGCGCGCGCATCCTGCTGACGGACGACAGGGACGTGCGCGCCGACATGACCGCGTCCTGGCTCGCGCAAATGGGCTGGGAGGTCTATGTGCTCGACGGCGGCTATGACGGCGCGCTGGAAGTGGGGCCGCCGCAGATAATACCAAAGCCCGATCCGGCCCACCGCTACCGGCGTCCCTACGAGGGCACCGACGTCGATGCGAGCGCCATGCAGGCCTATCTCGATTGGGAATACGGCCTGGTCGAACAGCTCAAGCGCGACGGCAGCCACGGGTTCTTCGTGATTTGAAGGCCGACGACGCAGGCGTCACTCGTCTCCATCAACCAAACGCGCCAGCGTCTCCGTGCTGTAATTTTCGCCGATCGACAAGGCGCAGATGCGCGACAGCTGCGTATAGGGCAGGCCGGTCTCCTCGGCCCATGCGTTGAACTGCGCCTGCACCCTGGCGAGATCGCGCTTCGAGGTGACCGTCTCGGCCACGTCGAGGCCGGCATCGCGCAGGCACGCGACCACGTCCCTGGAGGTCACGAACCCGTCCCAGCCGAGGAAGCGCAACAGCATCTGGCCGGTATTGCCGCCGAGCCGGCTGCCGCGTTTTGCCAGCAATTCGAGCAATCCGACTTCGTTGGAGGATGGCCATTGGGCCAGGAACTTGCCGAAGCTGCCATGTTCCTTCGCCACCTCCCTGACGAAGCCGGCATTGGCGCGGACCGACATGATCTTGGCGCCGTTGCGGACGATGCTTGCATCCTTCATCAGCCCGTCCCAGAAATCATCCGGCTGCAGCGTGAGCTTGCCCGGCTGGAACTTGAGAAACGCCTTCTCAAACCCCGGCCATTTAGCTTCGATGACGCTCCAGGCGAAGCCGGCGCAAAATGCCCGCCGGGTCATCTCCGCCAGCACGCGGTCGTCGCCGAGCCTGGCCAGCACCTTCGGGTCCGGCTTCGGCGGCAGCAGTTTGTTCAGCGCCCTGGCGCCGCCCTTGCGCTTCTCGGCGCGGGCGCGGATCGTTTTGAAGGGGACGGCCATGAGCAAATCCTGCGCGCGGTGGCTTTCACGCAATCTAGCGCCTTCGCCGAGAGTTTCAATTTTGCGATAGAAGCCATAACGACATTGAGCTTCGTGGGCGCCCCCAAAACCATCTATGTGTGCGCCAGACCCGCAATCCGACCTTGAGGAGAGCCATTCGATGGCAGAAACGACAGCCAAGACGAAAGACAAGGCATCTGCGCCGTTGCCGTCATGGCCTGACGATGTCTACCGCGTCCTGAAGGATGCCGGCGTCAAGCAGGTCGCGATGGTGCCGGATGCCGGCCACAGCCGTCTCATCCGCGCCTTCGATGCCGATCCGGAGACCCGCCTCGTCACGCTGACGACGGAAGAGGAAGGTGTCGCCATGCTGGCCGGCGCCTGGCTCGGCGGCCAGCGCGGCGTGCTGCTGCTGCAGTCGAGCGGCGTCGGCAACTGCATCAACATGCTGTCGCTGCCCGCGATCTGCCACATGCCGCTGTTGATGCTGGTGACGATGCGCGGCGACTGGGGCGAATTCAACCCGTGGCAGATCCCGATGGGGCAGGGCACGCAGGCAGCCCTCGAGGCCATGGGCGTCATCGTGACGCGCGCCGATACCCCCGATGATGTCGCGCCGACCGTCTTGGGCGCCGCGAACCTCGCCTTCAACACCTGGCGGCCGGCCGCGGTCCTGATCGGGCAGCGGGTGCTGGGAGCCAAGAACTTCAAGGAGCTGGCGCGCAAATGACCAATCCGAATGCACTGCTTCATCGTCGCGACGTCGTCAACGAGCTGCTGCGCGACCGCGGCGATATTCTCGTCATCGCCGGCCTCGGCGCGCCGAACTGGGACGTCTCGGCTGCCGGCGACCACGCCAACAATTTTCCGCTGTGGGGCGCGATGGGCGCCGCCGCGATGATGGGCCTCGGCCTCGCGCTGGCGCAGCCGAAGCGCAAGGTGCTGGTCGTCACCGGCGACGGCGAGATGCTGATGGGTATCGGCTCACTCGCCACCATCGCGGTGGAGAAGCCGCCGAACCTGACCATCGCCGTGCTCGACAACGAGCGGTTCGGCGAGACCGGCATGCAGAAGACGCACACGGCGTCCGGCGTGGACCTCGCGGGCATGGCGCTCGCCGCCGGCATCCGCACCGCGCAAACCGTGCGAACCATGGAGCAGGTGTCGGAGATCCGCGATCTCGTCCATCAAGGCAAGGGACCGGTATTCGCGCTGGTGAAGATCAGTCCCGAAGCCCTGGTCTTTACCCTGCCGCCGGCCGATGGCGTCATCCTCACCACGCGCTTCCGGCAGTCCGTCCTCGGCGACGAGGCGCTCTACAACTGAACCGGAGTGATCAGGTCGGGTTGAAGCGGCGAAACAACTTCTCCCTCTCCCCGTTCTTCACGGGGAGAGGGTCGGGGTGAGGGGCTCTCTCAGAGCATTCGACTCGCGGATAGTCCCCCTCACCCGAAATTCGCTGACGCGAATTCCGACCTCTCCCCGCAAGCGGGGAGAGGTGAGTCGCCGCCGGTGCGGAGTTCAGCTCGCCAGCTTGATGTTCCAGAGGCCTTCCTTGGCCAGCTGCTCGATCTCGGCCAGGATCAGCGCCGAGATGGTGCTGGTGGCGATCGATGACGGGCGCGCGATCGGCGATGCCAGCAGCAGTTCGCGGGAAACCGAGGGGTTGACCAGCGCCGCCATCTCCAGGCGCTTCGCTGCCAGCTCCGCGCGTATCGCGGACGCCGGCAACAGCGTGTAGCCCAGCCCCTCTTCCATCAGCGCGATCTGGGCGCGGTAGGAATCTGCCTCGATCATGGCGTTGAGAGTCAGTTTCTTGCGGGCAACGGCCTTTTCCAGCAGCGCCCGCAGGCCATGCGAGATGCTGGGAAGGATCAGCTTTTGCCTGACCAGCCATTCCAGCTCGACCTGCTTCTTCTTTCCTAGGCCCGAACCCGGCGGACCGACCACCGCAAGGTCCTCGTGGCCGATCGAGTGAACGGAAAGATGCAGGTCATCGGCGGGGCCGTAGGTGATGGCCAGATCCATCTCGCCGCGGTGCAGCCACTCGACCAGATGGCCGCCATAGCTTTCGACGATGCGCAGCGAGATATCGGGCAAATCCGTGATGATGCGGCGGGCCAGCCGCCCCGACAACACGGCGCTGACCGTCGGCACCAGGCCGAGGATGACCCGCCCGGACGGCTTGCCGCTGGCCGATTGAATATCGTCGCGCACCTGTTCGATCTGGCGCACCAAGCCGGTGGTGCGGTCGAGCAGGATCTGGCCGGCGCTGGTCAGCAGCATGCCGCGGCCGTTGCGGATGAAGAGCTCCACCCGCAGCTCGTGCTCGAGCAGCTTGATGTGCCGGCTCAGCGCCGGCTGGGCGGCCCGCAGCCGGTCGGCCGCCTTGCTCAGGCTTCCGAGCTCCGCGACCGCCCGGAAGGTGCGCAGTTGCTTGAGATCCATCCGCTACCCCAAGGGCGCTTTCTCAGGCCTTGGCTTTCTTGGAGGCCTTCTTGACCGCCTTCTTCACGGGTTTCGCGACCGGCTGTTTGGCCGGCGGCGGGGCCTCGGCCGCCTGGCGCATCGAGCGGGCGTAGCTGTCGGCGGCGTTGTCGGCGGAAATCTGCAGCCGCCTTGCGGCCGCGGTGGCCTGCTCCATGGTATTTTTCGCCACCAGCTTCAATCGGGCCTTGGCCTCGGCGTTTTTCGCCTTGGCGGCGAGGCCGGCGTAGCGATCCCGCCGCTTCTTGGCGGCCGCCATCAGACCCTTGTATTGTTGCTTCGCAAGCTGCCGGATTACGACATCCAGATCGGCGTCCGCCATTTTTCTTTCCCCAATTGCCGTCCCGGCATTTCGTTGGATCGACTATGCAATTGCCGGGGAGGCATTGCAAATAGCTGCCAGTCGATCAGCGGTATCGGCCTCATTTCCCCGGCCCGTAGCGCCGCAGCGCCTCCAGCGTCAGGCCCTTGCCGACCGCGCCGAAGGTGTCGCCCTCGACGACCCGGGCCGACGGCAGCGCCCTGGTGATGGCCTTGCGGACATGGGCGAGCCGTACCGAACCGCCGGTCAGGAACACCGCGTCGATATCGCCGGCGGTCAAGCCGGCCTGGACGAGACAGATCCTGATGCGGGCCGCGACGCGGTCGGCCAACTGTTTGGTGTGACTGACCAGATCGGGCCGGCCGATTTCGGCGGCGAGGCCGGGCGCGACCCATTGCAGGGGAATGTCGGCCCGGCGCGCGTCGGACAGCGCGATCTTGGCGTCCTCGACCTCCATCGCCAGCGTATGGCCGCGCTGCTCCTCGACCACACGCACCAGCCGGTTGAGCAGTTCCGGCTCGCGGGCCTCCTGCCGCACCTGGCGGATGTCGGCGAGCACGCGCGGCTCGTACATGCGGTTGATGTTCGACCAGGTCGCGAGGTCATGAAAATAGCTCGAGGGCACGTCGAGGCCGGGGCGTTTCATCGGACTGCCGAAGCCGAACAGCGGCATGACGACGCCAAGGCTGAGCTGGCGGTCGAAATCGGTGCCGCCGATGCGCACGCCGTCATTGGCGAGGATGTCCTGGGAGCGGTCGACTTTGCCGTGGCGCTGCGGCCCCAGCCGCACGATCGAGAAATCCGAGGTGCCGCCGCCGATATCGGCGATCAGCGCGATTTCCTCCGCCGAAATCTGGCGCTCATAATCCAGCGATGCCGCGATCGGCTCGAACTGGAAGGTGACCTGGTCGAAGCCGATTTCGTGGGCGATGTCGCGCAGGGTCTGCTCGGCTTTGCGGTCGGCGTCGTCGGCATTGTCGACGAAGTGCACGGGACGGCCATGCACCACGTCGCGCAGTTCGCGGCCGGTGGCCTGTTCGGCGCGCCGCTTCACCGCGCCCAGATAATAGGCGATGACGTCGCGAAAGCTGGTCCGCTCCCGTCCCAGCCACGTGGTCTCCTCGATCAGCGAGGTGCCCAGCACCGATTTGAGGCTGCGCATCAGCCGACCGGGGGCGCCCTCGACATAACTCTCGATCGCCTTGCGGCCGATCCGCACCGCGCCGTCGGTTTCATAGAAAATCGCGCTGGGAATCGTGGTCTGGCCCGCCTCCAGCGCCGTCAAGACAGGCGCATCGCCTTCGATGATGCCGAGCGTGGTATTCGACGTTCCGAAATCAAGTCCGCAGATCGACATGGGCGCTTCCTGAGGGGGAGCGTCCGTCTACACAGTAAGATGCCATCGATCCACCTTTATGTTGTGAAACAAATACAGACCTCATCCTGAGGAGCTTGACACCGGGACCGCGCACAGCGCGGCCCGATGGCAAGCGTCTCGAAGGATGGCGGCAACGGGGTGCTCGCGGCCATCCTTCGAGACGCAGCGCGAAGCCGCGCTGCTCCTCCAGCGACAACGGCGAAGCCGTTGCGCGGGGATGAGGTTCGGAGAAGGCGTCGGCTGATCAGCTTCGTCCACAGAACAATTTGTTCGATGCCGGGTTGATGAAGCGCGCGGCGATGGTTCATAAGCGTGCTCCCGCGGCGGGCGATTCACCGGCGGCGACGGCTTCAAGAAGGATTGCGCGTGGCAAACATCTATCGGCAGATTGCGGAAGAGCTCGGCGTTCGCGAGCAGCAGGTCGAAGCGACGGTGACGCTGCTCGACGGCGGTGCCACGGTGCCGTTCGTGGCGCGCTACCGCAAGGAAATCACCGGCGCGCTCGACGACGCGCAACTGCGCACGCTGGAAGAGCGCCTGAACTATCTGCGCGAACTCGAGGAGCGCCGCACCGCGATCCTCAATTCGGTGCGCGAACAGGGCAAGCTCGATGCGGCCCTTGAAGCCGCCATCCTCGCCGCCGACAGTAAGGGACGGCTGGAAGACATCTATCTGCCGTTCAAGCCAAAGCGCCGCACCAAGGCCGAGATCGCCAAGGAGGCCGGACTGGAGCCGCTGGCGGACATGTTGCTGACCCAGCCGCAGAACGATCCGAATGTCGCGGCGAAACCGTTCGTCGATGCCGAAAAACAGGTGGCCGATGCCGCCGCCGCGCTCGACGGCGCGCGCGCCATCCTGGTCGAACGTTTCGCCGAGGACGCCGATCTGATCGGCGCGCTGCGCGAGCAGATGTGGTCGAGCGGCCTGATGACCTCCACGGTGCGCAAGGGCAAGAAGACCGAGGGCGAGAAGTTCAAGGATTATTTCGACTTCAGCGAGCCTCTGACGAAACTGCCGTCGCATCGCATCCTCGCCATGTTCCGCGGCGAGAAGGAAGAGATTCTCGATTTGCAGATGCTGCCCGAGCCGGTCGCCGCCACGCCGGCCGCGGTCAGCTCGCACGAGATGAAGATCATGCAGCGTTTTCTGATCTCCGATCAGGGCCGCCCCGGCGACAAATGGCTGGTGGAGACCGCGCGCTGGGCCTGGCGCACCAAGATCCAGGTCCATCTCAACATCGATCTGCGGATGCGGCTGTGGAATGCGGCCGAGCAGGAAGCCGTGCGGGTGTTCGCGTCCAATCTGCGCGACCTGCTGCTGGCCGCACCCGCGGGCGCCCGCGTCACCATGGGCCTCGATCCCGGCTTCCGCTCCGGCGTCAAGGTCGCGATCGTCGACGCCACCGGCAAGGTGGTGGCCACCACGGCGGTCTATCCGCATGAACCGCAGAAGCGCTGGGACGAGGCGCTGGCGACGCTGGGGAAACTCGCGGTCGCGCACCGCGTGGACCTGATCGCGATCGGCAACGGCACCGCGTCGCGCGAAACCGACAAGCTGGCGATGGAGCTGGTCAAACTGCTGCCGGATCTGAAGATGTCGAAGATCGTGGTGTCGGAGGCCGGCGCGTCGGTCTATTCGGCCTCGGCCTTTGCCTCCGAGGAATTGCCGGAACTGGACGTCACCTTGCGCGGCGCGGTGTCGATCGCGCGGCGGCTGCAGGATCCGCTGGCCGAACTGGTCAAGATCGACCCCAAGGCGATCGGGGTCGGGCAGTACCAGCACGACCTCGGCGAGAGCAAGCTGGCACGCTCGCTCGATGCCGTCGTGGAGGACTGCGTCAATGTCGTCGGGGTCGACGCCAACACCGCCTCGGCGCCGCTACTGGCGCGGGTGTCGGGCATCGGCTCGGGGCTGGCGCAGAGCATCGTGCAGCACCGCGACGCCAACGGCCCGTTCAAGTCGCGCAAGGCGCTGAAGGAAGTGCCGCGGCTGGGTCCGAAGGCGTTCGAGCAATGCGCCGGCTTCCTGCGCATCCAGGGCGGCGAGGATCCGCTCGACGCCTCCGGCGTGCATCCGGAAGCCTATCCGGTGGTGCGCAAGATTCTCACCGCGACCAAAAGCGACATCAAGGCGCTGATCGGCAATGCCGAGATCGTGCGCCAGTTGAAGCCGCAGGCCTTCGTTGACGACACCTTCGGTTTGCCGACGGTGACCGACATCCTGCGCGAGCTGGAAAAGCCGGGCCGCGATCCGCGTCCGGCCTTCAAGGCCGCGGTGTTCAAGGAGGGCGTCGAGACCCTGAACGATCTCAAGAAAGGCATGATCCTCGAAGGCACCGTCACCAACGTGGCGGCGTTCGGCGCCTTCGTCGACATCGGCGTGCACCAGGACGGCCTGGTGCACATCTCCGCGATGTCGAAAACCTTCATCAAGGATCCGCGCGAGGTGGTGAAGTCGGGCGACATCGTCAAGGTCAAGGTGCTGGAGGTCGAGGTCGCCCGCAAGCGCATCGCCCTGACGCTGCGGCTTGACGACGAGATCGGCGCCAAGGGCGAGCGCAAGCCGCCGGAAAGGTCGCGCGATATCCCCGCGAAGTCGATGACCTCATCGGCGCCGAAGTCGCAACAGTCATCCGCCGGCGGCGCGCTGGCCGAAGCCATGCGCCGCGCCGCCGAGAAAAGCGGCGGGCCGAAGGCGTAGACCGCGTCGCCTGGCGATTCTTCTCCCCTCCTCCCACGCGCCCTTGCGCGTGGTGGGGAGGGGTCGG
>JBDRNF010000231.1:0-9628 GCA_043811435.1 Pseudomonadota bacterium
GTCAGTTGAATACGCCGATAGACCCCCCACCCCCGACCCCTCCCCACCGCTTCGCGGGGGGAGGGGAGAAGAAAAGCGCTCAGAAGTTCGGCTTCCGCTTTTCCGAGAACGCCTTGATGCCTTCCTTGATCTCGGCGCCGCGCATGCTGTCGCGGGCGCGGCGGTCGGCGGCCGCTTCGTCCAGCCTGCCATGGGCGAACTCGTTGATGGCGCGCTTCATGCCGGCCATCGCCACCGGTGCATTGCCCGCGAGCACCGCGGCCAGCCGGTCGACCTCCGCATCCAGCGCCGCGGCCGGCGCCATCGCGGTGAGGTAGCCGATCCGCAGCATCTCCGCGGCGTCGATCTTCTCGGCGGTCAAAAACAGTTTCCGCGCGTTGTCGGCGCCGAGCCGCGAGACGTAGCGCTTGATGCCGCTCTTGTAATAATGCAGGCCCAGCCGCGCCGCCGGCATGAACATCTCGCAGCTGTCGACGCCGATGCGGAAATCGCAGGCCAGCGCCAGATCGGTCGAGCCGCCATAGACCCCGCCATTGAGCCGGCAGATGGTCGGCACCGCGAGGTCCTCGAGCCGGTCGACCACGATCTCGAACGCCGATCCGGCGGTTGGCTCCTCCGCCGCGGCGCCGGCGCGCTTGGCGATCGACCCGAGATCGTAGCCGGCGCTGAAGGCGCGGCCGGTGCCGGTCAGCACCAGCACCCGGACGTCAGGATCGGCCTCGATCCGCTCGAACAGAACCATCAGCGCGTCGAGGTCGTCGGGCTGCAGCCGGTTCAGATGTTTCGGGCGGTTGAGGCGAATGGTGGCGCGCGCGCCGGCGATATCCAGGACCGGCGTGCTGGCGGGCTCAGTGGCTTCGGGCCGGTTCTTTTCCATCACGGCTTCTCCATTATTCGTCGTTCTCCATGACGCGGTGCGGGGAGGCCGTCAACGACGCGAGGAAGGGATGGTCTCCAGTGATCCGGAGGTCTGTTGCATTTTTGCTTTTTGTAACTACACTAAGCTGTGCGAATTGAATTCGATCCCGCGAAGAGCGAGCGCAATGCGAGGCTGCGCGGGCTCCCGTTCGACCGGGCGCACGATTTCGATTGGGCTGACGCGATCTATGACAGGGACTCCCGCCGGGACTATCCCGAGCCACGATTCGTGGCGCTGGGCCATCTGGGGGATCGGCTGCATTCGATCTGCTTCACGCCGGTCGAAGGCGGCGTTCGGATCATCAGTTTTCGCAAGGCCAGTCGACGCGAGGTTCGCTATCATGCCGAAAAAACCTGAAACCAGGAGGCCGCCGCTGACCGGCGCCGATGGCGAAGTCCGCCAGCTGACCAAGGCCGACATCGCCAGAATGCGCCCGGCGCGCGACGTGCTGCCGGCGGAATTGCTGGCCGTGCTGCCAAAGCGCCGGCCGGGGCAGCGCGGGTCGCAGAAGACGCCGACGAAGAAGCAGATCACCTTGCGGCTGGACGAACGGGTCATCGATCACTACCGCGCCCAGGGCGACGGCTGGCAGTCGCGGATCAACGATGATCTGAAGAAGCTGACCGGCGCGAGGTGACGGGCGCCGCGGGCAATTTTGTCCTGCTGGCACTCGGCGAGGACGCCCATCCTCGCTGCAGAATCCCCTCCGCAAGTTCTGCAGCCTCACGCCGCATCCGTCAGCGGCCGTGCCCGCTCGATCCGCTTGCGTTCGCGCGGGGAATGCATCGCTTCCCACAGGTCGGTTCGCCGCTGCACGTTGAGCCAGAAATCCGGGCTGTTGCCGAACACGCGGGCGAGAATGAGGGCGGTCGCCGCGGTCACGTTGCGGCGGTCGTTGCACAGTTCGTTGACGTGTTTGCGCTGCACGCCCATGGCGTCAGCCAGCGCGCCCTGCGTCAGGCCGACCGGTTTCATGAATTCCTCGGTCAGGATTTCGCCAATCGTCGCCGGCTTGCGTTTGGTCGTCAGCATGGCTTGCTCAATCGGTGCTGTGATCGTCCGGGCAAAATAGTCGACGGGATGTCGTACTGCCCGTGGGTTGCACTATACTACCACGCCTGACCCCGCTGATCCCCGAAACGCTCCGCCGGAAACGCACTTGCATATAGTAACATAAGTGATACCATATGATCCGCGTCGAAGAATTCATCACCGAGCAGGAGTTCAGTCCTTTCCGGCGATGGTTCGATGGCCTCGACCATCAGGCCAGTGCCTGGGTAACCATTGCCATCGACCGGCTTGGCGAGGGCAATACCTCGAACGCGAAAGCGCTCGGCGAAGGGGTCTCGGAACTGAGAATCGACCGGGGTCCCGGCTATCGCGTCTATTTCGGCTGGGACGGCAAAGTGCTGGTGATTCTGCTGGGCGGCGGCACCAAGAAGCGGCAGCAGAACGATATTGAGGCGGCGTTGCGCCATTGGCGCAGCTACAAGGCGCGCAAGGCTGCCGAACGCGCCAAGAGGAAGTGACCATGCCCCTGACCAGGAGTTTTCGCGAGACGGTGCAGGCGCGGGCGCGTCGCGATATCAAATTTCGGCAGGCCTTGCTCGCCGAAGCCATGCAGGCGCTGCTCGATGGTAACGTGGAAGAAGGCCGCGCAGCGCTGCGTTCCTGCATCAACGCCACCATTGGCTTCGAACGGCTCGGCAAGGCAATGGATCGGTCACCCAAGAGCCTGATGCGGATGTTCGGGCCGTCAGGCAATCCCACGGCTGACAATCTGCTTGGAGTCATCGGCGTCCTGCAGCAGGAGACGGGCGTCCGTCTGCAGGTCCGCGCCGTGGCCGACGCGGCCTGAAGGTCCGCCGCGCCGAGTGGGGGCGACGATCGAATTCTTGGCAAAAGGAGGCCGGTCATGAGTGTAACGGCAAAACTGTTTATGCTGGGCGAGGACCAGGCCGTGGAATTGCCCGAAGAGTTCCGCTTCGCGGGCGAGCAAGTCAGAATCAGCAAGATCGGCGACATGGTCGTTCTTGAGCCGCTCGAAATGTCGCCGCCTGCTGATACCGAGGCTGTCGCAGAGATTACCGAAACGCCGGACGATCCATCGTGAGGCCTCGCCCCCGAGCGAAGGCGGATGCGGAGTGACCCGGTGAAGGACGAGTACAATTTCCCGACTGCCGGGCGCGGCAAGTTCTTTTGCCAGGGCGCGCGCCTCGTGCCGCCGGTCCATCTGCCCCGGAGGTGCTCGACCATCTCTCCGAGCGCGCCCCGGCGCGAGGCATTTCGCTGAGCGCGAGAAATCTGCGTTGGACACTGGGAGGCGGCGTCGGTGCGAAAGAGCCTGATACGGCGAGGCGTAGCCAGTCCAGAGGTTCAGGTCTAATTCCCCCCTGAGCGAATTTCGGCTAAGGCGGGGCCCGCGATGTTCGACGAAGAGGGGGATGATGCCTTCAGCTCGCCCGTCCGCGAATTTAGAAAAGCTAAGTCGCTAGTCGGTTAGTTCGCCGAGTAAGGAAAAGAGGTAGGTCGAGATGTTGTCTCGTTTGGCCTCAGCAATAAGACCCAGTATCCTTTGAACCTTGGCGTCGGTCAGTACGATAACGTAACCTTGATCCGACTTAGCTGCATCACGGCATCTCTCAAGCATAAGCTTCTCGTCCAACAATGTCCGACAGAGAACAAACCCGACTTTCCCCCGACGAAGATCGAAGCGCGCTAGAAGTTGATCAATTTCCGGGTTCCCGAGATCGTTAGAGTAATTTTTGCACTCAATGAAGACGCTCAATGATCGGGTATTGGCACTTTCAGCCATTCTCCGAAAAAAACCGATTTCGGCAGCGTTCGTAAATTTGATGTCAACCCGCTTCCTGCCTTGGTTCAATTCGTGCTCTTTGACAGGATTCGTGAGTTCTGGGTAGAAAATGAAGGTCAAACATCCAAGGATAAATTTGTGATATCGACCCGCGTTGCGCATTCCCGGCGCAATCTTTTCCAATGCTGCAGCTAAGGACTTCGCAAAAGCACGCTCATCGAAGTCTTTTTCCATATCCTCTGTACCCAAGGCGCCTTTGGCTCCTTGGATCTGCTTATAAGCCTCTAGAACTTGCGGGTTTTCGCGAGCGAACTTTGCAAGATGGTCCTTTACGAACGGATGTCTTTCTTTGACGGTCGTTTTTGCAATGAATGGGCGCTTCGATTTCTTGAATAGTCGTACAAGGCTAGAGCCCTTTGCGATTAAGTCGTCGCGCAGAAATTCAATCATATGATGATTATAGAATTCCTGACTATCCAACGAAGGCCGCCATCTGACAAAGTACTTTGGAACGAGAATCACAGGTAACCCATCAACGATTGGCAACGGTGCATATCCGTGGTGCCAGTCACGCTCTACTTCGTCCCAAACAGGCGCGCAGGCGACAGCTCGCTCCAACTGTATACCGTGGAGATGACACTCGGCCTGAGTATACTCGATCAAAGATTTCCTGATTACGTTTGTCGTCAGGTCGGAGATCTTGTCGCTTGAAATGCCATCTATAAAAAGTTCTGCTTCGGCTAAGTCAGACAGCATTCCGCTTTGAAAGGCTCTGCTCCTCCGGAACGCTGAAAGCAATTGATCAGCCTGAAAGCGTCCGACGCCTCGTCCTTTAGGTTGCCCTTTTGAGAATCCCAGAAACGTCTCACGTGGCTCGGATAAATGGCTAGTGAGGTACCTTGCGTGGTCGAGGTCGTTAGCTCGTAGCGCTTCCATCACCGCTGAAAAATACGTCTTAATCTGGTCAGCAGATCTCGAACTAAATTCGTTGTCCTTTATCTGAATTGAGTATGGATCGAGAAATAGCCTAGTGTCTCGCGACACATCGATATCGACAAAATCAAGCTCAGCCTGTTTTTGATTCAGACCGAAATACTTAGAGAATCGCATGAGCTTCACCCTCAACTCAACGTACTACAACTTATGCGCGTGCGTAAATGTGAGCTGATCAGATTGGTGGGGAGGGCTACATACCCGTCTAAAATAAATTCCGAAAATCAGAATTTTCTCTTGACTCCACCCCCAAATCACCGGCACATTCCTCGCCATCCCGGCCCGTTCAGAGGGGCGTATCATGATCGTCACGAAACGTGGGCTGGGGAGCGGTGGACGCGACGGTGTCGGGCGCGCAGGCGGTTCGCGGGGCGGGATCAACTCCGTGAGCGAGCGGACGGCGGGCAGACGGACGGCACCCTAGCGTACGGCGAAATCGTGTGGACCCGACGCCCGTTGCTGGCGTCAAGTCCGGCGGAGGTGCTGCGAGCCCGACCGGGCCAAGGCGCCGGTTTCCGCCCGATGACGGAGACTGGACAGCGCATTACTCCGGGGTGAGCGCGGGATAAGCCGTAGAGCCATTGCGCAGGGAAGGCCGGGTGTTTCCCGCTGAACCTGTATGCTCATGTGCGTTTTTTTGTTGCACGAGTTTGCACATGAGACCGCGGGTGCAGCGCGCACCCGGTCTTCCCTGCGCCCTCTGACCAGGCGGCGCACATCTTCCCTGGCAAAGCTCGGGCGCATCGCGCCGCGAGAACGCGGCCTGCCGGCCGGCCCCCCGCGGCGCTTCCGATTCCGCCCGGAATACCGCATTCCGGCCATGCCGGCCCCGAATCGGCCGAAATCCCCATCCAATCGTCGCGTTTTCTCCGTATATCAAAAGCGGCCCGCCGTCATTACGATGACGGGGCGCGCTGCAACGCGATTTCTCGTCACTCCCTTAAAGCTGGTTGGCTTGCCATGGATACCTCACATATCGCCCAACACGCCGGCACGGTAGGCGCGGTGTTCGCGACGGTTTTCGTGATCGCGACCACCACCATGCGGACCATGATCCCGCTGCGGGTGCTCGGCATCTGCACCAACCTCGTCCTGATCGCGACCGCGATCCCGGCCCGCAATTACCTGATCATCGTGGTGCAGATGCTGGTGCTCACGGTCAATTCCTATCGGCTGCACCAGATGCTGCAGCTGGTGCGGGAGGTGAAGAAGTCGGTCCAGGGGGATCTGTCGATGGACTGGCTGAAGCCGTTCATGACCGAGCGCAAATGCGCCGCCGGTGACGTGCTGTTCTACAAGGACGAGAAGGCCGAGGACATGCTCTACATCGTCTCCGGCCGCTTCAAGCTGGTCGAATCCGGCATCGAGCTGCCGGTCGGCGCCATCGTCGGCGAACTCGGCATGCTGTCGCCCTCGAACATGCGAACCCAGACGCTGGAATGCATCGAGGGCGGCAAAATCCTCAGCGTCAGCTACACCAAGGTCGAGGAATTGTACGTGCAAAACCCGGAATTCGGCTTCTATTTCCTGCGCCTGGCCAGCGCCAGGCTGTTCGAGAACATCGAGAAGCTGGAGCAGCGGCTGGCGCAGCAGACCGCCCTCGCGCCGGCGCCTGCGGCGCCGAAACCCGCCCCGTAAGCCGGATCGCCGCAGTGGCAAGCTTCCTGTCCTCGCTGCGCTACCTGTTCGCCGATTTCATCGGCGAGGGCGACGGCACGCCGCCGTCCCTGCCCGCCGGCCTGCCCGACGCCGTGGAGCCCGACGTCAGCGAGGGCATTCATCTGCTGATGGACTATCAGGGCGCGCGCTACGCGAGACTCTATGTGGACCGGCTGCGGCGCTTCATCGGCAAGCCCAGCGTCGACGACGCGATGTTCGGCGAGATCGCACGCCTGATGGCGATGCGCATGAGCTATCAGGACCCGATCCGGATCGCGCAGCTGAAGCTCGCCGAGGTGAATTCCGGCGCCGGCGGTCCCACGAAGGACGACGTCAGGAAATTCCGGCTCGATGAACTGGTCGAGGCGCTGCCTGCGGCGATCGCCGAGCCGCTTCTGCGCCTCTTCGAGCGCATGGGATGGACGCGCAAACAGGTCTCGATCCGCTTCAGCACCAGGAACCGCTGGCACATTGGCCGCCTGAAGATCGAGGCGTCGCTGCGGCGCTGGCGGCGGTTCTCGGTGCGCTATGCCAGGGAGCGGGTCTGGGTCGAGCGCTGGCTGCACATGATCGATCGCGCCCTGACCCGGCAGCCCGAGTCCGCCTCGGCGATCGTGCAGACCGCGACCATGGTGCAGGGCTACGGCGCCGCCTGTCGCCAGGGCCTCGCCGACTGGCATGCGATCATCGATGGCCTCGCCAAGCCGACCTTCGACGGCGTGCTGCCGCTTGCGGACCTGGCCGGCGCGGTGGCGCAGGCCCGCGCGGCGGCCGCGCCCGATCCGCGGCAGGCCGCGCTCAAGCGCACCATCGCGGAGATCAGGGCCCGCGCGCTGGCGGCGGGGCAAAGTGCCGTGGTGGGCTGAGTCCGGTTTCGCCGGGGGAGGGGGACGCGCGAGGACGAATCAGAGCGTGGCAATTTTATGGTTAATGGAACCTTAAGTATTTGAGTTCCCTTGGGAACTTGATTCGAGGTCAGTCCATTTTGGTCCGATTTCGAGCTGAATCGAAGGGCGACTATTGCAGAAATGTCGCATCGCTCCAGCATAGTGCGGCGTTTCGGCGGGGAACCGCGGGTTCCGCTTGTTTCGGCCGGCAATCGGGGCTCATTAGGCTCATCGAATTCAATTCAAAGGGGGGATCTTCCCATGCAGTCCAAATTTATCGCGCTTCTCGGTGGAGCGGTGTTGAGCCTCGGTCTCGTGAACGCTGCCTCCGCAGCCGACATGGCCGCTCGTCCCTATACCAAGGCGCCCCCGATGATCGCGGCGATGTACAACTGGTCCGGCTTCTACGTCGGCGCCAACGCCGGCGGCGGCTGGAGCCACAGTTGCTGGGACGTCGTTCCCGTCGCCGGTCTGCTCGCTCCCGAAGGTTGCCACGATGCGTCCGGAGCCGTTGCCGGTGGCCAGGTCGGCTATCGCTGGCAGGCCGGCGCCTATGTGTTCGGTCTGGAAGCCCAGGGCAACTGGTCCGACATGAGCGGTTCGCGCGTCAGCCAGCAGTTCATCATTGTTCCGGGCGACGCCACGGCAAACTCCGAGGTTCGCAGCTTTGGCCTGTTCACGGGTCAGATCGGCTATGCCTGGAATAACGTCCTGGGCTACATCAAGGGCGGCGCCGCGGTTACCGAAAACCGTTACGAGCACCGCTTCACCGGCACCAACGTGCTTTTCGACTCGGCTACTGAAACGCGCTGGGGCGCCGTCGTCGGCGTCGGCCTCGAATATGGCTTCACCCCGAACTGGTCGTTCGGCGTCGAGTACAATCACATGTTCATGGGCGATCGCGACGTGAACTTCACCAACGCAGCCGGCGTGCTCTCCACGATCGACAACATCAGCCAGGACGTCGATGTCGTCACCGCCCGCATCAACTACAAGTTCGGCGGCCCGGTCGTCGCGCGCTACTGATCTCAATACCCATCCCGAACGGTTCAAAGCCCCGGCCCTCGGCCGGGGCTTTTTGCGTTCGTTTCGGTCGCCGGACGATATTCCGCGCCGGCCGATTATCGCCGTTGGGCCACACCTCGGGATTTTCGAACCTCCCACAGGTGCAATCCGACACAGGAGATGCCATAAATGACAAATACCGGACAAATTGTCCGGGTTTGAGAAGAGTTGCGCTGAACGCCTCCGGTCCGTCCCCATCAGTCCCAGCGAAGGGCGTCAGCCTTGTTGTTTCCCACCATGTCGTCGTCGGTCCCGGTAGGTGCGCTGGTCGGGTGGATGATGCTTCTCACCGTGAAGCACATCATCGCGGATTTCGTGCTGCAGAATTCCTGGATGGCGATCGGCAAGGACCAGAAGACCGGCTGGGCGCTGCCGCTGCTGGCGCACTGCCTGGTGCATCTCGCGGTGGCCATGACGTTGATTCTCATCATCGCGCCGAAGTTCTGGTTCGTCGCCATCATCGATTTTCTCATTCACATCACGATCGACCGCGCCAAGGGGATCTGCTCGTCGACATTCGGCGTGACCCACGAACATCCGTGGTTCTGGACGCTGATCGGCGTCGACCAGGCGCTGCATCATCTCACCGGTTTCGGCCTGTCGATCTTCATGGCGGCGAACGGCTGATCCCGCTGGCAGCGGGACCGGTAGTTTTGCGAATCGCTGCGGCAAGACTGATTCGGCACGGTCAAGATACCCGTGTCACTACAGGGGCCCTTGGTTAACCTTTCGTTAGAAGGTTGCGCTGCATCCTCGCGGTCAGGGAGAGCCGCCATGTTTTCAAGCCGCGACGCCTACGAAAACGATTTCTGCCCGGTCAGGGACGAGTTGCTTGGCGAGATGTACCGCGCCAACGAGAACGGCCTGCCGGTGCTGGTGGAGAGCGTTTCCTCCGACGTCCGGGCCATGCTGGCGCTGTTCTGCTATCGCCGGAGCCATCTGCACTCGCTGGCGCTTTCGATCGCCGCAAGCTGCAGCGAACGCGAACTGATCCAGCTGGGCGGACGGGTAGGTTCCACCCTTTACGCGCTGTCCCGCGAAACCCCGACCAGCCGCGCCGCGCCATCATCCTACGGCAACCGCAAGCCGATCACGCTTTCGACCAAGCCGCTGAGCACCTTCTCGCCGGTCGAGGACGAACTCGATGAGGAAGAACTCGCGCAAGCCGTGACCGCGTAATTACGCAGCTTCCCAGCTGTCGTGCCGGCCGCCCCCCGGGCCCCAAAACACCGGGGCGGGGTTGGGGGCGCGCCGGGGAAACCCCGGGCCCCCACCCGTCAGAAACCGGGA